>JANOYY010000147.1:0-2214 GCA_031429095.1 Acidimicrobiia bacterium | reverse complement strand
GAGTTCACCGAACGCCGACTTTATCGGGGTCGAGGGCGAAGTCGTATTGGTGCATACCGAGAATGGATCGCGAACGACACGGGTTGCTACTGCGCAGGCAGAAGTCGACATCGTCGGTCTCACGCTCACGGGAGCGGAGATCGAACTCGGCGGGAGAATTCGCGTCGCACACCTCCACGTTCAGACGGAAGACCAGTACCGTTGGCAACTCCACCGCAGCCTCGTCGCCGGTTGCTCAACCGCGGGCGCTGAGGTTGGTTGAGTTCCGGCCCTCGTCAATCCGCACCCGGTGCGAAGGGCAGAAACCATTCGGTTGGATGCAGGTAGATCGGATTGAGCTGCAGCGCGAAAGATTGGTCGCTCTCGATTCCGTCGAGTGCAGGATCGAACAGCAGCTCGACGTCGCAGTCGTCGAGCAATGCGTCGCGGTACAACCGACGCGATCGTCGTAGCGGGTCTTCGGGAACATCTTGTTGAAGCCGTCGAAATGGATGACCTCGCGGATTTCGGAAAGGTCGTCCTGGAGGCGGTCGAGGGCGATGTGAAGAATCAACTCCTGGGCGGTGCACATGGCAAGCCGTCGATCGGGAAACGTCGCTGTTTCGACCCGATGCCGAAGGTCTCGAGCAGCTTCTATGAGTCGCCGGATGAACTCGTCGTCGGCGTGCGCTCGCGCTACATGCGGGAGCGTGTCGATGAGCGCTTGGAGGTACGGTGGCTCGTCGAGTGCCATCTTCCAGTCATCGAATATGGCGGTGAACTCGAACCAGAGGTAGTAAGCCGTTCGCGGACGGATGCCGAGCGGGCAGTCCGGAGCGCGTTGGCTTGATCACTTCCGACCGCTCTACGACACGTCCACTGCCGTTGGAGCCAGGAAACGTGAGGTCGTCTGCGTCCTCCCTCGTGATGTGCGGGAGCAGATCCGTTTCCTGGCCGGTACACAGCCGACGCTCAGCAGTCGAGAGATCGCCGCTGAGATCGGGCTCGGCAAGACGAGGACGGCGAAGATCGTGGCCGAGTTGGGGCTCTCCTCTAGGCGTGCGAGAGCGCATCTTCCGGGCGGGCAGAAGTAAGAGTGGTTCGCACTTCTGCCCGCTTCGACGGGCCTGAGGGGGGTGACGTTCGCTTGGACACGCGAGACCCCGCTGGCCGAGGTCCGGCCGGTCACGCCCGGACCTTCCCGGCGTCGATGGCCAGGATGCCAACGAAAACTTCTTGACCCTGCTCCGAATGCCCAGGTATGGTAGCTAACTGACCAAATTACAGACCTGGAATTACGCCCGTGTCAGCAGACGATGACAACCGACCCTGGAAGCCGAGCGGGCGCTCCCACCTTGTGCGTGAGCTGTGCAGCCTGACGCCGAACCAGAAACGTCTGCTCCACCTCACCAACGGTCAGCTTCAGATTTCAGAGGCGATCTTCGAAGCCTGCTCGGCCCTGATCGACGATACGGACCCTCGACTGCTCGTCGAGCGAATCGAGGATCTGAGCAAGCTGCTCCCATCGTTCGAGTTCCACGAGAAGTGAAGATGCAGACCGCACCCCAGTCAGTCCAGGTCGCGCCACTTGCCGCCAAGCCGGTGCGCAGCGGCGGCTACGACACGGTCAGCGTGACGTTCTGTTGCTTCCTCCCGCTCGACAGCGAACACGAGGCCCTCTACGACGTTGCTCGGCACGCTGGTCGACATCGCTGCCGACCAGCGGATCTGCTCGACCTGCGGGAGACTCAACGGCATGCGTGAGGCTACCCCAAGGCACGTACGTATGTTCGGCCAGACCCCGACGCAGGTCCGCAGAAAAAGCTGAGAAAAAAGCTAGAGGTGTCAGCGACGGACCTTTTGAGTTCCACCACTGACCACCACTTTCCGAGGTTTCCCCTGGTCAGCAGCCCTCTAGCCCGTGTTGACAGTGAGTCGACCTATAAGCGGGATTCTGTCGCCCTTGCGGAGGCGCGTTCCCCGCCCATCTCTCGCCATTTTGCCCCCCGCCGGGCACTGTCGCCGGTCCCAACTCAACGGCGGTCCATCGGTGTTTCGATGAGGCCTACGGATGCGGAGAGTGGTTGTCTGATGCGTCCGAAAACCGCCACTCAAAACATGGGTTGGGAATCGCGCGCCCTTTTCGCGCCCTTTGGGCCTCCGCTTCCGAGGTCACAACCCTGTGACCTGCGGAAACGCCTTCAAAACAACGTGGAGGTGGGGGGAATCGAACCC
>JANOYY010000146.1:0-12444 GCA_031429095.1 Acidimicrobiia bacterium | reverse complement strand
TCCATCAGCGGGGCGATCGTTGGCGCCACGCTCATCCCGAACGGTGTTGTCACCATCTGGGCGAATACCCACTTCGACAACGCAATCGACGCGGATCTCACTTATATCCTCGGTGGACTTGCGCTGATCGTCACCGCGATCCTCAATCCGATGGGTATCGCCCCAAAGTTTCAGCCCGTGGTCCAGCGTCTCGGCAGGTTCATCCGAAGCGCCGGCATCCACGACTGGACCGACGCGGTGAGAAGAGTGGCGCCAGGGGCTGTTCTCGCCGGCACGCCGGTGATCGTGCTGCTCTGGACTAAGGCGGAAGAATGGAGGAACTGGTTTCTGCTCCTTGTACCGGCGTTGTCGCTCGTCATCCGAAGCATCGTCGCAAAGCTGGCTGGTTGGCTTCCGACTTCTCGTATCACCGGCTCACAGAATCCGGCGCACGCGGCGCGAGCGAACGACATGGACACCCAAGTGAGGTAGGGAGCCGACGCGGGTTCGTTGGTGCATTCACCGGGGATTGCACCGGAGAGCGGTTTCGAGTGGGGCGTTGCCTGCGGAACTACTGCTGAAAACTGGTGTCGCAGGGGGGACTTGAACGAACGCACCGACCATCGAACGGGACGGCGGCGAGCGGAGCCAAGCGGCAGAAAAGTGCCTCTGAGCAGAGGATTCGCGGAGCCAGGCTCCCCTTTCTTCTGCTGGGCTCCGCTGCGTTCCACGAACGGATGCTTGCAATTTGCTTGCAGAGCGACACCCGCCGTCACCTGCTTACGGTCCGGCCCACCCGGCGGACGATCTCCAGTACGCGCACCAGCCCGTCAGGCCGCTGGCGTGTCGGCCGAGAGCTCGCCGGTCTCGCGGACGCGTAGGCCGAGTGCGTTGGCGATCTCACATAGCCGGGCCAGACTGGCGGTCGCATATCCGTTCGCCTCGTAACGCTGAATCTGTTGCTCCGCGATCCCAAGTTCGGTTGCGAGCCGCCGCTGCGACCATCCCCGGGCGACACGGGCTCGGACCAGCATGGTGGACAGGTCGCTGAGCGTGTCGGCCTCGAACGAGGTAGTCGCGCCGGACCTGAGTTGCTCGTACTCGGCGATCTCGACCGCGAGGTCCTGCGCCTGTGCTTTTGCTGCGTCGATCTGGAGTTGGTGCAGCTTCTTGTTCTTCGCACCGGCCAGACCCGTCTCGAGGTTTCGGGCTGCTTCCTCGAACTGTCCAAGAAGTGTTTTCGTTGTCCGGTATTGGACGTCATTGGTGATCATGAATGGATACTCCTCGGGTCGATGACAACAATTCCTTTGAAACCATGCACTCGATCGCGTTGAAAGAACTCGGCAAACCGGAGACCGCTTCCTGATTCGGTCCAATCCGGAAACAGCTCACCGAAGAAGCGTCGCTTCTGTTCTTGTCGACCTGCCGCCAGGTCGAAGAAGACCGGATCAAGTCGGTCCGTGTCCACGCCGTCCGGATCCCACACAGCATCGAAATCGCCCGGTTCGTCCTTCGCGGTGACGAAGCTGCCATTCAGCCACACCCGCCGGCAGCCTGCTTCGGCCAGGAGGGCGAGCGCCTCGACCAGTCCATCCAGTTGACGGCGCCGAGTGACGTTCCATCCGAAGCGATCCAAAACGTCATCCCACGATGCCGCATGCTCGCCCGTAGGCAGCACACCGGTCTCCGGATCGAACGGCGGGATTGACACACCACAACCCTAGCGTTGTGGTGCGGGCCGCTGGACGTTTCGGCGTTGTGGTTTCACGTCGAAGCCGAGAGTGGCGTAGGACGGAAGCCGTTTGGCGTGCATGGCCTTGAGCACCGGCGAGAGGATGTCGACGTAGTCATGCACCTCGAGATCGATCTTGTCATCATGGGCACGCAGGACACGCCCGACGTACTGCACGATCCGGCCCCTGAACGAGACCGGGAACGCGAGGAACAGCGTGTCGAGCGCTGGCGAGTCGAACCCCTCCCCGATCAACGACCCCGTCGCCACGAGCACGACCTGTCCCCCGCCTTCCACCCTCGCAGCCAACTCAGCCACTGCCGCCGCTCGCGCCTTCTTCCCCATCGCGCCGGTCATCACGACCGGATCGAGACCCGACGCAGTGAGACGGTCTCCGATCTTGCCTACGTGTTCGGACCACTGGGTCAGCACGATGCAACGACGCCCTTTCTCCACAGCTGCACTCACATCCGCACAGATGGTCGCGGTGCGCTCGTCGTCATCGACGATCGCACGGAACACATCGTGGATCCGGCCCTCGTCATCGACAGCCGGATCGGACAGCGTTTCGTGGATCACGAGTCGTCGTGGGAGTGACGCCGTCGAGTTGTCGGCATTCCCAATGACGAGGCGTTTCGGTCCGAGGTGCATCGCCATGATCGCCTCGAGGCCATCGCGTCGGTATGGGGTCGCGGTGAGCCCAATCCAGCGGCGGACATTCGCGGAGCGCACGACATTTTCGAACGAGACCGCCGGCAGGTGGTGGCACTCATCGACGACGACCATCCCGTACTCGCCCAACACGTCCTCAGGATTGTCGAGCCGTGCGAGCGTCTGGAACGTTGCGATGTCCACGATGCCGCTACGACGGCTTCGACCGCCGCCGAGTTGACCAATTTGACGTTTCTCCAAACCGACGAACTCCATCAGACGAGCGCGCCATTGCTCGGCGAGTTCCTTGCGATCGACGACCACGAGTGCAGGCACGCCGTGATGGGCGATGAGCGCGCAGGCGATCACGGTCTTGCCGATCGCCGGCGGCGCCGCGAGAACGCCGATCTCGTGCGCGGCAAGCGCGTCGAAAGCCTTCTGCTGAACCTCCGTCAGCACGCCACGAAACACGAGGGGGCTGGGTTCAAGTTGCGGCCGGACGTCGACCAATTCGAGACGGCTTCCGGCATCGGCCACGATGCGCTCCACATCGGGCAGCAGTCCCCTCGGGAGATGCAGTAGGTCGAGCTCCTCCCGGTAGCAGCGAACGAAACGCGGCGTCGCATGCGTCGACTTCCGAAGCGCTTCGAGTTCATGGAACTTCGGGTTGTGCAGCGACGCGCAATGCTTCAACGCCGCGATCATCGACGGCGGAAGACCGATCCGCTCAACCGACACCATCCCACCCAACCGGGCCCGCACCCGCTCAGGCGCCGCACGATCATCCGTGCGACGCGACGTCGAAATCCGGCTTCCCGGGCCGAGAACGATCGGGCCCATCGACTCCGCGATCGCCGCTACTGCCTGCGGGCTCATCCGTGGCACGCCGGACAGGAACGCCCACTGGTCCTCGACCGGCTGCAGTGTCGCGGGGTCCAAGAAGACAGTGTTGCCCCGTCGGCGGGCGGTTCGCTGCAGAGGCAACGCAATCAGGTTCCCGAACGAGCCGTTCGGCATGAAGTCCTGCGACGGAAACAACCGGTCATACGAGGCGAGATCGATCTCGGCCCGCAACTCCATCGCCGCCCGCAACACCCCCGCACCAAGCATCCGCGCCGTCGAGGCAGGAACGTTCCCGGAGAAGAACACCCATACGTGCGCGCCATCACCCGAGCGCGAGCGTTCCAGCACTGCCGGAACGCCCGCGTTGCGGCACACCTCGACGTAGGCCAACGCGTCGAGCGTCCACGACGCTCCGTCGAAGTCGCACACGAGAAGCCGACACGCATCACCACGGAGCAACGGGTACAGACCGACCGACTCCCGGCCGGCGAGATGCGACTCGATCACATCGTCCGTCAACGGCAGATGCTCACGGCCCGGCTTGCGAGCATTCGCCCAACCGCCCTTCACCGCCGGCGACCAACCCGTCTTCCGTGTCGACGCGTTCTCCCACCGCAACGCGTACACATCATCGCGACCCACGAACAACGAGCGAAACAACGCCACCTTCTCGCTCCGAGTCATCGGACCCTCGCCGACCCGCGCCAGGCTCAGACCCGTCGACGCCCGATCCCCACCGGTCGCCTCGGCGAACAGCGTTGGCTCCCACGCGGCCGCCGGAGCGCTGAGCACGGCTCGATCCAAGCCCAACAACGACCGCAACCGATCGTTCTCCGCCTTCAACGCCTCGATCTCGACCATCGCCGCCGCAAGCCAAGGGTCGCTCATGCCGTCGTCAGATCGCATCAAGCAAGGCTACGCGGCCTCCGATTCACACCCTCCGGTCCGCCAAGGATCACCGACAATGCCTCCGAAAATGCCGCTGGCTACGGATGCTTGCAATTTGCTTGCACGGCGACACCCCTCCCGAAAACAGGCCCCTGACCAGCCACTACGTGAAACCGAACTTGTGGGGTGGGACCACGAGCACACCGTCCGACACCCCGCATTTCCGCAGGTCACAGCCTGCAAGCCGCCGCAAGCATGCAGTCCCCCGTTCGACATTTCGACCCCGAAAAGGCTGTGACCAGGGGAAATGCAAATCGTGTCGAAGGGGGGACTTGAACTCCTGAGCTATGCGTGCTTACTAGTCCTGTGGAGAACCCGTTCGTGCTGGTCAGGTGGTGTCTTTGCCATCACGTGCGCTTACGTTCGAAGGTCTGATACCCGCTCGTTTCGGGTCGTTCGCGGACAAAGTGATGACAAATTGCTGACAAGCGACACAAGTAGTTGGTAGGCGCGCTTAGGGATGTGGATCGAGACGAAGCGCGGCGCAGCCGCCACTCATTCCTCGCCGAGACTGTCGGCCTCGACGATCTCCGAAATGCGTCGGCGTCCCTCTCCCATTCGAGCGCGACGCTCCTGGAACGCAATGACATCGCTGAGCAGCACCCCCCGACGATCGCCGCGCTCAAGAATCTGCGACGGAATGGTTCCGTCATCAAGCAACCCAGCGACAAAGGCACGAGACAGCCCCAGAAGGTCGGCTGTTTCCGCCGCGGTGTACGACAGTTTGTCGAGCAGATCTTCGCCTTCTTCAGCGATCCGGCGGAGAATCTCGCGAAAGGCAGGGTCGTGGCGACGCCGGTTGATCACCTCTGTGAGAATCTCCCTTGTGACGTCGCTCACGCCGCGCTCCCCGAGCGATCGCCGCCCGTGGCGTCGTCGCAGATATCGGTGACTCGATCGTTGAGCACCTTCGTCACGTAGTGATCGTACCGAGAGGTGCTGTGGTGCACCAGGATCAATTGGCACCTAGGCCTGTGCCGCTCGCAGCGATGCGATCGATAAGATACCGAACCCGAGCGGCGGCGTCTTCGATGTCCACCACCGGGAACGAGTCGATCCGGACGATCTCCTCCCAAATCGCCGGCCAGTGCGACCACACGACGAGCGTCGGCGGCCAGTCATGCATCGATCGAAGCTGGAAAATCTCAACACACGCCGCATGGGTCTCGGCAAGAGAGAACTCCGTCAGCTCGTCGAGGAGGATCAAGTCGGCCAAGTCATGGGCACGATCGTTCGGACGACCATCACTCGCAACCGTCGTGCATGCGTGGAGCTTCTGCGCGATCTGATACGGCGCTCCAAGCACCGCGATCGCCGATGGTCCCTCGAGACCGAGTTCGTGCAGCGGCTTGATCTCGACAAAGTCGATCTGCTCGATCGAGCGTCCCTCGGTCGCTGCGATCTCGATAGGTACGCTTACGAAAGCCTTTCCACTGTAAGTCACCTTCGCCGTCGCCCGGCGCGGTGGCACCCGCACACCGGGCACCTCAAAGGGTCCGTCGTCGATGACCTTGCCGCTGAAGCCCGACCAGCCAGTCTCGATCGCAGCGGAGAGAAGCGCAACCGCTTCGTCGAGGTTGCCTCGAAAGATCGTGTCGATGTCAGATGAGGACCTGGCCTTCGTACCGAATCGGAACTCGAACGCAGCGCCACCTTTGAAGACGAACCGTGGTTCGGGCTGGTTCAACTGTTCGATCATCGCTGCGATCACGATCATCCCGACCCGACGTCGAAGACGTCCGGGCGACATCGACTGCTCCGCAGCCCAAGTCGTCATCCAACGTTCCAGGCCCTGGAGGTTCGCCGCCGGCCGTTCACGCCGGTTCACGCGACAGCCCGGTCGGCGAACGACTTCTTGAATTCCTTCACGTCTCCCATACTTGCCAATCGCCGCCGCTCGATGTTCTCGATCGCTTGCTCGATGAGCCTCGGGTCGCTTCCGGCGGCTGCTGCGTCGATCACCGAACGAAGGGGTGTCGTCACCGGAATTCCGAGATGCTCGTCGACATCGCGCTGCGCGAGCTGAGCGATCCAGAGTCGGTACGCAGCCCCGCCGCTACGACGAACTCGCTTCGGCACGGTCACATTGATCCGACGCGGATTCACGTCCGCCAGTTCCCAAACCGCCATCGCCGACTCGTGCGAGATGTGGCCGCCCCCGGCCCAGAGAACGGCCTCGACGTACTCGTCGCCCGGTTGCGCCGGGTAACCGGCGATCCGGTAAAGCCCGTACGCGCAATGCTCCAGGGCACCGCGAGCGGCAAGCTTCGGAAGCTCGACCGGCGGCACCCCGAGGTCCCGAGCATTCGCGGGGGTGACGAACCCGCGCTGGAGTCCGGCGGCGTCCAGGAGGGTCCGAAGATGGGTCATGGCAGAACTATACTGTTTCAGTATGGTCTTGACAGCGAATTCAAACAATGCCGCTCGGCGTTTCCAGCGCCACGACGGGTCGAGTCCCGGCCATCTGCAACCGCGTCGCGCAAAGACACGACACACGTTTGTCTGGCGCCCTCGCGCATTCAGGTCTTGGGGATGACCGGCGACGAAAGTCCGACGCGCAAACCCTGGCCTATTCGAGTCAGTAGGGCCGCGTTGGTCTTCGCTCTTGAGCGGTGAAGAGCAACGTAGAGAAACACAAGAGCCGCTTCATAAGCGAAAAACCACAGCAAGCCGCGAAACGATCGGAAGCCGAATAGAAAAAAGGCGGCGCTCAGCCACCCCGAAAGTGCGATTGCCAAACGCGCTGCGCCGAGCGAGTGGTAGATATCACTCAAAGAAACGTACTCTGCCTTGAGGTGTTTCGAATACTCCGATTGCTCTGGAAGCGCGAGAGTTGCCAGCGCAGCATTCCAGTTATTCTCCCATCGATGCACGTAGTCACCACGAAGAGTTCCCGACTTACTGTATTCGAGCGATACGCAAGGACAGTCTGTCCGTTGACCCGAGCAATCCCCGTTTTTCCAATCAACTAATGCGAGGGTAAGACGGTTTCGAACGTAGGGCGTCCGGGTATCTGACGCTATTCCGTACTTCTTGAATAGCTCGACTCGCTGGTCACAGGAAAGATGCTTGAGGACCTCGGCACCGCGATCGGTTGTGGGATACCTGCGGAACGTAAAGGGCGAGTAGGCAAAATAGTAGACCTGGTACAGAAGAAAACCGAGAGGAATGCTGAGTCCCGCTAGAGCCACAACCGTGGCTGTTGTTGGTCCGTTCGAAGCCAGCGAAGAAATAGGTTTCCCTGCCGAAATTCGGAAACCAACGAATCCACCAGCAGCCGCTAACACGAGTACGGAACCAGGGATGCTGTACCTAAGAATCTGTCGCCCTGAGTCCACAGCCGCACCGTTTCGTTTTGTAGTTCGAAGTATTGAGAGGTTACAGCCAAGCGACATCCTGCGGGTGTGCCCAACCGGCTTGGGTATGGGCTTCAGGCCGGGCCGAGCGATCTCGCAAGACGGACGGTGCTTGAGCCACCCACCCGGAGGGGCTTGGCCGTTTCGCTGTTCGGCACGGCGGGCGGGGTCAAGGGCGCCGGAGGCGAGCGCAGCGGTCCCTTGAGGCCGGTCGACGGGTCGGACCACTACCGGCGCATACGCATGCCAACAGAGGGCACCTCGAGACCCAACTCCTCCTTGATCGGTGCGAGTTCGGCTCGGATCTCCCGCGGGTCGTGGCGGAAGAACGCAATGCGCTCATGCGTATGTCGTGTTCGAACCGGAACCGCTCGACCACGGCGACACCGTCGCGCCACACCTCGTCGAGTTCTGGATTGTCGGGTCGCTCCCCCAGTTCACGTGTCAGGTACTCACCTGGCGACGCAAGGGACACGTCGACTCGGCGGTCGATCCGCCGCTGAATCTCCGCGTCGACGAGGGATAGTCGTTCATCGACGTCACCTCGCTCTGCGATCATCGACTCCCGGACGGCTTGCTTCTCGTTCAGGTCGTCTCGCCGTTCGGTCACTTGGGCGAGGAAGCCTCGTTCGCCAGCGAGCTGGTAGCCGGTAGCTCTTCCGCGCTCATCGTGTCGCGCCAGGACGTGTCGAGCACTCCGTCGCGTTCCACGCTCAGCCGCCTGCTGCTGTTCGAGCACGTCGATTCGTTCGAGGTGCGCGTCGATCTGCTCGGTGAGACGCGCGATCCGGGGACCGAGGTCGTTCGGTACGTTCCGACGCCAGCGCTGGAGATCGTCCCTCTCGGCCACGAGGTCGCGGTTCGAGACATCGGCAAGCGGGTTGATCTGCGCGCTTGCCAATTCCTGCGCTCGACTGGTCGAGAGCGCCGCGACGAGCAACTCCTCGTTCGTCCGTTCGAGGCTGGGTCCGTGGAGCGGTTCGATCTCTCGGGTCGGCTCACCGACGACGTAGAGGTGGTTGCCAAGCCGTCCTCGGCTCATGGCGACGTAGCCCATCTCCCGGTACAGGTCGTCGGTGCCGAGCACGAACGCCCGATCGGCGGTGACACCTTGGGCCTTGTGGACCGTCATCGCGTATCCGTGCGTCAGGTGGCCCGCTTCGAGGTAAGTCGCCGGGAGTTCGACGATGCGATCGGCCATCTGGACCGTCATCGATCGACGGTCAACGTTGATCGCTTGGACGATGCCGCGTTCGCCGTTCCGCACGTCGAGGCGACGGTTGTTGCGTAGCGTCATCACGCGATCCCCGGCCTGGAAAGGCTCACCGTCGACGGCGAGCGTCGGGCCGACGAGTCGATCGGCCATCGTTGCCCGGGCGAGGCTATTCAGTGCACGTACATCCTCTCGACGCGCCGCCAGCATGATCGGCTCTTCGCCCTGAGCACGCGCTTCCGCCCACGCGTCGACGATGCGTTCTCGCACGTTGGTGAGGGTCGCTACTCGCTCAATCCGGCCGTGCGTCTCGAATGCGTCGAGTGCCTTCTCTACCGATCCGCTGCGGAACTGGTTCAGCGCGGATCGCTCCCACGGCTCGCGCTGTCGACGGTTCTCACTGAGCGACAGGACCGGCCCCGTCTTGGCGAGTCCGGCGAGCACTCCCCCGGCGTCGATTTCGGGGAGCTGGCGGGGATCGCCGACGAGCACGATCTTGGCCCCACGAGTCGAGGCGTGCTCGACGAGGCGAGCGAGTTGGCGGGTGCCGACCATGCCGGCTTCGTCGATTATGAGCACGCTGTTGGGAGCGAGTGCCTTGCCGTCGTCGAGCTGGCCAATCAGGCTGGCGATCGTCATCGACGCGATGCCCGCACCGGTCCGGAGTTCGGCGGCCGCTCGGGCGGCGACCGTCGCACCGAGGACCTTCACCTCTGCGGCCGACCACGCAGCCTGAGCAACACCGAGGGTGAATCCCTTGCCGGTCCCAGCAGGTGCAATCAGCACCGAGACCCCGTCGCCGCCCTCTACGAGCGATCGGGCCACCTGTTCCTGCTCGGCGGTAATCGTAGGCCGGGAGGCAATCGCCGCGTCGACCGCCACGGCCGGAGCGAGAGCGATGCCGCCCCCAAGTCCTCGCTTCGCCGCGTCGAGGACGGCCTGCTCGCAGGCCAGCAGCTCTCGGGTTGTCCACCGCTCCCCCGACAACGCAACGAGCGCCGGCTCGTTCGTGATCATCTGCGCGCTGAAGAACTGGACCTCGGCGAGTGTCGCTCCTTGCGGGTGGGCTTCGCACCAAGCTCGGATGAGGTCGCGCCGATCGAACGTCGACGCGTTCGCGGTGAGACCATCGGGCCCGAGCATTCCTTCGACAGCGGCTCGTCGCTCCGGCTCGCCAAGCCCGACCGCGCGAGCCCGGCCGAGCACGTCATCGAGTCGGTCGGGATCGAGTCCGTTTGCGAGTGCCCGAGTCCGCCATTCGGCTTGGATGGCTTCGAGGTCGGGCTGCTGCTCTTTGGCTCGGCGGGTCTGTAGCGTGGCGATCTGCGCCGCCTTGGCCGACGACGCGCCGATGGCGGCGAGGTGTTCGAGGAGCTCCGCCCGACGTGTCGAGAAGGCGTCGATCGCTCGGCGTGGAATGCCTTCAATCGGGGCCACACCGTTGGTCACGGGTCCGAACTCGACGCCAAGCGTGCGGGTGAGCTGGTCTCGGAGGACGGACTGGTAGACGTAGCCGGCGGTTTTGGCGTGGGCGTAAAGCTGTCGGGCGTCGAGCGTGGACCAGCGTCCGTCGTCGCCTTGGACCATGTTGGGAACGAGCACGTGGTCGTGCAGGTGGGGGTCGTCGTTGCGGTTGCGGTAGTGGCGGAAGGAGGCGGCGACGAGCCCGGTGCCGTGGATCGTCTCGACGCCGTTGTGCCCCCGCCGCGTGTGGACGGCGGTCTCTTCGAGGTAGCGGATCGACGAGGCGACGGCAGCACCGTGCGCAGCTTCGACAGCGGCGGCGATGTCGGGACTGCCGAAGGCGTGGAGGAGCGAGACGGACTTGTCCGCCTTGAACGTGAGGTCGAAGGCCATCACGGTACGGTTCGCCGAGTTCAGCAGCGACACACTGGTGGCCGGGTCGACTCCTGCGAACACGTGGCGGAGGGCGTCGGGGTCGATCTCGCCGCTCAATCCGAGTAGGCGTTGTGACGATGCGATCCATTGCCCGGGCGAAGCTATGCCTACGTAGTAGTCCTCGATACCGACGCTGATGTTGAGGTAGTAGTCCTCGGCTCCGGCGGCGAGTTTGCCGATGCCAAGCATCACCGGCTCCGGTGTTCTGCGACAGCGGACGTCGTGCCGATGTCGTCCGGTTGGCGACGAGCCACACACGGTGTTCTGCGACGGGCGGCAGCAACCTTTCCGCCGGGCAGCAATAGGTTGCTGCCGACGGCACAGCATCGCTGATGCAAGTCTGTGTCTTTGAATCGGACTGGTGGGCGCGAGGCGAGCGCTGGAATGGTTGATGCCGGTGAAATGCTCAGCACTGAGGAGGCGTGATTTGCGACAATCGTTGCGTGGCACTCATTCGAATGGCGAAGACGACCGACGCTCGTGGGTTGGCCGAGGTGCGAGTGCGCGGTTGGCAAGTCGGGTACGAGGGCATCGTCGATGCTGGGTTCCTGTCGGCGATGTCGGTCGATCAGAACGAGGAACGATGGGCCGAGATCATCGAGGCTCGGGGCGAACAGATTCGCGTTGCGATCGTTCACGGGCGTGTCGTCGGGTTCGCGTCGAGCGGGCCTTATCGAGTCGAGTCCGGCAATGACAAGACGTTGAACACCACGGTCGTTACCGAGCCGGGATCGATCGGTGAGCTGTACGGGTTCTACGTGCATCCGGACTCCTGGGGTACGGGCGTGGCGGACGAGTTGCACGACCACGCAGTCAATACGCTGCGCGCCGATGGCTGGATGAGGCTGAAGCTGTGGGTGCTGGCCGACAACGCTCGGGCGAGGCGGTTCTACGAGCGCCACAGTTGGACTGCCGATGGTGCGAGTGAAACGTTGTCGATCCCGGGCGCGCCACTCGAGGTTCGTTACGAGATGGTGGTCGCGGGCTGAGCGCTCAGCCGAGCATCGACAGCTGCTCGGGCCGACCAACCGGTTGCGCCCGACGGGGTGGTTCAGGAGCGGCAATCTCGACGGCCACGAGTTCGATGGGCAACGTCTCGAGGTCGACGACGTAGAGGACGGAAACGAATCGGCCGCTGTCGTCGTGTCGCTCCGGCTCGACGGTGAATGCGTCGGCCTTGCGGAGCCGTTGAAGCGACCGGGCAACCGTGTCCTTCGACAGACCGGTCCGCTCCGCCAACGCCCGGACGGTTGCCCGGCTCACCACCTGACCGGAGGTTCCGACGGCGGCACCGAGCAGGAGCTCCTCGAGCACGACCCACGCGTTCGCGCCGACTCGGCGCCGAAGGTCCGTGCTGCGGGCGTCGACGACGAGCCGCACCGCCCCGACCGCAGCGGTAATCGCCACGTCAGCTGGCCTTCGGTTCGAGTAGACGGACGATGGCCGTCTTCGGGACGCGCTTGGTCTTGGTGCCGAACTCGACGTTCGGGAGGCCCTGCGCTCCGTCGGTCGCACGCCACAGGCGGGCGAGTTCGTAGGCCTGGCCCCGACCGATGCGCAGAATCCGGGCTGCTTCCTCGATCGTGAGGAAGTCTGGGAGATCATCAATCGACACGTTCCGCTCCCTTTGCTACTTGTAAACTACCTTGCGGAGATGTAGAGTACATTACAGTCACGGAGCGTGCCAGTCGAACACGAGGAGTGACCTGTCCGATTGTTGAGCCAGCTCTTGCCAAGGGCGTGAGCGGTAGCGAAAGGTATGCGGATGCGATTGCGACGAGGCGAACGGGACCAGCGGGCGTTCACGCCCAATCAGGTCG
>JANOYY010000145.1:0-1708 GCA_031429095.1 Acidimicrobiia bacterium | reverse complement strand
GTTCGGGAGGCCCTGGGCTCCGTCGGTGGCACGCCACAGACGTGCGAGTTCGTAGGCCTGGCCGCGACCGATACGCAGAATCCGGGCCGCTTCCTCGATCGTGAGGAAGTCTGGGAGATCATCATTAGACACGTTCCGCTCCCTTTGCTGCTTGTAAACTACCTTGCGGAGATGTAGAGTACATAACAGTCACGGAGCGTGCCAGTCGAACACGAGGAGTGACCTGTCCGATTGTTGAGACAGCCCTTGCGAAGGACGTGAGCGGTAGCGAAAGGTGTACGGAATGCGATTGCGACGAGGCGAACGGGACCAGCGGGCGTTCACGCCCAATCAGGTCGTGGCGCAGCGGATCGCATTCGCCCGACAGCTTCGGGGATGGACGCAGGAGGAGGCGGCGGATCGTCTGGAGCCGTTCCTCGGTGCGAGGTGGTCGGCGGCGACGTTCTCGATCGTGGAACGAAGTGTGGACGGCAAGCGCATCCGACAGTTCACGGCCGACGAACTTGTCGCCCTGTCACGTGCGTTCGACGTACCGATCGGGTGGTGGTTCACTCCGTCGTGGGGCGACGACACTGCGCTCGTCGTCACACCCGATGCGCCCGACGGCCTGCCGTCACAGTTGATGGTCGACGTCGTGATGGGTGACATCGACGGCTTCGAGGCGTGGGCGAACGAACTGCTGTTGTGGGCGTCGAACCAGCGAGTGATCGTCGAGACAGCGACCGGCAAGATCGTGAGACGGGACAGCGTCTCGCCGCGTACGGAACCATGGCTCGAAGACTTCGCTCGCCTCCGTGCGGAGATGGCCGTCGCCGGTCAGTTCGGTGACCTGACGGCGGCGAAGGAAGGCCTCACGCGAGTCCTTGGCCTTCTCGACGAACTGTCGACACCCACTCCCCCGCTCGACGATCCGCCGGCGTCGAGGCCGAGGAAGCGATGACGATCAAGGGCGCGGCGCAGCCGAAGAAGCGAGGGAACTCCAAGCCCAACGTGAAGCGGCGCGGCGATACGTACACGTACTACCGCTACGTGACCGACCATCTCGGGCGGCGCAAGCAGCACACGAAGGGTGGCTACAAGACGCAGCGTGAGGCCGAGGATGCACGAGTGGCTGCGCTCGCCGCGCTGCAGACCGGCAGCTATGTGAGGGCGGAGAAGCAGACGGTCGGCGGGTTCCAGATGAAGGAGTGGCTGCCGTCGCGCAAGCCGCCGGTGCTCGAAGAGTCGACGTGGGTGTCGTATACATCCGGCTGCACGTCTTGGCGTGGATCGGTGTCGTTCCGCTCCAGCAGCTCGCCGGTCAATCTCAAGACGCTGCCGCGGGCTCCTCGAATCGGATCGCAAACAGCCGGGTCTCCCGAAACGCCACCGACCGAGCTCACACCCGAGCACATGCTCTGCGCACCGAGGTCTCACGTGCGATTAGATCGCCGAGACGCTCCGAACGGAGTTCCTGGCGGTCGCGAGCGAGATGACCCGTTTTCGCCGTCGCCGCGCTACTTCGACGCGGCGCGCCCACGAGCTACGCAGCCGAAGCTCAGCCCGGCCTCTCACCCCGCACGGTTGGTTGGAGTTCCCCTCGGATCGTGGAGGGTTGGATTTAGGCGGCGAGTGCCGCTGGGGTGTTGAGTTTCTCGTAGACGAGGGGTGCTTTCAAGCCGCAGTGTGAATGGCGGCGGGTGCGGTTGTAGCGGTCGAGCCAGGCAAC
>JANOYY010000144.1:0-4647 GCA_031429095.1 Acidimicrobiia bacterium | reverse complement strand
GAGACCTACGACTTTTGCACGGCCATCGTCAACGGCACGGCGGTCAGTCCCGACTTCAGCGACGGCTACCAGATCGCCCTGATCTGCGACGCCGTCACCGAATCCTCGGCGAAGGAAAGCTGGGTGTCGGTTCCAACCGTCGACGACGTCACCGGAGCCCGGTGAGGACAAGCCATCGCGATGACGGGGCCAACTCCCCTGTCCCCGTCATCGCAATGGCGAACATCTGCAAGTCGTTCAACAACAACGTTGTACTCGACAGCGTAGATTTTGAATTGCGTCGCGGTGAGGTGCATGTGCTCGCCGGTGGAAATGGTGCCGGCAAGTCGACCTTGATGAAGATCTTGCAGGGCGTGTACTCGATGGACTCGGGCTCGATCGAGATCAACGGTCAGCCGGTGAACATTGGTTCGATCCACGGGGCCCGAGCCGCCGGCATTGGCATGGTCTTCCAGGAGTTCAGCCTCGTCCCAACACTCAGCGTCGCCCGGAATGTGTTTCTCGGCAACGAACGACGCTCATCGCTCGGCTTCCTGGACGACGCTGACAGCGTCGAACGAACTCGCGCCGTGTTCGCCGACATGGGTGTGGACATCGACCCGACGATCACGATGAGCAACCTCGGCACCGCCTACTGGCAGCTCACTGAGATCGCCAAGGCGATCGCTCAGGACGCCAAAGTGTTAATCCTCGATGAGCCAACCGCCAGCTTGGCCAAAGACGAAGTCGACGCCCTTTTCGCCTTGGTGCAGCGGCTCACCAACAACGGGATCTCGGTGATTTACATCAGCCACCGCATGGACGAGATCTTCCGCATCGGTGACCGCATCACGGTGCTACGCGACGGTCAACGCGTGCTCACCTCACCGATCGTCGATCTCACCGCCGCGGACGTGGTCCATGCCATCGTCGGCCGCAAGGTCGAGGGTGCATTTGAGTGGAAGCCGCGGTCGGTCGATCGCAGCGGGGCACCGCTGCTGGCAGTACGCCACCTGAACGTTGGCACACGAGTACGTGACGTGTCATTCACGGCCCATCGCGGTGAGATCATCGGCCTCGCCGGATTGATGGGCGCAGGCCGAACGGAACTTGCCCGAGCGTTGTTCGGCATCGACCACATCGATTCGGGTGAAGTGCTGATCAGCGGACAGCGGGTGCGCCTCACCAACTCGGGCAACGCGATCGCAGCCGGTATTGCGTTGATACCCGAGGACCGTCGAGAACAAGGACTGGTGCTGGAGCACTCGGTGCGCGACAACCTCTTGCTGACGTTGCTCGGAAGATTCCGCTACGGCCCGGTGCTGAACGACCGCAAGGGTTCGGTGATTGCCGCGGAACTGATCAACAACCTGTCGGTCAAGACGGCGTCACAGAAGCTTACCGTCGGTCGCCTGTCCGGCGGCAACCAGCAGAAGGTAGTAATCGGCAAATGGCTCGGTGCCGATCCCGACATCTTGATCATGGATGAACCGACCGCCGGTGTCGATATCGGCACGAAGACGGAGATCGTCGAGCGGATCCGCTCGCTTGCCGACCTCGGCAAAGTCGTCATCGTCATCTCATCCGAACTCCCCGAACTACTTGCCGTAGCCGACCGCGTGATCGTGCTGCGCTCGGGGGCAATCGATCGCACCATCGAGCGAACCGACATCGCCGACGAACACGCACTCCAACTCGCTATCCAAGGAGTAACTCCATGACTGATCTGAGCACCGGACAGACCGCACTACCTGCCGGTCGTCTCACCCCGTTGCTGAGACGCTTCAGTGCCGACTGGCGTCAATACGTCATCTACATCGGCTTCGGGGCCATCTTCGCTATCTTCGCCGTCACCCTCAACGACGAGGGTTTCCTGCAGAGCAACAACTTGCTGAACATCCCACGACAAGCCTCAGTCGTCGCAGTCGCCGCAGTGGCCATGACCTTCGTCATCGCCAGCGCCGAGATCGACCTGTCCGTCGGCTCACTGGCTGGCCTCGCCGGCATTGCCGCAGCGTTCGGGTCTCAGCATGGTGGATTGGTGATGGCCATCCTCGCCCCGCTCGGGGTCGGGCTGTTGATCGGGACGATCAACGGGCTGTTGGTGACCGTCGTCGAGATCCCATCGTTCCTGGTCACGTTGTCCATGTTGTGGGTGATCCGCGGTTTCGGGCAATGGCGTACGTCGGCAAAGGGACAACCGATCGCCGCCCCGGCCTTCAAAACGATCTTCGGCTCGAACTCCATGCGCATTGTTTGGCTGATTGTCTTCGCGGTGATCGGCACGATCGTCTTGAACAAGACTCGCTCCGGCCGATTCGTACTCGCCACCGGCGGCAATCGCACCGCCGCCGAGTTCAGCGGTATCTCAACCAAGCGAGTCAAGTTCTGGATATTCGTCGCCTCCTCGGTGTGCGCGGCATTCGCCGGAATGATCCTTGCCGCCAACCTCAACAACACCGGCAAGTATGAATACGGCAATGGACTGGAACTCAGCGTCATTGCGGCCGTGATCCTGGGGGGCACCAGCCTGTTCGGTGGCAAAGGGTCGGTCCCGGGCACGATTTTTGGAGCGCTGTTCGTGCAGTTGATCGGCAACGGATTGCTGCTGACCGGCCTAGAGAGCTCGCAGCTCGACATCATCAAGGGCGGGATCATCATCTTTGCAGTGGCGTTGCGTCGCGAGCGCAAGGGGGTGCGTTGATGCCGGCACAACTTCGTTCGGGCATCGTCGGCACCGGCTTCATCGGTGAAGTTCATTCCCGTGCAGTGCGTGCCGCCGGCGGAATCGTCGCCGGTGTAGCCGCCCAGACGCACGAGTTGGCGAGAGAAGGGGCCGCGAAGGTCGGTGCTTCGTGGGCCGCCGAATCTGCTGCTGCACTGATCGAGAGCGACGACATCGATGTGGTGCACGTCTGCACTCCGAACGTGCATCATGTGGCAGTCGCCGAGCTGGCCCTGAAGGTCGGCAAACCGGTGATCTGTGAGAAGCCATTGGCGTTGTCAAGTGCCGACGCCCAATACCTTGTTGACCTCGCTGCGTCCAACGACGTTGTCACCGGCGTGCCCTTCGTGTACCGCTTCTACCCGTCCGTGCGTGAAGCCCGCACTCGCATCTCGGCCGGCGATGCCGGAAACCTGCGGGTCATGCACGGCTCGTATCTCCAGGATTGGCTCTCCACCTCAGCTGACGGCAACTGGCGCATCGACCCGTCGATCGGCGGGCCATCGCGGGCGTTCGGCGACATCGGCGTGCACTGGTGCGATTTGATGGAGTTCACCACGGGCCACCGCATCGTGCGAGTGTCGGCGCGGCTGGTCACGGCCTTCGCCCAGCGTGGTGCTCAGGAACCGTTCGATGTCACAACCGAGGACGCCGCGACCGTGATCTTCGAGACCGACCGTGGTGCAATCGGCTCGGTCGTGGTCAGCCAGGTCTCGCCGGGTCGCAAGAACCGTCTGTGGTTCGAGTTCGACGGCGCCGACGCCTCATACACGTTTGATCAAGAGTTGCCCGACAGCCTGTGGATCGGCGGCCGAGCCAGCAACCAGACGATCATGCGCTCGCCGGAGACCCTGAGCGCCGAGGCAGCCCGCTATTGCGTGCTGCCGTCAGGACACCCGCAGGGTTACCAGGACTGCTTCAATGCGTTCGTGTCCGACGTGTACGCCCGGGTTCTCGGCGATGCGAGCGCGGAGGGCCTGCCGACGTTCAACGACGGCCTGCGGGCCGCCAGGCTGACAGACGCGGTGCTGTGTTCCGCAGCAACTGACGCATGGGTGGAGGTCCCGCAATGAAACTCGGATTCCTGACGGCATGCATGCCTAACCGCTCGCTGGCCGCCATCGCCTCGTGGGCGGCCGGTCACGGCTTTGACGCGCTCGAGGTCGCCGCCTGGCCCGACCTTGGCGACCGTCCATTCACGGCCACGCACCTGACTGTCGACGGTTTCACCGAACGTGATGCCGAGTCGACAAAGGAGTTGTTCGCCAAGCATTCCCTGACCCTGTCGTCGGTGGCCTTCTACGACAACAACCTGCACCCTGACTCCGTCGAGCGCAAAGCGATCAACACGCACCTCCTGTCGTGCATCGATGCCGCAGCCCTCCTCGGCTGCCCGACAGTCGGCACCTTCATCGGTCGCGACTGGACCAAGTCGGTGGCTGACAACCTGCGCGAGGCGGCCGAGGTGTTCAAGCCTCTCGTCGAGCGCGCCGGTGAACGCGATGTGAAGTTGATCATCGAGAACTGCGTCATGGAAGGCTGGCACCCCGACGGTTACCCAGGCAACTTGGCGTACTCGCCCGAATTGTGGGAGTGGATGTTCTCGATCGGGCTGTACCTCAACTACGACCCGTCGCACTTGGTCTGGATGGGCATCGACCCGGTCGAGGCCGTCAAGCCTTACATCGACAAGATCGTCCACGCACAAGCCAAAGACATCGAGCTGTTCCCAGAACTACGTAACCGGTACGGCTGGCCTGGCAAGGCCGTCGAGCGCGACAACCCGTGGGATGTCGGCTGGTGGCGCTACCGGGTACCCGGTCTCGGCTCGGTCGACTGGGCCAAGCTGATCGACACGCTGTACATCGGGGGTTTCGACGGCGTGCTGTCGGTCGAGCACGAGGACCCGATGTGGGGTGGAACGCCCGAGAAGGTCGAGGCAG
>JANOYY010000143.1:0-2809 GCA_031429095.1 Acidimicrobiia bacterium | reverse complement strand
TTGTTGTTGTTGTTGTTGTTGTGCTGGCGAGCCTCTTCTGGCTCCCTACACGGCAGAAAGAAGAGACAAGTCTCGTGTACGCAACCGACACCACAGCTCAAGGCAGATACGCAAGTCTTTCAGGTCAAATTTCTGAAAGGGAGAACTGCATGTTCGTCGAAAGCGGCACCAAAACGGTGTTGCTCATTTGGCCCCAGAAATCGACGGTGTCTCGAACTGACGGAAACGTAACCGTGTCGTTGGACAAGGGTTCGTTAGCTGTACCCGGTGTTGCCAAACTTCGGGGCTCGTTCTTCGACGCAAACGACCCAATCGTGCCCCAACAAATCGCATGCAATATTCGGGACACCAAACAGGCGTTCCTCGTAGGCGGCATCCTCTAAGCGGCAAGTCAACGCGTGCCTTCCACCACGTATCCTTCGAACGCAGCTGACCCTGATCGGCATAAGTGCCGATCAGGGGCACTCCATAACGACGCTCGATATCTCGCCTCGAAACGAAGCGGTCGCCGCCCTACTCCGGCCCGAGTGTGAGGGAGCAGATCCCGAACGCACTGCGTGTTCGTGTCGCGGTCTCGGCGTAAGCTTCCTGAAGGATCAGCGCTCGACAGGCTGCGCATGCCTGTTCTCTGAACAACAGACCGTTGGAGAATGTATGCGCGCTGTTCAAGTCACGTTTCGGATTCTGCTCGCCGTCGTGCGTTTTGCCCTCAGAGTGACGGTTGCAGTCGCACGATGCGCAACCATCTGCTTGGTGTGGCTCGTTGCACCAACGACCTGCCTTGCGGTCACGATGCTTCGTCCCCGGAGACCCTAAAGAGAATCCGTCGATCGAGGGATCGTCTGCGACCAAGAACCTCAGTCGCACTCCTCGTCGCTCGGAACGTCGAGGAGCTGAAGGCGGTCCGCGCGGATCGCGGTACGTGTCTGGCGGCGACCGTCTGGTCCGAGGAACTCGTGCTGGGTCAGTTGGCCGTCAACAGCGACGACGCGGCCCTTCTTCACGTGGTCGGTTTCGGTACCCGACAAGTTTCGTTGCCGCCGAAGTCGCCTATTTCGCCGCTGTGTCTCGGTACCGCAAGACACATGAAACTCCGGATCTTCTCGACAACTGGGGCCACCTACAGCGTCGGTATCCAACATCGGAATGGCGAACGAAACAATCATTCGCAGAGACCAACTAATTGACGAAGCGGCCCATCGAGGTCGGAGGGATGCCACCGTGAGCGTAGGAATTTCATCGAACACCACGTCAAACCTGGGTTTCGTGACGCCGTGCGCGCCGTCTGGGAGTACCACCTTCGGCCGGCCGTCAATGCCAACGCGACGCATGAGGCATACACGTACATGTACGACACGGACGACCCCAACGTGATACGTGCGTTTCAGCAATACACCAACGCTGAAGCGGCATCAGCGTTTCTGGCTACACCGGCATATACGGCCTACCTCGCCGCCGTCGAGCACCTACTCGAAGGTCCAAGGGCTGTCACACGCACGGAAGTCATCTGGACCAAAGCAAACGGCAAAGCCAGCCGAGGATGAAGGCTGGCCGACGTCCTTGGTGGTGGACCTGTTTATGAGGCCTACGGCTTCAGGCTCGATAGCGTGTCTCCGCCCAAACCGAGTCATATTCGACGACTCAACTCGAGCCCCTCAGTCAGGGCAGGGGCACCGGCGCCCTACTCGGGCAAGGTGCCGTGGCTGTTGCGGTAAGTCTTGCCCTTCTTCGGGTGAGTGAACTTCAGTCCGGCCCAGACGTCGTTGATGCGCAGGCAAGTGCTCTCGACGAGGCCAAAGCCGTAGCCGATCTCGATCACTTTCGGGAGCCCAAGATCGGAGCCGAGTCGACCACCCTTGGGCCAAGAGAGCCAAAGCATGCCTCCGGCACGCAGGTGGGGAGTCAGTGTGGGAAAGGTCGCCCGCATGTCGTGTTGCGTTATCGCAAAATAGTGCAAGTAGTCGAACGTTCCCGTCAACTTGTCGACCACGTCCAAGTCCGGCAGATCGATGGCGCTCAGCGCTGTCGCCGGGGCATCGACGAAGTGGGCGTCGGCTACCGGGCTTGACGCCCATCTTCTCGGCAACGGGGCGGGCTATCACGACAACATCAGTCCTCAGCGGGTCGTGTCCGACCGGCACGAGCAGTGGCGCGCCGATTCGCCTTGTCGATTGCGTCAACGAGTTCGGCTTTCGTCATCCGACTCCGACCGGTCACGTCGAGCTGCTTCGCAACGTCAACCAGGTGGGCCTTCGACGCGTTGGCGTTCACCCCACCGGCGGTCGGAGTGTCGCTGTTCAGCGCGTCGGGCCCCCGCTTGGCATCCTGGGCATCGCTCGGACCTCGCTCATCCTTCGCCTCCCAATGATCGCCGACCTTCTCAAAAGAATGCTTGAGCGAACCGAACGCGATCCGATGGGCGGCCTCACCGTCGCCGTGCACCTTCTCAGCCGCTTCCAGCGTATGCATGTACGTGTCTTGAGCCTTCTCCGGCGACCTCGCAAGCGTCGACGGCAAACGCTTCTTCTCCTGCTTGTTCAAAACCATTCGCAGCCCCTCACTTCATCAATCCGATCAAGTGCAGCATTCCGTACCCGCGCCTGGCCGCCTCGAAACGTTCACCGATGGCAACCGCTTGCTGCCCCAGTTGCCCGGTCGTCATCACGATGCCGACCGGGCGTCGAGGTGCTGCAACAGTCCGGGTTCAATCTGCGTATCGGGCGAATGCTTCCGACGGTGCCCACTTGCTGCCGGCGGGCGACTGGGGCCAGCCGTCAGGCGAGTCCTGCCAGTCCTCCTGGCGACCGTA
>JANOYY010000142.1:0-8205 GCA_031429095.1 Acidimicrobiia bacterium | reverse complement strand
CTTGCGGTATCTCGGCCACTCCACATTGGATCCGCAACGATTGTTGTCGAAACGGAACTACGCAACGGTGAGCGCTTGGTCGCCAAGACTTTGCAAACGCAGATTGTGCAACGACCCCGATGACGAGCGACTCGACACGTGGAAGAAGGGTGTCGGCATGATCGAGCGTTACCGGCTCGAGCGTGGCATCGGCATGCACGTGTAGGTGGCCCGAACCGCCCGTCAGCGTCAAGGGCCGCTCCGTTGCCTTCGGCTCCCTTGACCCCGCCGTTTGCCCCGGGCAGTGCAGCTCGCTCCCAAGCCCCTCCGGGCAGGAGCCAGCGAAAAGTAGCTCACCACGACATACTTTCCGCAACCCCTGGCCTTGGGCAGCGTTGTCACAACCGTACTCAGGTAGTACGGTTGTGACATGACCTATTAGGAGGATCTGCTGGAGATCGCTGGTGAGCAACGTGGTTTCGTGACGACCCGTGACGCTGCGACGCTCGGCGTTCCGCCGGTCGAGTTGCGCAAGATGGCGGCACGGGGCGTTCTTGTGCGACGTGGACACGGCCTGTATCGGATTGATGCGTTTGCGGCGCAGCGACACGACGAGTTCATGGAAGCGGTGCTTTGGGTGGGTGGAGATGGGGTGATCTCGCACGAGAGTGCGCTTTCCTTGTGGGGACTGGCGGACGTGAATCCGCGTCACATCAATGTGACTGTTCCTCGGCGAACGAGGAGGGCGGGTGGCGCGGTGTACCGGCTGTGGTTGGCCAGGCTGACGCCTGCCGATGTGGACCGGTGCGAAGGCATTCCGGTCACGACGCCCGAGCGGTCGATCGTCGACGCGTCGCTCGCAGGTACGGATCCGCGACTCATCGACCAAGCAATCCGAACGGCTGATCGTCACGACCACCTTGGCATCAGCGGGGCTGCGGCACTTCGCGATCGTCTCGGTCGGAGGCAGATCGCGTGAGCCGTCAGCGCGATCGGCCACCGGGAAACCTTCAAGGTCTCGAACGATCGATGCCTTCAACGGACAGGATCCGTCGTGAGTGTTCAAAGGCGGCGCCGCGTTCGAACCCCGATTCGGCAGTCGCGCTCGGTCGACGTCGGACGTGGACGCGGTGTTCCGAGGCAACCTTGAAGATTCCGTAGCCTTTCTCGAACAGGCCCTGCCTAGCGGCTGGTCAGGATTCACCGGAACGCTCGTTGACAAGGGAACCTTCGACGTCCCGGGCGTTCGTATCTCACCGCGACGACGCATCGCCAAGCTCAGCTACCGCGGACGACACTTCCTCTCGCTGCCGATCGAGGTGGCTGCACCCGAAGGCGAGTCTGCTTCGAATCGATCAGGTCGAAGTGGCACCGCTCTGCTGCTCGACGAACTTGGAACGATTGACCCAGAGACGACGAAGAACGCTTGCCTGGTCGTCTTCGAACACCGGCAGATGCATTCGTGGCCCACAAATCCATGTCCGACCACACTGGCCGGGACTCTGGCAGTTCATTGTCGAAGACGACGGCTTCCCGATCGCAGACATCGATGACGCGGCCGAGCGAGTCCGCCAACTTGTCGCGCGCATCGACGACTCTGACACCGCCGGCTAACAGCAGCCGACAGGCCCACGAAAGCGCGAAATTCACTCGCAGTCGATCCGAGACGTTGAAACTCAGTCGCCACGTCGAGGTCGCATCCAGGACCTGATTCGATCGACAAGGCGGTCAAAGTCGATCTCTCGAACGATGAGTGCGAGGACAGTCTCGACGACCTCGTCGTCTGTTGTCTCGACTTCGAACCCATTGAGTTCGAGGAACACAAATGCGGCGAGCACGGCGATTCGCTTGTTGCCGTCGAGGAACGGGTGATTGCGTGCAAGTAATCTAATAGAGCGGCGATCTTCGATTCCAGCGTCGGGTACGCGTCCTCGCCGAAGGCGCTCTGCCGCGGTCGCTCGATGGCCGCTTCAAGGAGGTTGCGATCGCGGAGCCCGACGCCTTCGCCAACTTCGAGGAGATGAAGTCGAAGGACCTCGTCGACGTCACGGTATCGGACGGCCATCACTCGGCGAGGCGGTCGAGAGCGCGGCGGTACTTCTTGCGGACCCGGTCCGCGGCGGCGTTGATTTCTGCGCGTCGGTTCTCATCGCCGAGGTGCGATCGCAGCGCCTCGATGGTGATGTCGTTCATCGAACGCTCGGAGTACGTTGCGTGCGCCTTGAGTGCGACGTAGACGTCGTCGGGAAGCCGGACGGGGAGCTGATGTGTTGACATGGTGATATCACCGTATCAGTTCGTCCGCCGCTCAGGTGCGCGCCCCGTGTGTTGACTGTGGGACATTGTGGGAGTTCGTCGATTCGCCCTCTTGGGGCATGTTTCGCTGTCCGCGGATTTGTCAAGCACCCCGGGTCTCCCCGCTCCGGCCAAGACGGTTTCGGGTTGGGAGCAAGTCAGAATCACTTCGGTGCCCGAAATCGAGGGACTGAGCGTACACGGCTCAGTCGGCGCTGGTTTCTAATATGCGCGTGCCCTCCGGGTTCTCCTTAACGGTGTTCGATCGTTCGCGACGCGCTCGACCGGTCCGAACTCCTGCGACAAATTACTCCGACGATTGACTTGCCCGTCGTGAGGCGGTGTGCGACGTTTGGCCGATGTTTCGGCGCTGGAAATCGTTCATGGTCGGACATGGAGATAAGCCCGTCGATGCATGCTGGCCGGTGCCAGGTGCACACTGGAGGCATGGATGTCGACGGACGGACACGATGCTCCGGGTGCGACGGGGACGGTTCTTGCGACCGACGTCGAGGGGCTCGACCCGGGCTCGGGGCTGGCCTTACCGCACCGAGCGCCAGGTTGGCGTGGTGGCGGTGGGCGCCTATGGGCCGGGAGCGAAGACGCTCAGACCAGCAGTTCTAGCGGCCGCGGTCAGCCCGCGGTCGTAGGTGATGATTTCGTCGGCGCCGAGCCGTATGGCGACTGCGAGGTGGATGGCATCGTTGGATCGGAGGGGAGCAAGTGTCCCCGCTGCGATCATGTCTCCGCGGGTCAGGTCGGCGAGGTTCACGGTGTTGAGCACGTCGTGCACGTCGCCGATGTTGACCTCGTTGGGGTGGCGACCCGATGCGCAGTGCATCTCGGTGTGAAGGAGCCACGATGCGACCAGGTGCCGGTTTGCGGACAAGGCCTCGACGAGTGCGGCGGACTCGGGTTCGGCGACCACGAGTTTCATGGCTGCGGAGGTGTCCAGGTAGGACAGCTTCACCAGCAGCCTCGGGTGTCGGCGATGATCTCGGCCGTAGTCTTGTGAGACTTCGTCCGCTTGATTGAGCGGAGGCCGGCCGGTTCGCTGAGGGCCTTGCGCAGCTGGCCTTGGACCGAGAGCAGCGCTAGTGCATCGCTCGGGGGCGGCCCGATCATGGCCGCTGGCCGGCCATTGTTGGTGACCAAGATCGTCTCGCCGGCGGCCACTCGGCGTAGGACATCGGCACTGTCGTTACGCATCTGGCGGTGTGTGATCTCCCTCATGTAGCACAACGTAGCACACTCGGCTGCTGGGGTGGTTCCGTCAGGACACGATCTAAAGGGTGCGACGCGTCAGGGTCTCGACGACAATTTCCCTTCGGACCGATCCGCAATCTTGTTGTCATCTCGATCGGCACCGGCGTGGGTGCGGGCATCATCATCGATGGTCACATCCTTCGTGGAGCGACCGGTGCTGCCGGAGAGATTGCCTATCTTCCACTCGGCGCGGATCCGACGACGCCGAACGCCCGCCGTCGTGGCTCGCTCGAAATCGCCGTCGGCGGACCCGCCATGGCGCGAGCACTGCGTGAACATCGGGCCCAGGGCACCATGGCGACCCGTCTTGGCGCGGATGCGTCCCCGGAGGCGATCTTCCTCGCCGCAGCTGATGGGGATGAACTCGGTATCTTGTGGCTGAGGAGGCGTCGCTCATCGCCCTCCGGTTCATCTTGAGATGGCCGAGGACCTCTCACCCGCGCATCTTGACCATCTTGTCGCCACACTGCCCAGGGTCGATGCCATCGTCGGGCTCGGCGGCGGCACGGCGATGGACACGGCGAAATGGGTGCATTGGCGTCGACAAATTCCGCTGTTCCAGATTCCGAGTCTTCCGTCGGTCAACGCATGCTTCACCCGCATGACTGCGCTTCGCGACGTCGGTGGTGTTCGCTACGAGGGCGACGCGGTGCCCGAAGAGGTGCTCGTCGATTTCGACCTCTTCGCAACGGCACCGGCGGCGCTGATCCGAGGTGGTATCGGTGATGTTCTTTCGTGCCATACGGCGCGCTTCGATTGGGAGCTCGCGGTGTCACGAGGACATGAACCGGCGTGGAACGACCGGGCTGCAGCGATGAGCCTGGCATACATCGCCGAACTCACCGAACTTGCGCCGCTACTGCGTCGCGGTGACGACGAGGGCGTTCGCCGCCTCATGGAGTGCCACCGCGACATCGGTTGGCGCTGTCACGATCTTGGCCACGCCCGCTTCGAGGAAGGCAGCGAACACTTCTTCGCGTACGTCTTCGAACAGGTCACCGGCCGCACCATCATGCACGGCGAACTGGTCGCACTCGGCGTGTTGATCATGTCAACGTTGCAGGACAACAGTCCCGACCAGGCGAGGTCGATCGTCGAGTCATCGGGCATGCGGTCGAGCCTGAGCGAGCTCGGTGTCACCTGGGACGAAGTGGAGTCGTCGCTTCGTCGGTTGCCGTCGTTCGTCGTCGAACAGGGGCTGTGGTACTCCGCGGCGAACGAACTCGCCATCGGTGATACGGAGATCAAACTCGTGCGCTCGGTGCTCCGGTAGCGCCGACCGCTTCGACCGGTGCGTGCGGGATCGACGTTTGTATTTTTCCGGCGTTCACCGACTCTTAGTTCACGTCGGGTCCGCAACGGCACCCGCGGAAAACACCGGGAGTTGCCATGCCATATTTGCTAAAAGGAAGCCTTTTCGGTCGCCTATGCGACGAATGCCCTGAACCGCTGTCCGGAGTCCAGATCGTCCTGTATCGGTCGCACGGGGACGATGTCGTTGCCGCTGCGGTCTCCCCGGAGAAAGACACCTTCCGAACGATCACCGACGGTCGTCAAGGTCAGACCGTTCTGGGGTCAGGAACAATTGACGTTGCCGGACGATTCAGCGTGAACCTTCTCGATGATTACGACGGTGGACCTATCGACATCGACATTCTTCCGGGCTCGCTGACGCGTGCGGCGCACAGGATGAACGGCGAGGAAGGGCAATTCGGGATTACGACCATGGTGCCGCGTTGGAGAGAGGGCGCTCACGGGTCGGTCGCGGCGTGGGAATACACGCTCCCGTCTCGGTTCTGGTGCAAGATCCTCTCGCACTTCGGTATCTGGACGATCTGCGGCCGACTGACCACTTGCGAAGGTCACGTGCCGATCGTCGGCGCGACGGTGAAGGCCTTCGATGTGGACTGGCTACAAGATGATCCGCTCGGATCCGCGGTCACAGACGGGACCGGGCGTTTCCTTATTACCTACGCGACTGCTGATTTTCGTAGGACGCCGTTCTCATTCATCAACATCGAGTGGGTAGGCGGTCCTGACATCTATTTCTCCGCCGATCTCGGGGGCTCGTCGATCCTCGAGGAACCACCATCGGCTGGTCGTGCGCCGGGCCGCCAAAACATCGGACCCTGTTTTTGCGTGGAACTATGCTCGGACAAGGTCATCGGAACACCGGAGACGCAGCCGCACTGGATGACGTTGGAGGGTTTCAGCATCCATCCCGCGGCCGGCGGGTTTGGTGCACAGTTCTCAGCTGAGGGATATGCCGGGGGCCCGGCGAATGCGATCGTGTTCGGGAACAACGTGGTACTCGGTGGGAATTGTCCGTTGCGCAATGGCGGTGTCGGAAACCCACTTGAATACCGGTTCTTGGTCGGTGAATACAGCTGGACCACTCCGGGCGACGATCCCCTCACCATCCCTACTGTTGCGCCGACGACGCTGCGACCACTGACGGAGCTCGTCGGCACACGCGTCGGGTTCGTGTCGTACTTCGACGCCGGAATCACGAAATGGGCCGATGTCATCATTGGCCCGGGCGACCTCGGAGTCGATGGCTGGATCCGTGTCGAAGGGAAGTCCGTGACGGTGCCGATCGACCCCGCACCGGCGACGGCGGTGGTAACGGTCAACACCGGAAATTTCCTCCGAATGTTCGACCTCTTTACAATTAATACTCCGGCAGTAACCGCAGGCCATCCGCTTAGACTCCCCGGTGGTCTTCCGAAGACTGAGGCCGGACGGGCGATCGTGGCTGGCGAACAGGAGCCGATTCGCCGGTATCAGCTGGCCTTCGAGGTTCGCGATGCTACGACGCAGGCATTCGTTTTCGCCGATGGTTTGAGCGCCGTCATTTTCGACAACACACCGGTCGTAGCCGCACTCGACCTCGAGGAGTTGCGTCTCAACGCCTGTAATCCATTGGCAAATCAGAACAGCGTCCATATCCTGCACACGGTTGACCATCCACATTTGCGGTCATTCTCGATCTCGATCAGGAACAACACAGGAACCGTGCACAGCCCGCCGAATACACCTTCTGGAACATTTGCGCCGGGTAACTTCTTCTTTCGGGGAGGAAGTTCTGGCCGCACAACGTCACGAATACGGGTGGCACGGCGGTCGATATCTCCGCTGATCAGCCCTGTGCCTACCTCGTTACGTTGCGCTGGATAACACGTCGCTGGAACGATCTCGGCCAGAGCCTTGACGTGCTTTACTGCAAATAGCTGCCTAACTACTTCCCCCGGAAATAGTGGTTGATCTGGGGTTTGGTGCTCGCGTTTTGGGTGGAGGTGTGTGACGATGGCCTCTGGGATCCCTTCTTGTACAAGGGTTCCGCGAGAGGCCATCGATGTTTAGGACTGTAGGGCCTTCGGGTTCGTTGTTCGAGTTGCTCCTCCCGCAAGGGATGCGGGTCCTTTCTGGCGAGTTGGCGCAGATCGACGCGCTGCTTGATGACCCACGGTTCTTTAGGCCGTTCCGGTCGTTTTTCGATCCGACAGAGGGACGGCCATCGATCCCGATGGAAACGTATCTGCGCTTACTATTCTTGAAAGTCCGGTTCGAACTTGGTTATGAACAGCTCTGTGTCCAGGTGAACGATTCGTTGTCGTGGCGACGGTTCTGTCGGATGGGCCTCGAAGCCCGGGTGCCGGACGAGTCCACGATCCGCAAACTCACGCGCCGGCTCGGGCCAGCCGTTGTCGATGAGTTGAATGTCGTGCTGCTTGGCCTCGCAGCCGAGTCCGGTCACCTCAGTTTGGACAAGGTCCGTGTCGATACAACCGTGGTCGAGGCCGACATCAAATACCCGACAGATTCCGGGTTGTTGACGAAAGCGGTCAGTCGAATCGCCGTGTTGATGCGCCGTGTCAACACCGCCGGCCTGACGGTGACCTACACCGACCGGACACTGGCGGCCCGTCACCATTAACACGAGATCGGTGTGTGGCTGCGACGCCGTTCCGACGAAGCAAAAGCTGAAGTCCTTGCCATCACTGGACTGCTGGCCGATCTCGCCGAGCAATGCCTCGCCGAAGTAGACGCAATCAACGCATCAAAACGGCGACCGAAACGGGCCGCACGCCGCCGCCTCGACGAACTCGCTGTGTTGGCCGAGCGCACCCGCCGCCTCATCACCCAAGCCCGCACCCGCATCAATGGCGATGTCCCTCCAGGCGCAACGCGACTCGTCTCGCTACACGAGCCCGATGCCCGACCGATAGCGAAAGGCCGGCTTGGGAAACCTGTCGAGTTCGGCTATAAAGCCCAAGTCTGCGACAACGGTGACGGCCTCATCGTCGACCACTCAGTGCACATCGGCAACCCCCACGACACCGACCTCCTCCGACCTGCTGTCGATCGGATCATCAAACAGTGCGGTGGGCCGCCGGTCATGCTGACCGCCGATCGGGGCTACAACGAAGCGACAATGGAGGCCGACCTCACCACCGTTGGTGTTGTCAGTGTGGCGATCCCTCGCACCGGGAAACCATCTGCGGCGCGGGTAAGTATCGAACGTTCCGACCCATTCGTTGCTGCAGTGAAATGGCGCACCGGTGCCGAAGGACGGATCAGCTATCTAAAGCGTGATCTCGGCTGGCGACGCACCCGGCTACGCAGCCACGACGGCGCACGCATCTGGTGCGGACACGGCGTCTT
>JANOYY010000141.1:0-6891 GCA_031429095.1 Acidimicrobiia bacterium | reverse complement strand
CCGGGGTCCCCGCCGAAGGTGGGGTGGTCAGCGGCGGAGGGAAGCAATCCTTACCGTGCATGATGTAAGGATTGCAAGAGCGGCCGTTGACCGGGGTCCCCGCCGAAGGTGGGGTGGTCAGCGGCGGAATTGCACAGTCTGTGTAAGGCCGGTCCTGCGGGGCCGGCCTTTGCCTTTGTGGAGGAGAATCTCCGCATGGATGCTATGAGTACAGAACAACGTGGCGGTGCGCTCGGGAGCGACACGCTCGCACGAGGGCTGCGTTGGGTTCGTCGACCTGGTCGACCCATTTGGGCCCGTCGATGGGCCCGTAGCTGATCGAAGCACGCGCAAGAAGTCGCGCTCTGCATTCTTCGGGTGGCGTGTCGACGTACCAAACCTCGTCGAGCTGTGCAGCGACGTGTTCCCATCCGCCGTTGTCGAGAAGGAGATAGTTGCCTTCAACAACGACGCCTGGTGCTTGCGGGTCCACGGGAAGCGAGCCCGCGATGGGCTCTTCGATGTCGCGATGGAACCGCGGTGCATACACGGTCTGCGACTCGTTGCGAACCCGTTTTAGGAGGGCGACGAATCCGCCGACGTCGAAGGTGTCGGGTGCCCCTTTTCGATTGCGTCGTTCAAGGGCAAGAAGCACTTGATTGGACAGGTGGTAGCCATCCATCTGGATCACCGACCAGTCTGTGCGTATACCTATAAGTGCTTCGGAAAGCGTCGATTTCCCGGAACCGGGCGGCCCGACGATGCCGAGCATCACCGGCCGAGCGGCCACAACTCTCGAGCGCAGCGTCTGCGCGAGTGACGCAAGTTCGGAAACCGACACCACCACAGAATCCGTTGCCACCTCAGAATCCGTTGCCACCTCAGCCGATGGGACTGATGTGGGTGGCGCCGGGGCCCCGCTCACGTGTTTGCATCACAAAGCGTACGGCGTCACCGGGTTGCAGGGGCACTCGCCCGTGAATGTCGCGTGCCCCGAAGAAGACATCGTGTTCCACGTTCGGCACTGTGATGAATCCAAAGTGCTGGTTCGGACGAAACGCTTTCACGACCCCTTCGGTGAACGTTTCACCGACGCAACCGGTGCCATCACAGATTGGTCTGGATTCCTCGGCCTGGCTGTTCGACGGGGTTGATTTCGACGCCGTGTTGCGCAGGAGCGTGACGTCGTCGGCGACGATACGAAGGTCTTCATATTCGCCCTCGGCGTCGCGTCCGATTCGCTGCTCGATGCGACCGCGGACTTCGACCATGTCACCGAGGTGCACAGCCTTCTCGACACTGTTTGCGGTTTGCCCGAAACAATGCAGTTCGATCTCATCGGACATACCGGGTCGCCGCGACGACGCAACCTCGATCTGCATGAAGACTCGCTCACCGTCACCGGGGCGATACGGACGATTCGAAACACGGCCCACCAACAAGACAACATTCACATTCCCATTGTGACCGATTCCTACGGCACCGTGCTCGCGAAAACGAGTGCACCACAGAACTTTGAACCTGAAATGGGTGGTGTCGGCCGACGGAGGTCATTGCGTCGTGATGCGGACTGCAATGGCGGACTGCAATGATTGAGACTATGACCCGGCTCGAAGCTCGATGAACGGAGTCTCGATCCTCCGGTTGGTGGCCATCGGTTCCGCCCTCGTCGCTGCGTCGTGGGGGGCGATGATCGTTCTCGCTCGTCGTCTACCACCGGGCGTAGCCCGGGATCTGGTCGAGTTTCTTCCCGCCTGCGCAACCACGATGCGTCGCCTCCGGAAGCATCGCGATGTGCCTCCTCGGGCGAAGGTTGCCATCGCTGTTGCGTTGGCTTGGGTCATCTCGCCGATCGATCTGATTCCCGAGTTCCTTCCCGTGATCGGCCCGCTCGATGACATCGTTGTTGTTGCGTTGGCGCTTCGCTATGCCGCTCGACGAACACCTCGGGTCGTGCTCTTCGATGCGTGGCCCGTTGAGCCCCGGCTCCTGGAGCGGCTCATCGGCGACACGACACCCGTCAACCGCGATCGCCTATAGGGGATCCCCTATAGGGATCCTCCATAGGAATCCTCTACGGGAATCTCTGCAGAGATCCTGTATTGAGGACGTGGCGTCGGTGAATCCCTCAAGGCCCGGTAGCCTCGGAGTATGCCTTTTGAACCGCCCGCACCCGATGCTGCCAAACTTTTGTCGATTTGGACGAAGTGGGAGAAGGGCGAGGAATCGCCGGGGCGAATTCTTGCGGACCTAAAGAACGGCGGAATGGCAAAGCTGCTCGAATACGCCGTCGAAGCAGCCCAGGAAGCCTGAGGGGTCACGTGGGTCGAGGCGGGCCGCAGGTCATACCGCGCCCGGAGGGATGGCGTTTGGGGGGACCGAATCCGTGGACGTCGCGTTTGGAGAGCAGCGATGCCTCGGAATTGTTCGCGCTCAGTCGGGTTGAAAGCATTCTCGCCGCGCATAACCCCGAAACTCCCCACGTGGACGGTCCAACCACACCAATGCGTCCACCGTTCGTGAACGCAACCAAGAACTCTGCAGTCCTTGCTCCCCTGTTCGAGCATGAGGGCGAAACGCGTATTTTGCTCACTCGACGCTCTGCGCGCTTACGAAGCCACTCACATCAGGTTGCCTTTCCCGGCGGACGCCTCGACGACGGCGAAACCGCTGAGGAGGCCGCGCTTCGCGAAACTGAGGAGGAGGTGGGCCTGTCTCGCGACCGGGTTCGCATCATCGGCAAGTTGGAGAGTCTCACGACGGTGGTGAGCAGTTCGTCGATCACGCCGTTCGTCGGCGTTGTCGACGGCTTGATGCCTCCGCTTGTGCCGTCGATGCGCGAGGTGGAGCGCATCTTTCACGTGTCGCTCGCCGAACTCGCCCACCCCGAGTGCTACCACGAAGAGGTATGGGACTTTCCCGACGGCACGTATCCGGTGTGGTTCTTCGACGTGGAAGGTGACACCGTCTGGGGCGCGACGGCCAGAATGCTGCGACGGCTTCTTGACCTGGTGATTCTGTCGAAGTAGCGGCGTGACTAGCGAGGACGCGCGAACGCGGCCAAGATGGGCGCATGATTGTCACGAGTGAATTCATCGACGCTGCCACGTGGGAACGTGAAACGGGTTGGCACCTCGAAACGCAGGGTATGTGTTCGGGCGACCGATGTGTGCCCGTCGCCGACATTGCCGGGCCCGATAGTCGCTTTCCAGTTTTGGAGTTGGCGCGCCGCACGGGACGCCCGGTCGCGCACGATGGTGTGCACTCGCTATGGGCGGTCGGGCCGGAGGCGCAGCGTCCGGTTATCGGTGATGGGACGATCCCCGATCTTGTCCTTCAGGATCGGTCGGGCAGCTCGTTCTCGCTGGCCCAGCTCCGTGAACGGCGTTTCGTACTTCATGCCTGGGCACCTTGGTGAGGATGTCGAGCAACCCTTCCCGTGTGGAAGGACTTGAGCGAAGAACTACGTACACATGGTGTTTCTGTAGTCACTGTTTGCCTGGAAGTCGACCCATCGAGAGCCGACAAGTGGCTTGATGCAGTCGGACCCGACACGTCCGCCGACGGTGGCATGTTGAACCTCATCGACACGACGCACGCAACGGCTTCGACGCTCGGGCTGATCAATGTTCCGATGGCGATGTGGGTGGAGGCCGATGGCACCATCGTCCGACCAGCGCATCACTGCCCGGTGTCGGCCTCGCCATTCGCCGGGCGTCCCGTGCCCGACGGGCTACCCGAACGGATGGCGGGCCGAGTGCAGCTATTGGCCGACCGACCGGATCGACACACGGAATACCTGGCCGCGTTGCGTGACTGGGCGATCAACGGCACTGCGAGTTCGTGGTCCCTCGATGTCGATGCCGCTGCTGCGGCCAGTGGTACCAAAACCACTGAACATGCGATGGCCGACGCCGAGTTCGAACTCGGTGAGTATCTTCTGCGCACATATGATCACGATGCGGCCGTGCCACACTGGCGTGAAGCTCATCGTTTGCATCCTGAGAACCTCGGCTACAAGCGGCAGGCTTGGTCGCTCATCACCACGGAGCAGGGCGCCGACGTGGACCTCATACAGGAAGACACCGGACCCTACGACGGCAACTGGCTCGACGACTGTCGCGACATCGGGATGGAGGTTCTGTACCCCGAACTCGCGTAAGTCGAGCCGGAGAGCCTTCGATCCTCCATCGGAAACGTCTCGGGACCGAAGCTTGACAGAAGGGATGCAGGGCGGATACTAGGGAAAACACCAGTTCACCCGCTGCGTTTACCGTGCCCGTGGGCCCGTGGCACCATTGGCATCATCGAAACTGGAGCCAGGGAAAGTATCCGCATCGACGTATGGATTTGGGCCGTGCGGCTCACACCCTCTCGCTCCGCGGCGACCGAGCTGTGCCGAAATGGTCGGGTTGTGCTCAACGACGGTGTCGCCAAGGCGTCCAGCGCCGTGAAAGTCGGCGACCGAATCTCTTCTCGCATAGCAAACCGCGAGCGAATCATCGAGGTGTCTCAGCTCATCTTCAAGCGGGTCGGGGCCCCGGTCGCGGTCACCTGCTACATAGATCACAGTCCGCCTCCCGAAACCCGGGACCCGTCCGACGTGGTCCTATTACGTGATCGTGGTGCGGGGCGTCCAACGAAAAGCGATCGTCGCAAGATTGATCGCCTGCGTGGGCGTTCGCAGTGAGCAGAACACAATGAGCGCTTTGGGTGTGCGGACCGGAGATCACCGCCTGGAGCTTCGCGCTGCCGGTGGGCTCCGAAGCTGTTGGCGTGCGGTTCCGTCCCGGTATGGCTGGCGTTGTGTTCGATGGGAATGTGTCGTCGTTTGCCAATCGCCGCTTGCTTCGTTGGCGTCCGCTGCTGGCTACGCCGATCACGCCCACCTGATCCGTGATTGTCGGGCGATCACGGGTATGGCGCCAGGTAGGTTCTTGGCCACGTACTTCCCAACGTTTCCCGACATGTCCGATCCGTACAAGACGGCTGGCCCGTTTGCCGTCATGATGGCGCAATGAGTTTCCCCACCGCCGACGCGCCCGATCGCTATCGCCGACTCGCGGCGCGTTTCACCAATATTGCCGACGCCGTTCCTGCTGCACTATGGACTCGGCCGTCGCCGTGCGCCGACTGGACCGCACTCGACGTTGTGTCACACGTTGCGACGACCCAACTGGATCTCCTCGGCCGCATGGCGTTTTCACCTGACGGACTCGTGGGGAGCGTCGACATGTCTGATCCGCTTGCGACATGGCGGACCGTTCAAGATCTCGTGCAGACCGCACTCGACAGTCCCGCGCAGGCGCGGTGTTCCTACAATGGCTACTTCGGACCAACCACGTTCGCCGAAACTATCAGCAGTTTCTACAATGCCGATCTCGTGGTCCATGGTTGGGATGTCGCCCAAGCCACCGGTTTGACCGAGCACACGGCTATTGAACCTGCTGAGATGGTACGTATACGTAGTGATTTCGAGGCCTACACGGAAATGATCCGCATGCCAGGCATCTTCGGCCCCGAACACGAGGTCGGTCCCGACGCCACCGAACAGGACCGGTTCCTGGCCTGGGCGGGGCGTAGGTCCATGTAACGATCGGCTCTTCCGGTGGGGGCAGAGCTGTCGCGCGCCGCCTCCCCCAAAGCGATGCTTCGGGCCCGCGTTATCGAAGGGCCGTCGCCGCTTGGCTGCGGCTTCGCTTGTATGTCTACACCTGTCCCGTCTGCCAGCGCGTGGATCGAAACACGGGTCGGTGTTGCCGGGTCGGCCGGGCTTGGTGGTTCGTCGCTGCGGTGTGTTCGGCGGCGGCTTTGCGGGCTGGGGTGTCGTCGATCAGTTGGGCGTCGGTGATGGCTGTGGCGAAGAGGGGTACGTCGCGACCGGCGAGAGTGCGTCGTCGACAGCGTTGGCGTCGAACAACGCATTGAATCTTGTGGGCGTACGCAGATGCGACCAGACTCTTCGTCGACGTGACGCTGCACCGCGGCCCGGCGCAGTTCTGCACCGAGTTCTGCCGGTTCGTGAACCTCGACCGATCGACGTTGATGCCAAGCTCATATGCACACGTACTGATGCACCCGTGTTACGACCGACTGGGGGATCCGAACCCGAATCCTGCTCGCCATCGGAGGATGCTACTGGACCCTCCTCGGCGCCTCACCCCGTTCTATCGCGAAGGCCCTTAGTGCGCGAAGTTTCCGACCCGGTGACCACCGCGCGGACCGTCAGCAAGGACACCAAGGAGCACCGGTAAACGGATACGCGTTTGATCTTCTTGATGATCGAGTTGAGGCCTTCGGCTGACCCTTCGATGCACCGGTTGTATGCCAGGCAAGGATCGGTGTCCGCCATTCGTCAGCGTGCGGCCGAGCTTGCGAACCTCGGGCACGAGTCGACTCCCGGCTCTCGGTGATGAGCGCATCGATCGACACCGCTGCAAGCTCGCTCTGGTTCCACAGTTGTCAGGCGAACAAAAGTACGACCTGTGGTTGCGTGCTGACCGGTCAGATTACGACTGCTCAGGTCGCGACCGAAACCTGGCGGCGACCAATCAACACGATCTTGGCTTGGGAGGAAGAAGCAATCCTGCAACTCTTCGACGAGTGGGGACCACTTGACCGCTCACACCGCAAACTCGCTCACCGAGGCTCATATCTGAAGCGGGTGTTCGTGTCCGTCGACGGTTGACCGGCTCCTCGCCCGCAACGGCCTTATCTGCGAACTCAGCCTTATCCTGGCAGGAAACCCGCGACCCGGCCGGAAGAAAAGGGCTTGGCCGGACTGGGTGCAGTGGCACTCGAACCAGCTGCAGTGTTCTTCAACGCCCTCGAAGCTGAAGGTTTTGCTCGCGATCTCGCCTGGCTGGTCGAGACGCCAGGCGAGATCGCGAGCAAAACCTTCAGCTTCGAGGG
>JANOYY010000140.1:0-1522 GCA_031429095.1 Acidimicrobiia bacterium | reverse complement strand
GACGTTTTGGTCTGAGTCGAACAGCGCCGCGATTGCTCTATGCAGATCGTTCGGTTGGGACGTTGGGTCGTCGATGATCGCCTTCGCCCTCTCGTGGACGGGAACTCCGTGGTGCAGCAATTCATCGAGCCAGACGTCGTAATCACCGCGTCCGTCATCAGAGAGTGCAGCGTCGGCGGCAATTCGCTTTGCTAGCCCCTCGAACGTGGGAAGCCTCGAGGGTGGATCAATCGATACGCCGGCACCGACAAACACGACGAGCTTTCCCTCTTGCTGGGCCGAGACCAGTTCATCCGGGAGTTCTACGTCGGGGAGAATCCACATCTTGCCGCCCAAGGAAGCGTCGCTGCGGTGACGACACCCCCTACCCTATGTCACGAAACGATCTTCGGCGTGGACTAACGCCCGAGGACGGGGACGAAAACCAGGTATGTTCGATCGTCAGCGCGCTTACTTCGCACGGTATGAAACGGAGACACGCAATTGACGCAGTCGCCGCACCGGCACCAGCGCACCCGGCACCGGGTTAGTGCCCCCGCGTGAGGGGGCTATCCCTGCCCTCCATTCAAGCCAGCGGTTAGTTCAGACAGGGTCACAGCCAAATGAGACACTGTGGCTCGCTTGCCGCTGCTGAGCTTCCCGGTTCGCGAGGAGCTTCGGCTCCCGGGACGGGTGCGGCCACCTGTTCAGGGCTGCCGATAGCGTCGAGCCTTCCCACGATGTTCTCCGGTGTATTGAGCGACGGCCAAAGGCTTCGCCTAGTAATTGAGACCGATGGCCTGCGCCTCGCGGGTGAGTTCGTCTGCGACCTCGAGTCGGTGTGCTTCGTTCTTCGTGCGATAGGAGACGACCGCCTCGCGCTGAAGCATGCGTCGGTTACCGATGCGCCTAAAAGGGATTGCGCAGAGGTCAAGCAACTCGAGCAGGAACGGATGGCTGACGTTGAGCAGGTCCGCCGCCTCTCGGGTCGTGAGCTCAAGCGCTGGAAGGGTGATCCGGGCCATTCCTCCATCGTGGCCGAGGTGGGAAGGATAGCGATCGCGATTTTCGTCGGAGCTTTCGCGTAGTCAGTCCGCGCCACGGCGGTGGTAACGCAGTGCTCGACGTAGTGCGGACCGCCGCAGTGAAAACGCCTCGTCCGTTAGCCGACACCGAGTCGTGATCGACTTTCGGTTAGGGCCAATCCGGGCTTTTAATACGCGCGCTTAATTGACACAGTTTTGACACGGTGACACACGTTTGACGCAGTTCTCCGGCTTTCAGGGGACTCGAAAGGCATCGACGGGAACGACAAGAAACATACCCTGACCAGCCCAAACACCTTCTGACCAGCAACGACGCAAATCAGAGCATGCGGGTTCGATTCCCCCCACCTCCACCGTGTTTATGAAGTATTTCCCCTGGTCAGATTTCGATGACCCCTGGCGGGCTCTCGCGTGGGCGATGAAAATGGTGGTGTTGCCGTTGAACACCGCTTGCTCTTGGTGCTGTGAGTTCGAAGGTCAGATTGGTGTCGGGGGTC
>JANOYY010000139.1:0-11787 GCA_031429095.1 Acidimicrobiia bacterium | reverse complement strand
CATCACTTCTCGATCCGCAATGGCTTGACATCACCGCCCGCGAGTTGAAATGGCTCGGTGACATCCTCGGTGCCGTACGCGATGTGGATGTGCTCGGCCTGAAGTTCCGCACCGTGCTCGAGGACCCGGACGCAGCCTCCTCTGCAACTCCGAAAGGAACCGAGCAACTCCTTGCACTCGTGCACAGCGACCGGGTCGCAGCAGGGCGGCGACTCACCACAGCCCTTGGTTCAGCCCGCTACATCGCGCTCCTCGACCGACTCGACCAGGCCAGCTCAACTGCGCCGCTCGCCGAGGGAGTCGACGCTGGCGAAACGGCCCTTCCGATCTTGCGCCACCATGCACTTCACGCCTGGGAGCGGGTATCCAAAGCAGTCAAACAGGTCGACTCCGATTCATCTGACCTGCAGCTCCACCGGGTCCGGAGGCGAGCCAAGCATGCCCGCTACACAACGCAACTCGCCGCCCCGTTGGTCGGCAAACAAGCAACCCGTCTTGCGTCGGCGCTCGGCGACCTACAGGAAGCGCTCGGCGAACTCCAGGACGCCGCCGTGGCCAAACAATGGCTCAGCCGTGTCGTCCCAGTCGACGCGTCACCATCGCTCGCACGAACAACCGCCACGCTGCTCGCTACACAGCACTCCCGACTCGAAACGCAACGCAACGCCTGGCGGGCCGTGTGGAAGCAAGCCAAGAGACCCAAGCTGCGATCCTGGCTCTGACGTTGGTCTGGTCAGTCGATCACGGCGATCGCTTCGATCTCGACCAAGAGGTCTGGTTCTCCGAGGGCGGCCACGCCAATGAGCGTGACTGCCTTCAGTGGGTCGAGGCCAAGGGAAGCGGCGGCTCGGCCAACGCCTTCTCCGAGCGCGGCAATCTTGTCGGGACTCCAATCCACGACGTAGATCGTGAGCTTTGCAATGTTCGCAAAGGATCCCCCCGCCGCGACCACTCCGGTGTCGACGTTGCGCAGTGCTTGCTCAACCTGCGCCGCGAGGTCTCCGTCACCGACGGGGTTTCCGTCGGCATCACGCGCTACCTGGCCGGCAAGGAACACGAGCTTGGTGCCAGTTGCGATAGCAACCTGTCGGTAGAAATCGGGCTTCGGGAGCCCATCAGGATTCAACAGTTCAAGCGTCAGTTCTTCCTCCGGTTCGTCGGGCCGATCACCGTAGCATAATCACAATATGCTACGTTCGAACGCATGCCAAGGTCACCGTCGCCCGAGATCCGACGTGCACTCATCGAGCGTGCCGCCGGGCTACTTGCCCAGCGTGAACCGGTGACGCTCCGGTCGCTCGTCGATGGAATCGGTGTGTCCACCATTGCCGTCTACACCTACTTCGACGGTATGCCGGGCTTGTGGGGCGCAGTCCGCCAGGAAGGATTTCATCGACTGACCGAGCGAATGAGATCGATTGAGCGTGGACGCGATCCTGTCCGGTACCTCGCCGACCTGGGTGTGGCCTATGTCCGCAACGCACTCTCCAACCCCGACCTGTACAGGGTGATGTTCGATGCAACGTGGGACCTACCCGATCCAGCAGCAGCCGCAGCCCCTTTCGAAACTCTGGTGAATGGCGCACGCTTCGCTCAAGCCAGCGGACGCTTCAGAAGTGACGCCAATCATGGGGACATCGCGCTGCGCTTTTGGGCTGATGGTCACGGCATGACATCGCTCACCGTCACCGGGGTCCTCACCGAAGGAGACCTTCTCAAACATGCACCCGAAATGGCGGTCGCGCAGTTTGTGGCAGCCGGTGACTCTCCCGAACGGGCCCGAAGATCGGTAGTCGCGGCCTGGCGAGAAAAGTAGCCGAACGCACGCGGATTCCGAACCGTTGATCGCCAAGGGCCGACACCTCCTCGCAACGTTCAACTCCAACGAGCGGCGACCTGATGATGCTCACCGCCGGACCGGCTGAAGCGCTATCCGCTGGCGCCGGAATACGTCCGCAGGGACCTTCGAAATGCGATCGACGTGACGACGACGGCGAGCACGGAAGCGACAGGGCCGACAAGGAGCATGCGTCGATCGAGTGACCCGAGAAGCGCTTGGGCCGGAAAGGTCGTGAGGAACGCAATGGGCAGGACGGTAAGCACCGTCTGAACGGGGTTGCGATAGAGCTGCACCGGGAACCGTCCGAGCTCGACGGCGAGGTAGCCGACGTGCCCGATGTCATCGGAGTTCACCAACCGCACGGATAGCGCGATCAGCGCCATTGTCATCGCGTAAAGGAACAAGACGGCGACGGTGAACATCACGACGAACGCGGCCAACTCATCGGGGCCGGGTACTCGGTCGGCCAGCACCAGTCCGGTGATGCTCAGGCCAAGGCCGAGCACCGGGTCGAGCAGGTTGTAGACCCCGAGATGTCGGAAACTCACCATGAATTGCGTATTGATGGGCTTCGTCAACAAGAAGTCGAGTGTGCCGTTGCGGATGTAGTCGGTCATGCGCATGAGATTCGGGTCGAACAGCGCCTGGCGGATTCCGTTGATCGAGAAGAACATGCCGACAACAACGAGAAGTTCACGGTAGGTCCAGCCGGCGACGGTCTCCGAGAAACGGAAGAAGACCCGCACACCAAGGGCCGCCCATGCCGTCCAGAACAGACTCAGCGCGGCGTTGGCGACAAAGTTCGCCCGGTACTCCAGTTCAACGGCGAAGGTCGTTCGCCAAAAGATTCGGAGTAGGCGTGGGTACCGGCGAAGGTCACGTTGCCCTCGCCGATCTCGCCGCGTCACTCGAGAGCGATCGATCGCCGTCATCCGCCGACCGCCTGATATCGGCGGACACCGCGGCGCCACGCAAGTACGTACACGACCGCGAACGTGGTGAGCCACAACAGCGCAACGACAAAGCCGGTGACGACCTTGCCCGTACGCAGACCGAGCGCAATCTCGACCGGGAAGCCAAGCGAGTAGCGGAACGGAAGGATCTCGGCGATCCGTTGCAGCCACGACGGCATCACGTCAAGCGGCGCAATCCAGCCTGATCCGAACGCACCAAGTCCCCACCACAGGAGGTACACATTGTTCGACTGCGTCGTCCAGAAGCCGATCAGCGCAAAGGTCGACGACATCAGCACCGCAAGGAGGAACGCCATCAACGTGGCGATGACTGCGGCGACCAACGACCCGACGCCGACCGGGAACGCAACAATCGGCAACACGATTGTCGCCACGATCAGCACCGGCACGAGCACGATCGCCGTGACCATCCGTTCGCCGGCTTCCGCGGCGGCGAACTGGTGGAAGACCGGCATTGGGCGGAGCAGACGATTCGAGAGTTCGCCGCTCCGCAGTTCACGGTCCCACGCCCACGAGATGCCTGACGACGTGAGGCTATAGACCACCGCCGCAGCGGCGTAGTACGACACGAAACGAGGGCCATCCCAACCATCGGCCGTCGGCCCACCGGCATCAACGGTGAGCCACACGAACATCATGAGCATCGGGAAGAGCGCTCCCGTGAACAGGAACACAAGTCGGCCGCGATACGCCAGCGTCACCTGCATCGAGGCACGCACCATCTGCGGATAGGCGCGGATCCATTCACTCACCGGCGAACACCGCGCGAATCACGTCCTCGATCGGCTCATCGGCGATCGAGACATCTTCGACGGAAAGTTCGGCCAGTACTCGGGTGACGATGGCGGTCGCAGAGACTCGCGAGACTTTCAGCGAGACGAGCACGCCGTCGACGCCGACAATCTCGCCGAATGCCGCCAGCTTCCCGATTTCGGAAGGGTCCCGAAGAGTCAGACGGATCACCCGGAACGGTGAGTGGTCCTCGACGAGCTTCTGCAGGTCGCCGTCATAGCGAAGCGCTCCGCTGTCGATGACGAGAACACGCTTGGCCAGCGCAGTGACATCACCCATGTAGTGGCTCGTGAGCAACACGGTCGCCCCATATGACTCGTTGTACTTCGCCAAGAAACTACGAATTGCGACCTGTCCATTCACGTCGAGACCAAGCGTCGGCTCGTCAAGGAAGAGGACTTTTGGGCGATGCAAGAGCGAACCGGCCAGCTCGCAACGCATCCGTTCTCCGAGGCTAAGCGCGCGTATTTGTTTCGTGAGAAGCGTCGCCAGCCCGAGCAGCTCGACCAGTTCATCAAGTGCTTTCCGATACTCGGATTCTGGAATCCGATAGATCGCCTTGTTCACGGCAAATGCATCTGAGGCCGGAAGGTCCCAGAGCAGCGAAGTTCGCTGGCCGAGCACCAGCGTGATCTGCTTGAGGAACTCGGCCTTGCGCTTGAAAGGCTCAAACCCAAGCACACTCACCGATCCCCCATCGGGGTAGAGCAGACCACTCAGACACTTCAACGTCGTGGTCTTTCCGGCGCCGTTCGGTCCAAGGAAACCAACGATCTCACCCGCACCAACGGTGAAGCTCACATTCGCGACAGCATCAGCACTCACGTAGGTCCGCCGCACGAGCGAACGAATCGAGGCCCCGATACCAGGCTCGCGTCGATGAGCCCGAAACGTTTTTGTCAGGCTGTCAACAGCAATCACCACCGACCCGACACTAGACCCGGACAGCCGTAGCCGGCATGACCGGATCGAGAGCGCTCGACATCGAGGCCGTACGCGCACTTACGAGATCGGATACGGGACTCGGTGCTGAGGTCGGGCTCGCCATCGTGATCATGGCTGACGACGTCAGTCCTCAGCGGGTCGTGTCCGACCGGCACGGGCGGTGGCGCGCCGATTTGCTTTATCGAGCGCATCAACGAGCTCGGCCTTGGTCATCCGACTCCGACCAGTTACGTCGAGCTGCTTCGCAACCTCAAGCAGATGGGCCTTCGACGCATTGGCATTCACCCCACCCGCAGTCGGCGTATCGCTGTCCAGCGCGTCGGACCCCCGCTTGGCATCCTGAGGATCACTCGGACCCCGCTCATCCTTCGCCTCCCAATGATCGCCAACCTTCTCAAAAGAATGCTTGAGCGAACCGAACGCAATCCGATGAGCGGCCTCACCATCGCCGTGCACCTTCTCAGCCGCTTCCAACGTGTGCATGTACGTGTCTTGCGCCTTCTCCGGCGACCTCGCAAGCGTTGACGGCAAACGTTTCTTCTCCTGCTTGTTCAAAACCATTGTCAGCCTCCTACTTCAGAAACGATCAAGAATGAAGCAGTCGGTACCCGCACCTGGCCGCTCCGAAACGTTCACCGATGGAAACGACTTGTCCGGCGTCATCACGATGACGATCTGGCGTCGAGCTGCTGCAACAGGGCACGGCAGAGATGAGCGTTTGTCGAGGTAGGCGTTCTGGTCGCAGCGTTCGGCTGGCCTTCACCCCAGTCGCTGTCAAGAACGTGGCGGCGTGCCTTGATGAGCGTCTCGGCATGACGTACTGCTTCCACGTTCAACGTGTACGACGCCATCTCAGTTGCTCCTCCCGGTCAGGCACACAGCCCGACGCTCGGACAGAGAACAGGGCAACGAGCAGACCAACGATGGCCGTGACCTTCGGCGGTCTCGACCTCAGACGGGTTCATAAGTGAGGAGGACAACGCCGGAGTGGAAGTGTTTCGTGTCGATGAGTTTCAGGTTCGAGGTGATGGGGACCTGGGTCGGTTCGAACAGCCGCCGGCCCTGGCCGACCACGACCGGATAGACCAGCAGGCGATACTCATCGACAACGCCAGCGCCGATCAGGTCATGGCACACGGTGATGCTGCCGGTCACCCCAAGGTTGCCTCCCGGTCGGTCTTTCAACCTGCGAACCTCGTCGAGCAGATCACCGTGGAGCACCGTCGAGTTCTCCCACGCTGGGTCGCTCATCGTGGTCGACAACACGAACTTGTCGACCTTGTTGAGGTGGTCGGTCACTCCGGTTTTATCGTCGGTCTGACCGGGCCAGTACCCGCGCATCGCCTCGAACGTCTTACGACCGTACAGCTGTGCGTCCTCTTGACCCATCATCTCCCGAAGCGCCTCCCTGATGTCGGAGGAATCCGCCTCGCTAGCCGCAACAGAGAACCATTCCCCGGTCTGCTCGTTCTGTTCCACCACACCGTCAAGTGAGATGTTCTCGGTAATCACAAGCTTCATGTTCAACCTTTCGTAGAGGTGTGCGAACTCCCGGCCACTGTGAATGTTGGTGCCGGTTTCAATCTGCGTATTGGGCGAATGCTTCCGACGGTGCCCACTTGCTGCCTGCGGGCGACTGGGGCCAGCCGTGCGGCGAGTCCTGCCAGTCCTCCTGGCGGCCGTACGGCAAGAGGTCGATGAGCGCGAAGGTGTGGCTGAGCTGCTCGGTGCCGCGGCCCTGGGTGTTGTACGTGCGGTACACCGTGTCGCCATCCCTCAGAAAGACGTTGACCTGGAAGCCGCCGCCGGGAGGAGCTCCCATGTCGGTGCCGAACCCGCTGTTCGCCGTCGAGTACCACATCATCTTGTTGCCCACCCTGGCCTTGTAGGCCAGTGCCTCATCGATCGGGCCTTGGGTGACGATGACGAAGCGGGCATCGTAAGGGTCGAGGAACTCCAGCCGGGTGTACTGGCTGGTGAGCCCGGTGCAGCCCGAGCACTGCCATGTCTCGCCCGGAAACCACATGTGGTTGTAGACGATGAGCTGACGCTTACCGTCGAACACGTCAGCGAGCTGGACAGGGCCGTCGGCTCCCTCGAGGGTGTACTGGGGGAGTTCCACCATCGGCAGGCGCCGCCGGGCCGCAGCGATTGCGTCGAGCTCACGCGTGGCCGCCTTTTCCCGGGTACGCAGCTCGGCCAACGCAGCATCCCAAGCGGCCTGGTCGACGACGAAGGGGACGGCACCCAGGTCCTGCCGGTCAGTCTGTTCATGGTCTGACATAGTTCAGCTCCTCCATCGCAGCGCAGCGAACATCGCTCACTGTTGCAAAGGCACAGTTTGCGCATGCTTCTACTTCCCCGGACGTGGTGATCGCAAACCCACAGGAGTCGAAAAATGGTGCTTCGAAATAGCGTCGTCAGTCGTAACACGGCGCGCAACCCGGCCACGGTCCACGATGCGGGTCAACAACACCACGACCGGACGCACGCACAGCGACGCCGACATCGAAGCCGTGGCTACAACGTCGCCGGTACATGTCGACCGACAGCTCAACTTCACCGAACACGCAGCGATAGCCGGTTTCTCGCCGGGCATGGGCGATATCCTCGTGAGCTGCACCACGTCCGGTTGTTCGCCGAATAGTGCATGAATGCACGAACAACGACCGCCTCGAAAGTATCCCGCGCTACGCGTTTAGGGGGCGAGGGCTTCAACGACGGCGATGCTGTTGCCGTCGGGGTCGCGCATCATGAACATCAGTGGAGCCCCGGGAGTCCGCATCGGCTCGGTATCCACGTCCACGCCGAGAGCGCCGAGACGCTTGTGCTCGGCAAGGACGTCGATGGTCTCAACCCCGATCCCTCCGCCGCCGGGCTGGCCGCCCATCGGAGGGTTGAGCGCGAGGCGTGCAGTTGATCCTGGCGGCGCCACCTCAAGCCACCGCCACTCGTTGTTTTCGCCGAAGCGCATGTCGGCCCGCACCTCGTACCCGAGCTTCTCTGTGTAGAACTTCAGGGCGGCGTCCTGGTCGGCGACGCTGAACATGGCGACGCCAATGTTTGTCACAGTGGTCTCGGAATTGGTGGTGTCTGTCATAAGCAGAGTGTGCCCGATCTTTTCGCAGATCAAACACCGCCGTGGGAATCTTTGAGCTTGGCGAACCCCGTGCGCTTTTGGTTTCCATCTGAACCGCGCGTGCGGTGTCGGCGTCCGGTCGTTGGATCCCGCTAGGCAACCAACAACGACGAGATCTTTGCGCGGGCGACAGAAGTGGTTGGCTCAGGCCGATGGTTTCCCAGTCTCCATGAGCTGTCGCGCACGAAGTCGTGGAGGTCTGGCCGTTGCTTGGAACATGAACAAGACCCAGCACCGCTTGGCCGCCGTAAACAGGCTCCGCATCAGGACAGCACTGGCTGCCAACGCCCAGGCCAGCCTGTCCCTGGTCGCCGGGGCCCTCGCCGCCATCTTGATTGCGACGTCAACACACGGTGGATCTGACGGCACCGCCGCGGGATCAATGAAGGGTCGGTCGGTAGATGAGTTCTTGGGTGTGACCGTCGAGGATTCGGCTCTCGATTAGCTCGAGGTCGAAGTCGGCAGCACCCTGAAAGATCGGCTCGATGCCGGTTTTGCCTGTGATGACCGGAAACATCGTGACCTGCAGCCGGTCGACGAGCCCCGCGGTCATCAGCGCTCTGTTCAACGACAAGCTGCCGTGTGAGCGCAGCGGCACCTCGGACTCTTCCTTGAGCTGGGCGACGACATCGACGGCGTCGTCCCTCGCGACGGTTGCGTTCGGCCAGTCGAGGGGTTCGTTCAAGGTGGACGACACTACAGTGGCGGGCAGGTTCGTCATCCGGGTGACCCAAGGGTCACGCACGTCGGAGTCCTCCGTGCTCGAGTCCAACATCGCCACGAACTGCCGATAGGTGGTGGCTCCGAAAACCATTCGCTGATCGGGACCATACAACGCCAGGCGGTGGTCGAGCAGTTCAGGACCTTGCTTACCCCAATAGCCACCCCAGTCGCCGTCTGGACCATAGGAACCGTATCCGTCGAGACTGGAAAAGATGTCGAAGGTGTAGGTAGCGGTCATGTGATTCTCTTTGGAGATCGTTGTTCGCGCTGCTGGATCGGCTGGCAACAGGAACTGCTGCTCAAAGAGCTACCCAATGTCGGGCAATCATCAAACCTCACCTCGACCGCAATTTGGGGCAGTAGATCTTTTGTGCAGGGGGTCATGATTCGCGGCGCAGCGTACGGTGCGGGGCCAGATGGGGTGGAGGGCAGGAAGATCAGCGCCTATCGCGAGCGCTGCGCGCAAGCTCGATGCATGTTTCACGGGTCCGACATCCGGGTATCGACACGCGATCTCCAGCAGAGAAATGATGCGCCCTCGAAAGGAATGACATGGCCAAATTGACAGCCGAACAACGAGCGGATCTTCCTACAAAGATTTTGGTCTTCCGGAGAAGGCCCGATCATTGGAAACGAAAATGGAATCCAGCAAACGCATGGACGACACGCACATCGACGCCGCCTTCGAAATCGGCAGCTGGGACGAGGCCCCATTCGACGAAGCCGTAGGCGTCGCCAAGCTGACCCGAGCAACGGTCACGAAAACGTACAGCGGCGACATCGAAGGCACCTCAACGACCGAGTGGCTCATGGCCTACCAGCCCGACAAGACCGCAACATTCGTCGGACTCGAACGCATACGGGGCACCATTGGCGGCCATCACGGCAGCATCGTGCTGCAGCACATCGGAACGTTCCACGACGGCGCCGCGACAGGCGAACTCGTCGTCATATCCGGCACGGACGCGCTCAATTCAACGACTGGATACGGCTCGTTCAAAGCCGATCCCGCTGGATCAATCACGTTAGACCTCACCCTCGGGGCCACAAGCTGAGTGGCCGCTGACCTTCAGCTGTTCCCGGAACATGATCAGGCGCCTCGTTCGTCTGTTGTAACTATTCAGGTCCGGCTGGTGCATTCAGGAGCTTGTGAGCGCGGACCTTTTCGCGGCGTGCCAGCGTGGTCATGACGATTTCGGCATCGGCATTGGGACGGAAATGGCCGGTAACGTGGCGTACCGTGGAGACATGGCAGATGAGTTCTTCCAACAGGACCTGCCTGGTGCCCACTTCCATCAGGTCGACCTGACAGGCGCTCGGTTCGATCAGGTCCGCTTCGGTGGCGCCACTTTTCGTGACGTCGACCTGAGTGGTGTGCGGTTCCGTGCTGCGTGGGTGCGCGATGTGGTGATTGGCGGCGAGCTTGAGAGCCTGCGCATCCACGATATCGACGTCATTCCCCTCGTCGAGGCCGAACTCGACCGGCTTCATCCCGAGCGAACGGAACTGCGACCGACCGACGCCGACGGGTTCCGGCGCGCCTGGACCATCATTGAGGACCTGTGGAGGACCACTGTGGCGAAGGCCCGTGGTCTCGACACCGCACTGTTGCACGAACAAGTCGATGGCGAATGGTCGTTCATTGAGACGTTGCGCCATCTCGCGTTCGCCACCGATTGCTGGATCAATCGGGCGTTGCTGGGCGATCCGGCCCCTTGGCATCCCCTTGATCTGCCGTGGGACGAGGCGCCCGCCATGGCTGGCGTGCCTCACGATCGTGATGTGCGACCATCACTCGACGAGGCGCTTGTGCTCCGGAACGACCGGATGGCCACGGTCAGGCGTGTCGTTGACGATCTCACCAACGAACAGCTCGCCGGGTTTACCGAACCCGTTTTCGAACCCGGCTTTCCCGAGTCCGAAAGCTTCCCAGTGCGTGAGGTGCTGCGCGTTGTCTTGAACGAGGAATGGTGGCATCGCCGTTTCGCCGAGCGTGACCTCGCCGTGCTCGCTGGTCGCAGCTGAGGTTCGATCGCGCTCGACTATCCCGTTAGCCCGATTCTTCATCGGGGCACCGGTGACACGAATTCTGGGCGGTCTGCACGGTGGTCCAGGTAGGTCCGGGTCAGTCGGATGCTCCCTCGCAGTGCGCGGTCCCGACGTTGTTTACCGCCGTCGACGTCGAAAGAAGCCACAACTCGTTACGGGTTGTACTCACGCAAGGATCGGATTGCTTCTGCGAAGTGCTTCGGTGCTTCTTGTGGGATGTTGTGGCCGACTCCGCCCAGAACTCGGCGCTCGTATGGGCCAGCAAAGTGTTTGACGTGATCGGTCGAGTCATTAACGATGTCGACTGCATCGTCGGCCCCATGGAGAACGACTGTGGGGACCGTAATCAGAAGCTGACCGGTAAGCGACGATTCGATCTTCTCGAGCGCGGGATCGCCTGGCACTGATCCATACCGGTGCATGTAGGAGTGGATTACAACGTCGACGTAGTCGTCGTTGGCCAACAACCTGGTGGTGGCTTCGAACGTCGAGTCATCGAATGTCCACGATGGTGACCAGAGGTTCCAGAGAAAACGTACGAGTTCGTCGCGGTTCTCTGTAAGGGCTCGACGGCCTCGCGTGGTGTGGAAGTAATGCTGGTACCAATAACGCATTTCCTGTGCAGGTGGAGCGGGATTGTTCGCGCTGGGAATATGTTGGATGTTGTACCCGGCCCCGCTGACGAGACCGGCAACACGCTCTGGATGAAGCGCTGCAGTGGGATCCGTTCGGGAAGACAGCGGCGGCAACACTGTGATGGGACACACCCAAGATCCACCTTGGGTGGTCAAGCTCCTATAAAGCCAACGCTGTCTGACCGGACGGGTTCGACACTCGAACATTCGACAAGTCCCAATTAAGGCACCAAGGGCCAGGAGGTTCGTCTGAGTCACAACGTCGAGCATCAAACCAATCCGATCACGGCCAACAACACCGCACACTGATACTCACAGAGGTTCCGATGGAACCTCCGAAAACAACTCAGCGCTGCCGTCGCACGACCGAGCACGCCGACGAGAACCGCCTAAGTCGAACGCATCCGGCGGCCGATCCCAGCACCCGAGCCTGCGGAGGTTGCCAATCTCCCACACGGTTCGACACGCAATCGGATCTGACTCTGGTTGCTCCAGCGGCTCATGATCGTGCCATGGTGCGACAAGACCTGCGGGGCAGTTTGGCGGGCGGGGCCCGGCGCAGAACTGCTGGCGATCAGCGGGATCGGTCGATGTGAATTTCTCCTCTATTGGCGTCGACTCGTAGCCAGGTGCCGTCGGGGATCAAGCGGGTTGCGCCGGTGACGCTGACGACCGCGGGGATGCCCAACT
>JANOYY010000138.1:0-1595 GCA_031429095.1 Acidimicrobiia bacterium | reverse complement strand
TCGCTGCTTCGCGCGCCTGGCGCACGCCGGCGGCATGGTCCAGTGGCGGTGGCAGAGCAATCGCCGGACCTTCGGTGAAATCCGGGCTCCAAAGGTGTAGTTCGTCAACGGGAAGACATCGAGGTCAGGGTTGTTCGCGAGGGGAGGAGCGCACACTGCGGCGAGCGCCGCCTGGCTCGTCTGATCACTTGCCATCTTCCAGAAATGCGAGCTGGAATTCAGTCCGGAGACGAAAGCGGGAACCGCAACACCGCCGCAAGGGCAGCTCACCGACGACGGCGCTTGGATGCTGATGACCGCCATCTTGACCGAGTTACCAACGAACGCCTTCAGCCCACCGGACACGAAGTTCGGAAGCGCCTCGAAATCAGTCTTACAAACGTCAATGCCCTTAAGAATCGGCGCAAAGCTTCCCGGTGCGCACGATGGCGTGCAGACTCCGTTGCCGGCGAAGGCGGGCTCCGACAGCAGCAGCGGCACCGACCAGGCAACGGCCCCAGCCGCAGCAGCTTTGGTCAGCAACGAGCGGCGGTCCATTCCACCATCGTTGGAGTTGGTTGATTCTTGCGTTTGATCAGTCATGAAGGGTCCCGTCCGTTCCGAGTGAAAGAGCCAGGCGATGCGACGTTCCGCCCACACCACACAGTCTCTTGACGTCGCTCGCTGCCACAGATTGCCCTGTGACGAACGACAGCTTAGCGAGTCGATACGCCGCGCGCCAGGGGTAATTCCCGAGCAACGGGGCGCTACGACCACCGAGCGTAAACTTTGCGTCACATTTCCCCTGGATCGCGTGTCCCAATCCGCTGTGTCGCCACGCATAGTGAGCTGCGGCGCCGATTTGACCCCGAATTCAAGGAAGCGTCAGAAAGCGCGCGATCCGTCGATTTTCGAGGCTGCCCCAAAACCACTGCCGGCGGCTACCGGGATGCTACTTCGCAGGTCGGAGCCGATGGCGACCCAACGCCCACAGGTACGCAGGGACTTCAAGAACGGGCAGCCTGGGAACGGCCGTCAGGGCCTGTGCCGAGAAGGGGCGCTCCGATTCGAACACTCTGAGTGCACGCTGGTCACCCACCGAGATCTTGACGTTTCGCGCCCAGTCGTGGGCAGTCGACTCCTCGAGGCCGAACACGATCCAGGTCTCGATTACGGCGGCGGCAACGACGGCCTCCGCCTTCCATCGTTTCGCAGATTCGACGGTTTCCACCCAATCGACGCCAGACATAAGGATCAGCTGGGCCACATCTCGAAACGCTCGGAGGCGGCGAAACCCGCCGAGGCTTGCGTGGTAGCACGCGTGCAACAGCCGATACTCCGGCGCAAGGACCGGGATCGCGTGACCAGCCAGCGTGAGGAAGGCAGCCTGCTGAAAGAGGTCCTCCGTGTGCGAGGTCACCCCGAAGCGACCGATGGCCAGGCGGCGGTGCAGATCTATCTGCAAACCCTCGGCAGTGGAGAGCGTGGCGCCCTTCCCGTATCTGCGGTCATAGTTCTCGCCGAGGCTTGCGGCCTCGCGCCGCATCCCTCCAATCCGCAGCACGTCCAGTGACTTCAGCCAGTCATCCGGGTGCACGATCACGTCGACATCGCCG
>JANOYY010000137.1:0-24708 GCA_031429095.1 Acidimicrobiia bacterium | reverse complement strand
ATCGGCGACCGGTTTGGTATGTCTTCGACAAAATCCCGGGGTCCTCGACATGTCGGTCGACATCGGCAACATTTCAGTTGGCCCCGGGCCGCAAGACCCACCAATTTCAGACGCTGGATAGATCACACAGAGATGTTGAGGCGGCCCCGTTCGTCAAAGTTTTGATCCACCACACATGATCCATCAACGGAAGGGCTCTACAACGCGACATGACGAGGGTGTCCCGGCAGGTTCCCTACTCCTCGCCGACATTGTCTGCACCGTCCTGGTGTCAGCGACACTCTCCGTGAACTACTCCCGGCCGTAGCGGTAATGTTCCGCCACGACAAGCACCGGGGCGTCGTCGGGAACTTTTCGGGTCACCGATTTCAGGGCAGCTGCCAGAACGGTTCCGTGAGTCCGAGGCTGTCGAGGATCGATTGGTTTTGTTCACGGGTGTGGGGCCGCCAGTCCGGTGCGAGGCGATCACCCCACCAGGCATGCGCGAGATCGCAGAGCGTCGAGGCACTGAGCGTCGCCCCGGCGGTGCGACCGTCGAGCCAGCGTGTGACGTGCTCTTCCGACCGGAAGAGGTTCATCGTGCTTCAGGAGAAGACGATGTCGTCCCACCACTGCGACGCGGGGACGAGGCAGTGGAACACGACGTCGGCATCGAGGTTCGTCCGACGATTCGACACGTCCACGATAATCTCGTCGCCGCAATCTGCACACACGGTCTGGATTCGGCCGTCCGTGTCGAGCGCGGCGCAGATACCGAACGCATCCCATGCGCAGTTGGCATGCCACCACCGCCCGGCCGCGTGGACCCGGTACGGGGTTGGTTGAGCAGCGAACGGGTTCGCCATACGAAGCGTGGTCGACCCGGGGTGCAGGACGAGCGCATGCGCGTTATGCAGTCGTTGCCAACCTGCTGCAGCTTCATCCATGCTCAAGTCGGCTGCGCTCGCCACTTCTTCGAGCGACGGTGCACGGCCGAGTTCGACAAAAAGCCCGTAGGTCCGGTTGCGGAGCGCAATGTCAACGTCGTCCATTCGGGCACGATACTCGCGTGACGGGGGACGATGCCGGGCCGTTCGCAGCGGAGCGGCGAGCAACGACCTGAGCCTCTGCCGGCTACCTTCGCCGATCAATCCCCCAACCTTCCGGTGGCGCGAACTTATCGAACCCTGGGCCCCGGGGGTGTGGCGAGTTCGGAGTGTTGGGACGTCGACTCGTGTCGAGCGTGTGCTGGGGTCGACTCGTGTCGACCGTGCGCTGGGGTCATCGTCGTGGTCGACGACAGTGCCGGGAGTTTGGTCGGTGGAGCGAGCGCCGACGGCTCATCACTTGCGCTTGTCCCACGACCTGCGGGCGGGCGCTGCTCCGTCGCGCTTCGGTGTCGCCAGGCGTATTGCGTTCAAGACGGTCGTGCTTCGTGGCGTGTGGAGCTTCGACGCCCTTTCCGTCGACGGCCACACACCCTTCCGTACAGAGTCAATCGGAAAGGGTAGGTAATGGGTTCGCTCGGTGGACGTGGCGACCGGACGGACCGGAGACCCGATCGTGACGAAGTCGATCACACCGACAAGTGGGGAGGTTGACGAGGGGCCGATGTGGGTCCTCCGATACACGTGACGCCAGGAGAGGTGCCAGGAGGGGCCCAGAATCGACAAACGACTCATGGATATACGATGCCTCACCCGTATATACTCAGGTCATGGGAAAGCACTTGGTTGATCTTGACGACGATGCCCTCAGCGCGGCCCGAGCCGAACTCGGTACAACCACGATCAAAGACACAGTCAACGCGGCTTTGCGCCTGGCCACAGCCGAAAGATCGGTGCGCATCAACGATGCTCTCGACGTTCTTGCAAACGCCAACCTCGACGATCGCGAAGATGCGTGGCGCTAACCCACCTCACCGATACCAGCGTTCTCAAGCGACTGGCACACCCGACGGTACGCTCGATCGTCGAACCGCTCGCCCAGGCAGGACATCTCGCACGCCCAGCAATCTGCGACCTTGAAATTGGTTACTCCGCACGAAACGCTGAGGAGTGGGATCGATTCATTTCTGCGCTCGGAGCATTCGATCTCGTCGAGACCACAGCCCAACACGTCACCCGATCGTTGCAAGTCCAACGCCTCCTCGCGTCGCGAAGCCAACGTGGCAGAAAGATCCCTGACCTACTCGTTGCCGCGGCCGCAGAAGCGCTCAACCTTACGGTGCTCCACTACGACGCCGACTTCGACCTCATTGGCGCGGTGACTGAACAACGATGCCAATGGGTGGTCGCCGCTGGATCAATTGATTGAACGATATTTACTAAGCACACGTATTTAAGCCGAACTCTGACCCATTTCGTCGGGGTGTGCGTCGTAACTTTCCGCCAGCGCAGCAGCGACGGTAAAGCCGTCTGGCGGCAATCCGCCGTAACGCCAAGCAAGCTCAGTGCACACGCCCCCATAGACGCCAGCATCTGAGTCGGCGAGCCAGACCTTCGTAACGAGACCGGGTACTGCTGCAAACGCGGGCGCGATCTGGTCGCACCCCGCTGCATAGTCGGTCTCGGTGATGCCGTTGAGGTTGAAGTTGTCTCCTTCAACCTGTGTTCCTACGAACACCAAGGAATACCAAGGAATACTAAGTGTGCTTAGGCTTGGTGGGACATTGACGACCTCAGGTCCGAAGTCACCCGATACGTTGAGCGAACTCCGCCAGAACGGATCCAAGGGCGCTGTGCTCCACGACGGAGAGGTATAGGTCGAAGGTCACTGATGTGGACGCCTGGTGATAGACCCTTTCCTTAACTGCAAAACTGGGAAAGGTCCCTAAGCCGTGTCGGACAATCGAGATACTCCATCGAAGGCGGCCCGCCTTCATCAACAGGGAAAGGCGAGAAACCGCCTGGGCCGTGCAAAGCCATCCACGGGTTCGAAGCAGGGCGTGAACTCGGCGGTTCACGAACGTGCCGGTGCCCGGAACTCCTTTGGGGCGCGGGCGCGATATCGGTTCGACGCAGCCCTGGCGCGAGGTCCGTGGGTCGTCATCTCGTGGCTCGGCCTCCTTACGCTCGCAGTCATCGCCGTGTCCGCCGCGATCCTCACCCTGTTTCAGATGGGGGGAATCAATGGCGGAAAGAAGCTTTCGCTTGTGGAAGCCTTCTGGCAATCGGTGCTTCGTGTGCTCGATTCGGGTTCGTTCGCAGCCGACGGAACCTGGCCCACACGAATTCTCACCCTCGTTGTCACTCTGGCCGGAATCTTCATTGCGGGCAGTCTTATCGGTTTGATCGCCAACACAGTCGACCAGCGCATCGAGGCTTTGCGCAAAGGGCGCAGCTCGGTGTTGGAGCACGATCACACGGTGATACTCGGTTGGTCGGAACGAGTCGCCGCAGTTGTGAGTGAGCTTACTGTTGCGAATGGGAGTCGAAAAGATGCGGCGATTGTCATCCTTGCGCTCCACGACAAGGAAGCCATGGAGGAGGCACTGCGCGACGCAATCCCGGACACCCGCGGAACCACGATCGTGTGCCGTCGAGGCGATCCCTCCGACATTGCGAACCTCCGTATTGTCAACTATGCCGAGTGTCGATCCGTGATCGTTGTGGAAGGTGAAGCCGGACCGTCGGCCACGGTGAAGACCCTTCTCGCGCTTCGGGCCGTTGATCGAGATCTTACGGTCGCCCCAGTCGTCGCCGAAGTGAACGACCGGGAGACCGCGGCTTCGCTCCGGTCGCTGTTCGGTGATCGCCTTGTTACCGTGAACTCCGACGATGTCGTGGCGGAGTTGACTGCCCAAGCGTGTCGTCAACGTGGTCTCAGCGTCGTGTTTCACGAGTTGCTCGACTTTGATGGCGATGAGATCTACTTCGCTCCTCACCCGGAGGCCATCGGTCAGACCTACGCCCAGACCCAGTTGAGCTTCGAGAGGTGCGCAGTTATGGGTCGACTTCGCACCGATGGAACGGTCGAGTTGAACCCACCCGCGGACGCGGTGATGGAAGCCGGCGACGAGATCATTGCCGTTGCTGGTGACGACTCCGAGTTCACGTTCACCGGCTTTAAAAGCTCGGCTGCATTGTTTGTCCCCGAGCAATTGCATATCGAACCCGAGCTCCGTCGCATCATCATCGTTGGATGGAGCGACCTGGGGCCGCGCGTCCTTACCGAACTGGACGAGTTCCTAGGTTCACATACGACTGTGCAGGTGCTCGTCGATCCGGATCGGGTCAGTGTCGGAGACGTTCGTGCCTCAATCGATGTGCGTCATGTGTCGATCGAAATCGACGAACTGGCGGGCGGCCCGGAAAGCGTTGCGGAACATGCGGCTCGTAATGCATTCCATGAAGTAATTGTTCTGGGTTATCGAAACTCCCTCACTCTGGAAGAGGCCGATGCCCGAACGTTGCTGACGCTGCTCGCCTTCTCGCGGGTGCGTGATCGCGAAGCCGTCGGTCCCGTGCGGATGGTTGCCGAACTGCTCGACCAACGCCATGCGCCGCTTGCCCAGGCGACGGGTGCCGACGACTTCATTGTCAGCGACGAACTGACGTCGCTGATGCTGGCCCAACTCGCGGAACGACACGAACTCGATCGTGTCTTCGTCGACCTCTTCGACTCCGACGGCTGCACGATCGAACTCAAACCGGCGGTGTTGTTTGGTGCCGAAGCAGCCACGTCGTTCGGTCAAATCGTGGCGACCATGTCGACCATCGGTGCCACAGCACTCGGATATCGACGGTCTGATACGGGCGAGGTGGTTGTCAATCCGGCGAAAAGTGAGCATCCCCACCTCCGGGCCGATGACCAGGTGCTCGTTCTATCCTCGCCCGGCGCTTAGTCGCGAACTCGGCTCGAGAGCGAACTCTCCCTCGCTCCCGCAGCGACTGAAAGTCCAATCTCCGGAGCCTGTCGGCCGCTATCGACGCGAGGTCGACGACGTCGAAAGCATGAAGCCGGCAAACAAGATGATCACCCCGAGGGTGAGCGTTACCGAGAACGCACTCATCGCGCCGAGCAACGAGTTCAAAAGGCCGCTGGCCCCCGAAACAAACGTACCCAGCGTCAAGAGCGCCAGACCGGCGATTCGCCGTGAGGCCCCAGGAACTGTTTGATGGCGGCGGGCCCGAGAGATTCGAACTATGCCGAGAAACGTCCCCGTCGCCAACACGACAGCGGCCCCGCCGGATCCAACGGCCGCGAAGATCCGCGGGGCGATCCCGAACACTTCGTCACCCTTGGGAAGTCGCTCAGTGGGAAGTGTGTCGGTGAATGGCGCGGCCAGAACGACCCCAAAGGCGAACGACGTGACGACACTCACCACGGCGAAAGCGAGATCGGCGGTTCGCTTGCGGACGAGGAGGTACAGCTGCCCAACGGCCAGAAACGGCACATTCGTGATTGCCCCGGCGGCGTAGAACAGTCGAAACGACGTGCTCGACCATCCAAGCTCCGACCCCCACGCCAACGCTCCAGCGCCAACGGCGAAGAGGGCCATTGCGATGGTCCAGGCCAAGTACTGCCTGGAGCGACGGAGAAGCCAGTGCTCGTAGGTGTTGAACGCAAATGCAGTGGCCACCAGGGCGGCAAAGATGGCGATTGCGGTCCTGAACACGACTGCCCATTCTGCTCGACCCGTACGCAGTTCCGATCAAGCGAATTCGCCATGAAGCCGCAGGTGGACAAACTCGGTCGCATGAGTGGCAGCCTGCTCATATCTGCCATGCTGGGTTCCTCGTCTCAAGGAGTTGACATGTCGCGGTGGATGCACAGGCTCGGCTCGTTCTTGGCTCGCTCCCCGGTTGGCCCCGATCTCCCGAAAGATCGATTGCCTGAACGCGACGGTGCGACGCCAATGGTCGTTTCCCATGCGGACGACATCGCGGTCACGGGGCCTTCAGGAGCGGCGGGTATCGCCGCCAACACTGACCGGGGACTGCTGCCGGACGGCCTTCAGCTCGCCCGCACGACACCACTCTTCGATGCGCAAACGATCCCACCCGCCCTGCTCCAGGCGCATCAGATCGGCGAAGGCGTGTGGGGCCTCCTGGTTGTGCGAACCGGCACCGTCACGCTCGTGTTTGACGAAGACGGTACGCGCGCTGGCCACCCGGCCGGAGGATCTGCTTTGATCGCGCCCGGCCGAACGCATCATGTCGAACTCGGCGAAAACTCAAGCTTCGTCATTGAGTTCCACAAGCCATCGGCTGATCCCGCCGACCCGGCTAGTCGCGTCGGCAATCACCACCCGCGACCCGACAGCCCGCCACAAGGTTCCCCTCTCGGATCTACCGGCGACGCTGAAGGATAAGGTCGCGACGAGCCTGAGGTGCCTAACCAGTTGGGGCATCGCCGTAATGGATGCGAATCGGCACCCGCTTCCGGCCTCATGTGACGGATGACCAGGTCGCTTGTGAAAAGGTGCACAAGAACGTAGGGTGACAAAAGTGTCCAGGTCACCACGGCGCATTCCCGATGCAACTGTCGCCCGACTTCCGGTGTATCACCGAGGTTTACAGGAATTGCTCCGCGGACGTCGCACGACCGTGTCGTCGGAAGAGCTTGCCGAGCTGGCCGGGCTCAACGCCGCAAAAGTACGAAAAGACCTCAGTTACCTGGGAACCTACGGAACCCGAGGCGTGGGTTACGACGTCGAGACCCTCGTCCGACGCATCGCAGTGGAACTCGGCCTCACGGAGAACTGGCCGGTGGTGATCGTTGGAATCGGCAACCTCGGGCGAGCCTTGGCCAGCTACGGCGGGTTTTCCGCGAGGGGTTTTCGGATCGCTGCTGTCCTCGATTCCGACCCACGAAAGACGGGGGAGCCAGTCGGCGATCTCCAGATTCGGCCCACTTCTGACCTCGCCGCGGTGGTGCAGAGCGAAGGGGTTGCGATCGGTATTATCGCCACTCCCGGCAATTCCGCCCAGCGGGTGGCCGGCGAGATGGTCGGGGCAGGGATTCGCTCCATTCTGAACTTCTCGCCAGCGGTGCTGGTCGTGCCCGACGATGTCGCTGTCCGATCTGTCGACCTCGCCGTGGAACTGCAGGTTCTCAGCTATTACCAACATCATCGAGACGACGAGCTCCCGTCACCGCCGTTGCTCGGTTCCGGGGGCCGATGAACGATTCGTGTTGGTTGAGGGCGCAAAGACCGGCCAGAATAGACAGCATGCGCCCGAGTGTCTGTTCCCCAGCGATGCTGCGCGATCTGTGTGTGCGGCGCGATCTGTGGGCCCATCCCCACCCCCATCGGACGTCGGTAGGAGCGTTGTGTCGGTAGTCGTCGTTGGCCTGAATCACCATGCTGCACCGTTACACGTGCTGGAGCGAATGACAGTTCCGCCAGCGGGGATCGAGAAGGCCCTTCACTCGTTGCACGCATCGGCCGACATCGACGAGGTGGTAGTGCTTTCCACGTGCAACCGCACCGAGGTCTACGCCGTGTGCGAAACGTTCCACGGTGCGGTCGGTGCGATTCACCGATTCTTCGCCGAACTGAGCGGTCTCGAGATTGGCGAGTTCGGCGAGTACCTCCAAACGTCGTTCGAACATGGTTCGGTGCGTCATCTGTTCGGGGTTGCGTCAGGGCTTGATTCAGCCGTGGTCGGAGAAACCGAAATACTCGGTCAGGTCCGTCGTGCATGGGATATGGCGCGCCACGCAGGAACTGCCGGGCCGCACCTGTCGGCGTTGTTTCGCCACTCGCTGGAGGCCGGCAAACGCGCCCGCACCGAGACGTCGATCGCCCGGGGCACCGCAAGTGTCTCTCACGCGGCCGTGGAGTTGGCGGCGGCGACACTCGGTGGCTCGTTGGTCGGCCGGTCGGTTTTGGTGCTCGGTACCGGTGAAATTGGGGTGAGCATGGTCGCAGCACTGCAGGCAAGCGGTGTGAGCGATGTCGTGGTCGCAAACCGTACGCGTCAAAAGGCGGTGAATCTCGCCCGTCGGCTTGGCGCCTCCTATGTCGGTCTTGATGAGCTCGGCGCTACTCTCGAGCGAGTTGACGTGTTGCTCACGGCTACTTCCGCCCAATCCTCCGTGCTCCAGGTCGATGACGTGGAGGCTGTGATGTCGGCGCGGGGAGGAAAGCCGATCCTGATCGTCGATACAGCATTGCCCAGAGACGTTGAACCCGACGTCGCTTTGATCGAGGGAGTCACGCTTCTCGACATGGTAGGTATCCGATCGTTCGTGGAGGCCGGACTCCAAGAGCGACGCAAAGAGATCGAGCACGTCGAGGCGATTGTTGGTGCCGAGGTCGATCGATTCGAGGCCGACGCCGCCGCCCGCCAAGCCGCGCCAGTCATACGCGCACTTCGTACTCGTGTGGAAACGTTGCGCCAAAACGAATTCGATCGCTACGCCGCCCGGCTCACCCCGCGCGAGGCAGAGCTGGTCGATCATGCGACACGTCAGCTCATGGCAAAGCTGCTTCATGAACCAACGGTTGCGCTGAAGTCCCACGCCGGCACCATCAAGGGCCAAAGAATCGCCGATGCATTGCGGCTCCTGTTCGCACTCGACGACGAAGATCGCGGCGTCGAGACTGAAGGGCTATAGCCGTGTCAATCGTGCGAGCGGCGACTCGTTCGAGTCCGCTCGCTCGCTGGCAAACGGACTATGTCGCCTCGCTTCTTTCGAACTCAACCAACATTGCGGTGGAATCGGTGTTCGTCGACACACTCGGCGACCGTACGCAGGCGATCGGCACCCCACTGCATAATCTTGGCGGACAGGGCGTGTTTGTAAAGGAGGTGCAGTCGGCAGTCTTGCGCGGAGACGCCGACATCGCCGTACACAGCGCAAAAGATCTTCCTTCGACAACAGCCCCTGGTCTTGTGCTGGCCGGTATTCCCGAGCGCGGCGACGTTCGCGACGCATTGATCGGTTCCACGCTCGCCGATCTTCGTGAAGGCGCCCGAGTCGGTACGTCCTCAGTTCGCCGTCAAGCCCAGCTCCTTTCGCTGCGACCGGATCTCGACGTCGTATCCATTCGCGGAAACATAGGTACACGTATTAAACGTGTTGGAGAGCTCGACGCAATTGTTCTAGCCGCCGCTCCACTTGGCCGACTGGAGATTCTCGAAGAGCTTCTGGGCCAGTTCCCGGTCGAGTTCCTGAGCGTCGACATCATGTTGCCGATGGTGGCCCAGGGTGCGATTGCCGTGGAGTGTCGTGAAGATGACCGCCAGCTCAGAGCGCTTCTCGGCGCAATCACCCATGCGCCAACGCTGACGCACGTACGCGCAGAGCGCGCGTACCTCGCCGAACTGGGCGGTGGGTGCGACCTTCCGGTTGGCGCTCTCGCGACGACAGCCCCTGATGGGTCGCTGACGATGCAGACGTTGATTGCATCGATCGACGGGACATCGATCGTTCGAGCCGAAGGCTGCGGGTTAGATCCTGTCGAGTTAGGTCGATCCCTTGCTCGTGACGTGTTGGCGCGCGGCGGGCGAGCGCTCCTCGACGCCCGGAGCTAGCCGTGGCGAACGCCAGGCCGTTGGCCGGCTTCACCATCGCAGTGACTCGAGCAGCTGACCAGGCCGGTCCGCTCGTCGCTCGCCTCCGGGGTCTGGGTGCAGACGTGTCGGAGGTTCCGCTCATTGCGATTGCCGACCCGATCGATGGGGGAGAAGCCCTGCGCCGCGCCGTAGCGAATCTTCCCGCCTACACCTGGGTCGTTCTCACCTCCCCCAATGCTGCACGCCGATTTCTTGATGCGGCACCCGAATCTGCGTCGGGTCCCTGGCCGAAGGTCGCCGCAGTTGGCCCAGGCACGGCCCTCGTGCTGGCGGAACGGGGACGCGTTGTGGATCTCGTTCCAAAGCGAGCGATTGGTGAAGGTTTGGTGGACGCCTTTCCTCACGGTAGCGGGCGGGTGCTGTTTCCCCGAGCCGAGGTGGCACGGGCAGTCGTCTCAGAAGGGTTGGCTGCGAAAGGGTGGGTGGTCGACGTGGTCGATGCATATCGCACGGTTCCTGCTGTGGCCACGGCCGATCATGTGCAGGCGCTTCTCAGCGCCGACCTCGTGGTGCTTACCTCATCGTCCACTGCGACCGTCACGGCCTCGACGCTCGCCGGTACCGCGCCGCGTCGAATCGTCAGCATGGGTATCGCGACGACCGTCACTGCCACCAACCTGGGCCTCTCGGTCGCCGTCACCGCTGAGCCGAGCACGATCGACGGGCTGCTCGACGCTTGCGTTGTCGCACTCCGAAGGACCTAGCCAAACCTGACCGGCAGACCACCCGGTCGGCACTAACTTCGTACCCGTGAGTACGATCCAGTCCGCCGAAGAGTTCAAGAATTTCATCGACGCGGTGCAAGCGCGCCATGGCTACGCGAATCCGTTTGCGTTCGCCGTCGGTATCGCCACCGTGGCGCCAAGCGGTCGAGTGCTCGACACGCTGTACCCCGTCGTCAATTGCGGCGAGAACTTTGGGTCGGCGGCGGTCCTCGCCGATGTTGTCGGTCATCTTAGTGGTACGCACACGTATGAAATCGGCGAAACCGGCATCGAACGTGCACTCGCTTCGTTTGCATGGACCGACGGTGATGGAAAAGTCCACGACAACGTCGAAGTTCTCAAAACCGTACGTACACTTATGCGTAGCCCTGCCCCCCTTGGAGGAACACGTCGGATGGTCGTCGCTTTCATCGGGGATCCCACCGATGCCCCAATCGATGCACCCGACGTCTACCTTCGCCTTCATCTGCTTTCGCACCGGAAGGTGCAGCCGCATGGGGTGTCTCTCGACGGCGCATTCGGACTGCTCAACAACGTCGTATGGACCAACGTCGGCCCCTTCGACCCCGAAGGCTTCAACCTTCGACGTGTGCAACTCGCTGCCGACGGCCACCAGATCAGCGTCATATCCATCGACAAGTTCCCGAGGATGATCGACTACGTCATTCCGAGCGGAGTCCGCATCGCCGATGGCGGCCGTGTCCGCCTGGGTGCTCACCTGGCCGAAGGCACGACGATCATGCATGAAGGCTTTTGCAACTTCAATGCCGGGACGCTCGGCACGTCGATGGTGGAGGGTCGCATCAGTGCCGGTGTGGTCGTTGGACACGGCTCCGATATCGGTGGTGGGGCGTCTGTAATGGGCACGCTCTCCGGTGGCGGGAAACAGACGATCTCCCTGGGCGAGGGATGCCTTCTCGGTGCTAACTCCGGCCTCGGAATTTCGCTTGGGGACAATTGCATCGTTGAAGCGGGCCTGTACATCACGGCGGGCACGCGGGTGAAGTTGCCCGACGGCACGATCGTCAAGGCTCGTGAGCTTTCGCGCGAGAGCAACCTCCTCTTCCGACGCAACTCCCAGACTGGGGCAGTTGAAGCGGTCGCCAACGGGGTCGAGTGGGGTGGGCTCAACGCAGCCCTGCACAAGAACTGACGCAGAGCCCGCGGCGGCAGCTCCGGGGTAGCAACATCGATAGTGTGCGAGAACACTCCGAGACAGGATCCCCATGGACGTACGACGCGTAGTTACCGGCCACTCCGCAGAAGGAAAAGCGGTGTTTGCGAGTGATGAACAGGTGCCACCGATCACGCTGAGCCTCTTACCCGGCACAGAATTTCATCGTCTCTGGGGTGGCGATGCGGTCATGCGCTTCCCCGACGACGGGTCCAAACCCAGTGCACCCAATTACTTCCCCTCCGTTGGTGGGTACCGAGTCGGAATGTTCTCTGTCGCTCCTGCCTCCACCGTGACAAATCTCGAAGGCCTCGACATTGGAGCTGCGCTCGCCGAAATGGAGACGGTGCTTCCCGGTTTGGCGGGCCACATGGAGCCGGACAGCCCGGGAATGCACACCACGGCAAGCGTCGATTTTGAGTACGTGATCTCCGGTCGTTGCATCCTCGAGCTCGACGACGGCGCGACGGTCGAGTTGGGGCCGGGTGACACCGTCGTACAAAACGGCACTCGCCATGCGTGGAGAAATCCCTACAACGAGCCCTGTGTGTTGCTTGTGGTGCTGGTGGGCGCGCACCACGACCGTCTCTGAGCTGGCAAAACAAGAAATTTCGCCGAACTGGCCGAAACGACAGCTTTTTGCCTAAACCGCATGCCCCCAGGCGTCGATTCGAAAGGGTGCATATGTGTAGCTTTGGCGCGACGCTGATTGGGAGACGGACGCCAAGGTACCGCGCCGCTGCACGTGAATCGGGTGTCGCTGCTGTCGAAACGGCAATCGTGGCACCGCTCCTCATTCTCATGGTTATTGGGATCGTCGAGTTCGGTCTGTACTTCTGGAACACAACCTATGCCCAGACCTCTGTCGCAGCCGGTGCGCGTACGGGCGTCACGCAGGCTCGCGTCGACGACTACCAACTCGCCGTGAAGGCCTCCGTGAAGGCCGCAATGTCCAACATCTCGGCGCGGCCGGAGAGCCTCACGATCTACAAGGCCGACCCGAATACCGGTCTGCCCGCCGGTGGTACGTCGACGTCAGACATCAACACCTGCCTTGCCGATTGCTATCGATTCAGCTGGAACCCATCCACCAGGGACTGGGTTCAGGCACCGTCGTTCGCCTGGCCCGCATCCGATCAGGCCGCATGCGGCCCGCTCGGTCACAACGACTACCTCGGCGTCTCCGTGAAATTCCGGTACCAAAGCGTTACGGGTCTGCTCCTGCAGAACCAGGTGATTTACGTGTCGACCATGATGCGGCTCGAGCCGATAAGTGCGGCCGGCGGCCAATCCTGCGAATCATGAAACGAGTGTTCGTCTCCCGTGATCGGCGACGCCGACCCGTAAGTGAAACGGGGTTGGCCATGATGTGGATGGCCATTCTCACGCCGATTCTTCTTGCCATTGTTGGTCTCGCCGTTGATGCCTCGTACTACACCTACCGAGGAATCCAAGCGCAGCGATCGGCCGACGCCGCTGCGCTCGCGGGGGTGGTCTTTCTCCCTGATGATCCAACGGGCGCCTTCGGCGAAGCTGGTCGCCTTCTCGACCGCAACGGGTTTACGGGCACTCGGCTGATCGCATTAGGGGCCAGGCAGAATCAGCTCAAAGTTATGGTGACCGAGCAAATTCCGTCGTTCTTTGCACGGATTGTCGGAAAGGATTCGTTCGTTCTGCAGAAACGGGCCGTCTCGGAGTACGCCCAACCGCTTGGCCTTGGATCGCCGCAGGCCACGCTCGGGAACGACCCCGAATCCGGTGGAACGCAACCCAATTTCTGGCTCAGCCAGTTCGGGCCGGCGGCTCGCAAACACGACGGAGATCGATTTGGCGGCGACAACTGTGTCGACGATTCGACCGATGTCAACACGCCGGTGTACCGGTGCAACAACACCAGCAACACACGGGGAGCGAATAGCGAGTTCAGGCCCGATGGATATAAATATGCCATCAATACGCGAAGCGCTCCCGCTGGTCAGGACCTGGAGATCGCGATTTTCGATCCGGTTATGGCCAACGTGGGTGCTCGCTGCGATCTTCCGGTCTTCCCGGTCGGCGGGCAACTCTCCGCCATTGGCACCTGGATCGGCGATGCCTCGACCCGTTACCTCTCGGGTGCCACTGCGGCGGGCTTGGCATGGTGCACCGGAGATCACCAGGGAAACTATTGGCCCAATTCGTACTCGGGTCCCATGCCCGCCACGATCCGTTTTGATGTGTTTGCCCCGTCGGGCAGTGTCCTCACCGGTGTTGCGCCCTTGAATCCGATTCCGTCGCCTCCGCCCCCGGTCGTGATCCCCGGGCCAACCGGCGCCGTTTCGCCACCGTGCAGTGCGGTATCGGGCCCCGTCCACACCCTCGGCATCACGAACAACCGCACCACAGATATCCGCGTGAACGCGGTCAGCGGCGCGTGCATGCAGTCCGTTCAGGTCGACATTCCAGCGGGAACGAACTCGGTGGTCACGACCTTCGACGCCACCCGTTGGCGGGTGTTTAATATCAGCGACGACTCGCTCGTCGAGGACTTTGTGTTGGCAGCCGCAGGCGGAACGACCACCAAGGTGTACAACCCACCCCTGGTTGGTGGTCCCGTAGTACCCGGTCCCTGTTCGGATCCGCCGACGACGAACCGCGTGCTCACCATCGATAATCAGCGTACTGACGATGTTGTGCTCCAGTACATAGACGACGCCTGCGTTCTGACCACGGTTGCGACGATCTCCGCCGGTTCAGCGTTTGCCGATAACCGCTTCGATGGCCAGCGATTTCAGGTTCGGACTACCTCATCACAGCTCATCGATGATTTTGTGCTCGACGATCCCGGTCGTCAGCGTCGTTATGACGAACCTACCGGCGGGACCGGTCTCGCTGAGGACCCGGTGTGTCGGCGCGATTTTCACACGTTCCGCCTGCAATCGTTCAACTCCAGCATCCCGTATTCCGGCACGATGTTTGAACTCCTCTATCCGGCTGACGGCGTGCGTGACAACGGCTCGGGAACCCGCGATGCAGCCGCCGAAGAGTTCGCTCGCGGATTTCGGCGATGGGTGACGATCTGTCGGATTCCAGCAGCGAGTGTTTCGCGAGGCACATACACGGTTCGTGTGCGCAACGACATTGAAGAGCCGAATGGCGGAACATCCAAGAACGGCTACTCAATTCGGTCCGCCTGGGTGGACCCGGGTACCGGGGCTCGCTCGGAAACAGGCCTGTCCACGACGGCGCTCGAGCGCCTTCCGGTGTACGTGAATTTTGGTGGCGTCTCCAGTTCGGACTTGTACATGACTCGGGTGACGCCGGAGTACGCAGGAAAGTTCCTTCGGGTGGAGTTGTTCGACATCGGCGATACGGCCGCTGGCACGGTGAACCTCACGTTCGTTCCCCCGACGGACGGAACAGGTACGCCGTGGACCTGCGAGATTTCGAAAGTCACTGCGTCGGCGGTAACTCCCGCTGGTTCGGGGTGCACCATCAGCGGGTTGACCCGGAACCAATTCAACGGCGCCGTCGTTCGGATTCGAGTCGCCGTCCCCGAAGACTATTCGTGCGACGAGAGTCTGAAGACGAACTGCTGGTCGAAGATCTCGATGTCGTTCAACGGTGGGGCTTTGCCAACGGACCAGACCACCTGGACGGCGGTCATCGAGGGCGATCCGCTACGCCTGGTGAAGTAGCTCGGCGTCACTTCCTCCGGCTGACCGGTAGCGTGGAGGGAACCCGATTGAAAGGACGTCGACCATGTCGTTGTTCAGCCGAAAGCCCGCCGAGATGCCAACGCCCGACACCGCCCAGCGCGGCCGTGGGGATGCGCTTGCGCTCAATCCCACACACCACGTGTTCGGCAACTCCTTTGTGGAGCCGTTCCCTGCCGGTTCAGAACAGATCGTTGTGGGGATGGGCTGCTTTTGGGGTGCCGAACGAAAGTTTTGGGAGGCGCCGGGTGTGATCACGACCGCCGTTGGCTACGCAGGCGGGTATACGGAGAACGCAACCTATGACGAAGTCTGTTCGGGACGCACCGGCCATACCGAGGTGGTGCTCGCCGTGTTCGATCCGTCGAAGACGAGCTACGACGACATGCTGCGAGTCTTCTGGGAGAGCCACAACCCAACGCAGGGCATGCGGCAGGGTAACGACATTGGCACCCAGTATCGCTCGGCCATCTACACCTACAACGATGATCAGATGGCGAAGGCTCTCGCCGCGAAAGAGATGTTTCAAGCCAAACTCACCGGAGCCGGTTATGCGACGATAACCACCGAGATTCTCCCCGTGTCGAAGTTCTACTACGCCGAGACATATCACCAGCAGTATCTCTCGAAGAACCCGAATGGCTACTGCGGACTCGGCGGTACAGGTGTGTCGTGTCCGATCGGGTTGGCGCGCGAACGTGGTTGATCCTACGTGAACGTATCATCGTCATACGGACCGTTGATTCGCCCGCGCCGTCTCCGTACGTCCACTTCGATGCGGCGTCTCGTTGCCGAGACTCGGCTGAGCGTCGACGATGTTGTGGCGCCGCTGTTCGTGCGCGAAGGCATCGAAGTCCCGAACCCGATCTCGTCGCTTCCGGGCCAGTTCCAGCACTCGAGGGCGTCGCTTCGCGACGAGGTGAAGCAACTTGTCGATCTCGGTGTTCCCGGGGTGATTCTGTTCGGCGTGCCGGCGAAGAAAGACGACATTGGCTCCGAGGCGTGGAACCCCGACGGCATTATCCAGTTGGCGCTGAAGGACCTTCGAGACGAGTTCGCCGATGACATCGTGGTAATGGCTGACCTTTGCGTCGACGAGTACACAACGCACGGACACTGTGGTGTGCTCGATGCTCGCGGCAATGTCGACAACGACGCGTCGTTGGAAAACTATGCGCGCATCGCTCTTGCTCAGGCTCAGGCAGGAGCCGCCGTTGTTGCCCCGAGTGGCATGATGGACGGGCAGGTTCGTGTCATACGAAACGCACTCGATGGCGGTGGGTTCCACGACGTATCGATCTTGGCGTACTCCGCAAAGTACGCGACCGCCCTATACGGGCCATTCCGAGAAGCCGTCGATGTCCGGATCGCCGACGGCGGCGATCGGAAGGGCTACCAGCAGGATTGGCGCAACATTCGAGAAGCGCTCCTGGAAGTGAAACTCGATGTCGCGGAGGGCGCCGATATGGTGATGGTGAAGCCGGCCGTGACCTACCTTGACGTCATAGCTAAGGTCCGCGAGATCGTCGACGTTCCTCTGGCGGCGTATCACGTGAGCGGCGAATATTCGATGATCAAGGCGGCGGCGGAACGTGGTTGGATCGATGGCGCAGCCATCGCAGTAGAGCAGCTCACGGCGGTGAAGCGGGCAGGTGCCGACTTCATCCTCACCTATTTCGCGCGCGAAATCGCCGAAGCAAATCAGTAGCCAACGTCAGGCACACGGAGCATTATGTCAAGCGCGCATACAAATTCAGAACTTTTCGAACGCGCTCAGAAGGTGCTCGTCGGAGGGGTCAACTCGCCGGTGCGTGCCTTCCGAAGTGTTGGCGGCACACCCTATTTCGTCGATCGTGGCGAGGGCGCGTACGTGTGGGATGTCGAGGGTACGAAGTACCTCGACTTCGTGCAGTCCTATGGTGCGACGCTGCTCGGCCACGCCGATCCGGTCGTCGTTGCTGCGATCCGCTCTGCAGCCACGAAGGGCTCGACCTACGGCGCACCGACGCTTGGTGAAATCAAGTTGGCCGAAGCGATGTGTGCGCGAGTCCCCGGCCTGGAAATGGTTCGGATGACATCGAGCGGTACCGAGGCGGCGATGAGTGCGGTCCGCCTTGCTCGCGGTATCACGGGCCGTTCGAAGGTCATCAAGTTCGCGGGCTGCTACCACGGAGCGACCGATTCATTGCTCGCCGCCGGCGGCAGCGGCGTGGCGAATCAAGGTCTCCCCGGTAGTGACGGCGTTCCGCCGAGTGCCGTCGCCGACACAATCGTTGCCCCCTTCAACGTCATTCCCGAGATCGGTGACGATGTTGCGCTCGTCGCCGTCGAGCCAATCGCCGCCAACATGGGTGTCGTGGCACCGAATCCCGGCTTTCTTCAGGGCCTTCGCGACGCGTGCACCAAGGCGGGCGCCCTATTGCTATTCGACGAAGTAATAACGGGTTTTCGCCTCGGCCCGGGCGGCGCCACGGTGTGGTCCGGCATCGAACCTGACCTCTGGGCATTCGGGAAGATCATCGGCGGCGGCCTTCCGGTCGGTGCATTCGGTGGCAAGCGCGAACACATGCACGTGGTGGCCCCGATCGGGCCGGTGTATCAGGGAGGAACGCTCTCGGGCAATCCATTGGCCACGGCGGCCGGACTTGTCGTCCTGGACGCGGCAACCACCGACCGTTACGCCGAACTCACCACGCGAGTCGCCAAATTCGGTTCAGAGCTGGCTGCTGCCATTCGTAGTGGGGGGCTCCCCGCGCAGGTGCCGGTCGTCGGCACCATCTTGGGGATACACCTCAGCGACACGGCGATTCAAAACTACGACGATGCGAAGGCGGCCAACGCATCAGGCCTCTACGGCCCGTTCTTCCATGAAATGTTGAAGCGAGGAATCGCGATGGCACCGGGCGCGTACGAAGCACTGTTCCCGGGTTTCGCGCACTCCGACGCAGATCTTGCCCGTGCCGTTGAGGCGGCAGGCGAGTCGGCATCAGCGGTCGCGGGGAGATAAGCGCACGTATCTTTCTCGGTCACTTCTCTTCGGCGTCACTTCACGGTGAACGCGTACTTGCCGATCGACTTCGCGTTGACGGTGAGTTCGACGGAGTGAGCGCCGATTGGCCAGCCACCGCTGGGAACGAATGAGAACGATCCAGGCTGGCCTTTCGCGTTTTCCTTGAGGGTAATGCTTCGCGTACCGTTCGGGTCGACCTTGCCTCCGACTGTCCACTGAGCCTCGAGCCAACTGCCTTTCCCGTAGTCACCGGTAAAGGCAAGGTAGACCGTGTCCGCCGGGGCGAAGACGGTGCCGGGCTCAATCACTGCGTTGTTCTCGTCGACTTTCCTGGCGATCTTTGCCGAGGCGATCTTCGTGGCGATGGCACCAGCGGGCGGCACAATCGAGAACGGATAGCTACCCACCTTCGCTTTGTCCACGGTGACGTCGACAATGAATTCGCCGATCGGAAGCGGGTTCTTGGGGTCCGGCTTGAAGAAGAACTTCACAAACGTGTTGGCGCCGAACGAAAACAGTAGACCGTCGTTCACGGTTTCGAAGTTGACGTTGGTGCGAGCGATTTCCTCACCGCGAAAGTTGAAGATGCTTTCGACAACACCCTTCTTGGGGCGCCCGGAGAATTCGAGAAGGAGAAACACGGTTTCGGTCCCGGCGAACTTCGATCCAGGTTGTTTCGCCTTGAAGTCTTTGGTGACGTCCTTGGCAAAGGTCGCCTTTACGACCTTCGTGCCCTTCGCTTCCGCGGCGTTCGCCACCAGCGCGGTGCCGAACGCGCACAGAAGAATGAGCGAGGTGCGGGTTCGTCGACGTTGGGCCATAGCCCTATCTTGGTGTGATTCCCAACGTCTGTCGACCCACTCTCGGTGCTCAGCCCGAGGTCTTGGACAAGCCTCGGATCGCGGAACCCACGACATGGTCGGTGAGCTTGTTGGCAGCGGGCCAATCCACGTGGGGCTTGGCGATGAGCAGCGAAATCATCCCGTGGGCAGAGGCCCAGAGCCCATATGCCATCAGCTTGGGGTCATCGCCGTCCACGACATCAGCCTTCACACATTGACGGCACCGTTCCAGGAAACGGTCGAGCCCAGTGACGCCGGAATTGCGGAGCTCCTCCAGCTGATCTGCGGTGAGCACCGATTGGCCCATGAACAAGATCCGGTAATGCTCGGGGTGATCGAGGCCAAATTGAATGTACGCCCGCATTCCCGCTTCGAGCCGCCCGAGCGGATCGGTCACTGCAACAGCGTCGACCGCAGCGTCGATCGCGGTATTGAGCTTGGTGAACTGCCGGGCGCACACATCGAAAAGCATTTCCTGCTTGTCGAAGAAGTGCAGATAGATGGCGGGCGGCGTGCAGCCCACCTTTTCGGCGACCGCTCGGATCGACACGGCATCGGGTGACGGATTGGACGCAAGGATGGTATCGACCGCGTCAAGAATTTCCTCGCGCAGCCGGTCCCCCTCGCCTCGCTTGGACCGCTTCCGTTTGAGCGGAATGACCGACGCTGAACCCGGCGTGCCGACTACGGGACGCAGGATTCGTGGTGAAAGCATCGTGGACATCGTGAACTCCTCCCTTGCTTCACCTGTGTTCAGGTGAAGCGGAACACGAGTAGTCAACGCCTCTCGAGTGAGGGAATGATGAGTGAACGATGATCCTTCGGCGAAGCGTCCTTATCGAACACTCAGTTGCGGAGAGGCTGGTGTTAGCCCCTGTCCCCGCAGACGTTGCTCTCTGACAGCTTCAGGTCCTCGAATTTGATGGGCTCGGCCGATGCGATCGTTGCGTCGTCGCCGACCTTGGCCAAAATGTTCGCGGGGAACTCTTTTCCGCCCAGGACGGCCCGTTCGTACGCCACGATGTAGAGGATGTCCTCGTCGGACAGACTGGAGAAGTTCGACATAACGCCGATCTGCTGCCCGATGTGTTGCCCGCCTTCGCGCTTGGGGTCGCCATAGGGTTGCCCCGCGGCACAGCTACCGTGCTTGACGAATCCAGCCTGGTCAAGGGGATCGGGGAAGGTCTTTTCGACCTCTCCGTTCCACAGCGGGCGCCCTACGCCACCCTGGTCCTTGCCGGCACCGTTGCCGAGGTGACACGACGCGCAGTTCTGGTTGAAGAGCCGTTCGCCAATGGCCGCTGGAGAGTTCGCTGACGCTCGGGGGGTACCAAACGCACCCCACATGAAGAATGCCCACAACGGGGTTACGGCGAGGAAGAACACTGCGGCGAATCGCGCGGCCGTCGAACCCCGGGGCGGGGGAGGCGTCTTCACGACGACCGGTGCGGTGACGACGGCGGGGGCGGCCGCCTTGGCAGTCGCGGCCACGGCCGGTACGGCCGATGCGGTGGTCGCGCCATCACCCGTTGCGGCGGGGGCCGGAGTTGCATCGTCGCCGGTGCCGCCGCCGGCGAGGGCTGCTCGGCGGGCTTTTGCCTTCTCCAGCAAGTGTGCGGGGACTTCAACCACGTCTTCCTCCGACGAAGCGTCTCCACGGCCAGTCCGTGAAGTCATAAAACGTTTCCGCCGGGGACAAGCCGGACTCATCAAATCTACGACAGATTCCAACACCAGCCCAACCTCAGCCGACGTCTGGCCCGAAAAACTGCGAACGATCATACAGATTGGTGTGACGGATAACTTCGCTTGGAGCGATCAGTTATGGACAGTTCGATTAGGTGTAGCCGTCCTGGGCCGTGATAAAAACGGAGTGACGAATTTTGCCTCCAGAAGTCGAACCTAGAATGTGATTGCATTCACAAGCTCGACCCTGAGCGCCGATCGCTCGCCGAATCCAGTTTGAATGTGCACGTTGTGTGCACATCGTGTTCACGTAGTTCCGAAGAAGAAGTAGAAGTAATTCAACGTTTCGTCGCAGAGATCTGCGGAGAGGAAAACAGGGTGGTTGCGTTCATAGCGTCGTTGCTGGCAACGGTGATTTTCGTAGCCGCGCCGTTTGCCTATGGCAAGCGGCGACCGGTCGGTACCCCCCTTACCTGGGGCGAGTCAATGGGGGCCGCGCTCTATCTCTTCTGGGTCATGTTCTGGGCCTACGGCGTGGTGCCGCACCAGCTCCTGGCGTGGGCCGACGGCCCGCTCAAATGGCGCAGTGACGCCATCGGCATCCCTGCGGGTCCGTTGAAGGCCTTCTTGCCCCACGTCGAGAACCACTGGTACAGCTACAAGACCAACTCGCTCTTTCCGACGGGTGTGACGTTTTTTGGCCGAGGTCGTGTCATCGTTCCGAAAGAGGCCGTACGTGACTTCCTTGCGGCGAACATCTACATCGTTTTCCTCGGTGCTCAGATGAAGTTGTGGGTGGCGTTCCAAAAGCGTGGTCAGGCCGCAGCAAAGAAGGCCGCACTCGAGCCCGTGTCGAGCTACGGCCGACCGTTGGTCAAGAAGGTATAGATCTGCGATGGCCAAAACCGAAGCGAACCCGCCACTGCCGTATTTCCCTGGGGGCTACACACTGGCGGAGATCACGGTCGACGACCTGAACAAGAGCGTCAAACCGAAGCAGTTCCTTCATATTGATCAGTCCGAATGCATCATGTGCGAAGGATGCGTCGATATCTGCCCGTGGAAATGCATCCATATGCTTTCGGCGGGAACCGTTGAAGATTCGACCAACGTCGTGGCCCCCGGCACCGACCCCGACGATCACGTAATTTTTGTCGTCGACGAAGACGTCTGCACACGATGTGGACTCTGCGTTGACCGATGCCCGACCGGCGTCATCATCATGGGAAAAGCTGGCGTTGCGCCGCGCGATGGCGATCAGCACATGCGCGACAACAAGCACGGCTACTCCTACGGAATGCGTTTCTGAAATGCGTCTCCGGCCCGCACCCCCCTTCTCACCCCGCCACCTCTCACTGGAGAACACCCCGTGACCACTCCCATGAAGCCAACCCCCGCGCAGAAGCTGGCTGAGGTCGTCGAAAAGACCCAGGGCAGCCAGGCCTGGAACTCAATTTTCCGGCCCGGGTCCATTTTCCGAAAAGGGTACAGCGATTCCCCCCGGAACCGCAGCTACGTGATCATGAACTCGTTGCTCTATCACCTTCACCCGGTGAAGGTGAAGCGTCACGCGGTAAAGGTCAGCTACACCCTTTGTCTCGGCGGGCTTTCCTTCTTCTTGTTCATCGTGTTGACCGTCACCGGTATCTTTCTGATGTTCTTCTACCGGCCGACGGAAGCCCTTGCGTGGGCCGATATCTACAAACTGCACACCGGCGTGAGCTTTGGTCTGCTCGTTCGGAACATGCATCGATGGGGGGCCCACCTGATGGTGCTTTCTGTGTTCATGCACATGGCCCGCGTGTTCTACCACGGCGCCTATAAAGCACCTCGGGAGTTCAACTGGGTAATTGGTGTCATCTTGTTGACCCTCACCCTTCTACTCTCCTTCACGGGGTATCTCCTTCCATGGGATCAGCTCGCCCTCTGGGCGGTGACGGTGGGTACCAACATGATCGGGTACACCCCGGTGTTCGGTGCCCAATCCCGCTTCGTGTTGTTGTCGGGCAAGGAGATCGGTTCTGACACGCTCTTACGGTGGTACGTGCTCCACGTACTCCTGTTCCCCTTCATCATCGTCATCTTCATGGCCATCCACTTCTGGCGTGTCCGTAAAGACGGCGGAATCTCGGGCCCGCTGTGATGTCGGTGTTCGCCAATTCGCATCACGGTCTGATTTTGGACCGCGCCCGACAAGCGCCAAAGGAGTTCCTCAATGGCTGACATGGAAGAACTGAAGCGGAAGTCTGCCGAAGCCAAGGCCCGCAAGTTGGCCGAGAAGGCGGGCGGCGCCGCACCGGCACCTGCCGACGCTGCTCCGCCAGCCGATGGCGCAGACACTGCAGCGAGCTACGCCGAGGCGGAAAAGACTGGCAAGATCCCAGCGCACCTTTTGGCCCGGAGCGAAGCGGCGAAAGCCGCGAAGGCTGCGGCGGCGGGCGGTGCAGTGTCAAGTGGTGGCGAAGGGGGCGGCGTTGCCGTCCTCGACAAGCCAACTGCGGGTGCGGCCGCTGCTGCAGCGGCGCTTGCGGGTGGCGCGACGGCTGGACTCGTCGGTCCGGCGGGTCATACCCAGCGCCTGCTCACGGTCGTCAAGGCCGGATCGATCCAAGACGTCAAGGCTACGCCGACCGACAAGGTCAGTACCTGGCCCCACCTCCTCGTCGGGGAGTTCGTTGCTTCGTTGGCGTGTCTCACCGTCCTCACCGTGATGTCGATCTTCGTGAACGCGCCGCTCCTTGCGCTTGCGAACTACAACCGCACGCCGAACCCGTCGAAGGCCCCGTGGTATTTCCTCGGTCTCCAGGAGTTGCTCACGTTGTTCCACCCCATGGTTGCGGGCGTGACCATCCCCGGTATGGGCCTGTTCCTGTTGATCCTGGCGCCGTACCTCGACAAGAACCCGTCGAACAAGCCCGAAGATCGCAAGTTAGCCGTGTCGTTGTTTGCAGTGTTCATGATGTTCTGGGCAGTTCTGGTGATCATCGGTTCGTTCTTCCGAGGTCAGGGCTTCAACTTCATCTATCCGTGGCAGAAGGGCATCTTCTTCGAACTGTGATGCGCGAGCACCACGTTCACTTCGATTGGAGCAACACATGAGTACCGGAACGATTCTCCTCATCGCAATCCCCGCTGTTTTGATTCTGGCCGCACTGTTTTTGGTCGTCACCGCCCGAAATAGCGATCGCAATGCCGCCACGGGTCTTCTCGCTCGCGAGACGCAAAAGCGCGACCGCGCTCGGCGCAAGCAAGCACGTGCTGTCGATGCTGCGCCGCCGGCTGCGGGTCGCACGCTGGAGCGCTCCACCGCGCTTGCCCAACGGGGCGGATCGTCGGTCGCGGTCCTCGACAAGACCACTGAACTCGACATTCTTCGCCCGCCGATGGATGAGGAACAGCTCGGTCAAACCCGACGTCAATTCTTCAACCGCAGCATCATCGTGATGTTCCTGTTGAGCCTTGGTGGTTTCGGCGGGGCCGTACTGGCCTTCCTGTGGCCGAGCCTCTCGGCAGGTTTCGGCGCGAAGGTACGGGCAGGCAAAGCTTCCGAGATTCTCGATGCCATCAAGTCGAAGGCCGAGCCGTACTACGTGGCGGAAGCCCGTACGTACCTTGTTCCGTTCCCGAAGGAGTCACTGAAGACGGCCGAAGGCCTGTACTCGGGTGCAACCTACAAGGGTATGGAGCAGGGCTTCGTGGCGCTGTACCAAAAGTGCGTGCACCTCGGGTGCAAGGTGCCGTGGTGTGGGAGCTCACAATGGTTCGAGTGTCCCTGCCATGGCTCCCAATACAACCGGGTTGGTGAGAAGAAGGCCGGACCCGCACCGCGTGGGCTGGATCGCTTCGCCGTCACCGTCGACAACGGCATCGTTGTCGTTGACTCGGGCGCTCTTACCAATGGCCCCGCAATCGGCGCCGATTCAACCGGACAGCAAGCCGAAGGGCCGCACTGCACCGGCGGCGGCGGCGGCGGACACTAAATTCAGGAACCTCTGTGATCACCATTCCATTCGTCGCGGCCATTCCCCAAAAGGCAATCGCCCTCACCCTTTTCGTCGCTGTTCTCC
>JANOYY010000136.1:0-66893 GCA_031429095.1 Acidimicrobiia bacterium | reverse complement strand
GACCGAGGAGTTCGGGTCGTCGCCCCGCCAGGCTGAAGATCGCCCGGACGACTGCCTCCAACGCCGGCCAGCCCGACGGTTCTCCGGCTAAGCGTTCATCGATCACCGAGGCGAACTCTTTTGCCGTCCGATCGATGACCGCCGAAAGAAGCTGATCCTTCGATCGGAAGTGGTGGAGAATCGTTTGCTTGGTGATCCCGAGCGAGGCGGCCAACGCATCGAGTGAGGTCGCTTCAAATCCGCGTGCCGCAAAACTGGTCAGCGCCGCTTCCAGGATTCGAGCCGCGGTCGGTTGGGGAGACGCCGTCGACAAATCGGCCGGAATCACAGGAATCTGGGGATTATTCATCGCAGCCACTTACCAAATGGTAGACAATACGATCGATGGAGTCGCTCATAACGTCGGCACTCGACGGAAAACGTATTGCCGTGACCGGCGCAACCGGGTTTCTCGGCACTGCATTTGTCGAACGACTGCTGCGCAGCGTGCCGGGGTGCGAGGTTGCAGTCGTCGTCCGTTCCGGCAAGCGGACCCCTGCCGCGGATCGTGTGAAACGCGAAATCCTCCGCAACGACTGCTTCGACCGACTCCGCTCAGAACTGGGAGCTGAGTTCGAGGGCATGATCGCCCGTCGGCTCTTCGTCATCGAGGGAGACGTATCCACCGATGGCCTTGGACTGAACGAAGAAGGGCGCCAGCTCCTACGCGACTGTCACACTGTCGTGCACTCGGCTGCTGCGGTCGCCTTTGATTCGCCCCTCGACAGCGCCGTTGAGACAAATCTTCTCGGCCCTTCGCGTGTCGCCGCGGCCATGCGCGAGGCTGGGTGCGCGGGGCACCTCGTGGCGATTTCCACCTGTTACGTGGCGGGTTCACGCCGAGGCGACGCCCCCGAGCGTTTGCTCCCCGACACCCCATTCGCAACCGAGGCCGATTGGCGAGCTGAGGTGTCCGCTGCTCGGCGCTTGCGCAGCGACTTCGACGCTAAATCGCGTGACACGAAACGTCTGGAACGCTTCCGGAAAGAGGCTCGTTCGGAATTGGGAGCGGCAGGCACTCCACTGCTCGCCGCCAAGACGGAGAAACTCCGCGAAGACTGGGTACGTTCCCAGTTGGTCGACGCCGGACGGTCGCGTGCCGCGTCGCTCGGATGGCCCGACGCCTACGCGTACACCAAGGCGCTCGGCGAGCGAGCCCTCTTGGCAACCCGCGACGGCGTACCCGTCACCATCGTGCGACCGTCCATTATCGAGTCCGCCTTGGCCGAGCCCGTACCGGGCTGGATCCGCGGTTTCCGGATGGCCGAGCCAGTCATCATCTCCTATGCGCGCGGACTGTTAAAGGAATTCCCCGGCATCCCGGAAGGCGTTGTCGACGTTATTCCTGTGGACATGGTCGTAGCCGCCATGGTCGCCGTTTGCGCCGCGGGACCCGACCCTTCGGGCCCCACCGTCTATCAAGTCGCCTCCGGTTCCCGCAAGCCCCTTCGCTACCGCGAGATGGTCAACACCATTCGAGAGTGGTTCACGGAGCGGCCGCTTTATGACCGCGAGGGCCAGCCGATTTTGGTTCCAGAATGGTCGTTCCCCGGTCGGGGCCGCGTCGAGGCTCAACTCCGCCGAGCTACCGGGCTCCTTGCGAAAGGCGAGAAGATCATCTCGTCACTACCCGTACGCGGGAAACAAGCTGACTATGCGTCGAAACTCGAAGAAAAGCGGGCCGAAGCCGAGCGCGCGCTTTCCTATGTAGAGCTCTACGGTGCCTACACCGAGACCGAGGCCCTTTTCAGGGTCGATCGCCTTTTGAGTCTGTATGAGCGCTTACCACCAGTCGATCAGAAGAACTTCCTGTTTGATCCTGATGCCATTGAATGGCGCGAGTACATCAGAGATGTCCACCTACCTTCAGTAGTTGTCCACGCACGAGTAAAGACAACAGCAGGAAAGAAAGAAGGAACATCGCGCGCCGAACGTGGACGCAAAGCCGTCCTCTCTCCCGATCGCCACATCGCCGCATTCGATCTCGAGAACACCTTGATCGCATCCAACGTCGTTGAATCCTTTAGCTGGTTGGCCACCCGCGATCTTGATGCCAAGGCCCGAATTGCGTTCACCGCGAAGATGTTCCGCGACGCTCCCGCGCTCCTTTCTCTGGACCGCAAGGACCGCGGGGACTTCCTTCGCTCGTTCTACCGCCGTTACGAGGACGCGCCTGCCGAGTTGTTGCGAGACGACGCGTGGGAATACCTGACTGATCTCGTGCTCATGAAGTCATTCCCCGCCGGGATCCGAAGGGTGCGAGAACACAAGGCCCTCGGCCACCGCACGATTCTCATTACCGGAGCTCTCGGGTTTCTCGTTGAACCGCTCCGGCCCCTCTTCGACGAGATCTTCGCCGCGGAAATGAGCGTCCATCCCGATGGACGGCTGACCGGTGAACTCGATGTCGGCCCGCCGACAGGGGAACAACGCGCGCTTATCTTGTCGAAGTATGCCCAAAGTCAAGGACTGTCTCTCGATGAGTCCGTGGCCTATGCCGATTCGGCTTCGGATCTACCGATGCTCGAAGCCGTCGGACATCCGGTCGCAGTGAACCCTGAAGCGAAGCTCGCCACCATTGCGCGCAAGCGAGGCTGGCATGTCGAACAGTGGGCAAAGGCCCCCGGGGGACCTCGTCCGCTTCTCCCGATCGGACGACTGGCCCCAACCCGCGCCACGAGGCACCCAGCGCGCGCAAGTTCTGTGGCACGAGGAGAGCAGTCATGAAGGCGCTCGTCTTTGAACGTTCGGTGCCCAAGCTGGCAAAAGCTCGGATCGCCGCGATGCTGCGCGCCGGATCGGGAGCAACGCATGGACCGCTCTCCCTCGACGAGGCAGCGAAAACGCCGTTGCTCTCGGGTCCCGACTGGCACCGGGTGCGACCTCGTCTGGCCGGCATCTGCGGATCGGACCTTGCCACCATCGACGGGCGCTCGAGTCGTTACTTCGAACCAATCGTGTCGTTTCCCTTCGTTCCCGGCCACGAAGTAGTAGGCACGCTCGACGACAACGCCCGCGTTGTCGTCGAGCCGGTGCTGGGTTGCGCGACGAGGCAGATCGCACCGATGTGTCGGGCGTGCAAAGCGGGCGATCTCGGCCGCTGTGAACACATTGCATATGGCGCGCTTGCTCCGGGCCTGCAGTCTGGCTTCTGCTGCGACACCGGCGGGGGTTGGTCGACACGCATGGTGGCCCACAATTCCCAGATACATCGAGTTCCAGCCGACATGTCCGACGAGAGCGCAGTCATGGTCGAGCCGAGCGCATGCGCGATTCACGCTGCGTTATCGGCTGGATCCTTAGATGGAGCGGTGGTTGCCGTCATCGGCGCCGGAACGCTCGGTCTCCTTACGATCGCCGCGCTGCGCCATTTCAATCGTCCGGGACAAATCTTGGTTGGAGCGAAACATCCCGAGCAACGGACCTTCGCTCAAGTCTTCGGAGCGACAACCGTGGTCGAGCCTGCGATGTTGCGCCGAGCAGTGCGATCTGCAGTCGGATGCATGGCAATGGGTGACGGCGAGATCGAGCGTCTCGCGGGCGGTGCCGATGTGGTCTTCGATTGCGTTGGAAGCTCAGACTCCATACAGAACGCGCTCACCATGACTCGTCCCGGTGGCCGAATTGTTCTGGTGGGCATGGCTGGTCGCACAACACTTGATCTCACACCCCTGTGGCAGCGAGAAGTCGCGTTGGCGGGCGCATACGCATATGGTCAAGAGCCCATGTTGAATCGGCGGACGTTCGATGTCGCGTTCGAGCTGGCGGCGTCTGCGGATCTCGGTCGATTGGTCAGTGCCACGTATCCGCTTGATCGTTACGACGACGCACTCCGTCACGCCGCAAATGCCGGTGTACGCGGGGCCGTAAAGATTGCTTTTGACTTGCGCAACGAAAAGGACCGCGGCTGATGAACCGTTGCATCACACAGAGGATTACCCGATGAGCAAACTCTCCAAAGGTGCCCGCCCGGGCCTTGTACTGGAGGTCGACCGTTCGACTCCACCTACGCTTTTCTGGCACGGCGAAGGCTACCGTCTCGAGAAGTTGCCGGTGGGCAGCCGGGTCATCTACGCGCCAGAGCCACATGAGCCGTTGAGCGATCCGCGCGGCGCCATTCGCCACGCGCTCCTCAACCCTATTGGTGAAAGCCAGCCGCTTCCAACACTCTTGTTCTCAGGCATGAAGCTGACCATTGCGTTCGACGACATTTCGCTTCCGCTTCCGCCGATGGAGTCGCCCGATATTCGACAAATGGTGATCGAGGAAGTCCTCGAGCATGCAGCGGTTGCCGGTGTGGACGACATCGAGATCATTGCCGCACTTGCGCTTCATCGCCGGATGACTGAAGCCGAGTTGCGCCATGCCGTCGGTGACCGCGTGTACGACGCGTTCGCACCCTCGGGCAAGCTGTACAACCACGATGCCGAAGACCCTGATGGTCTCACGACGATCGGTACAACTCGTCACGATGAAGAAGTCATCATCAATAAGCGTGCTGCCGAGTCTGACCTCTTGATCTATGTGAACATCAACCTCGTTGCGATGGATGGCGGTTGGAAGTCGACGGCGACGGGTCTCTCGGGATACCAGTCCCTGAAGAGCCACCACAACGTCAAAACGATGCGAGCGTCGCGATCCTTCATGGATCGTCACAAGAGCGAACTTCACTCATCGAATTGGCGAATGGGTGAGGTTCTCAAGAACAGCGGAATCAAGATCTTCCAAATCGAAACGACCCTGAACAATGACGCGTTCCCGTCGACATTCAACTTTCTGCAGAAGCGAGAATGGGAGTGGACGCCAAAAGATCGTGCCGCCTTCATCGCCAGCTCAAAGGCGCTTGACCGTACACCGTCACGTTTGAAGCGAACCATTTTCCACTCCATCAAGGCGCCGCACCGTATGACAAGCGTGCAGGCCGGCGAAGTAGAAGCCGTACATGAGGTCACGACCGCCAATGTGTACAAGCAGCAATTGGTAACGGTCGAAGGACAAACCGACATTTTGACCATGGGTCTGCCCTACATCTGTCCGTACAACGTCAACTCGATCATGAACCCGATTCTGGTGATGTGTCTGGGGCTCGGCTACTTCTTCAACATGTACCGAAACAAGCCGTTGGTTCGCGAAGGTGGCGTCCTCATCATGAGCCACCCCACACCTTGGGAGTTTCATCCCGTCCACCACCCGAGTTACATAGACTTTTTCGAGCAGGTCCTATCGGTTACGACCGACCCTGAAATCATCGAGCGTGACTTCGAAAAGAAGTTTGCCGAAGACGAGTGGTACAAGCACCTGTATCGCAATAGCTACGCCTACCACGGCGTTCATCCCTTCTATATGTGGTACTGGGGCGCGCACGCCCTGCAACATCTCGCCAAGGTGATCATCGTTGGCGGTGATCCCAAGTCCGTTCGTCGGCTTGGTTTCACACCGGCGTCGACGTTGCGAGACGCGCTGGAGATGGCGACCGATGTCGTCGGACGAGATCCGTCGATCACCCACGTCCACAATCCGCCGATCTTCATGGCCGACGTCCAATAGCGGAGCACCGGCATGCCACTTAGCTCCTCAAAAATAACCGACGCCACCAAGGCCAAGACAGCTTGTCTCGTGTCCATCGCTGTCTCGTGCGGCATTGTCTTGATCCGGATCTTTCGACGAGGCTACGTATGAGTTCTCGACGCGTCGGAGAGAGCCGAGCCGATGACCGGCCCTGGCGTCGCGGTCCGCTTATAACTGCCGTCAAAGATCGCGCCACCACCTTACGTCCGCAGCTGGTGCCGCGCTCTATGCGGATGTTTCCCTTCACGGCTCCTTCGACACCGAGCAGCGTCGAGCCGCATTCGCCCGACGACGAGTTGGGAATCAATTTCGATACCGAGTGGGCACGTGAACCCGGTGCACGACTCGCCCGAGCGGCAATTCAAGACTCGTTGCTCATCCCTGGCCTTAAAGCGTTCACGAAGCCAACGATTCACGGGGTCGATCGGTTCGAACATCTCGACCCACCGATCATTTTCACAGCAAATCATCACAGCCACCTCGATACCGGGCTGGTGCTGTCGGCGCTCCCCCGAAAGTTTCGTTCCAAAACCATCATCGCCGCCGGTGCCGACTATTTCTTCGACAAACGCTCGAAAGCTTTCTTCAGTGCACTTACAATCAACGCAGTGCCGATCGAACGCAAGAAGGTTTCGCGTCGTTCCACGGACCACATACGAAAACTCCTTGGCGAAGGGTGGAATCTAGTGATCTTTCCCGAAGGTGGTCGTTCACCCGATGGCCTTGGGCAGGAGTTCAAAGCCGGCGCAACATACCTGGCACTGAAAGAGGGTTGCCCTCTCGTGCCGCTCCACATTGATGGTACGGACAAAGTACTTCCGAAGGGGTCGTCGTTCCCGAAACCCCACCCATGCACGATCACCTTCGGCAATCCCATCCTCGCCTCGGATGGCGAAGACGCGCGAGATCTCGCTCTTCGTCTCGAAATGGCCGTCGACGCACTCGCCGACGAGTCTCGATCCGATTGGTGGACCGCCCGCAGAAATGCAGCCACCGGGGCCTCCCCGTCGCTACGCGGCAATGAAGCGGCAGCATCATGGCGTCGTCATTGGGCTCGGACTGCGAACGACAAAGCAAAGGATGCCCCGAAGCGTCGCTGGCCGTAGTTGTAAACCCGGCGGGTGCATTGCAGGTCGCCGCCGATGTCGCGTTCAATCCTGCGCTTGCGCTCAATGTCAGCGTCGACTGGTGATCCGGAATGGAAGGGAAAGAACCCCGTTCACGAAGTTGCTACGTACACGTATTGGGTCGCCGCACTGCTCCACAACGAGGTTTCTGCGCAAGAGCTGTTCAAGCAGAATCCGGACCTCAAGGCGAGCGAGCGGTGCCCCCAAGCAGTGATGAGGTCCGAACGCGCCGAAAGCAACATGTTCCGGTCGCTGCGGACGTCCAACATCGAAGCGGAGCGGATCCGGGAACGCCGCCTCATCGAAATCGGCCGACGCGTACCAAAGAACGAGCCAATCCCCCGCGGCGATTGCCTTGGCACCGAGTGTGGTGTCGACCGTTGCAGTTCGTCGCATATGGAGAACGGGCGTCGAATAGCGAATCACTTCCTGCACCGCCGAGGTCATGAGGTTCTCGGGATCGACACGGAGGTGCTCGAGTTGATCCGGGTTCTGAGCAAAAGCCAAGAGGCCGTTACTGATTGCAGTGCGGGTTGTCTCGTTTCCAGCGAACACCAACAGTTGAAAGAAGTTGCAGTACTCAGTATCGGTGAGCCTGTCGCCGTCGATCTCTGCGGTAACCAACTTCGACACCAAGTCATCGGCCGGGCACTTGCGACGTTGCGCTCCAAGTTCGCGCCCGAACTCAAAGAGGGCATGGGCGGCCGGCGAGTTGAAGGGCAGCATCTCCAGGGGCGTGGTATTACCGTACGCGTGCGGATCAATCACTCGATCCGATGTTCCCTCCACAAGCTGGTTCGAGAGGTGTACGAGAAAGTCACCCTGATCGCGGTCAATTCCGAGAATTGAGGCAATGACCCGAATCGGGAACGGTTCGCTAAGTGCGCGTACGAGATCGAATTCGCCGTTGTCGATGACTTCATCGAGTAACTCGTTGAGTATCTGACGTGTCACGTCTTCGTAAGACTCCATGCGACGCAGAATGAACGGGGCCCGGACCAAGGCACGGAGACGGGAGTGCTGGTCGCCGTCGGACTCGATCAAACTCCGACGTGCCTCTTGGGCTTCGAGCGACAACTCCCAAAGATTCACGTGCTGGATGCTCGTGAACCGCTCCGGGTCGCGAGTAACGGTTGTCAGGTCGGCTCGTGTAGTCACTGCCCAAAATCCACCCCGACTGTTGTTCCAAGGATGCCAATGGACCCGATCATGGGCTCGAAGCAAAGCAAAGTCGGCGTGGGGGATACCGCGCTCGTAAACCTCCGGGCTGGCAATGTCAATCGTTGCGAGTTGCTCGGGCGTCATGTGTGCTCACGGTAACGGGCGAACTCCCATGGCGAAACTTCGTCCGGTGAAGCAGCGAGATGCGGATCGGCAATCGACTCTTCGTAACGGGCCATCGTCAGATAATTCGCCGAAAACTCTGATCCCAACATCGCCGCGATCGAACTTCCCTCAAAGGCTTTGATCGCCTCCGACATCGACGTAGGAAGTGGCACAGCGACGCCTGGGTTGGCGTACTTGTCGCCGACCGAGATGGGCTCTAGTTCTCGCTGGGACGTGATGCCATCGACTCCCGCAGCCAGAACTCCTGCGATGGCCAGATACGCGTTGGCATCTGCACCTGCGCATCGAAACTCGACTCGGTTGGCGGTTCCGGCGTGCATCGTAAGGCGGGCCATGACGGTTCGGTTGTCGGCGCCCCAATGCACATGTGTGGGGCAAAACGTGTTGGCCACGACGCGGCGGTAACCGTTGGGAGTCGGGATGCCGAGCAGTTGCATCGAGCGTGCGTGATGAAGAATCCCGGCGGTCCAGCGTGCCATCGCCTCGTTCGGTTGTTCGGTTCCCACGGCGATGGCGTCGAACGCGTTGCGACCGTCTTTGTTGAGACTTGTATGAATGTGCATGCCGCTACCCGAGTGCAAGGCATACGGTTTCGCCATGAAGCTGGCTCGTGCGCCGTGGGCCACCGCGACCTGTTTCACAATCGTCTTAAACAACACGGTGTTGTCCGCCGTCGTGACAGGGTCCGCAGGACCAAAGTTGATCTCAAGCTGTCCGGGTCCGTATTCGGGATTCGATGACTCGACGGGGACACCTGCGCCCAGCAGGCCGGCGCGCATGTCAGCAACAATCGTTTCGACATCGAGTCCATCGGTGAGGGAACTGTATTGCACGTGTTCTTGAAAGGGTTTCCAATCGGGGGTGAACAGGTAGCACTCCAGTTCCGTTGCGACGATTGGTGCGTATCCGAGTGCTTCAACTGCAGCGGTCTGCGCCTTCAACACATTGCGGGGATCAAGCTCATGAGGTCTTCCGTCCTCGTGGAGTGCATCTGCGAAAACAATTGCGTAGCCGGGCCGGTGTGTGAACACGCGGAACGTGCGCAGGTCCGGCCGCAGGTGCATATCGAGATACCCCGTACCCATATTGATGGTAGGGGAATCGACGATTTCGCAGAGCAGATCAAAAACATAGACCGCGTCTGCGATGTTGACGCCGCCTGTAGCCACACTCGAGACGAAGCGTTCTGCGGGCACCCGCTTGCCCCGTAAGTGCCCGTAGGTGTCAACAACGGCGACTTCTACCGTGTGGATGCCGTTTCGATGAATCGAAGCAGCAACTTCTTCCACACCAATGTGGGGATCTGAGGTCATATTCTCTCCTGCCGACTCGATGGCACGTATTCCCTTGCTCCACCGAATCTAGAGCATCGCTCACCCTGGAGTTCGGTGGAAGCACGACGCGAACCGAATGCACTTCTCGAAGGCGTTGAGCCTAGGCCCTATGATCCGGATCCCTCCGCAGGCACGGCTGGGCATCCGGCCCGAACGCCGTCAACGCTGCAGCCGTCGCAATCCAGGCCATCGTAATCGTGTACCCGCTGCGCGCCCATTGAAACATCAAAAGGGCAAACTGCCGGTAAGTCTGTGTACTTATGACTTTGCGACATCGGCGGGAGAGCCCTGAACAGAAGCGAACTTCGTGTCGGCGGCAGGAAAGTTCTGGCTTCTGAAATCCATGCGGCCATCAGCTCCGAACTGAGTGCATGTTCACCACAGAAGTCCACCGACGAACCAGCATTGTGATGGGTGTAGCTGCGCTTGTCGCTGGTCTCTCAGCATGCGGAGGTGGAGCAAACCCCTCCGCTTTGAATACCACCCCCGAAACGAATACCGCCCCCAAAACGCCGACGACCGCACTTGCATCGTCGAGTTCAGCGTCGGCCGATGCGACCCGGCCCGTTCTGACAACGGGTCGTCGAGTTGCGGCTCTCGACTTCAACGCTGCTCCGTCACCGTCGATCCAAACCAAGTCGACCGGAACAGAAATCAACAAGAGGGGCGCGGACACCGCCGCCGAAGCGACCACGAAGCTACTACGTGCACTTATTGATGGGCGGTACGACGGCGCCTGGTCAATGCTCAGCCCGATAGAGCAGGAACGTATCGGGTTCAAAGAGCGCATGGCGAGCGATGTCGTGGCCGCAGGATGGACTGCCTTCACCATCACCTCCTCTACCGAAACTGCGGTGGTGGCCGAGATTCGCCAGACTCCCAAGGTCAGTGACATCGATGGCATTGTCGCTGCCTCGGCGACTGTGACATTTCCTACGGTCAACGACAACGGTGTTTACACCGTGTCGTGGTCGCGGCGGACCGTGAACCAGAACCTGCCTGAACGCTCCAAGACCTCTGACGAGAAAGTGGTGGCGACGGTTGGCGCTTGGGCAGCCGAGCGCCAAAAGTGCAGCAAGGGTGGGGCTGAATACAGCGGCGGACTTATCGGCGTGATCGGGCTCGCTGACCAGCTCTGCAACACGACGACAGCACCGACCGTCAGCGATGTCGGCGACCTCGACACCCTCGACGAGCCGCAGCCGATCATCGACGGCTTCGGAGGATCAGCCCTCCGTTGGGCCCGGGTCGTGACTCTCAAAGAACCCATTGCGATGAACGTTGTCCTCGCTCCGAACGGGCCGGACTGGACAGTCATCGCTATCGCAAGGCCGTCGCTCGCTTCGACCTAGTCAGCGCAACGACTCTACGAACAACTCTTTCTTCGGCCGCAGCTCTGATCACGTTTGAGCATGCGCCACCAAGGACGCCCGGCGCACTCGCCGGTCGTAACAACCCCCCACCCAAACAACGAAAGGACACCAAATGGTGCACCGCAAAAACAAGATTCTCCGGTCCATACCGGCAATCGGCATCGCCGCCGCTATGGCAATGACGCTCGTACCACGGGCGAACGCGTCAAGCCACAGAGAGGCTCCGTCGATCACGGAGGATCCGGTCGCAGACATCACCGATGTCTACGCGTTCGTCAGCCCTGACAACGCAGCAACCACAACACTCGTCATGAACGTAAACCCATTCGAACTTCCTGCTGGCGGGCCGAACTTCCACAAGTTCGGCGATGACGTTCTCTATGAGTTCAACATCGACAACAACGGTGACGCTGTTGCGGACGTGAAGTACCAGTTCCGCTTCAAAACGACGTACTCCAACCCGAACACTTTCCTTTACAACACGAACCAGGTGACGTCGCTCACCGACCCTGACCTCAACGTGCGCCAGACCTACACCGTCACCGAGGTCAAAGGCGCAGCGTCGAAAGCGATTGGAACCGAGCTCCGGGTAGCCCCGGCAAACGTCGGTCCGCGTTCGATGCCGAACTATCGAGCGTTGGGCGACGCCGCGGTCACTTCACTTGAAAACGCGACGATGCAGGTGTTTGCAGGACCCCGTGACGATCCGTTCTTTGCGGACCTCGGATCCATCTTCGACCTTGGTGGGCTTCGGCCACTTAATCGAGCGCACCTGATCTCGTTGCCAAAGGCCGCCGGACGTGACTACCTCGCCGGATTCAACGTGCATTCCATCGTGTTGCAGGTTCCTTCGTCGAGAATCACGGCTGCCGATCCAGTCATCGGCATGTGGGCCACGACGTCGCGTCGCGTTCCCGGGGCCAGCGGGGCAGCCGACACATGGAAGCAGGTGGCCCGTCTTGGGCAGCCGCTCGTGAATGAAGTCATTGTCCCAATCGGAGCAAAGGATTTGTTCAACAGTTCGTCACCCGACAAGGACATTCAGTTCGCAAAGGGTGTCCTCGAGCCCGAACTCGGCAAACTCATTCCTGTTCTATACCCGGGTGTAAAGGTACCGACTGAAGTGAAGACCGGCCTTGGACTCGGTGGTCGCGAAGATCTCGCTACCATCTTCCTAACCGGAATCGCCGGTGTGAACCAGCCGAAGAACGTCAAGCCTTCGGAGCAGCTACGACTCAACACCTCAGTGGCGAAGTCGGGATTCCCCAACGGGCGTCAGCTCTCCGACGATGTTGTGGACACTGCGCTGCAGGTTGTCGCGGGCGCTACGGACTTCTCGAAGGAGTTCAAGGTATTCCCCAACAATGCCCTCACGGACGGAGTCGACTTCAACGACCGTGAATTCATGACCCGCTTCCCGTACGTCGGATGGCCGAACGACGGCTACTACACCCAGCCGCAACGTGGTTCCGACCCAGCCGACGACAGCAAGGGTGAGCGCTAAGCCACTCGGTGGCTCACCGCTGCGAAACCAAACGTAACTACCAATAGGAAGCCAACAATGACGCACAGCCCCAAATCGGATATCAGTTCACCCCGAACACGATTCAGCGCTGCGCGTTTGGAAATCTGTCCGCACCGTCCACGCGCACGCGTGGCGGTGCGGGCCGCTTCGGCCATGGTCGTCATAGCAATTGCTGCCAACACGCTTGCATCCACAATGGCAGTTGCCGCAACGAAATCATCGACAACCAGCACGACCACCCGGTCGCCGCTGTCGCCGCTAGAAACACTCGAAGCGACAGTCAAAGCGCGTCCATCGGACGGCACATCGTGGAACGAGCTTGCCTCGCTCTATGCAAGGCGCGCATATGAGACCGCCGATCCATCGTTTTACCCGCGCGCTGAGCGGGCGCTCGCCCGGGCGGCTGTGATCCTCAAGAACTCACCCGAAGTGAGAACTTCTCGGGCCAGCTTGCTTCTGGCATTGCATGACTTTGCTGGTGCCAAGAACGAAGCAGATGCGGTGCTGGCCGTGAGGTCCAATAGTTTCGACGCTCGGCTTGCGTTGGCCGACGCCACCATTGAACTCGGCGATTACGTGACTGCCGCCGAACTCGTCGAAGCCCTCATCGAACAGCGTCCCGGTGTCGCCTCCTTCTCCCGCCTCTCGTACCTACGCCAACTCAATGGTGATCTCCTCGGATCGGAAGCCGCCATGCGTTCAGCAGTATCGTCGGCTCCCGCGAACTCCATCGACCGGGGCGTGGCCCAGGCATACCTTGGAGAAATACTCCTCGAACGTGGCCGAGGCGACGCAGCGTCACGAGCGTTCATGGAGGCCCTCCGGCTTCACCCCACTTCGAGCGTTGCGGCAATTGGCATGGCGCGGTTGCACGCAGGGCGCGGCGACGTAGCCTTGGCCAGGGCGACCCTCGACAAGCTCGTCGAACGCGTGCCTGCCCCGGGTGCGCTCGGTTTGCTTGCCGAACTGGCGCGAGCGACGAAGGACCAGAAATCTGAGTTGGCGGCGAACCAACTCGTCGATGCAAGCATCGATCTGTTCCGAGCAAGCGGAGCGATTGTGGACGCGGAACTGGCGGTCCTTCTTGCCGAACGCGGTCCTGGCGCATCGAGCTCCGCCTTAGCCGCAGCCAAGAAGGCGTACGGCGCACGGCGAACCATCTTCACCGAAGACGCAATGGCGTGGGCGCTCATGCAGGCCGGTCGGCCCAACGATGCGGTGAAGCACATTACGTCTGCACTCGCCACCAACCCGGCATTCGCGTCGGTGCACTGGCATGGCGCCGTCATTTTCAATTCGATAGGCGACCCGGCCAAGGCACGACAGGAACTCGCCTTGGCACTGCGCAACCCGTGGTTCTCCCCCGGGGAACGGGCTGCGGTGGATGCACTCGCCAAGAAACTCGGCGTCAAGCGCCTCGAGAAGTCGTAGAGATCCGCGCGTGCCGGCTGTTGTGGCGATGTCTGGGCTGGAGTGCGCGGCGGACGATCCCCTCCATGAAGCCAATTCAAACCCCGAGCGCAACCGATCAGGTCAGTTCGAAAGGGCGCCGCCCTTGAGGTCAGCGCAAAGCTCACCGTTGGACACCACCACTCGATCATCGAGAACGATCGTGCAATTGCGCATCGGTAGGTCAAAGTGACCTGCACTAAACCGACCCGCATTTTCATTTGCCCCGCATGAATACAGGAAGTTCCCGGCGAACGCCCGGAGCTCGGTCCCCCACACCTCCCTCTTGTCGTAAAGGGCCAGGGAATCCCAACGCGCCGACGGGTTCATGCCCCACCCGACATGGCTGGTTGCATAGGCGTCGGCATCGTCGAACGCGGCGAGATAGGAACGGAACAAATCGGCGTCGACTCCGGTCCCTTCGATCGACACGATACGGTCGTCAGCGATGGTGAGTGTGAACCGACGCTCGATGTAGCGGTTGAAGGTCAGGTTCACGTCGCCTTCGGCTAAAACAACCGTTCCGTTTGTGGTGTTCGCGGCGGGGAATGCCAGGACCAATCCACCGGGCCAGTGCGCGATCGTTCCGGGACCGTTCGTAAGGCCGGTAGACCCCACGGTGAACGCATCGGACAGCAGGACAGAGAGGTCGGTGCCGGCGTCGCTTGTGACGCGCATGATGGAGGCCGACTTCAGCCATTCGTGGCCCAGTGCTACTCGGCGCGGCATATCGGCGTCCCAGGCGAGACGGTCAAAGACGTCGAGGTGTTCGTTGGAAATCATGAGAACACGCGCACCGCTCGACAAAATCGCCCCCAACTCTGGTGCATGAAGCAGCCCTTCCACCGTGCAGTCGATGACCAGGGTGCACGCTTGCAATGCGGCGAGCACGGCAGGGTTGTTCGCAATTGCCTGCGAAGCACCGGTCGATCGAATCGGTACCGGATGTGCGCTTGTCGGTGTCGGAACTACCAACTCAACGACACGGGCCCCGAGTGCCTGGGCAGCGAGTCGAGCGGTGACAACCAAATTGGGGCGACTCTGGTACTCACTCAGTACACATACCACTTCATCGGGGAGTAGGCAGCAACGCTCGAAATGGTCTCGAAACGCCTTGAGGTATCTCCATTCAGGAGTTGTTGTCATCGGTTCTGTTCTACCTGTTCTCGCAAGATTGCGTTGACATCGCCCGGTGCCTCCGCGTTGAGAAGGTGCCCTGCCCCAGCAATTACATCAACGCGAGCCCTAGGAATCCGCTCGGCGATTGCTTGCGCATAGGCAGGCGGCGTTTCTTCATCGAGCGCACCAACCACGCATCGAGTCATCGCCGAAATGTTCGGAAGGATCAAGGTGGAGTCATGTGTGACGAGACAGCTGAGGACCTCGCGCAACGCCGTGCCGGAGATTCTCTCCATGGCGCAGCGCTGCTGAGCCATCGCATCGATTGAGATATTTGGTCCGGCGAGTGCGCTGAGCACTCGGTCCGCGAAGTCGATGGGTTCTTGCCCGGCGTCGAGTGGGGCGAGCCGAGCGAAGCGCCAAGCGACGGGGTCGGTTCCATCGAGGCCGAACTTCGGGCTCGTGGCGAGCAACGTGAGCGAGAGAATGCGGGTCGGTTCGAGGGCTGCCGCGTATTGCGCAATCATGCCTCCCACCGAGAGCCCAACCAGGTGAAACCGGTCCGTGCCTACGACGTCGGCGAAGCGAAAGACAGCCTCGGCGAGTGCGGCGAATGTGGTTGGCCCAGCCAACGAGACGCTCTCGCCGTAGCCTGGCATATCCCACGCAACGAGACGAACCATGGACCCGAGAGCAAGTTGCGGCTCCCAGGAAATCCGTGAACCCCCGAGTCCGTGCAATAGCAGCATCGTCGCCAGCTCGCAACGTCCGGGCCCACTCTCCCGCCAGGCGAATCCACCTCGTCGTTGATCACGCACCATCGCTTGTCCTTCTAAGAACGAGAGTCGGAGTTCAGCGTGAAGGTTTCAAAGCAAAAAGTCAACAGTGTTGACATGTTGGACCATCACGCAGAGAATCGTGACCATGACTTCGGCCCACGACGAGTATCGCGAACGATTGGTCGGGCAAGTTCGCGAAATGGCGCCGATGATCAAGGAGCGCGCTGTTCGAGCTGATCGCGAAGCTCGCTTTCCATTTGAGAACTTCGCAGAGTTCGCGTCGAATGGGTTGCTGGGAGTTTGCGTGCCGAACCCGTATGGTGGAATGGGGGCCAGCTACTCCGACTACGTGCGTGTCAGCGAGGAGATCGGACGCTCTTGCGGGGCGACGGCGCTTACGTTCAACATGCACAACGCTACGATGCTCTGGTGTGGCCAGGTGGCTGATCTACTTGATATGTCCACAGAAGAACGCGGACGCCACGAGGAAATTCGAACAGCGATGTTTCGTGGTGTCATCGAACATGGCCACATTCACAGCCAGCCATTCTCGGAGGGTACGGCACCCGGCGAGACCAATGGTGTGGGCACGATCGCAATAGCGGTAGACGGTGGTTTCGCCGTCACGGGCCGAAAGATTTTCGCGTCGCTCTCCGGGGCAGCAACCTTTTACAACGTCACCGCACAGGTCCCGGGCGAGGACAGCATCCGCCTGCTCGGCGTTCCCGCGAACGGTGAAGGGGTGTCACTGCTCGACGACTGGGACCCGCTCGGTATGCGAGGCACCGTTTCACGCACACTGATTATGCAGGACGTATTCGTGCCGGCATCGAATGAGTGGATGCCCCCGGGCACCTACAACCAGGCGGCAAGTCGATACCCGTGGTTGTTCCTATCGCTGTGTCCGAGCTACCTCGGTCTGACCGGTGGAATTCTCGACTTCACGGCCTCTTACCTTCGTGGCGAGGTGTCAGGTCAACGCGGCACAGGTCGTCGAGACCACACGGTGAAGCAACTCGGCTGGGCCCAGATGCAGGTGAAGCACGAGCAATCGAGAGCGTTGCTCTACCGGGCTGTCGACGAAGCGACAATTGATCCCAGCGAAGCCGACCTCGTTCTTGCGTGGGCTGCTGCGAGCACCGTCATGGAAAACGCCGCCGAGGTCGCGTCCATGGCCATCAGGGTATGCGGCGGCCAATCGGTGTTCAAGTCCTTGCCGCTCGAACGCATGTATCGAGATGCCCGACTCGGCTCGCTGATGTTGCCATGGAGCGGCGAAGTCTGCCTCGAACGACTGGGACGCGCCCGATTGTTCGACGACAGCCCAGGGCAGTGACCTCTCGTGCCCCTCAATAGGTCACGAATCGTCGACGGCTGTTTGGAGCTCATCGAACGAGACGGAGTCGATGCGCTCTCCCTCCGAAGACTCGGCACCCACCTTGGCGTCGATGCCACCGCCATCTACCGACACTTCCGCAACAAAGACGACTTGCTTCGTGCAGTCGGCGACCGGCTTCACCAGTCGATCCTTGTCGACCTACCTCGCCGAGGCTCCTGGCGAACCATCGTGCGCGAAATGTGTGTTCGCTTACGGCATGCCCATCTCCAAAGACCCGACCTCGCCGAGTTTGTCCGTTCCGGGCCACCACTGCACGAGCAGGAGTTTCTCTTGACCGAGACCATGTTGCTGCAGCTCGCCCGCGCCGGGTTGCGACCCGCCGAGGCTGCACTGGCCTACCACGCACTGATTGAACTCAGCGTTGCGTCGGCTGCGATCGATGCCCCGATGGCATTACGGACACCCGAAACGCGCGCTTCGCAATACAGCGAATGGCGAAGCGTGTACGCCAAACTCGACCCGCTTCGCTATCCAGCAAGTGTTGCCCACGCCCCGCACCTCTACGCCTCTACAGCCGATGATCGATTCGAGTTTGCCCTCGACCGACTTCTCGACGGACTCGAAAAGCTTCGTCGCCCTTAGTTCACAGGGGGACGGGGTCTTGGGGGGCTGACGAGCCAAGGTACGCCGCGATCACCAGCGGGTTCCGTTGGACTTCCTCGGGGGTACCGTCTGCGATCACAACGCCCTGATCAAGTACCGTAATATGTTCACATATGTTTGTTATGAAACCCAGGTCGTGATCGATCACGAGGACACCCGAGCCGATCGCATCGGCGATCCGCCGGACATGACCAACCATGGCGAACGATTCCGCCGAACTCATTCCCGACGTCGGCTCGTCAAGCAACAAAAAGTCGGGCCGCAACGCGGCCGCCCGGGCAATTTCGAGTCGACGCTGGTTTCCGTAATCAAGGGTCGACGCAAGTCGGTTCTGCATATCCGAAAGATCGGAAAGCATCAACAAGTCGTCGACGCCCGGGCCAGAACGACTCCCGCGATGACGTTGCGCGATCAGGTCGGCGACCTCGACATTCGCTCGAACTGTCAACGCAGGAAACACCCTCAAATTTTGAAACGTGCGGGCGATCCCCTGACGAGCACGCTCATAGGGCGCGCCGTCGACAACGACTTCGCCAAGCTTCACTGAGCCGTGGGTCGGTTCGACAATGCCCGTCAGAAGGTTAACCAGCGTCGTCTTCCCCGCACCGTTCGGGCCGATGAGCCCATGAATGCGACCCGGCTGCACGCGCAGATCCACGCAATCGACTGCGATAAAGCCGCCAAAGGTCACGCCGAGCCCCGATGCCACAAGCTGCGACCGTTGATGAAGCGAGCCCGAGAACGCGGAACTCTCGACAGTCCGGCCAGTTGTCCGAACAGCCAGTGCATCACGCTTGCGACGCAGCACGAGCCCGAGGTCCGAGTTTCCGAGCAGGCCGGTCGGCCGAATCAGCAAGACCGCTAGTAGCGAACCTGCCAGAAACAAATCCGGCAGTCCGTCGACCGTCGGCCATTCGAAACCGAGGAAGTTCGGTCCGTCGCCGAGGAAACGGGCTATCTCCTTTCCAACGGTGATGAAGGCCGTCCCCACTATGGCCCCGCTTACTGTACGCATCCCCCCGACCACCAACATCGCCAGGATCAAAATTGTGAAGTCGAAGCTGAACTGTTGGGGACCGAGCGCACCAAGCGACTGGGCTCGAAGCAGGCCGCCGAGCGAAACGATGACGCCGCTCACCACGAATGCCCAGAACCGCGGTCGGAACACGTCAATTCCCATTGCCCCAGCAGCGAGTTCGTCTTCACGGGTCGCAATTGCGAGTCGTCCGGTCCGGCTCGATCGAAACGCAACCGCTACGAACACCGATGCCGCCGCCCCGATGAATGGCCACACGTTGCTGGACAGCCGCGGGATCGAGGAGATGTTGCCGGCGCCGTTCGTAAGGTCTTTCCAGTTCTCGGCGACCTGACGGACGACAAACAGGAATGCCAGTGTGATCATCGTTGCCGACAACCCCGAGGTTCGCGCCACTACCAATGCCAAAAGCGCGCTTACTACCAAACCGGCGAGGACGGCAAGAATCGACGCGGGGACGATTCCCATCGAAATCTCGGAGAGGCCCCAGGGCGCTTTCGGAATCAGAATCAACTTGCGGTCAACGGGTACCGCAAGCAGGGCCATCACATAGGCCGACAAGGCAGCGATACCCGGGTGGCCGAACGAAAGAACCCCGGTGTTTCCGATAAAGACATGAAACCCAATGACGATGATCAGGTTCACGAAAAGGTCAGTTAGGAGACTGTCTCGAGCACTGCTTCCAGCAGCGGCATAGAGCGACCCACCACCGGCGACCGCCCCGAGCAAGAGAAGGTTCGCCACGGCCGATCGAGCGTCGAACATAGTCCGCGACTGTCTCAGTGTCGCTGAGTTCATACGCGTTCTGCCGTCGCCACGTTGAACATACCCTGCGGTCGCACAACGAACAGGGCCGCAATCAGCACGAACACGAACGCATCAGTGAGACCCTGGAGGTCACTGGGGAGCGCCGAGCGAAAGAACACTTCGGCGACCCCCAGGGACAAACCCCCGACGACCGCACCTTTGAGACTTCCGAGTCCGCCGATGATTGCGGCGATAACCGCCTTCAGCAGGGGCTCCGCGCCCATTCTCGGGTCGGCCTGGCCCCGCCGCAAAAGCCACAGCGAACCACCGATGCCAGCAAGCAGACCAGCGAACGCGAAAGCACCCGAGATCACTCGGTTCGCTCGGACTCCCATAAGACGAGCGGCGTCGAAGTCTTCGGAGGCAGCACGAATCGACAGCCCGAACATCGTCGTTCGGAGCATCAGGGCAGTCAGGGCAAAACAAGCGACGGCTACCGCGATGCTGATCAGGTCCCAGTACTCGAAGCGAAACGCACCGACGGTGAAGCTCTTGAACACGAACGACGGTGTTTCGTATCGCCTTGGCTTCGACGACACACCGATCCGCCAAATCGCGTGGGAAAGGATCTCGATCGCAAACGAAGTCAGCAACAAAGTAAACGGGCTCGCCGAGCGAAGGCGTCGAAACGCCACGAACTCGACACCGATAGAGAGCAGAATCGAGGCAGCGATTGCAACTGGGATCACGACTACCCATGCAATGTTGCGCGATCGCAATCCGTAGATGACGTATGCCGCGACGGTGAGGAGTTCGCCGTGAGCGAAATTCACCAGGTGCATCACGCCGAAGAGCATCGACACACCAACGGCGAGAAGGGCGTAAGTACTTCCGTTCCCGAGCCCATCGATCAGATTCTGAATAAGTTGGGTCATCGGTGTTGTGCCCCGACGTAGGTCGAGAACAAATCTTCATCGGCGAGAAGCGTTGCACCCGTCCCTGTCGCAACGATCTCCCCGGTCCGCAGAACGTAGCCCCGGTCAGCGATTCCGAGCACTCGCTGCGCTTGCTGTTCGACGACAAGCACAGTGCGCCCCTGTGAGCGAAGGGTGATCAATAAATCGAAGATCAGGTCGACCATGGTCGGAGCGAGCCCTAGGCATGGTTCATCCAACAACAGCAGCTTTGGGTCACTCATAAGTGCACGGGCTACTGCCAACTGTTGGGCCTGTCCCCCGGAAAGAAATCCGGCCGACAACTCCCACTTCTCCCGGAGAACCGGAAACAGCGATGCCATTTCGTTCATACGAGAGGACCGCAACGACTTCGACACAGTCGTTCCGGCAAGACGAAGATTTTCTGCGACCGTCAAGTCTTTGAAGATACGCCGCCGCTCCGGCACGAGAGCAAGACCCGCCGCCACAAGGGCTGCCGGGTCGCGCCCGGTGATCGTCTGTCCGTTGAACCGAACAACACCCGTCGAAGGACCTACCAGTCCAACAACCGAACTCAGAAGGGTTGTCTTACCGGCGCCGTTTGGACCGACGAGTGCGACCACCTCGCCCTGGCCGACGGACATCGACACTCCGTGAAGCGCAGTGAGCGCCCCGTATCGGGTGGTGATGCCGTCGACCTCAAGCAACATGAACTAGGTGTGCTTACTTTGCGATGTTTGTTGGATAGAACGCGCTGTCAACGACCGGCTTGCCGTCTTTCACGGTCAAAATCGTGACGTTGCGCTTCGGCGTACCGTTCGAACCGGCGTAGCTGATCGGCCCGGTCACGCCCTGGACCGAGAGATCGTTTAGCGCCTTCATAATGTCGTCACCGTTCGTTGAACATGCCTTCTTTGCCGCCTCCGTGGCGACAATGGCCGCATCGCCGCCGAGGGCACCGAACGCTGCGGTCTCGATCTTCTCTCCACCCGATGCTGCATAGGCGTCGAGGAAGGCCTGAACCTTGTTCGTGGAGTCCGGGAACGTATGTGTGCTGAACAACACGCCTTCTGCATCCTTACCAGCTGTCCACACGAGGCTGGCGTCGAACCCATCGGCGCTCATGACCGTTGACTTCACCCCGGCCGCCCGAAGCTGCTTCAAGAACACGCCGGCTTCCGGCATGAAGAAGGCGGAGTAGATGGCGTCGGGCTGCGGGTTCATCCCTGCGATCTCATTGACCTGAGCGGAGAAATCAGTCGTGCCGAGTTTGAACGACAGGTCCTTTTCGACCTTGCCGCCGCCCGCATTGAAGACCGACGTGAATGCTTCGGGGTTGACCGTCAGGTACGGAATCTCATTCGATGACATCGTGACGGCGGTCTTGAAGCCCTTCTTGAGCGCGGTCTCGGCGACCGCAGAAGCCTGTACCCTGTCGTTGAACGTCACCAGGTACGCGCCCCGAGCCGGATCAGTGAGCGAAATCTCCGTAGACGTCACATACAGCACCGGAATTTTCCCCTTCGTGATTTCCAGAATAGGAAGGCCATAGTCCGAGAACGGGGGGCCGAAAATAATGTCGGCGCCACCGTCGACAAGTTCTTGCACGGCACGCTGTGCAGCAGCAGGATCGGCGGGAGTCTGACTGATCTGCTTCACCTTGAACTCAACGGGCTTTCCCCCGACGCCACCGGCTTTGTTGATCTCGTCTATCTCGAACTTGGCTGCCCTCGACGCTGGAACGTCACCAATGCCACCCAGATCGAAGTCAGCTGCATACGCAATCTGAAGCGGTTCGCTCAACGCACAATCGCCAGCAGCTGCACTTGGCGCCTCGGTCGCCGCAGCCGTTGTTGCTTCGCTCGCGGCGTCGGTTGTCGAGCTGTCGCTGTTGCTGCACGCGCTCGCCGTAAGCGATAGAGCAGCGACAGCGGCAAGTACCGGTAGTCGTTTCATTTGGTGGTCTCCTTGAATTGTTTGTTTCGTTGCGGAAAAAGGGGCCGAAGAGGTTCGGAGCTGGTCTAGAGAACGTTCATGTAGTAGTTGAGCTCCCAGTCGGTGACCGCTTCGTTGAACTTGCGCCACTCATCACGTTTGATAGCCAGGTGAACTTCCACCGCCTCCCGACCAAACGCTTCCACAAAAACGTCGTCAGCTTCGAGCGCATCGCAGGCGTCACCAAGATTTGCCGGCGTTCTCCGCTCCGTATTGGCCGTCTCGAACGCGTCGCCCTCCTCGATCGCCGGAGGTTCCGTTGCGCTCTTTACCCCCAAAAGCGCGGCCTGCAAGACAGCCGCTGTTACCAGGTACGGGTTGGCCGAACCATCCGGGAGCCGATACTCAATGCGTGTTCCGGCGTCGCGTTCCCTGGGCACCCGAACGGTTGCGTTTCGGTGGTCAAGGCCCCAGTTCGCCCATACCCCGGCGAGGGTTCCGGGCTTCAGACGCTTGTAGGCGTTGACCGTCGGAGCACAAAGTGCCGTGAGACCTTCGTGATGATCGAGGAGACCACCGATTGAATATCGTGCGACATCGGAAAGGCCATGGGTCTTTGCGGGCTCATTGAATGTGTTGCGTCCCCGTTTGTCGTTGAGCGAAAAGTTGACGTGAAGACCGCTTCCCGCAAGATGGGCAAACGGTTTGCCGAGGAACGTGAGGTGGAGGCCCTTTTTCCGGGCGATCTCCTGCGCCATCTGCTTGAACAAGAAGACGTTGTCGACGGCTGCCATTGCATGGTCGTAGCGAAGGGTCAGTTCAAATTGAGGAACGTCGTATTCGCTGTTGACGCTCTCCAGGGGATACCCGCAGCGCTCCGCCATGTGCATGATGTCGTCGAGAAGGCCAAACGGGTCCACAAAAGGACCCACGCCGTACGTCATTCCGCCGGGCGTGTCGATTGCCTTCCAACCGCCAGAGCCGTTCGGCTCCAAAATGTAGGCCTCAAGTTCGATCCCAACCATAGGCGTGAACCCACGGGCCAGCCATGCGTCGATCGCTCGCCGCAGCACCGTCCGCGGAGCGTTCCGTACCAGGGCCCCTTCGTAAAACAGGTCCGCCACAACCACGCCCACGCCATCGTCCCAGCCAGGACGCGTATCTGCCAAGTCGTACACCGCTTCGACATCTGGTAAACCGGTCAGGAATCCCGAGTGCGGCGTGCTTGGCGTCATCTGTTTGTCGAAGTGCTGCGCGAACATTGTCATGCAATGCTTCGTGCCGTGGCCCGCCGCGGCCAGTGGGAGGTACTTACTGCGCGCCACGCCGAGGTGGTCCGCGAAAATCGGTCGAATACGCGAGTACGGAAGCACTTGCGTTGAACGAGCGGTTTTAGCGGTCGGAGGAGCGGCCATTGCGTCTGCTTTCCCACGTGGTTTGCGCAAGTTCGTAGCATATCGTTTGGAACCGAAGCATTTCGTTTTGGGCCGGAATGGGTGGCGCAACAAGGCGCCCAAAGACCAACCCCGCGACCTACGGTTGCGATGCTACGTCCACGTAAGACCACCGATCGGACGTGGCGTTCTGCTGAAGTCGCTAATAGGAGCGCGGCATCCCCATTACGTTCTGGCCGAGGTAGGCCAGGATCAAATTGTTGTTGATCGGCGCGACTTGGTAGAGGCGAGTTTCGCGAAACTTCCGTTCGACGTCGTACTCGGTCGCAAATCCGAACCCTCCGTGCGTGTCCATACAGGCGTTCGCGGCAGCCCACGACGCTTCCGACGAAAGCAGCTTCGCCATGTTCGCCTCGGTTCCGCAGGGCTTAGCGTCGTCGAAAAGTGTTGCGGCCTGTTTGCGCATCAGATCGGCCGCTGCCAACTGCGCATATGCCTTGGCGAGCGGAAACTGGACCCCCTGGTTAGCCCCGATTGGCCGACCGAACACCCGACGCTCATTGGCATAGGCAACCGCCTTGTCGAGGAAGAACCGTCCGTCGCCGATACACTCCGACGCGATGAGGATTCGCTCGGCGTTCATGCCGCTGAGGATGTACCGAAACCCCATTCCTTCCTCGCCGATCAAGGCAGAGTCGGCAACGAGGACATCATCGAGAAAGACCTCGGTGGAGTTGTGGTTCATCATCGTCTCGATCGGTCGGATCGTGACTCCCCCGCCAGCCTTGGTTGCGACCCGCAGATCGATGAGGAAGACCGACATTCCGTCGGTCTTCTTCGCAACATCTTCATAGGGAGTCGTACGGGCCAACACGATCATGAGGTCGCTGTACAGCGCCCGTGATGTCCAGATCTTCTGGCCATTGATACGCCAACCCTCCGGACACCGTTGCGCCCTCGTACGAATCCTCGCTGTTTCAGAGCCGGCGACGGGCTCGGTAACGCCGAAGGCCTGAAGCCGAAGATCTCCGCTGGCAATAGCAGGAAGATATGCGCGCTTTTGTTCTTCCGAACCATGGCGCAGAAGGGTTCCCATGATGTACATCTGCGCATGGCACGCCGATGGATTTCCGCCTGACGCCGCAATCTCCTCCAGGATGACCGTCGCACCTGAAAGGGAAAGACCACCACCACCATATTCTTCCGGGATCAGCGCCCCGAGATACCCCTGTTTCGTGAGGTCGTCGACGAACTCCGTCGGATACCGATTGGGTTCCAAGGACCGCCAGTAGGCGTTACCGTACTTCTCGCAAAGGCGCCGCACCTCTGCCTGCAACGGCCGAAACTCTTCGCTGATCCCGAAATCCATGACCCCTCCAGTGCGGGGGCAACGATAGCCTGCATCCGTGCAAACCTTCTTCGTCGAAATCAAATGCCAACTCGGCAAGACCTACGACGTTGCGGGTCGCCTCGCCGACGCCGATATCGCATCGGAGATCTACTCAACCGCCGGAACGTACGACGTGCTGGCGAAGTTCAACGTCGACGACGCCGAAGACATCGGACACTTCGTCGCAAAGAACGTCCAAGGAATCCCGGGTATCGCCGATACCCGCACGATCATCACCTTCAAGGCATTTTGATCGATCCGGCAGACGCGCCGGCGTCTGTCGAACGATCACAGAAGTGTTACTTGCGGGGCGGGCGAACGCGCTTGGGTCGCTCACCTTCGGTAGTGCTTTCGGAGCGCCACGTCGGACGTTCGGCTACGACAGCACCACCGAAGTCGGCTCGTTGCGTGCTTCGATCGGAATTCACCGGGCGAAACGCCGAGTGACGATCCCGATCAAAGGACTGCGCGCCATACGGCTTGGGTCCCGAATCGCTACGGAATCCTCCAGGACGGTCGGGCCGGGGGCTGTAAGGGCGCTCCGCTTGTGGAGTCGACCGCGGCTTCCATTCGCGCTCGCCAGCCGGCTTGCGCGGTTCGAAGGCCGGACGGCTCGTCGCAGATTGATCATGTCCGAATCCCGGCGTCCTCGGACGATCACGGTCGAAGGAACGGCCACCGAACGGCCGATCACGGTCGCCGTAGCTCCGCACCGGACGATCTCCCGAGGGGCGCAACGGGCGGTCACGCTCCGCGAACGCGGGGCGCGCACTGCGATCGAAACCTGCGTCGCGTGCCGCGGGACGGTCCGTGCGAGGGCCACGAGCAAACCCGCCGGTACGCGGGCCACGCTCGAAGCCACCCGAACGGGGACGATCTCCAAAGCTCGGTCGCTCACCACGCGCCCCATCTCGATCATGGCTCGGCCGATCATTGCTGAACGGTGCTCGATCGCGATTGAACCCTCCGGGCCGATCCCCTTGGGGGCGGTCGCGGTCAAACGACGGACGGTCACGGTCAAAGCCCGGGTGTGGCGCACGCGTGTCGCGATCGAACCCGCCCGGACGCGGACCACGGTCAAACCCGCCCGCCCGTGGGCGATCACGGTCGAAACTCGGTCGGTCACGATCACCGCTCGGACGGTCACGATCGAAGCCTGGACGGTCACGATTGAAACTTGGACGATCGGCGCCGAAGGCAGGCCGGTCTCCACGAGGCCGATCCGCGAAACTTGGACGGTCTCGGTTGAAGCCACCTGGACGATCCCCGCCAAAACTCGGTCGATCGCCACCTGCGCCGCCCTCAAAACGCGGTCCTCGTGAATTTCGTGAGTCTCGTGAGTCTCGTGAATCGCCGCGTGAATCATTGCGGAAGCCGCCACGTTCGGGCCGTTCTCCTCGTCCGGCGCCGAATCCACCGCCGCGGCTTGGCAGGTCCACCCAGTCGTCGGCCATGGGATCGACCTCCGAAATCGTCGACATGGTCCACGTTTCCGTCGCTGCACCTTCTGGCCCGGTCGCAAGACCAGCGTTGAGATTGCGCACCTCAAGAAGTAGTTCTTGGGCTTGCTCGATTGTGGCCTGCTCGACAGTCACTCCGAGACGACGATGCATTGCTGCCGCCGGACGGAGCTGCTCCTTGCGAAAGAAGTTCACGACCAAACCGTGAGCGCCGGCACGAGCCGTTCGGCCGGAGCGGTGGATGTAGTCCTTTTCATCCTGTGGCGGATCGAGGTGAATCACTGTCTCGACGCCGGCGACGTGTACGCCGCGGGCTGCAACGTCGGTCGCAAACAACGCCACGACTTCCCCCTGCGCCCATCGCTTGAGCGCGCTCTCCCGAGCGTTCTGCGACATTCCACCGTGCATTGCAAGCGCGCTTACGCCAAGAGATTGCATTGCATCGGCAGCGCGCTCCGTACCAAATCGATTCTTTACGAAAACAATCGCCCGCTTACTGTCTTTCAAAAGCGCAGCGAGGTCTTGATACTTCGACTCGAACTTGGTTTGAACCACAACGTGACGCGCTCGTTTTGCGGCCTCGAGCTCGTCGTCACCCTCGACCCCACCGATGTCATGGACGACCGGATCGTTCATGTACTTGCTCACGAGGTCATCGACATCACCGTCAAGCGTGGCCGAGAAAAGGAGAACCTGGCGTGGACCGGTGATGTCGTCGAGCAACTGACGTACTTGGGGGGTGAATCCCATGTCGGCCATGCGGTCCGCTTCGTCGATGACGACCATTGTGACCTCGTCAAGGCGGGCCTCGCCGCGGTTGATGAGATCGAGCAAACGGCCAGGCGTCGCAACCGCAACGTCCACACCGCGTTGGAGATCGGAAATCTGTCGAGCCATTCCGGCTCCACCAAAGAATGCCGTCACCCAACGCTTCGTAACACGGGAGTACGGCACCAACACTTCAGCCACCTGCTTGGCCAACTCTCGGGTTGGAACCAGGATCAGCGCCTTCGGAGCACCGGCGTTCGCTCGCTCTATTCGACCCAATACCGCCAGGCCGTAGGCGAGTGTCTTACCCGAACCGGTCGGCGCCCGGCCACAGACGTCTTTCCCGGCGAGCGCGTCGGGCAACGTTGCGCTCTGCACGGCGAACGGCTCAGCAATGCCGGCGCGTACCAGCGCGTCGAGAAGCGGCACCGGAACACCGAGGGCGCGAAACGCCTCGGAATGACTCGCCGGATCAACCGGTGCGAGTTCGGCCTCTCGGTCTTCGCGGCGCTTTGCTGGCCGTTTGCGATCGTTTTGGTAACGATCTCGCTGGCCATTGCCACGCGTATCAGAAAAATTCGGACGACGACTACCGTCAGTACGCGACGAGCGCGCACCCTGGTCGGGGTATGGGGACATGGTGCCTTTTCGGTTCGGTGCGGCTCAATGGCCGGCTGGAAGAAACTGGCCAGCCTCAACACACGAACGACCGAGGGCAGCCACAACCGGGCTCAGCCCGGCGCGTCTATGTTAGCAGCCGACGATTCGACGTTTTTCCGTACGCGGCGTGAGAAGGGTCACAAGTCAGTCAACTGCTCAAAGCGGTCTAACACTATGGTGCTCAAAGCACCTACGTTTTAGGAATGGTGCAAATAGAATCGCCGACTGTGGATTCGTCGCAAACCGGCGACGTCCGACTCTCCAGTCTCACAACGGCACGAAAGCCGCCACGGCGATCACGACCTGCTCGGTCCACGGCACAGCTTCATGGCGATGAGACCCGGGCGAAGATAATTGCGGCGTGTATTGAAACCCTGAATATCGAGGGCATTACAGGGGCCAGCGCTCGAGCCATCGCTCGGGTTGGTGACTTCAACCAGGCGCTGATTTTTTACCACTTCGGTTCGGTCGAGGGGCTCATGATTACCGCCTCGGCGGTGGAGGGAGAACAACGAGCGAACCGCTACCGCGAAGCGTTCGAAACGGTCACGACGCTTCAAGAATTGATTTCGGTCGCCCGCCAAGTTCACCATCAGGAGCAATCCGAGGGAAGCGTCAACGTGCTCACGCAAATGTTGGCCGGTGCAGCATCAGCCCCCGAGTTGCAGCAGGGAATCCTTGAAGCGACACGGCCCTGGATGATCCTCGTCGAAGCTGCCGTCGCACGGGTGCTCGAAGGCTCGTCGTTGCTTTCGCTCGTGCCTACAACCGACATTGCGTTTGCGATCTCTTCGCTGTTTGTCGGCATCGAACTTCTTACCGGCCTCGACCCAACCGGCGATAAGGCCACTGCGTTGTTCGATTCGATCGAAAAGATCTCCGGTGTCCTTCAACTCCTCATCTCGTCAACGAAATAGCAGGCCGGGAGGCGACAAGAATTTCGACGTTGTAGCGTTCGGACCATGCCGCTTCCTTCGTATGCATCTGGCCCTTCGGACGTTCCTCTCCTAGGCGAAACAATCGGAGCGAACTTCGAAAGAGTTGTAGCCCAGTTCGCCGACCACGACGCACTCGTGAGCTGCCATCAAAACCTTCGTTTCACGTACGCCGAGCTAAATGCCGAGGTAGACCGGATTGCCTGCGGGCTCTTGGCAATGGGGATGGAGGTGGGCGACCGACTGGGCATCTGGTCGCCAAACTACGCCGAATGGGCGATCGTGCAATACGCCACCGCGAAGATTGGTGTCATCCTCGTCAACGTCAACCCGGCGTATCGAGTGCACGAACTTTCGTACGTGTTGAACCAATCGGGATGTCGTTTCTTGATCGCAGCTCCGAATTTTAAGACGAGCGACTACGTCTCGATGATCCAGCAGGTTCGTCCCGACGTGGCGAAGCTCGAACACGTCATCTTTTTCTTCTCAACGGAATGGGAAGATCTGCGCAATGCAGGCGCGAAAGTCGCCCCGGAAGAACTACGGGCACGCTTGGAATCGTTGCAATTCGATGATCCGATCAACATCCAGTACACAAGCGGCACCACAGGATTCCCGAAGGGGGCGACTCTCACCCACCACAACATTTTGAACAACGGCTACTTCGTCGGCGAAGGATGTAAGTACACCGAGAATGATCGGGTGTGTGTACCTGTTCCGCTCTACCACTGCTTCGGAATGGTGATGGGCAATCTCGGAGCGACTACTCATGGGGCGTGTCTCGTCTATCCCGAAGCAGCATTTGACCCAGCGGCGACGCTACGCGCAATCGAAACCGAACGATGCACGAGTCTCTACGGCGTCCCCACCATGTTCATCGCCCAGCTCAACGACCCGAACTTCGCAAGCACTAATTTCAGCTCCCTGCGAACCGGCCTCATGGCAGGGTCCCCCTGTCCCGTCGAAGTCATGAAACAGGTGACGGCACAGATGCACATGCCCGAGGTTGGGATCGCATATGGGATGACTGAAACGTCGCCGGTATCCACCCAGACAGCCGTCGACGACACCCTCGATCGGCGGACCGGAACGGTCGGGCGCGTGATGCCGTTCCTGGAAGTCAAAGTTGTCGACCCGGAAACAGGCGCCGTCGTCGTGCGCGGCGTGTCGGGCGAGTTCTGTACCCGCGGCTACTCAGTCATGAAGGGTTACTGGAACGAGCCGGAGAAGACCGCCCAGGCCATCGATTCGACCGGATGGATGCACACCGGCGATCTCGCGGTTATGGACGACGACGGTTACCTCAACATCGTCGGCCGAATCAAGGACATGATTATCCGCGGTGGGGAAAACGTGTACCCACGCGAGATCGAAGAATTTCTGTATACCCATCCCCTTGTCGCAGACGTTCAAGTGATTGGTGTGCCCGATCTCAAGTACGGCGAAGAAGTGATGGCGTGGGTCAAACTGGTCGATTCTGCCGATTCGGAATCAATCACCGACGAGGAAATACGCGATTTCTGTCGGGGCAAAATCGCGCACTACAAAGTGCCGCGCTACGTAAAATTCGTGAACGAGTTTCCGATGACCGTGACCGGCAAGATTCGCAAGATCGAGATGCGCGAAGCATCCATTTCTGAACTCGGACTTGAGACGGCTGCTTCCGTCAAGAATGCCTGATCGAAGTAGCGATTTTGGGCCGAGGCGTTACGCGGCGACGGGCTCGCGCACCAAGTCTAGGTGCCTGTCCGGAGCAGTGTCCGGATAGACGACTTGGTTCCGTCCGTCTTTGCGCCACCAGTGAAATGCGCAAATCGGTCCACTTATCAGAGGCAAAACAAACGTAAGCGCACGATAGAGGGCAACGGTCGCTATCGCCGTTGCCGATGACAGGCCAGCTGTTTCGAGTACAGTCACGAGTCCCACATCGACGATACCGATTCCACCCGGGACCGGAACGAACGAACTCATAACCCGCAACATTGCAAACGTTCGGATCAATGTGAGGATCGGGAGCTGTACCTCGGGAGCAAGCGCCCACGCCGAAGCAACGAATACCAGCGACAGGGTGACTTGCGCGGCGAGTGCCGAGCAAAGGAGCAAGAAGCCGTTCGACCTCACCAGCGTCTGGGCTCGCAGTCGAACGGGGTCCAGGTTTCGTGACGCATGTGACGTCCCTCGCTGACCGAGGTCGCGCAGGCGTCGACTCCGCAGGCGACACAGCTTTCGGCTCACTCGTCCGAGCAACCCCTGCGCTATGCGTACAGAGGAACCGTGGTGAAGCAGAAAAGACCAGAAAAGAATCGGACCGGCAACGAACGCAATGCTCGCAAAGGCAACGGCCATCTCGTTGCGGTTCGCGTCCCCAGCCAAAACAAGCGGAAGGGTGTACGCCCCGCCAAGGATCCACATCGCGAACGACGGAAACACAGAGGATGCGACGAGCGCCGTCGTTATTCCGAGGCCATCGACTCCCCACGACCGATACATGCCAATTCGCAGCGCCGTCCCGATTCCAGCCCCTCCGGCGAAGCTATGCGAAGCCCCGCTATACGACTCGGCCGCGATCAACATGCGGCCAAACGACACGCCCGGCGTCGCGCAACGGTGAAGAAATGCGTTCAGACAGCGGTGCACACATACCAACCCGACCAACAAAGCCACCGCTGTTACCCGAAGCGATCGAAGCTCACCCGAAACGTCGGCGAACAGCGAACGCTTGAGAAACACGGCGACGATTCCCGCCACCAGCACAACGAACGCAAGTGCGTGTTGAACCTTGTTCGCCCGGCGGTTGAATGATTGGGGAAGCACAGCAATATCCACCTTATGAACATCGCCACGCTATGCAAACTTCTGAAGCGACTTTCGTCGGTGCATTCGGCGTTCTCCCCCTTTGAATTCGCCGCCGCGCCTGTACCTGCCTTCGCGTCATCGGAGAGGAGGTGAGTTACTGGTGCGCCTCCGGCAGAGTTCTACGCCAGAGCCGGCCGAATAACTGCGGCCATTTTGTCGTCCTCGGTCAGGAAGGCGTCGTGCCCGACGATGGACCGGACAATCTCAAGCGGTACCGGATTCCCATTGAGACGCCGTGCCTCGGCCGCCAACGCCTTCTGTAGTCGCAGTGGGTACAGTCGGTCCTCTTCCATGCCCACGATGGTGAGCGTTGCGGAGATCCGCTTCATTGCGTCGCGCCAACCGCCACGGTCTCGACCAATGTCATGGTGGTTCATCGCTTCGTTCAACGCCACGTACGTGTTCGCGTCGAAACGTCGTTCGAGCCGCCGTGCCGCATGGTCCAAGTACGACATGACGGCGTATCGTCCGCGTCGTTCCGGATCGAGCCCGTGTTCGCCCACTTGGGAGGTGTTCCCGAATCGCTGGTGGAGTTCCATTTCACTTCGGTACGTGACGTGTCCCAGGCGACGCGCCTGCGCCATGCCGCGAAGCGGCCCGCGCCCGAGGAAAGGTTCATCGCCGTAGTAATCCCCCCCTAAAAACTCAGGGTCCTCGACAATGGAACTGATTTGAATGGTCTGAAGTGCAATCTGCTCGGCGGTGGCCTGCGGACCGACGCCGATGATCACTGCACGATGGAGCCGCTCTGGATGACCAACGGCCCACTCCAATGCGCGCATCGCTCCCATGGACGTACCAACGATCGCAAACCAGTCATCGATACCAAGCTCGTCGGCCAGAGCGACCTCCGCTGACACCAGGTCACGAATGGTCGTCACCGGCCAACGCGAACCCCAGGGGCATCCATCGGGAGCAAGTTGACCGGGCGACGTCGTTCCCTGACAGCCGCCCAGCGCATTTGGGACAACGACAAAGAAGCGATTCGTGTCGATTGCTTTCCCGGGACCGACGATGCCATCCCACCAGCCTGACTCCGGGTGACCTGGCATGGCTGGACCTGCAGCATGAGTATCGGCAGTAAAGCCGTGTTCGACCAGCACAGCATTCGACCGTTGCGCGTTCAGCGCACCGTAGGTTTCGTAGCACACCACGACGTCGGGAAGTACCTCGCCGAGTTCGAGCTTTAGATCTCCGACTTCGGCGAACTTCCTCCAGCCGGGCTCATCTCCGGGGCGCCAGATCGCCCGCCACGGTCCCGGCTCCCCTCCTACATCGGAGCTCGCCTCGAAATTGCTGACGTCGGGACGCGTCGGATAATCCATCGATGTCGGGTCAGGCCCGTTCGATTCTCCATTGTTGACCACGACGCGTCCCTTTCAGCTTCGTCGACTCCGGCCTAGGCCTTCGCAGCGGCAAAACCAAGTTCGAGATCGGCGATGAGATCTTCCACCGATTCCAAGCCGATCGAAAGCCGGATTAGTCCCGGAGTAACGCCGGTGGATTCTTGCTCGGAAGGAGTCAGCTGGCTGTGCGTCGTGGTCGCCGGTTGAATAATCAGGCTTCGCAGGTCGCCAACGTTGGCGAGATGACTGAACAGCTTCACGGACTCGACAAACCGCTGTCCTGCCTCTACCCCGCCCTTGACCTCGAAGTTCAAGATCGCACCAGCGCCCTTGGGCAAATACGTTTTTGCCTTGTCCGCCCACGGGGAGCTCGCCAAACCGGGATAGCGAACCAGTTCCACATCGGGGTGACCTTCGAGGTACTCGGCGATGGTCATTGCGCTTGAACAGTGACGATCCATACGCACACTTAGGGTCTCCACTCCCTGGATCAGAAGGAACGAATTAAAGGGTGCAATGGCCGCTCCGTAGTCCCGAAGAAGTTGTACGCGCGCTTTGATTATGTACGCAATAGAGCCAACTGCTTCCCAATACTTCAGCCCATGGTAGCTGGGGTCGGGCTCCGTGAGCATCGGAAACTTCCCGCTCGCCCCCCAATCGAATGTGCCACCGTCGACGATGATTCCGCCGATAGACGTTCCATGCCCTCCGATGAATTTCGTGAGCGAGTGAACAACGATGTCGGCGCCGTGTTCCAACGGGCGACACAGATAGGGCGTCGCCAGAGTGTTGTCGACGATCAATGGAATTCCATTCTCGTGGGCCACCCCGGAGACACCCAACATGTCGAGAATGTCGCCCTTCGGATTTCCGATCACCTCGCCGTACAGGGCTTTGGTGTTCGGTTTGATCAACTTGCGCCACGCGTCGAGATCGTCGGGATCGTCCACAAAATCGACCGTGATACCGAGCTTGGGGAGGCTGTAGTGGAAGAGGTTGTAGGTCCCTCCGTACAGACTCGCACTCGCCACAATATGATCGCCGGCTTCGGCCAGGTTCAAAATCGACATGGTTTCGGCGGCCTGCCCGCTTGCGACGGCGAGAGCAGCTACCCCGCCTTCGAGCGATGCAATCCGTTGTTCCAACACATCTTGGGTGGGGTTCATGATCCGTGTGTAGATGTTCCCCATCTCGGCGAGACCAAAGAGGGCGGCTGCATGCGCCGTATCGCGGAATTGGTAGCTCGTGGTTTGGTAGATCGGGGTAGCACGCGCTCCGGTTGTGGGATCGGGAGAGGCTCCCGCATGAATCTGTCGGGTCTCAAAACCCCAGGTAGGTGTGGTCATGATCGCAACTCTTCTTTCCGGTACAGGTGTAGTGGATTTAAAATCGGGGCAGCCGAAACGAGTCGAGAGCGACGCAATGGCGCGCGAAGCGGTGCACAATCCTCGAGAACGGCGTTGTCGTCGTGGTTCACAAGCATAGATAGCTCCTCTCATCGCACGGGCATTGGCACCGCGTCGGGCACAATTGGTGTGCCGTACTGGTTGCCGCGGTGTCGACGGGCCCGTCCCTCAACCGCTCTTGATGAAGCTTCCATCGTGCCCGACCTTGACCCAGCCTGTCAAACAGATTTTGTCCTGCCATCAGAAACCGTCGCCTTCGCCGCGTCGCGTTCGTAGATGTACCATCGTCAAGGCATGCGGTCGATGAATCCCTGGTTGCAACGCAGACCGATCGTCTATGCCCATCAAGGTGGCGCACTCGAGGCGCCTTCAAGCACGCTCGCTTCGTTTCACCGGGCGGTCGATCTTGGATGCGAAGCACTCGAGATGGATGTCCACTGTTCGAGAGACGGCGTATTGGTCGTCGCGCACGACGACACCGTTGACGCGACCTGTGACAGAACAGGCGTAATCGCCGAGATGGACTGGGGTGACCTCAAGGGGCTCGACAACGCCTATTGGTTCGTCGACGAACTCGGAGCCGTGACAGGGCAACCTACGTCCGCCTATCAACTCCGCGGCCGTGCGCCGAGCGCCCCAGAGTTCGGATTCGCTCGGCTCGAAGACGTTCTGGAGCAGTTTCCGAAGACGTACCTCAACTTTGATATCAAAGAGACCGCTCCAGCAGTCGCGGCGTACGAGCAAAAGCTCGCCAGCACCCTTCGACGTTTCGGTCGATCGACCGACGTTATCGTTGCGTCCTTTCATGATCACGCACTCGACATGTTCCGCTCGGTTGCTCCAGAGATCCACACATCGCTTGGCCCGCGAGACTCCCTAGCGATCGGCCTGGCGATTCGCGGGGAGACCGACGAAATCCAGTTGCATGAATCCTGTGTCGCGCTGCAGCTTCCAACCCACTTCGGACGGACCGAGATACTCGACGCGGAATTCGTGAAGGGCGCACACGAACGCATGCTTGCCGTACATGCCTGGACCATCGACGATGGCGAGGAGATGAAACGTCTGCTCATCCGCGGAATAGACGGTCTCATCTCCGACCGACCATCGATCGCGGTCGACGTCGTTCGATTGTTCCAAAACGGTTGAGACCGTTTTGGACCCGACCTAGGCCCCGAACTCGGACCGGATCAACACGGTCCCGGTACGATCGTCGATCACGAACATGTAGTTCGACGTGACGGTGAACGCCTGGGGGTCGATGGTAGTGGTCGTGCTGGCACGTCGGTCGGGTATCTTCACGACGGCGGCGCGCTTGGTTGCTACGTTCTTGAAGACCACAACCCAGACGGGCCGCTGATTAAACACGGGAACGAGCCGACCATCGGGGGTGCGCTGCTTCGGAGAGTCCAATTTGAAGATCCCGAAGAAGACTTCGGGAGCGATCTTCCGAGCGCTCTTTGGCGCGCTTGCGACCGCTCGACGGGTCGCCTCGCGTTTTTGTCGAGTTGGTCGTTGCGTGGGAGTCGGAGGTTCAAATACGAACGCGCCGCCGGCGAGCTCGACCACCCGGGTAAGTCCGCCGTCGGCGCGCTGCGAAGGTGCGGTCGTTGTGGCCGGCGTGGTCGGAGCGGCCGTCGTGGCCCTCGAGGCGCCCGGTCGGGTTGTGGTTGCTCGACCGGATGAAGTCGTGGGGACAACGCGGACCAAGGTCGGCGTGATCGACGTGATCGACGCTGAGGGCTGCGGACCCGGAGCCGTGGGCCGAGGCGCTGTCGTCGAAACGCTGATGGTCTTGGCCGTGGAGCTCGGAGGAACGGTCGTTACAGGAATCGTCGTTACAGGAATCGTCGTTACAGGAATCGTCGTTGCGGAAATTGTCGCCGTGGAAATGGTCGCAGCAGGAATCGCGGTCGACGGCGTCGTCACCGGGATCGAGGGTGACGGGGTCGCCTTCCCGGGAAGGGTCGTTGCCGGAGCAGCGGTAGTCGGCGGCGTTGATGGACGGGCCACAGCGACTGCGGATCGTCCTTCGGTTCGAAGTCGGCGTTGTTCACGCGCCGTCAGTGGACGCCGCAGAATCGGTGCCACTGGCACCGCTCCGCCCGTCTTTGACGGGTCGATCTGGGCACGTGAGGACGGCGTCGACGAAGCGGCCGCAGAAGCGCTGCTGATCGGCGAACCGACCCCTTGGATCAGCGGGACCGAAAGCGCCATAAGCAGCACTTTGACCGGTCTCATGACATGAATCGTAGTTCCACGTATGCCGCTTGCTGTCGATAGCAGCCGAAGCAACCCGACAAGGGATCAACTGAATTGCAGAACTGCCAGCCAACGTACAAACTGCCGATGTGGCCCTCGAACCCCTTCGCACCCAAACCCAGATCACCCTCGATCGACGCGACCGTGTCCTCGTCATTACCCTCAATCGCCCCGATCGCCTGAACGCCTTTACGCTCACCATGGCGCGCGAGATCGTGGGGGCAATTGATCTTGCCGACGAGGACGACACGATTCGGGCAGTGGTCTTTACCGGTGCGGGGAGGGGGTACTGCGCAGGAGCCGACCTGGAGTCTGGCGCGTCAACGTTCGATCATGGCGAGGCCCCCGCGGGCGACGATCTCGAACGCAGCCGTGATGTCGGAGGTCTCGTCACCTTGCGGCTCTTCGAAAGCAACAAACCACTGATCGCCGCAATAAATGGTCCTGCCGTCGGCATCGGCGTGACCATGACGCTACCCATGGACATTCGCGTCGCATCGACACAAGCTCGATTCGGGTTCGTTTTCGCTCGGCGTGGGATCGTGCCCGAGGCAGCTTCGACATGGTTCCTCCCGCGGGTCGTGGGAATCTCCAAGGCTGCCGAGTGGTGCTTCTCAGGACGGGTCTTCGATGCGCAGGAAGCGCTCGATGGCGGGTTGGTGCGCTCCCTTCATGCGCCAGAGGACCTTCTCGATGCAGCTCTGGGCATTGCGAACGAGATCGCGACAACGACGTCGGCGGTTTCGGTGGCGCTCACTCGGCACATGCTGTGGAAGATGTTGGGCGCCGACCATCCAATGGCTGCGCACGAACTAGACACCCGAGGTGTCGCTGCACTCGGGAAGAGCCGTGACGCCCGTGAAGGAGTCGGCTCGTTTCTCGAAAAACGCCCGGCCAATTTTGTCGACTCGGCGTTGACAGATATGCCAGCATTCGTGCCGTGGTGGAGCGAACGCAGGTTCACATAGCAACCGCGCCGCCACTGGCGTGGGGAATCAGCCCGCAACCCCGTCCCTATTCGCGACCTTTGGTTTCGCGGACACGTCAAAGGGAGCATGATCTTGGCTGAGGGACTCTACGAAGGAGCGACGGTACTAACGGCACCGTCGGCCACGGAGTTTTCGACGCAAAGCGACGCGCCCGAACAGATCCTCCGAGAAATCATCAATGTCCATGCACCTTCCATGTTTCGGGTGGCCCGCTCGATCGTTCACGATGCAGCGTTGGCCGAGGACGTTGTCCAGGAAAGCATTCTGAAGGCATGGCGGGGAATATCGGGTTACCGCGGGGACTCGTCGCTTCGTTCGTGGCTCCTGCGTATCACGCACAACACCGCGATATCGACCCTTCGCCGGCGTCGAGAAGACGTGCGAGACCCGGCGGTGCTTCCCGAAACCTCATCAGGGATCGATTTTGTCAGTCCGGAACGTGCCGTCGACGGCCGAATGATGGTCGAGGAGCTATGGCGGGCGCTCGACCGACTCGATCCGGTTTCTCGAACGATCGTTGTGCTTCGCGAAATCGAAGCCATGTCCTATGAAGAGATCGTAGAAGCGCTAGACCTTCCACTTTCGACAATCAAGACGCGCCTTTTCCGAGCGCGTCGACAACTTGCCTCTGCCCTCACGGAGTGGAAATAACCATGGCACTTCCCCGCCCTTCAAAAAAGCGACTCAACAAGTTGCTTATGACAAACCCGGCCAAGTTCGAGCGCTACCTCGTCAACTACCCGGACATCGCCGAGCACTTCGAGGCGGACAACCCGCTTCGCGATCTCCGCGCACCGATGCGCACCGCCTTCGACGCAGCGATTGACGTGCCCAACGATCTTGCGGTTCGTCTGCGAGCACGTATGACGGAGGCACAAGCGGAAACGACGCCGTTCGCGGTTCTCCTTGATCTCGTCGGGGTCGGCATTGCCACCCTGAGTGTTCTCGTTGACGAAGAACCGCTCGCCCCGGATGGCTCGCCCTCGACGTTCTATTTCGTGCTCTGACCTGATCGCAGGACCCAGAAAGCATTCAGTTCTCGCTGCTAGCCTGCACGCCGTGAGCCATATGCATTCACAAAGCGGCGCGACTCGACTCGGCACCGCATCTCAGATATTCGTTGTCCCGTCATGAAATGGCTGATTGGCTGCGGAGTCCTCGTTGGTGCCCTCATCTTGGCGACGTTTCTGGCCAGTCTTGTACGGCGTCTGGTGAGTCGTCCGACCAATAGTGAGCAGCTTCAGTCTTTCGCCCAGCCAGCAGGCAGTCTTACGTTTTCGATGATCGGCTCGGTCGGCCTGATGGGTGCGCTCGGCGTTGTTGCTCCGGACGCCCTCACCGATTTGCCCAAAGGCCTCGTTTCGTTCCTTCCCCATGGTTTGTTGTCTGTCCTCCTCCTCGTCATGGGAGGTGCGGTGGCAACCTTGGTGTCTACCGCTGTCGGCACCTCGCTCCTCCGCGCCACCGGCAAACCCCAAAATCAGATCGTACGCCTCGTCAAGGCAGGGCTTACCGGGGTGTTCGCAATTTTGGCGGTGAGCCAACTTGGTGTGAACACCCGGATCGTCGACATGCTTGTCGCCGGCCTTGTGTTCTGCGCATCGCTGTCGATCGCATTAATCACTGCGTTCGGCAGCAAAGACATTGCGAGCGAGATCGCTGCCGGTCGATACCTCAAACGGATCCTGCAAATCGGGGACGCCCTGGAGACCGATCGAAATACCGTCGGCACGGTACAAGCACTTCACGGGGCTTCGGTCATGTTGAAAACCGACCAGGCGGCGTTTGGACAGAACTCCGAGACAACAACATTCCTGCATGTGCCGAACACTGAATTGCTCGGGTCCGTGATGAAGGTAACGCGCCGCACGTCCCCGAGCGCTGACCGTTAGTCAGTAATTAGAAGGGCTCTTCAGCGATACCTGCCGTCGCACCGAGCGATGCAGGCGAGTCGGGCACCACCACTCGAATTGGTTCGTCGCCATCAAGCTCGCGCGCCGATGCTCGCTCGATGCGGTGCACGGTCGCTGTTGCGAACTTGAATGACGATCCGATATCTTCCGCGACCAGCTCGTAGGTGGTTCGACGACCTCCCTGCTCGCCCTCGACCTCCCAGCTCCGCTGATCAAGACGGCCCACCACAACGATGCGCGCACCCCTGTGGAGGGACTCGCAAACGTTTTCGGCAAGACCGTTCCAAGCTACGACGTTGAAAAACGACACAACCTCGGTGGGAGTGTCGGTCTTTGAGAACACCCGACGATTCACGGCAACCCCGAAGGTCGTGGTCGGAGTTCCGTTGGAGGTGAGGCGCAGTTCGGGATCGCGTACGACGTTGCCGCAAATGGTGATCGTGTTGCTGTTCATGGTGTCTCCAGACGTGATTTTGAGTTGAAAAGGCGTGTTCGCTCTGAACACGTTTCCAGTCTCGAGAGGCCGTGTGACAGTTTCCGAACAGGGGGCATCGTCAGTGCGGTTTTCGTTGTTTCGCCCGACATTTCCCGACACGTCCTGGGACACCTGGCCCTTTCTCGGCGCGAACAACTATTTGCGTGCCGTAGCAACGCCGTCCATCGGACGTAGACCCTGCCAGGTACCAGACTGGACGGATGCTTCCCATTCTTGTTCCGCTCCTCCGTTGCCCATTTTGTCTTGCCGGAGGCGGGTTGGAGCTTCAAGGAATTCCCACCGGAGACGGCACCGTTCACGAAGGAGCGCTGTTTTGTGGATCATGTCGTCAGTCGACAACGATCTCCGGCGGAGTCTGGGACGCGATTGGCAACGCCCGGGCGCCGCGAACGCTTGCCCAATTGAGCAACGTCGTTGCGCCCACACCGCAGCTTTATGAACGGGTATGGCGCGTGCGATCCCTCAGCCTATTGAGTGGAAGGTCCTTTCCGAACTCCGAAGAGCTTGCCGAACTGAATCATTGGTTCGCCACGCTTTCACCGAAAAGCGTTGTCGTGGACATCGGTTGTTCTGAAGGCCTCTACGCGAGATCGGTTGCAGCCAACGGACACCTCGTCGTTGCCGTCGACCACAGCCGACCGTTTCTCGAACGCGTAATGAAACACAAAGGCATACTCCCGATCGTCGCGATTCGGGCCGTGGCCCAGCAACTCCCCCTGTCCGATGGTTCGTGCGATGCCGTGATGATCGGCGGCACTCTGAACGAAATCGGTGACGCGGCCCGGGCAACAGCCGAAATGGGTCGCATTTGCACGACCAGCGGACTCCTGTTCGACATGAGCCTTACGAGAGCGAGCACTCGTTCCGGCAGACTTCTTCAGACTGCCCTTGCATTTGCCGGCGTGCGATTCCCGAGCCGCGAAGCGACGCGGACACTGTTCACGGCAGCAGGATTCGACGTTGACCGTATGCGCGCTGATGGAGTGGTCGTTCGGATCGAAGGCCACCGTCGGTAGTTTCCGCACGCGATATTCATATGCGCGATTACGAAGACGGGTCGGTGTAGAGCGCCTCTCGCTTTTCAAAAAAAGCCGTCACCGCTTCCACCTGATTCCTGCTCCCGATAAGCGCTGCGATCTCGCGTCGTTCGGCCCGAAAACCGTCGGCCACCGAACTCTCCCCTGCCGTGTTCAGAAGGCGTTTCCCAGCCCGAACGGCATCAGGGCTGCGGCCCGCAATCTCTTGGGCCATGGCCAGCGCGTCGCCAAGCGGATCGACGCTGACTCGAGTCGCAAGCCCCAGCCTGACTGCTTCCTCGCCGTCGACCATCCGTCCGGTAAAGGTCAATTCTTTCGCGACATCGAGTCCCACAAGTCGAATCAGCGTCTGTGTTCCAGTCATATCCGGAATCAGACCCCATCGAATCTCCAAAACGGAGAACTTCGCATCCGGAGCGACAATTCGGATGTCGGCACCAAGCGCGATCTGACACCCTCCCCCGAGCGCCACGCCATGCACCGCAGCAATCACCGGCACCGGTATCTCCTGCCATACCCAAGCAGCCTGCTGACCGCTATGGGTGATCTTTCCGGGAATCACCGATGGGTCGTCGTTGTCTGTAGTGGCACCCGGGACAAGTGACCCGCGTTTGCCTGACGCCATGGCGCCAAAACTCGCAAAGTCAAGGCCTGCACAGAATGCTCGTCCTTCGCCCGACAGGACAACCGCACGAACCGACGGGTTGGCTTTTAAGGCCTCGCCTGTTTCCGCCAATGCGGCAAACATGGCAGCGTCAAGGGCATTCATCTTTTCCGGACGGTTCAAACGGACGTCAGCGAGTCCGTTGGCAATCGTGCACGATACGCGTTCGCTCATCTCACAAGTGTCGCAACAGATTGGGTCCAGCAACAAATGCGAGCCGCAGTGCATTGGGTCAGCGGTTGCGAACCTCGACACGAACCCCCAACCGATCCACATGAAGGTCAAGAACCTCGGCCCCAGAAATCGCAGTGATGGTTTCGACGAGACGGGCCCGGTTCTCGGGATCGGACCCACAAAGCACCGTCATGCTTCCACCTGAGCCGCCGGCACCGTTTACCTTCCACCCGGCTGCTCCACAGAGGGCGACGGACGACGCCACGTGATCAGCGAGGTCGCTGATGAGTTCAGGGTGCAGCTTTCGCTGTCCTTCGTGACACGCCACGAGCGCCTGGCCATACGCGGCGAAGTCGCCGCTCAGCAAGGCCTGATGTCCCGCTTGCGCGGCCGTACGAAGCGGCTGAAGAAACTCGTCCGAATCACGCGACTCAAGCTCGGCGATGACCATCTGATGAAGCATTGAAGACGCATGTGGTGCTCCCAGGTACACGGCGATCAAGCGAGCGTCGATTGCGTCGAGCAGTGCGTCGTCAGCGACGCGATCATTGGGGAGAAACTTCGGGTACTCGACCGACCATCGAGTGACGCCACCACACGCGGCCGCTCCGTGATCCTGCACCCCAGACTGACGGCCATCAGCGGTTTCTCGTTGGTGAGCTCGGTGCGCAAGATCAAGCTGATCGATCGACCGGCCGGCAAGGCTGTCGAGGGCGGCGAGAACCGCGACCGACAAGGAGGCCGACGTTCCCAAACCGCTTCCCGGCGGAACTCCTGACTCGATCGATGCTGTTATGCCGCCCGGCGCGTCGGCGAACAACGATGCCAACAACGGATCGGCCCACGTTTCTGGGGCGTGAAGCCGCTCCACACGTTCGACGTCCATGGCACACACACGAATTGCGTCGCCATCGACCTCGTCATCGGGGCGTAACGTGACCGTCACGCCCGGCGAAACGGCCACGTTGGAAACCACACCCGATCCTGAAAACCAGGTATCGGTCCACCCTCCAAGGTCGGCAATACGAACAGGGGCGTGAGCCACGATCAACACGCACTCAGCGTTCCACATAACTGGCGGCCTACAATGACTCAATCATGTCCTTTTCTGCTACAAAACCGCCTCGATCCCGGGCCAGAGCTGTTGGCGTGCTGGCGCTCGTCATGATCGTCGGTGGTTGGCTCTCGAGTCCCGCGTTCGCTCAGACAGCCGCCGAAAAGGCCTTTGTGGCGACCGGTGACGCTATTTGCCAGAAGTCCAACGAACGACTTGCCGAAAAGGCACTGTCGTATGAGCGTCATCGCCTTATCACCCGACGAGCAGCAAAATCCGTGAACCAACGAGTCGCCAAGCCCGCAGATGTTGCCGAGTTCGTTTCCAAGGTGGCAATTTCGGAAATCGAGATGCAACTGAACGAGTTGGGGTCACTAAAGCCAGCACCCTCCCAGGCCGTCGCATTTTCGGCAGCGTTGAAAGAGGCCAACCGGGCCCTCGACGACATCAGGACCAAACCCGACCAGGCTGCGTTTCGCAATCCGTTCCAGCGATCGTCGAAAATGTTCGCCGCCCTTGGCTTTCGCAACTGTGGGCAGTCGGAGAGCCGGTCTAAGTCCGTGTAGAACCTACGGGCTTGCGCGAGCACTAGCGTCTCGGAGTATGGAGCGCACCATTTTTGACGACGAACACGAGATGTTTCGTACGTCATTCCGTAAGTTCATCGACCTCGAAATCACCCCTCACTACGAGCGTTGGGAACACGCAGGCATTGTCGATCGGTCCCTCTTCTCGTCCGCGGGCAAACAGGGCTTCCTTGCTCTCCAGGCCCCGACCGAGTTCGGCGGCGGCGGCACAGCAGATTTCCGGTTCAATGCCGTGATCGCCGAGGAATTGATGTATTCCGGCTATGGCGGGGCGGGCTTGGGACTCACGCTTCACAACGACATCACCCTGCCGTACTTTCTCGACCTGACCAACGATGAGCAGAAGGCGCGCTGGCTTCCGGGAATCTGCTCTGGCGAACTGATCACTGCAGTGGCTATGACGGAGCCGGGAATCGGCTCAGATCTTGCCAACATGTCGACAACCGCAATCCGAGACGGCGACACCTATGTCGTAAACGGGTCAAAGACCTTCATCACCAACGGAATCAACTCCGACCTTGTCATCGTTGCGGTCAAGACCGATCCGTCGTTGAAGCACAAAGGAATCTCGCTTCTTGTTCTTGAGCGGGGCATGGCGGGTTTCGAACGCGGTCGCAACCTCGAAAAGCTCGGACAGCACAGTCAAGACACCGCCGAACTGTTTTTCAGCGACGTCCACGTGCCGGTCACCAACCGCCTCGGTGACGAAGGCCAGGGCTTCACGCTCTTGGTGCGAAACCTCGCCCAGGAGCGCTTGTCCATCGCAATTGCAGGGTTGGCGGCAGCGCGAGCCGCTCTCGGTTGGACGCTGGACTACACCAGGGAGCGAAAAGCATTCGGGCAACCCGTCGCCCAATTCCAAAATTCGAAGTTCAAATTGGCCGAAGTTGCGACCGAAGTTGAAGTCACCCAGTCGTTCGTTGATCGCTGCATCACCGAACTTAACAACGGATCGCTGGGACCCGAAGAAGCTGCAATGGCCAAGTGGTGGTGCACGGAACTCCAGAAGCGCACGGTGGATACCTGTCTGCAGCTTCACGGTGGGTACGGATACATGCGTGAATATCCGATCGCTCGCGCATATGCCGACGCACGCATAACCACGATTTATGGCGGCACGACGGAGATCATGAAAGAAATCATCGGCCGAAAGCTTGTCGAGTAAATCCGTTTGACTACGCGAACCAGGGCGAACGTACGCGAACTAAGCGAACGTACGAAGTTCGATCAGCCGCAACGCAAGCTCCAGAGTAGCGTCCCCGTCGGACTCCGAAAGCGATTGCACATATCGTTCGGGCCAGCGTGCCTTGGTTGCGATTCGATGAACAACATCGCCCCACGACAAGTTTGTGTCGACGTCCAACAACGTCGCCAGGACCTTTCGCACTTCCTCGTTGAGGGCCACGGGATCGTCGAGGCGAAGACCGAGTCGTTCCGCCTGAGCTTTGGTGACCCTACGTCCTTCCGTCAACTCTGCACGACTGACGAATCTACGGAGTCAGCAGAGCGGTTAGCTCCGAGTCTTCAACTCGTCGGAACGTACGCCGCTGCGGGCCCCGTTCCAATATCGCCACTTCAAGTTCGCGTTCCGTCAAGCTTCGGTCGGGGCCTGCGATGGCACGTACTGCCACGCCGACTGCGTCGCGCCACGCAAGGCCGGCCGAGTACTGCTCCTTCAGTCGGGTGGCAATCGTTTCGGCGTCGCCCCCCAAGACGGTGAACTCCTCTTCGTCCATCACGGTGCCGTCGTAAAGGATGTGAAATAGGCGGTCCGCGATCGGTTCCAGCCCGACTTCGGCGACCAGGATCTCGACCTCCAGCGGTTTCATCTCGTGCGTAAATACCTGACCCAACATCTGTGCATAGGAGTTGGCGAGACTGCGGGCCTCAACGTCTTCTCGCGAATAGTTGTACCCCTTCATGTCCGCCGCGCGGACTCCCGCAATACGGAGTTGGTCAAACTCGTTGTAGCGGCCAACCGCTGCAAATCCGATCCGATCATAAATCTCGGAGACCTTGTGAAGCGTTCGGCTGTGGTTCTCCGCAACTATCAAAATCGCATCTGCGACAACGAGCCCGATAAGGGAGCGCCCCCGAGCGATTCCCTTTCGTGCATAATCCGCCCTGTCCTTCATCACCTGCTCTGGTGACACGTAATAGGGCATGCTCATGCTTTCGTACCTTTCCCTTTGGGCGCGGCAGGCAGCGTCGGCAGCGCCTGTCCGCCGAGCCGACCGACCGCTGCCGCGAAGCGCTCTGCGACCTCGCCTTCTGGCACGTCGGTATACCCATCGATCGTGATGGTTGCGACCGTTGGGTAGACGCCGCGGACCATATCAGGGCCACCGGTTGCCGAGTCCTCGTCGGCCGCTTCGAACAACGACGCGACCGCTATGTCGATTGCTTCTTCGCGTGAAAGGTCAGGGCGCCACCGCTGCTTAATCAATGAGCGCGCATACGTTCCTCCGGAGCCGGTGGCATGGAACTCTGCTTCCTCATAACGTCCGCCGGTGATGTCGTAGTTGAAGATTCGCCCGGAGCCACGGCGGAGGTCAAAACCGGCAAAAATTGGAATGACGACCATCCCGGACTGCATCGCTGCGGGAAGATTCGAACGGATCATGTTGGCAAGTCGGGTGGCTTTTCCTTCCAACGAGAGCTGGACTCCTTCTACTTTTTCGTAGTGCTCCAGTTCGAGTTGGAACAACTTGACCATCTCGGCGGCGACCCCGGCGACTCCCGAGATCGAAACGCCGGAGTGGCGGTCGGCGGGAAACACTTTCTTCATCGACCGATTCGCGATGACATTTCCTGCGGTCGCCCGTCGGTCGCCTGCCATAACCACACCTGCGCGGTAGCGCAACGCAACAATCGTCGTGGCGTGGGTGAGCGTTGGGCTCGATGCCAACTCCTCAAGAGCGCCGTGTCGCAGCGACGCGAACGGGGCCCGTCCGGCAGATTCGATGAGGGCGGAAAAACTTGCGTTGCGGTCGTTTGAGCTCGGGATTTGTGACATTGCCTTGGACTTTGCGGAGTGGACAGGGACGGGCCGACCAACGAGGATCTCGCTACTGACCGCCCTTTTGCACATAGGACTTTACAAATTCCTCTGCGTTTGTTTCGAGCACCTCGTCGATTTCGTCCAACAGGTCATCGAGTTCCGCCTTTATCTTCTCGCCCTGCTTCGACGCGGGCGGAGAATCCTGAACTTCATCCTCTTCGCGTTTCGCGGAGGTCTTGCGTACTTGTTCACGTTCGGGCATCGGGGTCCTTTCTTTCTACTTCGTTGTCAAGCGCCCAGAAGACGCAGTAACTCCGAAGCTGAGGAACATCGGTCTAGCAGGGAATCAACCATATCGGCGCTCCCCTTCAAAGGATCGAGCATAGGAACCCGGCGGAGAGGGTCGGTACCCAGGTCAAACACGATCGAGTCCCAATTCGCGGCAGCCACTTCGGTCGGAAACTTCTGGAGACACCTCCCACGAAAATATGCCCGCGTTTCCCGCGGTGGGTTTTCTGAGGCGTCGAGGACCTCGGGTTCGGCGAACAAGCTCGTGAGCCCGGCACGGCGCGCCAACGACTTCTCCGGGCGGATGTCGTGATACTGGAGGTCAATGGCGCGCAGTTTGGCGCTGGACCACGACAACTCGTGACGATCGCGGAAACCCGCAACCAGGCGCCGCTTGGCCACCCAGTCGACCATGTCGACAACGCTGTCAGGATCCTTCTCCAACCCGGCCAGTACCTGCTCCCATCGAGTGAGCACCAGCGGACCCACTGTTTCGCCCACTGACTCGAACCCAAAACGACTTGCCCACTGTTGAGCCAGGGACAAGTACTCCCACTGCAATTCCAGGGCGGTCATGGACGACCCGTTGGCCATCTCCATCGTCGCTTGCAGCGTGGGATCCTGGCTAACCACCCGAAGCGTTTCCACAGGATTCACGATCGACAGGTTCTTGCCTTCGAACATGTCGTCTTCGACCATGGCCAAAACAATGGACGTCGAGCCGAGCTTGAGGAACGTCGCCACTTCGCTCATGTTCGCGTCGCCAATAATCACATGCAACCGTCGATAACGCGCCGAATCCGCGTGCGGTTCGTCTCGAGTATTGATGATTGGACGCTTTAAGGTTGTCTCCAACCCCACCTCCTCCTCAAAAAAGTCAGCGCGCGGACTGATCTGAAACTCAACAGACGCATTTCCCTGGAGTTCCGACCCAACCTTTCCAGCGCCGGTAAAGACCTGCCGTGAGACGAAAAACGGCATCACGTTGACGATGACGCGGCTAAACGGAACCTGCCGATCCATCAGATAGTTCTCGTGGGTTCCGTAGCTGTTTCCCTTACCGTCGGAGTTGTTCTTGTACACAACAATCTGTTGGCCCGGGGGCATCGCCGAACGGCTCGCTGCCATTGCCCGACGCAACACTTCCTCGCCCGCCACGTCGTACAGCGTTGCCTGCAGGGCATCGATGCATTCCGGGCTGGAATACTCCGGGTGCGCGTGATCCACGTAGAACCGCGCACCATTGGTCAGCACTGCATTCACCAGGTGCGTTTCGACTTCGGGTGGCAAGGCCCCGCCGAGGGTAAATCCCCGGGCATCGTTGCCGGGCATCTCGTCCTCAAAATCCCAGTTGACCTTATTGTTGAGTGTCCGACCCAGAGTCGATACGTACGCGTTCACCAGCTGGCTCGACGACTGAATCGGGTTCGCGTCGGGTGCCCGGGTCACGACGATGCCGTACTCGGTTTCGATCCCACAGACTTTGCGAATAGCCACGTTCTGACCCTAGTGGGTCGCGCTGACCAAAGTCCTCGCCGTATTTTCGACCCGAGATCGGGCACCAAAACAGCGCCCGGCTCCTTGCGCGAAGCCGGAGGCTCTACAGGTATTGGCCCGGCTGAACCCGCTCAATGGCACGACCACCAAGTGGTTCTTTGTCGGCGCCCTTGGAAATGATCGTCCGGATGTAGACAATTCGCTCTCCCTTTTTGCCCGAGATCTTTGCCCAGTCGTCGGGATTCGTCGTGTTCGGAAGATCCTCTTGTTCCTTGAACTCCTGGTGCGTCGAGTCGATCAGATCCTGCACGCGAATACCCTTGCCGAGGCCGGCAATCTGACGCTTGATCGAGAGTTTCTTGGCGCGACGAACGATGTTTTCGATCATCGCCCCCGAGGAGAAGTCCTTGAAGTACAGGATCTCCTTATCCCCGTTTTGGTACGTGACCTCAAGGAACTTCGTGTCCTCTGCCTCGCGGTACATGTCGCTCACACAACGGTCGATCATCACCTCGACAGCCTTGGAACGATCGCCATTGCCGAGCGTCTCAACTTCCGTTGGATCGAGAGGCAGCGTGTCGGTGAGATATTGGCGGAAAATCTGCTTGGCGGACTTTTCGTTCGGCCTCTCAATCTTGATCTTCACATCCAGGCGTCCCGGTCGAAGAATTGCCGGGTCGATAAGATCCTCACGATTGGACGCACCAATTACGATCACATTGCGGAGTGTTTCGACACCGTCGATTTCGGCCAACAACTGCGGCACGATCGTTGACTCCATATCGGAACTGATCCCGGTGCCGCGAGTGCGAAACAGCGAATCCATTTCATCGAAGAAGACAATGACGGGAACGCCTTCTTCCGCCTTTTCGCGCGCCCGTTGGAAAACCATTCGTATTTGGCGTTCGGTCTCGCCGACATATTTGTTGAGCAGTTCCGGGCCTTTGATATTGATGAAATAACTCCGGGCGGCGGGCTTTCCCGTCACCTGGCTCACCTTCTTGGCGAGGGAGTTCGCGACCGCTTTCGCAATCAGCGTCTTGCCACACCCCGGTGGCCCGTACAACAAGATGCCCTTCGGGGCGGGAAGTTTGTGTTCGGCAAAATAGTCCTGGTAGAGGAAGGGCAACTCAACTGCGTCTTTGATCATCTCGATTTGTGAATCGAGTCCACCGACGTCTTCGTAGGAGATGTCAGGTACCTCTTCAAGTACGAGATCCTCGACCTCGGGGCGTGGGAGACGCTCGAGCAAAAGGTTTGCGCGCGTATCAAGAAGAACGGAGTCTCCGGGTCGAAGCCGACTCGCGGGATCGGCCTGGAGCAGCGGCGCAGCGAGCTCGACCACGCGTTCCTCGTCTGCGCGAGCTGAAATGATGGCTCGAAGGCCATCGTCGAGAAGCTCCTTGAGCGTCACCACTTCACCGTGTCCATCGAAGGCGCGTGCAAGGTAGACGTTGAGCGACTCGTTCAAGACGAGCTCCTGTCCTTTTCGAAGCTCGGTATCGTCTAGGTCCGGATGAAGTGAAACACGCACCTTTCGCCCGCCCGTCATCACGTCGACAGTGCCATCATCGTTGCGCCCTAGAAAAGTTCCATAGTTGGCTGGAGGCTGCGTCAATTTGTCGACTTCTTCGCGTAACGAAGCAATATGTTCACGTGCATCTCGAAGCGTGACCGTCAGTTTTTCGTTCTGACCGGTCGCATGCGCAAGCTGACCTTTGGTCTCGAGAAGCCGTTCCTCAAGTGCCCGGACACGCTTCGGAGCATCTTGGAGCTTGCGACGCAAACCGACCACATCGTCTTCGAGCGTCTTGATCTGCTCTTGCAACTCAGCGACTTCGCGTTCGTATGAGCTGAGCCGCAGCTCGTACTCCGCAATCTTTCTGTCGGCGTTGGCCACTGCGCCCTCCTTGTCTGGGGAAGACCCTAACAGCGACAAACGCCTAGATACAGTCCCCACCTTGAGTGAACTGAGACCATTTCCCAACGACCGAGAGGTCGTTTCTCGCAGCGAGGTTCGTGCGCCAAAGAACACACCCCGCTCAAGCACCACCTAGCCCCCGCCGATTGCTAGGGTGAAACCATACGAATTCTGTTATTGCTCCACGCAGTAACCCGAACCAAAGAAGGCACCCTCAATGGGCATGAAAGTTTGGATCGACCAGGACCTTTGCACAGGCGATGGCCTCTGCGAAGAAATCGCTCCCACCGTATTTACTCTTCTCGACGACGGGCTTGCCTATGTCAAAGAGGGCGCAAAAGTGTTTAGCGACCCAGGGGGACCTGAAGGCCTCGCCAATGTTCCTGAGAACGCACACGACGGCACGATCGAATCCGCCGAGGAGTGTCCCGGTGAATGCATATTCATTGAGATGGACTGAGTGGCGACACCCTCCTAAACATTGAACGACGTAACCCAAGGGGCATTTCTTGGCGCGTCGCAACACAAGAGCACCCGACCACGGTCAGGTGCTTTTCGTTTTCCTACGCCTAAACCTCGCTGTCGGGTGTCGAGCGCATAGGAAGGCAGCGTGCGGCTGATCCGGCGGTGGGACGCTCGAGCAAGAACCGGCGAAGCTCCGACGCTCCGAGCCCAAACGCAGTAGTGGCGCGATCCGGAGCTCGGGAGAACACGAGGCCAGTGACCTGGCCAGCTCTGTCGACAACCGGCGCCCCCGAGTCACCCGGACCTAAGTCTGCGGCCAGACGAAGGACATCGCGTTTGACCGGTAGTTCGTCGAAGATATCTCGCCCGACTTCGAGCATTGCAGTCGACGACCGAACCGAACGAACCCGCAATGGCCCTCCGTCGAAATATCCAAACACCTCCCGATCAGCACCGGTTTCGCCAGGGGCATCGGTCCCTTGCAGCACCAAGGAAGGGCCGATCCGGCCTTGTGCACTTTGGAGCAAAGCGAGGTCTTTCGCGGGGTCAAAGGCAACGATGTTTACGGGCGTGATAATTGCGTCCAATTCGACCGCAACGGCCTTCGCTCCAGCAACGACATGAGCGGCAGTCAGGACCTGCCCGGAGCCAACAACGAAGCCGGTGCCAATCGACTCGGCTCCACATCCCACCGAAGTCACTCGCACAACGGATGCAACAACCATTCGGCGCGTGTCTCGCGTCAGCACCTCGGACTCGGGCGGTGACCCTGCATCGAAGGATCGGCCGATCTCCGACACCGCAATCGGGAAACCACCATTGCGGAGCAAGTTTCGAACAGCAGAGAGCGCATCAAGACGTACCGGAACCGTCCGCGACAGCGCCGTGGCGAGCGTCGACGATCGAACCGCTCCGGCGGGCCAGCCCGGCAGGAACGCCAACACCGGAGTGGCTAACCACAACGTGACCGCGATACCCACGACGCCTGTCGCGCCGCCCGCCATCCGGTCCGCGACACGGAGGGGCCTTGTGGGTATGCGACGCCGGATCCAGTACCCGGCCAGGGCTCCAACGCTGCGACCGACCACGAGCGAAGCGCCGACAACAAGAACAATCTGTTGCACGCTGGGTTCCACTTCGCCCCCCTGAACAAGTCGCACGATCTTCGACATATTGTCGGCCGCCAGGAACATGGTGCCAACGACACACAGCCACATCACGGCGCGAGCCACCAGCCCTCGGCGATACCCTCCGACGAATGCAAAAACCGAACCGATGAGAATCGCCACATCGAGTCCGTTCATCGACTGACACCTTAGTCCTACGGTGAATCGAGAACGTATTTATACATATGTTCGCCAACGACTTACAAAGACGCGTCGTCGGAGCCAATTTCTTCGTCGGCAAGATCGCTCGCCACAACATCGACTTCGCTGGCGGCACGATCAAAACGCCCGCGACCCCACTGGGCTAGCTCGCCAGTATCGTCGACGGGCCCACCGAGCATTCGCGCATGTGTCAGGAAGCCTGTGTGGGCGACCATCCGGTGATCTGGACGCACCGACGCCCCTTCGATGTGCCATCCACGATGCAGGACCTCGATCGTTTCGGCCATCGCGAACCCATGCGCACTTAACGTCGCTCGGAAGTGAGAAGTCTGGTTGATCGTTGGAAGATAGGACAAGATGATTCCGCCGGGGCGTAACGCTGTCGTCGCGTGCTGGATCACCTCCCACGGTTCTGGAAGATCGAGGACTATCCGGTCAAAGTCGTCACCGTCAATGCCGTCGTAGCAGTTCCGTACGTGCACGTTGTAGTTGTTCAGCGCAGACTCTCCGATGAAACCGCCAACGTTTTCTATCGCCTTGGCCGCGAAGTCTGCACGAAGCTCATATCCAGTTACATGTGCCCCCGCTCGAAGAAGCGTCATGGAGAGTGCGCCGGACCCAACACCTGATTCCAATACTCGTGCCCCGGGAAAGATATCGGCCAAAATCAAGATCGCGCCGAGATCTTTCGGATAGATGACTTGGGCGCCGCGAGGCATCTTCAGCACGTACTCGGCCAGGGTTGGCCGGATTGCGACATAGCGTGCTCCGCCACTCGAACGGACGGACACCCCTTCCTCAGCGCCGATCAGCACGTCGTGAGCGAAGAATCCGGCGTGGGAGTGAAACTCCTTTCCGGGCGTCAGCGCAATGAGATAGCGACGCTTCTTCGAGTCGACAAGAACAACTTTTTCACCCGGCACCAAGGGACGACTCACGCGATCTCAACCTCTGCAGCAGATAGGTTCGCTGCGCTCAACCCAACGCACGATACGTCGGTCATTTCGGAGCATTTTCCAAGAGCGCACGAAGCGCTTTGGAGGCCTTTCGGCCGCGACGTCCACCGCGTTCTTGGATCATCGTCAATCGCATCACCTCACGTTGGTGTGCATCCTCTACAGTTCGTCGTCGTTGTTCATCGGCGGCTACCTCGCGACGGGTTTTCCGACCAGGCTTGCCAGGAAATCGAAGCGTCAACTCGTCGCCCGGACGAAGGCGCTCGTGAAGCGTGACTACCTCGGAGCGCTTGCCCCCCCTGTTGTACAACCGCCCCAGCAGCTGAAACGCTCCGACAACGAGCCAAAAGGTCGATCCGCCACGGAGCCCCTTTTGGGAGACGCCCCGCGCCACGAACACGCGAAAGAGATTCTTCATGACGGTCGACCGAAGAAGCCTTACGCCCGACGAATTTCGACGAACGCAAACTTCTTCTTCCCTCGCGACCGACCAATGCTGAACGCCAGCAAAACGAGAAGGATCGCCACCACCAGACCGGCCGCAATCCCGGCACCCGTTGCGGATTCCTTGACCGTGTTGATGTCAGACTTCAGCGAGCGCAGGCCTTCCTCGATATCGTTAAGCCGTATTGGGCGATCGACACCTGGTTGCTCTGAGGCGGCCTTCTTACTCATTTGGTTTCCTCCGAGGAAGCGTTGCGAAGCGAGTTACGAGCGGCGAGTCCGACGATGGCCAGCGACACGGCAGCTCCAGCAATAGTCAAGAGATACGGCAGCCATGAAAGCGACCCGCTGAAGTGGCCACGCTCGACCAGTCCTTCCGAAGAAACTCGTTCGTACGCAAGAGCACTCTGGATACCGCGAAGGAGACCCAGGAGCAGTAACACGAGCCCCGTTGATATGAACAGGGCCGCGAGAATTCCTCGGGTCAACAGCTCGACGACGCCGACCAGCGGTTGCTTGGTTTCCTGCTTGACATAGCCGATCGAAAGCTGGATCAGCTCCTTCGTGCTCTTCGCGCCTCGAGTCGCAGACTCCTTCGCCGCACCAGGCTTGACTCCACGAACCTTGTCGAGCAGCGGACTCACCGAATCAATGATCGACGATTTGCCGGGGATCTTTTCCTTCGCCACAGATTTCCTTTGTAGTCACCAATTGCATTTACGATTTTGAGACGGCAGGGTTTCGAAAGATGAGAGCTTCCCACGGTGAAGGTCACTCGCCGCTCAGAATCCTATTCGATTCCTCGTTCACCGAATCGAGGAGGCGGGTCAAAAGCGCAATGCGTGCCGCCACTGTTGGCGACGCAAGCAGCGCAAGGTCATCGTGTGGTTCGGTCGGAACCAGTGCACAGAGTTGCCAGAGGCGAACAGCGGGGTCGTCGTGCAACTCGATCGTGGCGGGCGGACCCAAAATGCCGAGTTCGCTCCGCATAGCGAGCAGTCGCCGAACCTGTTTCGTGAGGGCAACAAGATCCTCATCGCACGCCAGATCGGCGTCGAAGAACGTCTCGACCTCTGCTTGCGCATACAGCGCGCCATCGACCCATCGCAGGATACGAAATCGGTGTGTTCCAACAGCTACCAGACGCGCCCGCCCGTCCGGTTCGACCTCGGCATGCACGATCTTTGCGATGGTCCCGATATCGAAGCGGTCATCGCCCCCGCCCACTTCACTCCCGTTTGCGATCAACACGACGCCGAACTCATTGTCCGTAGACATGCAAACCCGGGTCATCTCCCGATAACGGTCTTCGAAGATCCGCAGTGGAATCCCCACGTGCGGGAAAAGGACCGTACCAAGGGGGAACATTGGAAGTGGATTCATGGTCGATTCGCTCCGGCGCGTCACTCTTTGGGCACGAGGGCTTCGATCGCAACGGAGTCGCCAAGTGCCACAAACGCTTCGGCGAGAGTATTGCCGAGTTTGACGCCGTAGTCCGTCGAGGCCAAGCCGTTCAGGATCATCGCAAATCGAATAAGGCGGCCATCGGTCGTCTCCGCTGTACCCGTGAGGGCAGAAACCCCGTTCAACGTTCCAGTTTTTGCATGGACTTTTCCCTCCGCCGCGGAACCGCGCAGACGCGTCTTCAGTGTCCCTGTTTCACCCATCACGGCAAACCCTTTGACCAGATCCCCCGACGCAGGTGCGAGTCGCAGGATATCGATAAGGGCCGCGCAGCTGACCCGGTCACCGCGGTCAAGGCCCGAGCCGTCGACCATCCGAAGGACCTCGCGATTTTCCGCGGGAACGCCTCGGGCCCATAGTGTTCGGCCGATGGCCGCTGCTCCGGCCTGGGTCGACCCGTTACCGGCTGCTCGGATCCCGACGTGCTTGAGCAACGCCTCGGCCGTCGTGTTGTCACTTTCGGCGAGCATCTCCGCGACGATCTTGTTCATTGGCACGGAATCGATTGCCGCGACCTCGATCGGAGCAGCGGTAGCGGCGTCGGGTCCCGTTCGCGAGGCCGCGCCGGCTTCCCCGACAACGACAACACCTCGTTCTTCAAGCAAACGTTGAAATGCCTGGGCCCCATTCGTGGGAACATCCGTCGCCGCAATGGGACGGCCTTTGGAGTCGAGGAGTGTGAAGTTGTCGTCGATAATGAGCCCGCCCATCGGGCCAACCTCACCTTGGGAAACGTAGGTCTTCTTCCACGAAGGAACCACTCTGAGGTCGTCAAAGAGTCGATCATCGCCGACGACGCGCCCCGTGATCCGCTCCACCCCCGCAGTTACGACATCGTCGGCCAGTTTGTCGAGCGACGTCGCGGTACCGGCCGGATGCTTTCTTGACTTCGTGTATTTGGCCGACTCAAGGAGCGGGTCCCCGCCGCCAATAATCCAGAGATCCCCCGCCAGCTGCCCGCCACTTGGCGTTGACGTTGCCCGGACCGTCGTACGGAGGCGCTCGTTCGGGTCGAACATGGACAGAACGGCGCTCGCCGTAAAGACTTTCAGTGTGGACGCAGGGATAACCGACCTGGTGGGCGCGTAGGACACCAACGGTCGGCCCGACACAAACGGGGTCACTAGTTCGGCCAGCACGCACGAGCGCTCGGCGACGCCGTCCAGTTCGGGTTGCGCGAAGGTCGTTGCTATCGATTGGTCGATGCGGCGCGACCCGATGCTGTCGGCCAGCATCTCAGGAACGCGTCGAATCGAGAGGACCGGCGTTTGCCCGGCACTCACAACGGGCCCTTTGGATTTCGCTGGATCGCGGAAGAGCGATACCGCAGCGAGCCCCAGACCACCCGCGATGCACGACACCGCCATACCGGTCGCAATTGCCTTCAGCACGAATCAGATTCTCTCAGTAAGCCCGCGGGCTCGACGCCAACAAACGTACGACCACATATGATTGAGCGCAGTCACCGCCCGTTCGGCTGAGGGGAAACAGACCTGGCCGGAGTTGCGCAGCGCGAGTGGTCCGGGATTGTTCGGATCGGTGAGGCCCAACTCCGACGCGACGAGGACGGGCTTGGCGGTCTTGCCCGAAACGGCCACGGCCGCTTCGGCAAATCGGACATCTTGACGCTCGTGGAACTCGACGATGCGCTCGAGACCGTGGTCAGGGTAATACGGGCCTGATCGCAGCAGTCGGGCAGTGTTTGACTGTACTCCCAACCCTAGGAAGATCACGGCATCGACCGAATCGTGCGAGGCAACAATCTCCACCAATTCCGGAATCGTGTCGCGCGTTTCTCCCCCGGCCATGTCAATGGGGTTGGACTTGCTCCACCGAGGCGGTAGCTTGTCGTCAATCGCTGCGAGCAGGTCGGGCGAAAGTTTGGTGAGTTCCAACGATGAGTTGGCAATCGCATCGGCAGTCAGCACACCCCATCCGCCGACGGTCGTAAGCACAGCAACGCGCGGCCCACGCGGCATCGGCTGTGTTGCAAAGGCAGCGGCGGCATCGTACGCCTCCGCGACCGTAAGCGCGCGACGGACACCGACTTGACGGAGGGCGCCGTCGAGGACTCGATCCACCGACGCCAGAGCACCGGTGTGCGACGCGGCCGCTGTTTGGCCGGCTGCGGTCGATCCGCCTTTAAGCAGAACCACCGGTTTGTGTTCCGACACCGCCTGCATCTGTTCAAGGAACCGACGGCCGTCGCTCACGCTTTCGAGATAGGCAAGCACGACCCCGGTTTGAGGGTCCGCGGCGTAGAACTCGGCGACATCAGCCACCGTTGTTGCAGCAGCGTTCCCCACGCTGATCGCCCGAGCGATTCCTGCGCCTGAAGCGTTCGCTATGTTCATGAAGGCGGAACAGAGGTTCCCCGATTGACTCGCAATCGAGATCCGTCCGGAAATGGGATACGGAGCAACGATCTGCGCACATAGTTTTGCGGGCGTCGACACGAGACCCTGACCGTTTGGTCCGGCGAGAAGTATTCCCAACTCGTCAGCGAGTTCGACAAGTTCGCGTTCGGCTTGAGCCCCTGCTTCATCAGACTCGCGGTAGCCGGCCGACGCAACAAATGCTGCCCGGATGCCCTTCGCTGCACAGGAACGAAGAATCGCAGGATTCGATTTCGCAGGTGTACAAACAATTACCAGATCTGCCTGTCCGTGGGGGATGTCGTCGATAGATTGGTACGTCGGTTGTCCCAATATCGTTTCGCCCTCCCGATTGATCGGGAAGACCGGACCGGAGAACCCATTGGCACGCACGTTGTGGAGCGCAGTAAACCCGAACTTTCCGGGGTGACTCGAAGCACCGGCGACAACCACGCCCCGCGGATTGAACAGCGCGTGGAACTGCGCGATGCGATCAGCAGACATCATGACGGGGTGACCTCGACAAGCGCGTCGACAACAACCGGCTTCCCGTCGACGATTATCAGCGGATTGCAGTCGACTGAGACGACATCGTCGCGCTCCATAACAAACGTGGAAAGACCAACCAGCGTTGCAGCCAGAGCGACGCGATCGAGTTCCGGCTCTCCGCGGAAAGGACCGAGCAGTTTCTGCGAGGCCAGGTCGGCGATCATTTCATGGGCGTCGAGCGCGGTGATTGGGGCGACCCGAAACACCACGTCTTCGATGGCTTCGGCCAGGACCCCGCCCACTCCCAACATGATGCACGGACCAAACGCACGGTCACGAACGACCCCCGCGATCAGCTCGCGCCGTCCCCGAACCATTTCGGCAACCAAGACACCGACCGGCCCGTCGTCGGGCGTGGCAGCGTCGAGGAGTGATTGCGCCGCTTCCTCCACGTCGGCCGGGGAGCCCAGATTCAACCGAACGAGACCCCGCTCGGTCTTGTGGGCAATGGCATCCCCGCACAGTTTCGCCACGACGGGAAAGCCGATCTGACTCGCGAATTCGGCTGCCTCGACGGCCGTTGCCACCACCCGTTCCTTGGGCAACACAATGCCGACATGGGCGAGTAGCGCTTTGGACTCTGACTCAGAAAGGGTGGGCATGCGCTAGGAGTCAACTTTCACTGGGTACATGGTCAATGGCTCGAGAGCGGAACGGAAGAAGGCTCGAAGGTGGTTATGACGGGCCTGGAGAGACTTCGCTGAAAGGGGATCGCGACTCGTCAAAGTCTCTAAGAACACCACGTCGCTGAATGAGGAAAGAATCGCTCCGTACCCGGTCAGGAGCAGTTGTTCCGGATCATGAGAACGGAATGTCCCGGAGTCCATTGCCCGCTTGAAGAAAGACTCCGCTCGATTCATAAGAGGTCGCAGGGCCTCGCCAAGTCCTTTGCCCAAAAGGCTCTCTTCGGCGAGCATTTCCCAGCGCACGATCCGAACGAACTCTGGGTTGGCCGCAAAAAAGGAAAAGCCCGCCTCGAGAATCCGGTCAAGCGTCTCCCACTCGTCGCTCGGACCTTGGGTTGCGGCTTCGATGCGATCAAACCAATCAGCGATCTGTCGTTCAAATGTGGCCTGGTACAGCAACTCTTTCGATTCAAAATGGTGGAGCAGGCTCGGGCGACGGATTCCGACCATTTCTGCTATGTGGTTCAGGGAGGTCCCCTCGTAGCCAAACCGGGCAAACAGGGTCTCCGCAGCATTGAGAATGGCGTCGCGGGTCGTGATCGGCACCGCCGATTCCAATGCAGACCGAGACACCACCCCGTCTTGTCCCGAATCCTCCACGGTGCGACTCTACCGCTGCCGATACGACGCGACTTGTATCCGCAATCGTTGCGCAACCCGCCGTGTCGCTGTCCGACCGGGAGATATCGAGCCCTAATGTCGAGGTCATGATCGCTGCGAAAGCCGATATGTGGGCTGGCGTCTCGTGAACCGGCGAATCGGGACTGCGCTGTCGCTCCACCCGATCTCGTCGATCGCGACCGGCGAGGTTCTTGGTTCGCTCCTCGAGTCCGTTGGGTACGGACCGGACCTTGTCGTGTTGTTCGTGTCCGAATCCCATCGCCAGCATCTTGACGAGATCGTGGGCGCCACCCGCACAATTCTGGGCCCGCGCTGCCTGGTCGGGACGACCGCGCGGGCGGTGCTGGGCGGAGGCTACGAGACCGACGGCGAACCAGCCATCAGCGCGTGGGCCGGACGCGTCGGTGCGGTAACCACAACAAGCTGGAGTGGCGACGAGTCCCTGCCCCACCTCGATTGCCCCACCTTGGTGTTCGGAACCGAGGCGGGTCGGCTAACGCGATGGCTCCAGACTCGACCCCCGTCGTACCGTCGCGTCGGAGGCGGCGTGGCGGAGAGCGGGGCCCGAAACGACGTGACGCTGATGGTCGATGACCAACTTGTCGCCGACGGATTCGTTGCCGTTCGTTTCGACGAACTTGCGCTTGAGTGTGTCGTGTCGCAAGGAACGCAACCCTTTGGGCCAGCGTTCACCATTACGAAAAGCGAACGAAACGTGGTGTACGAACTCGCATTTCAGCCGGCACTGGACCGTCTCAATCAAGTCGTCTACGAGTTTGAAGACGACCGTTCCCGGCTACACGGCGGAATCCACCTCGGCGTTCGCCGAGATACGGGCGAGGGCGTCGGATTTTCGACGGGACTGGTCCGCGAAGTTCTCGGCGCAGATCGCGCGAACGGAGCACTGTCAGTCGACGTTGGACTGGAGGTCGGCGAAATCGTTCAGTTTCATATTCGTGACCGCCGGAGTGCGCTCTACGACCTGGATCACATGATGTCGGAAAACAAAACGCTCTCCGAAGGACGGCCCCTCGCAGGGACCCTGCTCTTCACCAGCAGGCACAGGGGACGTTCGCTCTTTGGCGATGGCTCCTGTGACGCGAGCGTTGTCTCGGAGCGAACTCAGGCTCCGCTGGCCGGTGTCTTTTGTGAAGAAGAGTACGGTCCGACGGAGGCGAGGTCTTCAGTACACAAACGATGTTGCACCATCGTCTTCGTTGCCGCCGATCAATCGTAGAGGTAAACGGGTGTTCCGTCGCCGGCTTCGTCGATGAACCAGTCAGCAGTTCGGTTCGAGATCCGCACACAGCCATGCGAGGCCGGGTAGGCCGGAATACTGCCGGAGCCATGAACCGCAAATCCGCCGCTGAAATAGACCGGGTTATAAAGGTGTCCAAGATCGCTCTCCCGATCGCCGCGAATTCGCCGTTGCACTCGGAAGTTTCCCCGCGGTGTTTTTGCGCTCCCGCAGATTTCCCGCTTTGCCTTTGAGGAGTAGTCGCAGTACTTCTTGCCGGACCCACTGGAGACGTTCGCCACGCGGTAGAGGCCGAATTTGTCGAAGTAGAACATCACCTGCCGGGTCAAGTCGACCTCGACGCGAGGCAGACCCCCGTTCGGTACCAGGCCGCCCGGTGTCGTCGCAGTCAGGAGGGCCAATTGAGTGGCCGCGTCGAAGCGCGCCGTTCGCTTTAGCCCGAGGACCTTCTGGAAGGCCATGAGGCCCTGCACCGTCTGGCTGTCGAATCGGCCATCGACCTTTCCGACGTCGTATTTCAAGATGTCGAGACGCCGTTCCATCGCCTCCACCGCATCGCCTCGTGAACCCGATCGCAAGGTTGGTCCGGGCGCAAAGGGAATTGTGGTGGTTGTGGTGGCTGCCGATGATGGGAAGCTCGTCGTGGCGCGAATCATTGTGCTGGCGCCCGCCCCGGTGCTTGTCGAACGAACGGTCGTTGAGGTCGGCGTTGCAGTACTGGGAAGCGGCGTAAGCGATGACGTCGGGGTCGACGACGAACCTGCGATCGAAGACGACGCCGCGGGAAGGCTTGTCGTAGGAAGGCTTGTCGTGGGAGGTGTCGTGGCCGACGTTGTCGGCGACGTCGTTGCCAACAGCGTGGACGAGGCTGACTCCGTTGCGCTCTGACCATGCGCGCTCGGAACCGAGGCGAGAATCATTGCTGTCGAAATGGAAGCCCCGAGTGCCAAACCGAAAACTGTGCGATTGTGTGATCGTGCGCGATGCACTGTGCTCCTCCTCGGCTGATCTCGCATTCTAAATCACCCGATGGCCCCAACGCGATCATCTCCCCATGTCGTCGACAACGACTGCGACCGGGTCGCGACCGGTCCACAGTAGGGTTCGTACAGTCAAATCCGTCCACAACGGTTGTGTGTCGGACAACGATTCCAAGGGGCAAACGATGGGCAACGAAGCCGACCTACGTGAACCACTTCCCGGGCGCTACGGTGCACAGGACCACCAGGCCGTGGACACCATTCGCGTACTCGCCATGGATGCCGTTCAAGCAGCGAACTCGGGGCACCCCGGAACAGCGATGGCTCTTGCACCTCTGACCCACGTTCTGTTTTCGCGAGTTATGCGCTTCGACCCGGCCGACCCGACTTGGCACGACCGTGATCGGTTCGTCCTTTCCCCTGGGCATGCCTCGATTCTTCTGTATTCGATGCTCTACCTCACGGGCCACGGCCTCGAACTCGGTGACCTCAAGGCGTTCCGGCAAATGGGCTCAAAAACCCCTGGGCATCCCGAGCGCGGTCACACAGCAGGCGTTGAGGTCACAACCGGTCCTCTCGGGCAAGGCATGGCCAACGCCGTGGGCATGGCGCTGGCGGAAGCCAACCAGCGAGCGCGTTTCGGCGCCGAACTTTGCGACCACCACACCTACGCCATAGTGAGCGACGGCGACTTGATGGAGGGTATTAGCCACGAAGCCGCATCGCTGGCCGGCCACCTCGGACTCGGTCGCCTCACCGTGATCTACGACGACAACCACATCACGATCGACGGTGTCACCGAACTCGCACTTACCGATGATGCCACCAAACGATTCGAGGCCTACGGGTGGCACGTCATGGAAGTCGGTGAGATCGCGAACGATATGCCCGCATTGGAAAAGGCAATTCGCGAGGCAACGGCGGTGACGGACCGTCCTTCCTTCATCCGACTCCGAAGTCACATCGGGTTTCCGTCTCCGAACAGGACCGATACCGCTGCGGCACACGGATCACCCTTCGGGCCAGACGAGATCGCGCTTACAAAGTCGATCATGGGTGTTTCGCCCGAGGCATTTCATGTGCCAGACGGCTTGGTTGAGGCGTACCGAGCGAACGCAAAACGCTCGCAGGCACTTGCTGGAGCTTGGAAAGATCGCGTCGCTGCGAACACCGACCAAGCGGTTCAGCTTCGCCAGCTTCTAGGCGGCGAACTGCCGTCGGGGTGGGATGCCGGTCTCCCCACCTTCGAAACTGGCAAAATGGCGGCGACGCGCGAAGCCAGCGGAGAGTGCTTCAACGCGTTGGCGACAACCGTTGCCTCGCTTATGGGGGGCGGCGCCGATCTCACAGGGAACACGGGAACGATGCTGAAGGACCTCGGCACCTTCTCCTCGGCAACGCCCGAAGGTCGGCTCATTCACTTCGGCGTGAGAGAGCATGCAATGGCCGCAATCATGAACGGAATGGCCGCACACGGCGGCGTCCTTCCGGTTGGCGGCACGTTCTTTGTGTTCTCCGACTACATGCGCGGCGCGGTTCGAGTGAGCGCCATCTCAAATCTCAAGGTGATTCACTCGTGGACACATGATTCGCTCGGTGTGGGCGAGGACGGTCCGACCCACCAGCCGATCGAGCATCTTGCGTCGCTGCGGGCCATGCCTGGCCTTCGCCTCATCCGCCCCGCCGACGGCAACGAAGTTGCTGCTGCGTGGCGAGTCGCGCTCCAGGCCGAAGGTGGTCCAACTGGCCTGGTGCTCGGACGTCAAAAGGTACCCACCCTCCCCGGTACCGGTGCGCTTGCTGCGAACGGCGTCGCCCGTGGCGCGTACGTCCTCGTAGCAGCCGAGAACGGTGATCCCGACATCGTGCTCGTCGGCACGGGATCGGAGGTGCAGCATTGCGTGAAGGCCGCCGAAATGCTTGCTGGCGACGGCTACTCCGCACAGGTTGTGTCGATGCCGTCGTGGGATCTTTTCGACGAGCAAGACGATGAATACATCGATACGGTGTTTCCGCCCGATGTATTGGTCGTTGCCTGTGAGGCGGGAACCTCATTCGGCTGGGACCGATTCGCCGATCTCGCCGTGACAGTGGACACATGGGGAGCATCGGCGCCTGCGGAATTGTTGATGGATGAGTATGGAATCAATGCCGATTCGGTCGTTGAGGCAGCGCTGCTTCTCCTCGAAGACGATTAGCCCAGTCTCACCGCTGTCTCGAATCTCAGATTCCCTAAAACTGTCGCCAGTGCCGTAGGAGAAAAGTCATGACAACCCCACTCATTTCGATGTCTCAAGACCACGGCCAAAGCCCGTGGCTCGATAACCTCAAGCGGTCGTACCTGAGCGACGGCACGTTGCAAAAGTTGGTCGATCGCGGGGTCCGCGGGGTGACGAGCAACCCCTCGATCTTTCAAAAGGCCATCTCCGGGTCCAGCGACTACGACGCCTCGTTTGCCGAGCTCGTGGCTGCCGGAAAAACGGTCGAGGAGGCCTATTGGGACCTCGTTGTCGATGACGTGTCGAATGCATGTCGACTCCTTCGGCCGGTTTATGAGTCATCTCACGGCGTCGACGGCTACGTGTCCCTGGAGGTGTCGCCGGCGCTCGCCCACGACACCGACGGAACCGAGCGCGACGCACGGTCACTTGCGGCGCGCGTTGGTGAGCCGAACGTCATGATCAAGATTCCGGCCACCAAGGAGGGCGTCCCTGCGATCCGCACCATGATTAGCGAGGGCTACGACATCAACGTGACGTTGATCTTCAGTCTGGATCGCTACGCCGACGTCATTGAGGCCTATATCGGGGGCCTGGAGGATCGCCTCGCCGCCGGCGCGACGACCCTTGCCGATGTCGCAAGCGTCGCTTCGTTCTTCATTTCGCGAGTGGACAGCGAGGTCGAAAAGCGCATTGGCGCATCAGGCAGGGGTACTGATCTCGTTGGGAAACCGGCAGTCGCACAAGGGGTTCTGGCGTACCAACTGTTCCTCAATCGTTTTAGCGGCCCTCGCTGGGAGCGACTCGCGGCCCACGGGGCGCGGGTGCAACGCCCGCTTTGGGCGTCAACCTCGACCAAGAACCCGTCGTTTCCTGACACGCTCTACGTCGACACGCTGATCGGGCCGAGCACGGTGAACACGCTTCCCGAGGCGACACTTGAGGCATTTGCACACCACGGAGTTTCGGCGAGGTCGGTAGATACTGTCGACGCGATCGTGAAGGCACATACCGTTTGGGAAGGTCTCGTCGCCGCTGGTATCGATGTCGAGGACGTCGCTGAGGTTCTTGAACGAGAAGGCGTTGCATCATTCGCCAAGGCCTTCGATGAGCTCCTGGGCACGTTGGCGGACCGCGTCGCTGAATTCAAGTGACCATGGCCGCCGAGTCAACTCCGATTACCCAGACGAACGCGCCCCTAAGCGCTCTTATCATTTTTGGTGCGTCGGGCGATCTCACGACCCGCAAGCTCATGCCAGCGCTGGCCGAGCTGACCGACCGAGGCTTTCTGCCGCATGGCTTTACCGTAGTGGGCGTAGCGCGGACCGAAATGACCGACGAAGACTTTCGGACGCGGGCCGCAACTGCCATCGAGAAGCCAACCGACGCATGGACCGAAGCGACGAAACGCATTCGCTACGTCACAGGCGATTACGCCGACCCCCACACCTATGCGCGCTTACGACAGGTACTGGAGGAAGTTGACATTGCCTCTGGGATCGCCGGCGGTACCGGTAACCGGTTGTATTACTTTGCTGCTCCCCCCAGCACGTTTCCGACCCTCATCGCCGGACTCGGAGAATCGGGCCTGAGCAAACCAACGACGGCCGAGGGCTTTTCTCGCGTCGTAATCGAAAAGCCGTTCGGTCATGATCTACAAAGCGCCGCGCACTTAGACGCGAAACTGCACGAGCATTTCGACGAAGCACAGGTGTTTCGCATTGACCATTACCTCGGGAAGGAGACGGTTCAAAACCTTCTGGCGCTGCGGTTTTCGAACACCATCTTCGAGCCACTGTGGAATCGGAACTATGTAGACCACGTGGAGATCACTGTCGCGGAAACCCTCGGAGTCGGGCATCGAGGCGGCTTTTACGAAGAGGCGGGTGCACTGCGCGACATCGTGCAAAATCACGTCATGCAAGTTCTCGCCCTGACCCTGATGGAGCCACCGTCCACGATGGACTCGACGGGAATTCGCGACGAGAAGGTGAAGGCGCTGCGGTCGATTGTCAACCTCACTGACCGCACCGTCGAACAGCACCTCGTTCGAGCCCAATACGACGAGGGTCTCGTCGACGGCGAGAAGGCAATCGGTTACCGCCTCGAGGAGGGGGTGAATCCGAACTCGACGACAGAAACCTATGTTGCCATGCGACTCAGCGTCGACAACTGGCGGTGGGCCGGCGTCCCCATCTACGTTCGTACGGGAAAACGTCTCGCCAAGCGCGTGACCGAAGTAGCGATGCATTTTCGTCGAGCACCGCATCTTCCATTCGCCGAAAAGATGTCTCGCAAACTTGAACCGAACTCACTCATCGTGCGCATCCAACCTGATTCGGGCATTTCGCTTCGGTTTGGAGCAAAGGTCCCGGGTCAGGCGTTCGTCGTTCGCACCGCGCACATGGATTTTGACTACGACGAGCAGTTCACCGAAGAAGACCTCGACGGCTACGAACGACTCCTCCTGGACGCGTTACTCGGAGATTCCACCCTGTTCATCCGAACGGACGAGGTCCAGCAGGCGTGGCGAATCGTGGAGCCGATGTTGCGAGCCTTTGCGGATCCTGACTTCGCGTTGGCCCGATACAACTCGGGCACGTGGGGACCCGGTGAAGCGGATCGGCTGCTCGATAGATTTGGTCATCGCTTTCGCACGCCGTAGTCGCGACAACCCTCAACTTGAACCGTGGGCATTCCGATGGCACACCATGCACGCAATTTCCTCGCTTCGAGGCGTAATGTCCGACGCCATGGATTCGCTTCCCGGCCCCATCGTTTCGTCCTCATGGCTTGACCAGCATCTTGGTGCTCCGAACCTCGTTGTCTGCGACGTTCGGTGGTACATCGATGGAAGAAGTGGCGAGGCTGCCTTCGAGGCCGGCCATATCCCAGGGTCAGTGTGGGTAGATCTGGATCGTGATCTGGCGGGCACGAAAGGTCTTGGACCAGGCCGACATCCGCTGCCCCAGCCGGAACACTTTGCCGAGGCGCTCGCCGCAAAAGGAATCGGTGACGACACCTTCGTGGTGGCCTACGACGATGCGGGCGGATCGATTGCCGCCCGTCTGTGGTGGATGTTGAGCGTTATCGGAGGCAAGGCGGCTGTCCTCGACGGCGGGATCTCGGGGTGGA
>JANOYY010000135.1:0-27992 GCA_031429095.1 Acidimicrobiia bacterium | reverse complement strand
CGTCACCACCCGTCAGTGCATCGACATCGTGTAGTAACTTAGATCCGCCCTGTCGTTCGTCGACAGACTCCGTTCCGTGTCCGTGACACCCTTCGCCGAGGACCGCCTTTGAAACGAATCCTTTTGACTGTTCTGGCCGCGCTAACACTCTCCGCGGTGCCCGGAGTCGGTCGCCACCTCCGCTGTCGCTCGGTGTCCCCGATGTCATGGTGAACGCGACACAGACGGGCCGACCTGTCGAGGTCAAACGCTGGGGACGAGTCGTTCGCTCTGGATCTCCAATCGAGGACTAATGCCGACCGGTCGAACTCGTGGTTCCGGTGTCCATCGCGACGACCCCCAAGTGCCTTCGGTTGAGAAAACGCGGCGGACCTGACGTGAGCGTGGGGGACCATCTTCATGGCCATTCGCACGCTTCTACGGCGACTGCTCGCGCATCCAAACATCTTCGGCTTTTACTCGCGATCGTTGTCGTTCCGCTCATTGCCGCGACCGTTGTCGGTGTTGTGCTCCTGTGGCCGAGCAGCGTCAAGGTTGCACCCAACCCAAACCTTCAGCTGGTCGACGCGACGGTCCAGAGCATGGACTTGGCGGCGTGTCAAGGCGTGGTCAGTGACCAGCAAAGTTGTGTCGACATCACAGTGAAATTGACCGGCGGACAGCACGGCGGTGAAACGGTGAAGTATCAACACTCGATCGTGAGCAGCACGCCGATCCCGAAACCCGGCTCTGAGATCACGTTGCAACGCGTTGCGCTCGGGGGTTCCCAAGACAACGTCGTGTACTCGTACTTCGATCACCAACGCCGCTCGTCGATGCTGCTCCTGGCTCTCGCCTTCGTCGGCGTCGCTCTACTCATCGGCAGACGTCGAGGCCTGCGTGCCCTCGTCGCTCTCGGGTTCAGTCTCCTCGTTCTGATCCGGTTTACGCTCCCAGCGATCGTTGCCAACAAATCACCCATCGCCGTCGCCCTGGTAACCAGCGCGCTTATCATGCTGGTCGCGCTCTACGTGTCACACGGCCTGAATGCGAGAACGACGTCGGCGGTGATTGGAACCCTGTTCAGTCTCGCGATCACAGGAGCACTCGGCGTGGCGTTCATAGGGGCGACGTCATTGACCGGATTAGCGGGGGAGGACTCGTTGTTCCTTCGTGCGACCGTGCCTGGTCTCGATTTCAAAGGCGTGCTCCTCGCCGGGATGATCGTCGGCGCGCTTGGAGTCCTCGACGATGTCACTGTTACTCAGGCCAGCGCCGTGTGGGAACTTCATCAGGCGAACCCGACGTTGGGGTTGCACGGGCTGTATCGATCCGCCATGCGAATCGGGCAGGACCACATTGCGTCGACGGTGAACACACTCGTTCTGGCCTACGCGGGCGCGTCGCTGCCCCTCATGCTGCTGTTCACACAGACCGGCTCTGATCTCGGGCGCATCGCAACCGGAGAAATCGTGGCGACGGAAGTTGTTCGAACCGTGGTCGGAAGCATCGGTCTGATGGCCTCGGTCCCGATCACCACGTTCCTCACCGCTCTGCTCGTGAGCGGAGAACGACTTGCACCGCGAACCCCCATCGACGCAGCAACGTCAGATGTACAACCGAAACTCGACACCTTGGCGGAGGAACTGTCCGGCGATCGGCTTCGGAAGCGCAGGAAGCAGCGCAGACTCAACCAGAAGCACCAACCGGTCGAACAACTCTGGGACGACCTCTGGAATGAATGAGGCGTCTCGTCACCAAATCGAAACCAGGACTTAGCTGCATGGTTTGGGTCCCCCGAGTGGGTACGTATAACAGGGGCTGTCGCCCGGTCGATCTCGACTGCGGTAAGAGCGCCCGCCGATGCCGTGGGAAGAGTTTCATCGCGCTCATGATCAGTGAGCCGTGTGGAGATCCTGTGGAGGACCTGCCACTTGTCGAGGTGGGTCGAGTCGCAGCGGTGGAGTTGTCTTGGTGCCGGTCGGGCGTTCGGGGAGTCGGAGTCGTTTGAGGAGCAGGGCGTTGACGGCGACGAGGAAGCTGGAGCCGGACATTGATAGTGCTGCGATTTCGGGGCGGAGCATGAGGTTGAAGGCGGGAACGAACACGCCGGCGGCGATCGGTAGAGCAATGGTGTTGTAGCCGACGGCCCATGCGAGGTTCTGGCGCATTTTCCCGACGGTTGCTCGACCGATGGTGAGGGCGCTGACGATATCGAGCGGGTCGGATCGCATGAGGACGACATCGGCGGTTTCGATTGCGACGTCGGTGCCGGCACCGATAGCGATCCCGAGGTCGGCCTGGGCCAGGGCTGGTGCGTCGTTGACGCCATCGCCGACCATGGCAACCTTTTTGCCTGCTGCTTGGAGTTCTGCCACTTTGGCTGCCTTGTCTCCGGGAAGTACGTCTGCGATGACTTGGTCGATGCCCATGCTGGCCGCGATGCGGAGCGCGGTGGCTTTGTTGTCACCGGTAAGCATGACGAGCTCGACACCCATTGTTTTCAGTGCCTGAACGGTGGCGGCTGATGTTGGTCGGGGTGCGTCGGCCATTCCGATTACCGCGACCGCCACATCGTCGACCGCGACAAGCACTGCGATGCGGCCACCTTCGGCGAGCTGTTCCCTTCGCTTCTCTAGATGCTCGGTGTTGATCCCTCGTTCGTTGAGAAGGCGGGCGCTGCCGACCGCCACGCTTCGCCCGTCGACTTGCGCGACAGCGCCCTTGCCGCGGATGTTCTCGAAGCCGGTGACGGTGAACCGTGGCGCGTGTTCGGCGTCGGCCGCGGTGACGATGGCCTGACCGAGAGGATGTTCGGACTGGCGTTCGAGGGCCGACGCGAACGCGAGCACCTCAAGGCGTGGCATCTTGTCGGCGAGCACATCGGTGACTTCGGGCTTGCCCAGGGTCAGGGTGCCGGTCTTGTCCATGATCACGACGTCGAGGTGCGCGGCGGCTTCCAGGGCGGTCGCGGTCTTGAAGAGGACGCCGCGTTGCGCTCCGAGTCCGGTGCCCACCATGATCGCGGTGGGGGTGGCCAGTCCGAGTGCGTCGGGGCAGGTGACGACCACAACGGTGATGGCGAACAGGAGCGCTTCGCGAAGTGGACGGTCACTCAATAGTGCCCACGCAGCGAACGTGCCGAGGCCACCGGCAAGCGCGACGAACACCAGCCAGAATGCGGCCCGGTCGGCGAGTCGTTGGCCTGGGGCCTTGGAGTTCTGCGCCTCTTGAACGAGTTTGACGATTTGGGCTAGCGCCGTGTCGGCACCGATTTTGGTGGCGCGGACGTGGAGTGTGCCGTCGGTATTGATGGTGGCACCGATGACAGGTGAGCCGGGCTCTTTGCGTACCGGGAGGCTTTCGCCGGTGACCATTGATTCGTCGACGTCGCTTGTGCCCTCTTCGACGACCCCGTCGACGGCGATCTTGGCTCCGGGGCGGACCTGCAGTATGTCACCCACTACAACTTCGGCGGTCGGTACCTCTACCGGTTGACCGTCACGGATCACCAACGCCACGGGGGGTGCAAGGTTGAGCAGTGTCCGTATGGCTTCGTTCGCGCCGCCTCGGGCGCGCATCTCGAACCAATGGCCCAACAGCACAAACGCGGCGAGCACGCTGGCAGCTTCGTAGAAGACCTCACCGCCGCCGGTGAGTGTCACCACGACGGAGTAACCCCACCCGGCACTGATCGCGACGGCGACGAGCACCATCATGTCGAGCGTCCGGGCCCGCAACGCACGCCACGCACCGTCGAAGAAGATCGACGATGACCACAGCACCACGGGCAGGCTGAGCAGCAGCGACCACACGTCGTCGCGCAGGCCAAACGGCGCGGACACGTGGAAGTTCAAGACGTCGCGGCCGATAGGTGACCACAGCAGGATCGGTACCGAGAACACCGCAGCAACCAGGAACCGGCGTCGCATGTCGGCCACCATCGAGTCCATCGACATCGCACTGTGACCGCCGTGACCCATCGCATCGTGGGGTGACATCACGCGAGCCGCGCCGACCGCGGTGTCACCGTGGGCCATCGGGCCATGACCCATCGCGGCGTGGGCCATGTCACTGCTATCGCGATCGCTGCTATCGCGATCACTCACGCCGGGATCGGTCATGTCGTGATCACTCACGCCGGGATCGGGGTTGCAGAGGTGGTTTGGTACGGACAGACCTGCGCAGTGGTAACCGCACTCTCGTATCCATTGCTGGAGATCGGCTGGCGAGGTAAGCGTCGGATCGAAGCGGACCGTGGCGGTCTGGGCCACCGCGTTCGCTTGCACGGCGACGACTCCCTTGCGTCGCCCCAGAACCGATTCCACGGTCTTGGATTGCGTGGCCCACTGCATGCCCTGCATTTCCAGTATTGCCTCGACCGTTCCATCACCATTCATCGCAAAGCCTCCAGGCGAGCAAAGCCCAGGAACCGCGGGCACACCTTTACCATTGCCCACAAATCGCTTTCCGACCAGATGCAGTCGGCAGTATTCGGTAGCCGAATGGCGAGCCGAGACGGGACCTTCGACCCTTCTTCGACCCAGGCTCCGTAGCAGAAGCTGATTAGTGACAACTGGAGGTTCACCATGTTCCGCAACAACCGCACCATGAGCTATTTGATGATCGGAATCGTCGCCGTGGCCGTCGCCTTGGCATTCGGATTCAATCCTGCATTTCTGCTCGTGTTGGCCATCTGTCCACTTATGATGTTTTTCATGATGCGGTCTATGGGAAGTATGGGCGGCCAGGATCGCGCGTCTCACAACAACGATCGCGATGGGGATCGCGATCGCGATCGCGATGACCCCGATGTCAAGGTCGGGCTCTGAAGTTGTCGGATTGTGCCCCACGTTCGCTGCAGCGCGTAGAAGGTCGCAGCTCGATTCTCCGTGACCTGGCTCCAGCGGAAAGGTGAGCTGAAGGGTTAAGCGCTAGGTGGTGCACTTGCAATCGAGGCTGGCAGTTGCGGTTGCCACCACCAGCAGATGTAGTCCTGTGTGATTTCTTCCTCCTCGCGTCTGCGGTATTTGATTGGTTGTCTTGTCGCTGCGGCCGCTCGCTCGACCGCGTCGGCAACGGAGCATCGCTTTCCGGTGGCGTAGAGGATCACATAGAAGGCTGCGGCGAGGTCGTCGGCGTAGGTGCTTTCGGATGTGCCGATGACGTGCAGCAGGTTTGGGCAGCCCTCGAAGAACTGCCAACGGACGACTCGTAGTCCGCCATCACAGCATCCGAGCAGCAGCAGGGCTTCCTCGTTCAGTCTGTTACACAACGCACTGACAGTTCTGTAACCAAAACGGTTACAGAACTGTAAAAGTGTCGGAAATCGTTTCTGTAAGACAAACCCGTTGCGAACTTTTGCGAAGCAGATTAAGATTGTTCCCGCAGGGTCGGGTCGCTCGTACGAGCTGCATCGGGTCTTGCCTTACTCAACGCCTTGGCTCTGGCCGAGGCGTTTTGTTTATCCCGAGATGATCGGTCCGAATCGGTCAGGGAACCAGTTCCACATGAACGAGCGGTTGTCCGCTCTCGTGACGTGCTGGAGTGCGGCATGAACCACCAGGTCGGCAGCCTGCACAAATTGGCTTTCTCGTGCGCCTTGGAGCCAGGCATCTTCGATGATCCGTCGATCGGCAAGGCGCAGCTGGCGGTGAACGCCGCGGTAGGACACGTCTTCGCCGTCCATTACGACAATGCCGAGCGCATCACGTTCTTCGAGCCACACGCTCAGATGATCGAGCAAGGAGCGGTATAGAACCAGACGTTGCTGGCGGCCACGCTGATGAACAGCTAGCACCTCGACAGATGGCAGCGCAACGATGGCATCAAGACACTGCTCGTAAATGGTGCGCCGTAGCGCCTTGTCCCAGTTGATCGGCTGGTGCACATCCTCGTGAGGGTTCCCTCGAACGCCAAGGAACTTCGATGCATGGAACTCGTACCCGGACGGAAGGCCATGTTGCTCCGCGAGCATCTTGCGATGGTCGAGCCAGCCCCCCAGGTTTACGCTCCACTCCCCTACCGGAACGGCAACGGCGGCCAACAGATCATGTTGATCGTTCGTTGAGTCATCGACGTAAAACAGCCAAACGTCGCGACCCATCAGCGGCGTTCGTCGTCGCGGAGCCGCTCGAATGCAGCCGAGCGGATATAGCCCCGCAACGTCAAACCCCGAGCCTTCGCCGCCGCCTTCAACCGCTGATAATCCGAAGCGTCCATCTCAATCAGTACAGCCGACTTCTTCCCCGATTCGATAACGGTATTCGTCACAGTTTCCGTAACGGTTCCAGAATCGAAACGGGAAAGCGGATCATGAGCAGTAACCACATCACGACCCACGTTCTTGCTCATACCGCAGCCCCTTTCACAAGCGGTGCGCTGACCTGAAGTTCAAGCACCCGAGCAAGGAGGTCGTCGCCAGCCATCGCAACCGGCGAACTCATGGCAATCTCTCGACGTTGGTCATATGCGTAGGGAACTTCGGCCCGGGCCGGGAACACCACAACCTTCGATGCACCCCAACGTTGGCGAATGAGTGACACCACACCATCCCCATGTTTGGCACGTCGATCGAACTTGCCAACCGCAACAAGGTCAATCTCGCCGGGACCGCCCAGACGCTCAGCAAGATCAGCAAGCCCCTCAAGTTCCATCGTGGTTGCACCCGTGCACCCGACCAGCACATCAGCGGCTTCCCACGCAGCCAACGCCTGGGCAGCCGTACCTGGGGGAGTGTCCACAATCGTCAACACATCCACCCGATCAATACGTTTGAGATCATCAGCCTTCTCCACCCCCGGCACCATTCGGTACTACGCACCCGAAATCGAGGGAACGACCAGATCCCCGCAAGGACACTGGCTCATCCCCGAAACAGCAATCGAAGAACTCAAGGGACACATTCCACCTCCCCATCTAATCGGGAAACGTCGCCCACTCCTGAATGAACCGGTACGACGGGCACTTGGACTTCTTGCTGACTGGGATCAAGGCACCGCTGAAGAGATAGCTGCAGCGACAGGAGTCGTTGCAGCCAACGCTCGCAAGGCGCTGGTATCGCTCAAGGCCAGGGTCTGGCCGCTCGTATCGAGGGCACGATCTCATGGACCCTGACCAAGGCCGGCCATCAATGGCTTGCTGAACACACACAGGAGGCCGTTGCCTGACCTGATCTGAACTAAGTCCAGATATGCAACAAGCGACCAGTTAGAGCTGGTCGCTTGCAACTAGCCGTGAGTCTTCCCATCACCGCAAGGGTAATTTCATCCACGCGCGCTATTGGGAGTATCCCGATAACGCTCGTCCGCATGCGTCGAGAACGACGCGTTGTTGGTTCGACGGTAAGGAATGCCGAGTGCTACATCGACGTGCGATTTCGGCAACGGCATCGAGTCGGTCCTGACGGCGACGGGCCCATACGAGCACGCCAGAAGTTCCAACCCGACTATGTGCTTGCGTAGTGGGCCGGAATCACCCCGTCGTCGATGAGGCGAACAACAAACGTCCGTGACAACCCGAGTAGCTGACCGTCTGGTTCGACACATGTTCATCGGTTCGCAGACGTGATCGCCAAGCCACGCTGGGCGGCGGACGCCCAGTCATCGTCGACAGCGACGATGTGATGGCCGGCTCTGTCGAGAAGCGATGCGGCGATGGCGGCGCGGTAGCCGGAGGCGCAGTGGACCCACACCTCGCCGTCGGGCACCTCATCGATGCGAGCCTCAAGATCGTGCAGCGGTATGTTCAGAGCGCCCTCGACGTGACCCTCGGCCCATTCGTCGTCGCGCCGGACATCGAGCACCGAAACCTCACGATCGTCTCGGGCGTCGGCCAGCTCTGCGAATGACACGGATCGGTAGCCGCGCACGTCGCCACCGGCGCTCCATCGGGGGAGCCCTCCGTCGGCTCCGCCCGCAGGCCGGTCGATGCCGATGCGAACCATCTGGCGCTGTGCCTCGGTAACCTCGTCGGGAGTGTCGCCGACCAGGGTCACGGGCGTGCCCCAGCGCATCGTCCACCCCAAGTAGGTGGCGAAGGAGTCGCCGACCTCGACGTTCACCGTTCCGGCCAGATGTCCGCGGGCGAAAGCGGTGCGTGACCGTAGATCCACGACCCACTCGCCTCCGTGGATGCGGCGCCGGATCTCTACAGGGTCGACCACTTCGAGCGGCGACAGGTCGACTTTCGCCGGGCCGTGGCGGTTGATGCCTGCCATGTGCGCGTAGTAACGGGGATAGGCGGTCAGGCCGGCAAGGAGACGTGCAACGAAGACGTCCTCGTCGTCAACAGTGAGGGCCAGATTCGAGAGGCATTCCTGGGCGATAGTGCTTTGGTCAGTGCCGGTCGTCGATGCCGATGAGCAGAAGCTGCCGAAGCCATGCGTGGGGTGGACCGCCACGGCACCGGGAAGCTCGTCGGCGAGACGGCGCACCGAACGGAACTGCGCGCGGGTGAGCGGCTCGGTCGATCGGTGATCGATGAGGTCGGTGCGCCCCACCGTGCCGTAGAGCATCGATCCGCCCGTGAAGACCGCCACGGGATTGCCGTTCACGACGACCGCATATGAGAGATGGTTCGGGGTGTGACCTGGCGTGCGCATCGCCCGGACCACGACGCTGGCGAGCGTGAACTCGTCACCGTCGCGAGCGCCGGTACGCTCGAATGCGACCTCATCTTCCGCGGCGACGACATACATCGCGCCATGCATACGCGACAGTTCTAGGCCGCCGGTTACGTAGTCGTTGTGCACGTGGGTCTCGAACACATGGGTAAGGCGCAGGCGGCGCTCAGCCAGCACCACCTCGATCCTGTCGATGTCACGTTGCGGGTCGACAACGCCAGCCACGTCGCCATCGACGATCACATAGCTGCGATCTCCCAGCGCCTTCGTCTCGATCGTGATGATCTCCACCGCGGCCATCGCGGTCACGAAACCCGGCCGGGCGAACCGTCATCGCGAACAACCGGCAGGCCCGCTGCAGCCCATGCCGACATCCCCCCGGCGACGTTGTGCACACCCACGCCCGCGGTGGCGAGCGTCTTCGCTGCTCGCCCGGACCGAGCGCCGCTGCGGCACACCGTCAAGACCTGCTGGCCGGCGAGGCGGGTGGCTGCCTCATCGACGCAGCCCAGCGGGATGTGAACGGCGTCGGGCGCGTGCCCTGCCTCCCACTCATCGCTTTCGCGGACATCGAGGAGGACGGCGCCCTTCCTCTGGAGTTCCGCCACCTCCGCCGGTCGAACCTCGTCTGGCTTCTTTCGTCCGAACATGATCGTCGTCCTCCTGCTAGATACTCTACCCTACCCCCTAGGGTATCAGTATGCCAACCGAGGAGGCACCATGGAACTCCCAGAGCCACGATTGACGATCTCGTTCCGCGGCTGCCCCGCATCGAAGGTCAAATCCGTGGGATCCAACAAGATGCTCACGGAGGGGCGAGAGTGCCGTGACGTCGTCACGCAGATCTCGGCCGCCCGCAAGGCGCTCGACCAAACGGGATTCAAGCTTGTCGCCTCCGGTCTCACCTACTGCCTCAGCCACCCCGAAGCTGCCGCAGGCGAGGGATACGCCAGCGCGACCGGGCTGACGCTGGTGCGTGGTGCTCCAGCTCATTGCGGCGGGGAGCGATACTCCTTCACGGTGATTTCGCCAGCCTCTAGGCGGTCATCGAGTAGGCGGTCATCGAGCTGGCCGATCGGCGACCGAGACTGCCCCCGGCTCGACCGGACCCAAGGCAGAACCAGCAACGCAATCGCCGCCCACATCACGAGCATCATTGGGATCATCAGCCACATCCATCCCCAACCACCATTCCAGTTCATCATCGTCGGCCTCCAATTCGATGGTCTTTCTCTATTGGACAACAGTGCGAGATGGGCCACCAGGGCCAAAGGTCACTTGTTTCCTGACCTCGTGTTCAGCACCACAGTGACTCAGGCGAAAGGTCCGCTGCTGCCTTCTCGAAGGTAGAAGAGTACGGCGTGGACCCGGCGATTGTCCTCGGTGTTCGAGGCGAGCCCGAGCTTGCGGAAAATGGACGCGACGTGGGCCTCGACCGTCTTCGTTCCGAGGAGCAGTCGATCGGCGATGGCACGGTCCTTCAGTCCTGCAGCGACGAGCTCCATGACCGCGAGCTCACGTGTGGTGAGCTGCAAAAGCCCGTCGCGCAGCGGCTGATCGGCGACGAGGTCACCGACCATTCCGGGATCGATGACGGTTCCTCCGGCTGCGACTCGCTCCAAGGCGTCGATCAGCTCGACCTCATCGGTAACGCGTTCCTTCAGCAGGTACCCGGTACCTCGTTCGTTCGACTCCAGCAGCCGCAGGGCGAGCGCAACGTCGACGTATTGGCTCAGCAGCAACACCCCGACATCGGCAATCTCGCGTCGGATTCGCTGGGCTGCTCGCACGCCCTCGTCGGTGTGCGTCGGTGGCATCCGGATGTCGACCATCGCAACGTCGGGTCGCCAGCGCATGACGGCTTCGTGCAGTTCGGTGGCGTTCCCTACCTCGGCCGCAACGTCGACACCGTTCTTCTGGAGCAGGGCGGCGATGCCTCGGCGCACCAGGGGTGCGTCGTCGGCGATTACAACCCGCACGGCACCTCCAGCAACAGGCGCACCCCATCGGGGTTCGGCCGGAACGTCACGGTCGACCCGGACGCGAGGGACAGTTCTTCGAGGAGCGCTATGGCCACGGGCGACGGCAAACGTTGGAGTGCGACCGACAGCGTGGCGTGGCGGCTGTGAGCCCGCACCCGCACGATCAGATCGGCCCTGGGTGGCGCATCGAGCATGACTTCCTCGGCCACGCGCTCGATGACGGTGCTGGCGGTCTCGTCGTCGAGGTCGTCGGCGTCGAGGTCGAGCCGGACTCGGGCGCGTCGGGCGATGCGTTCGAGGGTCGTCGTGAGGGTTCCGCTGGCGCTGGCCCAGTCGCCATCGGGCACTCGCAGCCTCCGCACGATCTCGCGCAGGAGCTCCGTCGCGTTTGCGACGTGTTCGGCCGCAACGTGACGGCGACTGCGATCATGGCCGGTCAAGCACCCGCGGGCCGCCAGCAGCTCCTCGCGGGGTCGATCGGTGAGCCGACGCCGGAGGGCGTCTTCGAAGCTCTGCGATCGTCGGGCGATTCGGCTGTGCTCAGACCGCAACCGTTCCAGCGTGGACGAGGCAAGAGCTCGTTCCCTGCCCTCGACGAGCAGACCAAGGTGGCTCCGACACAGGTACGCCAGGCGATCGGTCTCGGCGTCCGTGGCGAGCAGGGCCAGCATCCGATCGCCTGCGACGAGACGCACGAGTCGCGCTGCTGGCCCCAAACCCCCGGCGAGTCGCGACTGCTCGAAGGACGCGATCTCCGCGATCTCGATCACGTCGCCGTTTTCGCTGCGCCACGTCCCTTCGGACTGCTTGTCATCCGCGCCACCGGACTCGCACCAGAACCACAGGTCAGCGGTGGGGTCGCCGAGCGTTTGTCGCATCGTGCGAACGGCCGAGTCGCTGGCAACGTCGATCTCCGATGACGCCGGTTTGAGCAATCGGGCTGGTTGCTTCGGTTGGGGCAGATGAAGGCGAACGAGCGTCCCGGCGTTGTCGGAGAACACTTCAAGCGTCCCGCCGAGCGCTTCGGCTCGGCGACGCAGCCCATCAATGCCTCGACCCGCCACGATGGTCGCGCCACCTCGGCCGTCGTCGATGACGTCGACCCGCAAGCCCTCGAGGTTCGGCACCACCTTGACCGTGCAACGAGACGAGTTGCTGTGCTGCTGCGCGTTGGCGAGCGCCTCGCTCACCACGAATGCGATCACCTCAACGCTCGCCTCGTCGACGATGAGCGTCGGCGGCACGTGGACGTCGGCCACGGCACCCGAGATTGCGGCAAGCTCTCGGAGCGAGTCGACGAGGTTGCCGGCATCGAGTGCGCGCGGCAACTGGCCCGAGGCAAGACGGCTCAGGTCGTCGAGCGCACCGTCGAGACGCGCGACGACGCGTGCGATCGCGACGCTCCAGGCGCTGTCGTCGACCGTGGACGCATCGGTGACTCGGAGGATCTCCATGCGCAGGGCCAAAAGCTGCTGCTGCGCACCGTCGTGCAACGCTCGCTCCAGTTCACGTCGTCGACGCTCAAGCGCAACGGTCATCTCGCGACGGGTGAGATCGAGCACCTGCCGCTGTTCGGTCACGATGGCATCGGCGGTACTGACGGGACGAAGGGCTAACTGCGAAAGGCGAATCTCCTCCACCGTGGTTCACCCCGCACTGCGGTCGTGCATCGCCGCACAAGTTCCTCGTGACGCCTCGCCAAGAACATGCCGTGAAACGTGGGCCATCAGAACCGACGTCACTCGACGAACTTCCGCTTGCGTGCACGAGTGATCATGTGCCCGGCGCATATGACGGGCAGGTCCGACGGTATGGCTTCGCTCCGAAGTACTGCCGCCACTCGCCAAGCGTCAGGTTCCGCCGAACCAGTCCGCATGCTGCGCGATTCAAGCGGTCTGCGTCGATGTCGAAGAACATCGCGCCCGTGAGGAAATGCGGCGCGGCGACCTTGCGTCCGCCGTCGGTCCACCCGAGTGACGCCACGCCGTCCACCCCGAGCCAGGCCGGACGGCCGAAGGTGAGCCCAAGATCGAGACGCCAGATCCGCAGCGTGTGATCCTGCGAACTTTCCGATGCAAGCAACGTACCGTCGGGGGAGAATGCGACCCCGCCGATCTCGCCACGGTGACCCCTGAGCTGCTGCAGCGTCTTACCGGTTTTCGCATCGAGTACCACCAGCAGCCCGGTGTTCGCACCCACGGCAATACGCGTTCCATTCGGCGTGTACGCCAACGATCGAATGCCGCGCGGGAGCCCAGCCGACCACAGGTGCTGACCCGTCGCCGTATCCCAGGTGTCGACCCAGCCGTTACGGGTACCCGTGACGAACTGAGTGCCCGACGCGTCGAACGTGGCGGTGTTCGCTGCAGAGCGTTCCCCTGATCGCATCCCTGGCGGACGCAGGGCTCGACCCTTCAACGGCACCTGGGACAGGTCATAGAGGATGAAACACGCGTCGCAGCTGTTGTCCGTCTGGCTCGTGACGAGGCGTGCCCCGTCGGGGCTGATTGCGACCCCCGCTGACCTCGTGCTCACCTCGAGCAGTGGCGTCACCGGTCGGCCCGATGGCACCTCAAACACCTGTGCCTTGCCGTCGCCGCGGGCCACGGCCACCCGCGCTCCGGAGCTCGACACCGACAACGCTGTGATCGGCGCGTCAAGGCTCAGAGCGCGCCCGACGGACCGTCCGGTGGCGTCCCACTCGCGCACGCTGCCGGCTCGATCGGCGGTGAACACCCGACCGTTGGGCGTGGTAACCACCTGAGTGCGGCCGTTCGTCTTTTCGGCAATCGGTGTGGCGACCGCCGACGAGCCACGCAAATCCCAGACGGCGATCGTGCCGTCGTCACTCGCGCTCACCATGCGGTTCGCCTGCTCTGCGATGTCCATACGGACGCCGGCGGAGTGACCGCGCAGCGCCCGCCGACTCGGGCGATACGTCTGCGTATCCCAGAACCGCACGAAGCCGTCCTCACCCGACGTCACGAGCGTTGCGCCCGCGTCGATGATCTGGAGCCGGTAGGTGATGCCGTCGTGCGCCGCGATCTCCGGGCTCAGCGCCCGACGGCTGGCCGCGTCGAAGAACTGCACGCCTGCTTCCGTGGCCACCACGAACGTCTTCTGGTCTGGGAGCCAGCGGAAGTCCCACAGGCCGACGTCGAACGCAATCGGCTCACCGACGGATACCCAGGTTGCGGTGTTCCAGAACCGGAGGCCACCGTCTCCGCCTCCCGTGGCGAGCACCCGTCCGTCGGGGCTGAACTCGGTGAATTGGATCGTGTCCTCATGACCTACGAGCGGACCGTGCACCGGGCGGCCGGTGCGCGCATCAGTTAGACGCACGAGCGCGTCGTCGCCGCCACTGGCGATCACGTCGCCGTTCGGGCTCAGCGACACCGCGGAAACCCCGCCGTCTGCGTGATCGCGGGCCTCGACGATCAGCGCACCCGTCTCGGCGTTCACGATGTGGACCCCGCCCCCGGAGTCTCCGGTCAGGATTCGGCCATCGGGCAAAAACCTGGTGCGCTGCGGCGTGACGTCTTTGCCAAGTGAGATCGATCGTCGGCGCACGGGATCGCTGTCTCCGATGTCCCAAATTTCGAGGCTTTGGTCGTCCCCGGCAAACGCTGCAGTCCGGCCCGTGCTGTCGACGGCAATGTCGATGATCGAATCGTTGAGGTACAAATACCGGAGCAGCCCCGGTTGGTCGTTCAGGGCCGCGAACAACGCCCCGCGGGTGTCGAGGTCGTCTTGGCGGCTGTGGGCTTCCTTCGAAAGCAGCACCGCTAGATCCAGTCGATCGGCGCGGACATCGGCAGCCACGGCGGCGAGTCGGCGTGCATCGGCGGTGCGTCGATCCGCGCCCGCCCGGTTTCGCTGTCGCACGGCGAACGATCCGGCCCCCACGGCGACGACGAGAAGCACGACCGCGGACGACAACAGCATGCGGAGGCGACGATTCGCACGACGTTCGCGCAACACCTGCGAAGCGCGTTCGGTCTCGTCACGTTTCGCCGCGTCGACGCTTGCACCGACGAACGCCTTGGATGTTTCGTCCAGCGAAAGCGCGGCAGGTGCCGACCCCTGCATATCGAGTACGTCGACAACCGCCTGGAGGCGAGCGCCGCGATAGAGTGCTGAGTCATCCTGCTCTTCACTCCAGACCCTCGAACTCGCACGCACCTGGGCGAGCATCCGCAAGGCATCGCGATCCTCTTCGATCCACCCGCGCAGACGGGGCCATTCACGGAATACCGCCTCGTGCGCGATCTCGGCCGTGCCGCTGTCGACGGTGACGAGCCGGGCATCGATAAGCGCGCGTAGCGCCGCCTCTGCGTCGAGGTCGCCGGCCGACACCAGCTGGTTCGTTGCGACCCGACGGGCAGAATCGGCAGTCGCGGCACCGGGCGCAGCCAACCGGGTGAGGATCGTCCGCGTTGCCTGTTGGCGGGTAGCGGGGAGCGCGATCCACAACTGCTCCGCGGTGCGAGCGATCGCGCCCCGTACTCCGCCGGCTCGGTGGTAAGCGTCGCGGGTGAGTGTGTCACCCTCACGCAACAACCATGTCTGTCTCAGCGCATGGGAGAGCAGTGGCAGCGCGCCGGACTCACCTACAACGTCATCAATGATCTCGTCGTCGAGCCCGCGCTCGATCGTGAGACCGCCCGCGAACGCGGGCACGGTGATGATCCGGCGCAGCTCCTCCTCGGTCGGGGCACCGAGGAGGACATGTGACTGCGATAGGGCGTCTGCGAATCGGCGGTACGGCGCGCACGATCCGTAGTGATCCGAGCGCAGTGCCGCCACTACCCTCGCTCGGCCCGACTCGGCGATGTCGCACAGCTCGTCCAGGTACGCTGCTCGCTCCGCTTCGTCTTCGCACAGCGTGAAGATCTCCTCCAGCTGATCGGCGGCCAACACCGGGCAGGTCGGCCCGACGTTCGGGGTCGGCAATCGCGACATCGTCTCGCGCAGACGCTCCATCGGGTTCGCTCCGGGAAGCACGACCGCCATCACGACGGAGTGCTGGCTCAGGCCGGCGAGAAGCAGCGACGACTTCCCGCTTCCGGAGGCACCGACAACACCAGCGAGTGTGGAGGTCTCCATCGCCGCCCACAGCTGACGGACCGCTCGCTCGCGTCCGACGAACAAGACGTCGTCACTCGACGCATACGCGTCGAGCCCTTTCCACGGGCAGGGAGTGTCCATGCGTGGATCAGCGTGCTGCTCATCGCTTCTGGCGGTCGACTCCACAGCTGTCACCCTACAAAGGGTTCGCTCGACCTGTTCAAAACCGTGCTGATCAGCCGTTGATGTGGACCCTGTGAGAAGGTCACTCGAAGCCCTTTGCGAGATCGCGGAAGGGTTGGAGCACGTCGATCTTGCACGTCTTCAGCGTGTAGGCACCCACGGCGTTGCGGGCATCGAGGAGCGCAAAAGAATCAGCTACGTCCTCGGCGCGGCGTCGGAGTAACGCAATGTCGCTCGACGAGGTGATCTCGGTGACTCCGGCCAGATCGACTCTCGACCAGTAGAGCCCAAGGGCAAGGACGCGCATCGCCCCGAGGATCGGCTTTGGTGCCGTTTTGAGCAATGGCACAACCACCTTCCTCGTTCCGGCGACCCACGCCATGTCGTAGGGACCGGACTCAAGTGTTGCGTTCTCGAACGCCAACCATGCTTTGGCGGCGGCGCAGTATTTCGCCGTGCTGGTGGTGGCTTTTGCCTTCGCAAACGCTGGTGCTGTCGACAAGACGGTGAACGCAGCGGTCACCGCAATGATGCATCCGATCGCCCGAAGGGCCTTCGCCAAAGGAAACTTGGTCATTACCTTTTCCTTTTCTTGGTCGTGACAACTTTGCGGACGACGGCCTTGGTGGAAACGACGGTGATCGACACGGCGGCGGCTTCGGACGTCGTCACGCCGTCGCTGACGGTGTAGGTGAAGGTGTCCGTGCCCACGAACCCGGCGTCGGGTTTGTAGGTGAGGTTCGGCGCGCGGCCGGTCAGTCGTCCGTTTTCAGGGAAATCGACAACGGAATACACGAGCGCAGCGCCTTCGGGGCCTGCCCCTTTCAATGCGATGGCGGTTGCTGCGTTCTTCTTCACCACGACGCTTTTCCCGACTGCTGTCGGTGGCCGATTCGCGCTGTCCGGCGCTGCGGCTGGCGGTGGTGTCACCGGGGCGGGTGCTGGTGGTGTCACGGGTGCGGGTGCGGGGGGTGTTACGGGGGCGGCAGTTGGCTGTGTCACCGGTGCGAGCGTCGTGGTCGTCGTAGTCGTCGGTGCGAGCGTCGTGGTCGTCGTGGTGGTCGTGGTCGTCGGTGCGAGCGTCGTGGTGGTCGTGGTCGTAGTTGTGGTCGTGGTTGTGGTGGTCCGGATCACGTCGACGTATGCCATGGTGGTGTCGGTGACCACATTTCCGTTGCGCAACCCCGTGATGGTCAGGGTCGCTTCGCCGTTCCCCTCGACCAGGAATGGAATTGCGAGGATGCTCCCGAGATTTTGCCCGGTGAACACCCGGTTGAACGCGCCGTCTACTTTCAGATAGCCAGCGAACTTCAGCTTCACGGACGCGTATTGCTGGACAGCGATCTCCGACGGCACCGGCTGGAATAGGGCCGCGGTCGGAAACACGGTGTTTTCGGGCAACGACCTTGTGTAGCCGACGACGAAAAGGTTGTGATTCGCCGACGCCGGAGGCGACGCCAGAGGCACGAAGCTGGTACTGACCGCAACCGTCAGGGCGACAGCGAAGGCCCGCAACCATTTCGTGAGACATCCCCGTTTGCTCCCGTCGGACGATCGCTCCCGTCGAGAGATCGGCTGATCGGGTGCGGGCCAACGCTGTTCCTTCGGGTGAGTTCGCATGGGGACAGTGTGGCGATTGCAGATTCTGCGTCCTATCGGGAAATTCCTAGTTCTTGTCCGGGCATGAGCACCACTCGGTCGGCTGCTGACCCCATTTCAGCGCAATTAGGAGATCCCCTATTGCCCTCGAGACCGTCGAACCGTAGCGTCCGACCAATGAGCGACCGACGATTCCCCCGACGATCACGGATCTTGGTCACGACGGCACGCGAAATCCCCAACCGGGCTGATTTCTTGGCCGCCGTGGTACTCCTCGTTGCCGGGGCACCCATGATGCTGCCGGGGGTTCGTAACGGCTCCGCGGCTGTGGCCGCACCCGCAGTTCCATCGATCGGAGGATGCCCGGTGTTCCCGGCCGACAACCCGTGGAACCGGTCCATCGACTCGCTGCCTGTGCACGCCGACTCCCGTTCCTGGATGGCGTCGGTCGACGCCGGCTCGATGCGATTGCACGCCGACTTCGGTTCGGACCCGTCGGTGGGCATTTCGTACAGCGTTGTGCCCGCCGGGCAAGCCGGCGTGAAGGTTCGTTTCGACGAGGCCGCCGACGAGAGCGATGCCGGGCGCTACCCGATCCCGTCAACTGCACGGATCGAGGCGGGCGGCGACCGACACGTCCTCGTCGTCCAACGGTCGACGTGCAAGCTCTACGAGCTATTCGCGGCCCGTCGGGTGGGGAGCGGATGGTTGGCCGGTAGCGGCGCGATCTTCAATCTCCGCTCGAACGGTGTGCGTCCGAAGAGGTGGACGTCGGCCGATGCTGCCGGGCTACCCATCTTTCCCGGCCTTGTCCGCTACGACGAAGTTCGGGCCGGTGCGATCCGCCATGCCATTCGGGTCACGTTCCCCGCAACGCAGAAGGGCTTTATCTTTCCCGCCCGCCACTTCGCCGGTTCCGACGATGCGTCGCTTCCGCCGATGGGTGCCCGACTCCGTCTACGCGCCGACGTCGACCTCTCGACGTATACCGGGCAGGCGCGTGTGATCCTCGACGCAATGAAGACCTACGGGCTCATCGTCGCCGATAACGGCAGCGGCTGGTTCGTCACTGGCTCGCCTGATCCGCGGTGGAACGACGACGACCTGCGTCAGCTGAAGCAAGTTGACACGTCGTTGTTCGAGTTCGTCGAATCCGGTGCCATCGAACGGTGACGCGGTCTGTTGTTCTTGTTGCTCCAACGTCGCGAAGCGCGCGTGCGGCCTCGTGTCGTCCTGAGGTTGTTCTTGGAAACGAAACCCGCGTGTTGCCGAACGGCGACGACGGCAGAAGCGTATACGCCACGCAGAGCGGTACGTGATGATCGGCGGGCGTCGATGTTCATAGGCATCCTCTCGGGGGGGCCTGCTCCTTTTCAGGGACCCGTGGGGTTCGTGTCGGGATGCGCAACTGGCCGTACTGTGAGGTCGGTAATTCCGGAGAAGTCGTCGGGGTTCACCGTGTAGAGCGGGAGGTTTGTAGCGACGGCGACCGCGGCGATGAGCGCGTCGTATGCGCGCGCTGCTGGCATGCGCCCGGATGAGCGAAGGCTGGATGCAACGCGAGCGAATGCACGTGCCGACGCTGCGTCGAAGGGCAACGGGTCGAAGTCGTGCTCGGCTTGCTGTAGATGGGCAAGTCTGGCAGCACGCGTGGCGTCATCTGTGGTTACCAAGGGACCAACGCTCAATTCGGCGAGGGTGATCGAAGTGATGGTCGGGAATGCCGGAAGCACCGAAGCATCGGATATGCGTGGGAGCAGGATGACGGTATTGGTATCGAGGATGCCGTCTGGCGCTTGGTTCATAGCGACGCATCCAGGAACGAGTCGAGGTCGCGGCGCAACTCGACGGGATCGACACTGGGTATGTGGCGCCATCGGGCGAGGAGCGCCGAAGCGTCGAGTACCCGTGGCGGCAGGGGTCGCAGCTCGGCGACTTCGTGGCCGTCACGTGTGACGACGATGGTGTCGCCGCGCAACACGCGGTCGAGTACCTCGCCGCCCTTGTTCCGGAGTTCCCTGACGGTGACCGTCGTCATAGAACCGACTGTATCACGCGTGATACGAGCTCGTCCACCTTGCTTCCGACCGATGTCATCGAGATGACGGGTTTCCGGGTCACAACTCCGCTTCGTTCGCTCATCGACGTTGCGGCGGCCGAGCCCGATGAAGAGCAACTCGCGAGGGCGATCCAGGAGCTGAACATCGGTCGCTAGTGACCCCGAAGCAGCTTCGCGCTCGCTCGGAGAGCATTGATCCACGAGCCGCTCTCTTCATCGAACATGCCAAAAAGGGTACGCATGAGCAGCACCGATCTGGCAACGGGTACGTGCGACGCTGTGGAAGGAGGCCGACGCGGTGTTCGGGCACGTTGCTGCCTCGTACGGCGACGACGGTAAGAGCGTTTACGACGTGGATCGCCCAAGTGATGAACGAAAGCTGGGATGTTCATAATCATCCTCTCGGGGGTGCCCGCTGGCTTTTCACGGACTCGGGCCGATCGCGTTGGGACACGCAATTGGCCGAACGGTGAAATCGGCGATTGGGTCGCAGTCGTGCTCGGCTTGCTGTAGATGGGCAAGTCTGGCAGCACGCGTGGCGTCATCTGTGGTCACCAAGGGATGCGTGGGAGCACGATGACGGTGTTGGTATGGAGGATGCCGCGAAACAAAAGGGCGCGTGCCACCGAGAAGGTTGTCCCTGCAGGCCGTCGTACGGCCAAACGAACCAAGCATTGCGCGTTCAGCGCCAACACGTTTGCTTCGCCGAACCGGTGGGTACTTCCACGCCATGCGCGCTTCGACGTCCCCTTCATCATTTCCGGCAGCGGAGAACGCGGCGGCTGTTCTTGATGTGATGCGAACGAACGGTCGAATCGGATTGGTGCTCGCTGCGGGTGGACTCACCGGTATCGCCCATCATGTTGGAAATCTCCTGGCGCTCGAGCGCGTCACCGGATGGGACGCGCGCAGCGCTGCGGTCATCGTTGGAACATCGGCGGGTTCGATCACGGGTTCGCTCATACGTCGAGGTTTGAATGCCAGTGACCTCTACGCATTCGGATCCGGTGATTTGGAACGGATCTCCTCGTTCGGTCGTGGATTCCTCGAGAGTGCGTTCAATACTGATAGGTCTGTCTCGCGTCTGCCGAGCTTTCGCGTACCGACGGTTTTTGAGCTTCCGCGTCTGTTGCGACTGGCAAACCAAGGCAGTGCTTCGTTCCTGATGCTCGGGTTCCTCGGGTCGGGAAGCTACGACGTGCTCTCTCTCGTCCGTTCGCTCGGCGACGGCTGGCCGATGGACCCTCTACTCGTTCCTGCAGTTCGACGCTCCGACGGGAAGCGGGTCGTGTTCGATGGAGGCGGCGGCGTCGATCTCCACCGCGCTGTTGCTGCGTCGTGTGCGGTGCCGGGCTTCATGCAGGACGTCGATGTTGACGGCGGCCGATTCGTCGACGGAGGCGTTTCGTCAGCCTCGAACGTCGATCTTCTGTGCACCTATGATCTCGATGCAGTCGTGATCGTGTCGCCCATGACCGGAGATCGCGCCGGGTCGATTCCGGGAGCGATGGCCCGGCGTCGAGCACAGGGAAAGCTGGAGGGAGAGCGCTCGCTCATCACGGACATCCCGGTTATGACGCTCGAACCTCGGGGCCCGCTGTCCGCCCAGATCCTCGACGAGGCGCTGTGGTCCGGCGAGTTGTCGTCGATCGCCGCCGGTTCCCTGGACCAGGCGACACAGGTAATCGCGTCGACCGAAAGGCAGGACGTTTTCGTCTAGTCCCAGTTTGGAACGATTGCCTCTCGGGTACTGCGTCGAAGGCGGCGGTGTCGCAAACGACCAGGAGAGTGCAACGTGTCCAGCAACGACAACGTGTCCAGCAACGACAACGAGAACAACGCCGACTACGAGAACAACGCCGAGGCGTTCGATGAGGACCTCCTCGTAGAGGAGGGGGCAGACGACACCGACGTGGCGTCGCATTTCCCACCGGACCACTACGAGGGAGTAACTGACCCTGCGGTGACCGAGGCCGGCGACGCTCGAGTAGAGACCATTCAAGAGCGTGTGCTGCGTGAGGAGAGCGATCCCGTGGTCGAGGAGCTCGACCGCAACGCGCTCGCCGAGGCAGCGGAGGAGGAGGCGTTCGCTCGACGTGAGAACGCCGATGATTCCATCGATGCCCAGCTCGCCAGCATCGAGAATGCCGCCATTGATGCCGGAGCGGTCGGGACCGATGGTGACGCAAACGAGGAGCCATTGGAAACCCCGCCATCTGGAACCGACGCACGAACCGAGACATCGTCGTGATGCCGTCGATGTCGTCGATGTCGTCGATACTCCGGCGGATCGAACAGTCGAAGGTGGGCGAGGGCGCGATTGATCGTACCCAGAAGATCGTTACATCAGTTCTTGATCGCAGCGTTCCGGTTGAGGTGCTGAGCGGCAGAGCGATCGGTCACCCGATGCATCCGGCCGCGGTCCAGATTCCGTCGGGCCTGTGGATCGGCGCTGTTGCGATTGACGCGATGGGTGGGCGAGGCGGGCGACGCTACGCCCGCCTACTCATTGGGCTCGGCGTAGTCACGAGTGTTCCAGCGGTAGCGACCGGATTGGCCGAGTGGATGCATACTCGTGACGCAGAGCGACGCGTCGGGGCGGTTCACGCGCTGTGCAACGTTGCGGCCGTTGTCGCCATGGGCGGTTCATGGAAAGCGCGTGCCGCCAACTCCGGACGGGGCCGCGCACATTCGCTCGCGGCGATGGTGTTGCTTGGCGCAGGCGGGTGGCTCGGCGGACATCTGGCCTATGGACGCGGTGTCGGGGTCAACACGGCGGCGTTTCTTCCGGTTCCGACAGAGTGGACAGACGTTCTCGACTACTGCGATCTTCGCTCAGGACAAGTAAGTCGCGGCGACGCCGACGGGGTGGCCGTGGCTGTTCTCCAGGCGCCGAACGGCGCAGAGGCGGCAGTGCTGGCGATGGAGTCTCGATGTACCCATCGAGGCGGCCCGCTGCATGAGGGAACCCTTGAGGGAAACTGCATCTCGTGTCCGTGGCACGGTAGCCGATTCGACGTCGTCAGCGGTGCCGTCACCCGAGGACCGGCGTCCATCGGTCAACTTGTCTATCGGACTCGTGTCGTCGGCGGCCGCATCCAGGTGATCGGCGATGATCCCGGCGGCCTTCGCAAGGCCGTGATCTGAGGTCATCGAGTTCCAGCGTCCCAGACTTCGCCCCCGGGCTTTAAGCCCGGACTTCGCGCCAAGAGCTAATCCATTCGAGCCGCCTTCGATGTCGCTGCTCTGTTCGCCCTGTCGATCGCCAAGACGAGCTGCTCTTTCGTCATCCGGGATCGCCCACGAACGCCAAGACGACTCGCCACGTCGAGGAGATGCGCCTTTGAAGCACGGGCGTTGACCCCGCCTGCGGTCGGAGTCGTACTTGTCCGCGCCTCGACGCCACGCTTGGCGTCTTGGTCGTCGCTGGGGCCGCGTTCATCCTTGGCTTCCCAATGGTCACCGACCTTCTCAAACGAGTGCTTCAACGAGCCGAAGGCGATTCGGTGCGCCGCTTCGCCGTTGCCGTGCACCTCCTCGGCCGCCTCCAGCGTGTGCATGTAGGTAGCCTGCGCATGCTCGGACGATCGTTCCAATGTCGCGGGCAGTCGATCCTTTTCCTTCTTGTTCAAAGCCATCGTTGATCCTTTCCTCGTCTTGGCGATCCCTGCGCCAGCTCTGCGCCGTGTCGTTCGCTTGGCCGTCGAGCCGACGCTCAGGCGAACAAGACCCGGACCCGGCAAGAAGAAAGAAATGGCAGTAGGTCGTCGTGAACGTCTCGAGCCAATGCCGCTCCCTCGGTCAGGAGTTCGGTGACAGAGCCGAGCGGAAGACGGATTTCGATCTCGTGGAGATCATCTCGACCGTTTCCGGTGCCATCGGACGTTCGCACGTGCACGTTGACGCTGTCGAAACGGCGGTCACGACGGGCGAGTGACAGGATTGTCAGCGTCGCGGCGAGCGACGTCCGAACCGGCTGGGGCGAGGAACACCACGGGTGGGTTTCGGCGGGAGCGACATCATTTGCGTACACGAGAAGGCCTTCCATGTAGTTGTCCGATCCTTTGTACCCAGAGGTAGCCGTGGTAAACGTCGTTGACAAACTTCGCTTGGCGTCGTCGTCCTTCCAATCGTTATCACTGTCATCAAGACCCACACGATCTTCGAAGGGACGAGCGAGATCCAACAGCTCGTGATCTCGCCGAGCCATATCGGGCTTGAGGATTGAGTAGTTTTCGTCCGACTCTTGTTGGGGTGTCTGCGAAGTCATCCCTACTCGAATCCCTACTTGTCTCACCCGGCCGGTATCGTGTCCGGGCATGGCAACCATTCGCGAGCGCAAGCCGGGTGTGCGGGAGGTGCGCGCCTTCTCGGGTCGTGACGCGAACGGTAAGCCGACGCAGGTATCGCGCACGGTGCACGGCACCAGGAAGGATGCGCTGCGTGCCGCAGCCGAGCTGACAGTTGCACCGATTGGTCGCGCATCTGGCCGCGTTGTTGCCGACGTTTTGGACGCATGGGTTAGGCGTAGTGCGCCGACGTGGGCTTCGCATCGTGGTCAAACATCTCGGGTGGCGCGCATCAAGGAAGATCGGATCGCTCGGGTGCCGCTCGCTCGGTTGGGTGTGATGTCGAGAAGTGGCACGGTCGTCTGCGCGCAGATGATCTGTCCGACGTGTCCATCCGAAACCTTCACGGTGTGTTGCATGCAGCGCTGACCCAGGCGGTCCGCTGGGGATGGATCACACGCAACCCTGCGTCTTTGGCTGAGTTGCGGTCGCGGAAGGTGCCGCCCCGTGGCGTCATGTCGGCGGCTGATGTTCGTGCGGTTGTGGTCGCTGCCGATGCCATCGGGGCGGAGGTTGGTCTGATGCTGCGGCTCGCCGCTGTGACCGGTGCTCGTCGTGCGGAGTTGGCAGCGTTGCGATGGGAGGATATAGCCGATGGCGTCGTGACGATCGATTCGGCGATCGAGACCGATCGTCGTTCGGGCCGCACCGTGCTTTCGGACGCGCCGACGAAGACGGCGAACCAGCGTCGGCTCACCCTCGACGCTGCGACGCTTGCCGTAGTCGAGCGTGAGCGCGCTGAGCGAGAGGAGTTCGGGCCGTGGATGTTCGCGGTCGGCGACGACCCGCCGAACCCCGATCGAATCGGGTACTGGCGGCGTATCGCTCGCGAGAAGGCTGGGCTCGATGCGAAGTGGCGGTTGCAGGACTTGCGCCATTGGTCGGCCTCGGTCGCGATCGCAGCGGGCCACGACGTGAAGACCGTTGCCGACCGCCTCGGCCACGCGAATGCGGCGATGACGTTGCGCGTCTACGCGCATGCGTTCGCGAAGTCCGATCGTGCCGTCGCTGATTCCGTGGGTGCGCTGTTGGAGGGCGACCAATGAGCCGGCGCCGTTTTCGTCCAACCGATGCGTTCGTCGACGAGTCGATCCGCGGCCAGCGCTACCTCATGGGCTGTGTGCTGATCGAGGCTCGTCACCTTGCGATGGTACGGAGAGCGGTCGTGGACCTGGTGGTTGGCGGAAAACGGCTTCATTTCCACCAGGAGTTGGATGCGACGCGTCGGGCGACCTTGAAAGTGTTCAGCGAGTTGCCGATCGAAGTCCACGTCGTGAGCATGGTCCGCCGTCACGGGGTGACAGAGTTCGAGGCCCGGAACGCTTGTCTGGCCAGCATCGTTGAGATGGTGCAGGAGCGGAGTGTCCCCCTGCTCACGATCGAGAGTCGACAGGATGACCAAGACGATCGGGTCACGATTCTGCGGCACCGTCAACCAGAACCTCGCCTGATCTTCGATCATCGGGACGGGGCCACCGAGCCGATGCTCTGGATCGCCGATGGTGTGCTGTGGTCGCTCGGGGCCGGCGGCCGGTGGCTGAGACACGTCGAGCCGATTGTGCTCTCGCTGACGGAACTTGGCCGGTAAAGCGCAGAACCCGGCTCCCCAACCAAAGGGCTGGCAACCGGGTCCACTTTCTCCGATGCTTACCGGAGACCCCTCCACTATGACGTGCCCGTATGACAACGGCAACCAAATTGTTGACCGGGTGCGAAATTCGCAGAGCGGGTTCCCCCGCCATCCGGCAGGCAACTCGCTCCGCTTCCGCACCAACAGCCTGCCTCTCGGTGCGCAGTTCCCGCAAGCGAGTTCCCTTGACTGTGGGGCCGAGACGGCCAAAGCTGGTCGCCGCCGGGGCCAGGAGGCGTCGGAAGTGAGCCGGGTGTTCTTCCCCGTTAAGGAGCCGCCGGGCTTTGCGCTTTTCCGGATCTAGCGTTGATGTCGTGATCTGGGATCTGTGGGTCGACTACCGTCGCCGCGATGGTGACGGGCTGACGCACGCCAGCGTGAAGGACCACTCGGATGGCATGTCGATCGCCGTAGGTCAACGGATCTCCGTCGGCAACGAAGAGGCCGATCCGGCTGTGGCCGAGGTGGTCTCGATCGACGGGCGTGGCATCGTTCTCGTGAGAGTGCTTCCGGGGACCCTGGAACACAACCGCTCTCGCCTCCCGCTCGGACGCACGTCGGCGAGCTGACGTGGGCTCGCTGATCGCACGGAGCCGTAGGTTGCATCCATGGCTTGGGACCTGTGGACGATTTCCAGCGAGGTGACGACGACGGGCTGACGTACTCGAACGTCCGCAACCTGCGAGCCGGACTGTCCGTGAAGCCGGGCGACACGATTGTCGTCGGTAACGAGGACGCCGAGCCCGGTGTGGCCGAAGTTGTCGAAGTCGGAGAAAACAGGTTCCTCCTCGTACAGGTCTTTCCGGGAAGCGTTGAGGAACATCGAGAACGTTTGCGGTCCGGCGATCCGTGAGAAGCTGAAGCCGACTTTCGATGTCAGTCGTCCCCGCCAGTGGCGGGGACGATAGAGACTTCTTCGGTGACGTCCCAAGCGATGATCAGCGCAGCAGACAGTCGACGGCGAGGTGGCTCTCCACGACTCCCAGACATGTGCCAAGAACCGGACCCACCAAGCATCGCCACCGGAGTGGCGGGGTGTTCCAGAACCGTTATTCGGGACCTCGTGGCCGAGCCCAAGGAAGGCATTCACAATTGCGTGACCTTCAACACCTGATAAGCGCGCTGACGTTCTCACAGTCTAACAATCTCACCTTCCCCGGAGTCGACCGGGCAGCCACAAGACCAGCCCGTAGACCTGACCGAGTCAACAACCCTCGACCGGGAACTCCTTACATGTCTGACTCTTCTTGCGGAGTGGCGGCAACCTTTTCTGGCCTCGCGTGGCTTGTCTCGACGACGGTGGCGCTTGGTGGGAACCGATGGGTTCGCGGGGTTCGCTCGTAGTCACACGACTGGCGGTAGGAGCTGTCCGTCGTAGCGTTCGGTTCGGGCGACGACGCGGTCGCGTTCGACTGCGAGTGCGGTGCGGCGTGGGTCGGCCAGGTAGTTGGCGAGGGCGTCATCGTGCGGGAATTGGAGGACTTGGATTTCGTCGGGTCCGTGGTCTGATCCGATGGTCCGGATTCGCGAGACCACTGTTCCTGCGTGTTCTTGAACGATCAGGAGTACTTGGTCTTCGTAGTCGGTGAGGTCGTCGCGGCAACCTTCGTTCGCCCAGAGCAGGATGCAGATGGTCAGCACGAATCCGAGTTTGTCAGGGGTTGCTTCCGTTCGAAGCTTGAGGTTTCGGAGGTCGCAGGCGAGTTAGCCCCAGAAGGCACCGTTGTCGTGGTCATCGATTTCGGCGAGTAGGGGCACGATCGTGTGTTGTGGTTCGAGGTGGGGCCAGGTGCGGAAGCGGAGGTTCCGGTCTGGCGTGTACAGCGTCCATTGTTTGGTGGTGTTGTTCCAGCGGCACCGTGCGACCGGCGATCTTGTCGGCGGTTGGCGTTCTTCGGGTCTCCAGTAGGGGCGGCATTCGTTTACGGTGATCGTGGTCGGTGTGATGTCGAGTTCGACCCAGAGGTGCGCTCGGATTTCGGGCGGGGTGTGGTTGTCGGCCCAAGTCCGGATGCGGTGTAGGTCGGTGTCGGGGATCGCCATGGCGACTGTTGACGTTACCGAACGCCTGGGGACGTCATCGGTGCGAGTCGACGCGGAAGAGCCGCCGGCGTTTCGGCCGGCGGCTCGTCGATCGGTTGGTTGGGTGGGTCAGGCTGCGAGTTGTTCGTCGTGGCAGGCGGCGAGGGTGGGGCAGCGCTCGGCGAGGCGGGCGAGTTGTTTGGGGTTGAGCGTCGGGGCGCGTCGTTTCACGTAGAGCGTGTTCGGTTCGGTCGGGATTGTGTAGGCGAGGTGGAAGGCGACGAGTCGTCCGAGTGCTTTGGTGAGTCGTGCGGGTGCGGTTCCGAGCGAGTAGGCGAACTCGGCATGGTTGATCGCGTACGTTGCGAGGTCTGGAGCAAACCCTTGATTCCGGAGTTGGGTTGGTTGGTTATGCGGCGGTGCGGTAGTGGTCTTGGTGGGCTTGGTTGGGGGTGCGGAGCCCGAGGGTGAGGTGGGTTCGGCGGTTGTTGTACCAGGC
>JANOYY010000134.1:0-8189 GCA_031429095.1 Acidimicrobiia bacterium | reverse complement strand
TTCGAGGCGGGCCTGCAGGTCGCGACGCCTATCAGAGGTTCTCGAAATGGGCCCCGCCCGATGGATTGGAAATCAAAGGAGCGTGGACGTCAGCCAGCAACGCAGGAGGATTCATGCTGCTCGAGGTCGCTAACTTTGGGGTCCTGATGAATTTTGCCTCGAAGTTCAAAGATCTGAACGAGGCAATCGATTTCACACCTGTCGTTGAGCTGGCCGAGGGACTAGCCGTCGTACAGGAAGCCTACGACTGGGTCGACTCGCTTCGTTAGTCCTCCTCCGAACGACCAACGGCGATTGCCTCCGACCGGGCAATCGCCTCGGTCGTGGAACCAGTATGAGCGGATGCGGATGCGAGCATTGACCGCCAGCGGTCTCGGGGGTGCGGGCGTCATGATCCGACGATCCAACATGGTCCGAACGAGCGCGACGTCCTCGAGCAACGCAGCAGCTCCGCCATGTGATGCCCCAGGATTAATCGACCGGAGAGCGTTGCGCTCGGCCTGTCAACAGGCCTGCACGATTTCCTTCAGATAGTTCGCCGGTTCCGACCCCCCTCGCAGTGAAAGCTCGGCCATCGCCGGCCACCCCACGTGAATCCTGCCGGGGACACGCTGCGCAACTGACAGAACTCGGTGCGTTCAGGTTCGGTGAACGAAAAATCGTTCTCGTCAAGGCGTTGTCGGATCACGGTCGATACGTTCCGAAAGGGAATTTCGTTTCGCCATCCTGCGCCCGGGCGCGAAGCGACAGCTTCGGACTCATGGTGATGAATAGACGTGATCGCTTCGGTTAGGTCCCGACCCGGCTTTGCGCCGAGCTCCCTCCAGAGAACCTCTCTGGCCCGCTCACCGGCCCGGATCGCATCGCTGGGCCGTCCGCTCGACACAAGCACGAGAATGAGACTCGCCCACGCCGATTCGCGAAGCGGCTGTTCCCGGACCATTCTTTCCAGTGCAGATACCACCGTTGCGGCTCTTCCCACTCGAATCGCGCAATCGGCCGCCAATTCGATACTTCGTGATGCGAGTTCGGTGAGACGTGCGGTTTCGGCCTGAGCAAATTCCTCGGTGGCGAACTCGTCGAACGGAACGCCGCGCACCAGCGCGGCCGCACATTGCGCTTCAATCAGCGCTTGTTCGAACCGTTTAGACCGAACGAATTCCTCGGCCATCGACAATCGTCGCTCCAACTCGGCAGCATCCAGACAGACCGAATCGATTGCCAGTGCGTAGCCGGCGGCCCGGTAGACGACGGACGTGTTACCGAGGGCCCGACGGAGATGAACCACGTGCGTCTGTAAGGTCTTGGTTGCTGACGCCGGCGACCCTTCGGGCCACAGGAGGTCAGCGACCTGTTCTGCTCGAACCACATTTCCACGTGCAGCGGCAAGAACTGCAAGAAGGCGCCTCGCCATTGGACGCAACGGATACACAGCACCGTCGATTACGGCCTCGACAGACCCAAGCACCCGAACACGCGGGTGAACTGGTTGGACCGGATTCGCGCATGTACGGTGAACGACTTCCCGAGCTGGTGTACCCGTCATCTCGTCAGTATCAACCCGTGTTCACCACAGCGCATCCGTCGGGTAACGGATGCGCCTGGTGATAGCTGGAGCGTCCGGCCGGTTGGCCGAAGCGCAAACCCTCGTTGCTATCGCGCTTGATTCAGTCGGATTTCAGATGATCTGGCGGAGTATTTCCCTTGGCGCGGGTAAGACCCAAGGGCTGTCACTCCCGAGAACACGTCCAAGTACCGCTTGAAATTCGGCGTCCGTACTTGAAGCGGTTTCGAACGCGGCATGTGCCTCGGGAGACGGAAAGTCCCACACCAGAACCACTCCCCCAAAGCAACGATCGCCGTACGCGACGGCGAACATCTGACCGGTGATTCCGGTCAAGCGTTTGAGGACGTCGATCGTCTCGTTCATCTGGCCGACGGCGTCGGACATCCGGCCGGGCTTGATGGTGAGGGGTATTTGAATCCTCGTGATCATTTGCAATCCTCCTCGTAGCAGGGCCCCGGGTAGGTCCCGGAGAGGAAGGTAATCAGGTCCGGTGGACGTTTGGTAGACGTCCACATCACCGTGGCGCAGCATCGCCGAGCATCTTCTGAGGCGCGCCGAGTATGGTCCTCCCCATGGCCGGAACCGTGGCGTCAGCGAAGGTCCAAGGTGGAGCGGCGAGGCAGGTCGGTGGTGCCGTGTGGCGAAGGGAGATGGTCCGCCCGACGGTGTCGCTGATCGTGCGCGAACGGCTCCTTGCTCGATTCGCGGAACGGTTCGAGCGCCGACTCACCGTTGTTCGGGCCGGTCCCGGATTCGGAAAGTCGACACTGCTGTGGCAGGCGATCGAAGAGAACCAACTGGAGTCACTTGGTGACGACCGGTTTTGGCGGTGCACGGCAAACGACGCCTCGCCCGACGGGTTTGTCGCCGCACTCGGGTCGATGAACCACGTGCAGCTTCGCGACGATCCAGCAGAAGCCGTCGCCGAATTGGCCGCCTACATTTGGGCCGCTGCCCCCCGCCAAGTGGCGCTCGTGTTTGATGATGCGCATCTCCTGTGGCCAGACAACCTCCCCCACAGTCTTCTTGCGCAACTTCTCGATGAGTTGCCACTCAACGGCCACGTGGTCCTGTCCAGCCGAACGGCGCCGCCCGTTCCCATGGTCCGACTTGCCGCGTCGAATGCGCTTTCAGCAATCGACGAGGAGGATCTGTGTTTTACCAGCACCGAACTCGCAGAGTTCGGTGCGCTTCGAGGGGTCGAGGTAGCAGGGGTCGATCGAGTTTGGCCCGCACTCGCGGAACTGTCGGTCATCGGCGGTAGGGGCCGCGTGGAGTTCGTGTGGGAGCAGGTTTTGGCCGACTGCTCCGAATTGAGTCGGCGAGCCCTGCACGCCCTTTGCGTGCTCAATGGGGGTGACGACGAACTTGTGGGGGTCTTGCTCGACGAGCCCATCAACCTCGAAGCAGCCCTCACGAACATCCCCCTGGTCAACCGGGACGCTGGCAATACCTGGACTGCTCATCGGCTTTGGGCTGACCATGTTTCTTTTGCCATTCAGCTCCCTGTCCTCAAAGCTGGGCTCGCTCGGGCCGGGAGTCTTTTGTCGCAACGGGGAGAACACTCCCGTGCGGTGCATCTGCTCAGCGAAATCGGCGACACCGCAGCCATGCTCGCCGCGATGCGAACAGCATGCATCGGACATGAACCGGCTGTCTCCTATCCCGAACTGCAAAAATGGATTGCCTTGCTTCCCGATGATGCCGAGCAGTCACCTGTCGCTCTCCTCATTCGTGCGATCTTTGCGGCAAGTCGAGACTACGGATCAGCTCCGGAATTCATGTCCCGAGCAGTAACGGCATTTGAACAGAGTGGCGATCCTGTCGGTGAGTTGCTCGCTATCAACAAGCTCGTGATCATGACCTATGAGAAGGGTGATGTTCAGGACGTGTTGAAGCTCGCGCCTCGCGTTCAAGCGTTGGCCAACGCGGGTGTTCGGGGCGCACGGGAACTCCTTCGTCTCGGGGAGGGGATGTTCTTTCTCGCCGTCGGCGACGAAGTGTCGGCCCTCGAACGTTTTGGTAGCTGCTTGCCCGGCGAACTCCCGCCGACGAGCGAAGTAGCTTCGATGTTTCAGGCAATGTCGCTTGCGGTGACCCTCGGCCGGGATGAGGAAGCACTTGCATTCGCTCAGCGATCAATTGATGTCGCTCCGCCCCACAGCGAAGAGTTGGCGCTTTCAGCCATGGCGACTGCGGCGTGGATGTCGGGCGACACAAACCGCTCCGAGGCGATCATAAGTGCGCTTTTGACTCGAGGAACTCGCGTGATGGTGGCTGCTCACGAGCGGTCACTATTGTGTTATTTAGCCTCGCTTGCCGGTTTCGCCGGAAGGAGTACGTTCGCCCAAACGTGCCTGGGCCAAACGCAACCGAGCGACGGACGCGGAGTTTGGCGCGGAGATGATGCAGAAATCGGCGCGAGAACGATGCTGGCGATTTCGTTGGGTCGAGAGGACGAAGCCGGTGAGTTACTGCGATCAACAGTGACGCAGCGGGGCCTCGATTCGGTCGAAAGCAAGCAGTTGTTGTGCAAATGGCCGGCGCTCTCCTATGTGTTGCTCCCGGAGACGCGCGAATGGTGGATGGCCCGTTCTGAAGCCTTGGCCGCAACGCTTGGACGTCGGCACACCCTGAGCATGCACGGCGCAAAGGCGGTTCTGCGGGTAAGAGCCGGTGAGCGCCTCGACGCCACCGACGCGAGATTGAACCTGCCATTGCTTCGCACAGTGTTGCCCGTACGGTGGGGCATCGAGGTGGCAGTTGGGCTCGCCGTGGCCGGTGGACTGCACGCCGCCTCGGCGATCGTTTCACTCTACGGACCACCTGCTCGCGATTGGCTCGACCCGATCTGTGCCGGACCCGATGGCGAGGCTTCGAAAGCCGCGACCACATTGGCGGCCGGGGTTCTCGTGGCCCCCTCGCATAACCTCTCATTGTCAGTTTTCGGCTCACTCGATCTTCGTATCGGGGGGGAGTCGGTCCTGCCTCAAGATGGCCGCTCCGCCGAATTGCTGGCCTTCCTTGCAACGCGCCTCACGACCACCCGCGCCGCAGCCGGAGCCGCCCTCTGGCCCGACCTCAGTCGCCAGGACCAGGACCGTCTACTGGCGCTCACACTGGAACATCTTCATCGGTGGCTTGAACCCGAGCGGCGGTTTTCCGCCGCACCGTGGTTCGTGCGTGTAAACGGCGAACGCCTCATGCTCGCCGAGGGCACGGAGATCGAGGTCGACGTGCGCCGTTTCAACAAGCTCCTTGACGGTGCCGCCGAGTCGTTCGCAAGTCACGCCCCTTCGAAAGCACTCGAGCAATTGGAAGCTGCACTTACGCTGTGTCACGCCGACCCGCTTCCCGAGTATGCGAGCGCAACTTGGACCATTGAAATCGTGGACGCACTGCGGAAGCGCATTGCGGTGTCAGCGACGCGTGCGGGTGAACTGCTCGTTGCTCGAGGAAACGACCACCGGGCGGTTGAACTGTCTAAGGTCGCGTTGAACCAGGTTCCAACTCTGCAATCCGCATGGCGGCTACGAATCGACGCCCTGCAAAGGAACGGGGCCGGGAGCGCAGCGCGCGACGCTGCTGCCCTTTGCCAGCAAACTCTTCGACAGTCCCGCTTGGAACTCGAGCCGGCGACCGTCGAGGTGATCCGAGCGGTGAGGGAGCCCGGCCGCGCACAGCCCGCCCAAGGCCGGATGGCCTACGGGTGGGGTAGCCTTACCCGAACCGAGGACGACGTTGTCAACCTCCTTCTCGGAGGGCGAACCAACCGACAGATCGGCGTTCAACTTGGAATCTCACCGAGGACCGTTGAAACCCATCTGGCCCATGTCTACGACAAACTTGGGATTCGCACCCGTGTCGAACTGGCGGCTGAAGCAGCCCGTCGAGCAGCACCGATCTACAGTGGCAATGGTGTGGCTCCGTCAGCGGAACGCTGACGCTCCGTACAGTCCGGGCGGATCAATCGTTTGATGCATCGTCACGAATCGACCTCGATCAGCGGTAACTGATCGTCGGGGTACCTGGTGCCTCTGCGTTAGTCAAGGCGGGTTCGACAACAAGCGTCGTCCGACGGATCGAGGGTAGCCGCGCTCGTCGAAGAATGAGAGGTTCCGTTGGCGAAGAATCGCCCTTGCCTCGGCTGTGACACGCCGGGCAACGAGGAGGTCGTCGCGTGACCGTTGGAGACTGCGACCGGGCCCCCAAGACACGGCATGCCACATGCTACGTTGTGTGGCATGCGCACGAGGATCTCGACGACGGTGAACCACGACTGGCTTACCACGGCACGAAAGCAGATGGGCCTGCCGGACTCCGAACTCATAGATCTCGCCCTTTGCGCGCTCCTCGAACGCGCAGAGCGTGATGCCGAAGACCGAGCACTCAGCGAGCGGCCGTACCAACTCGACGCCGACCTCGCAGCGCTGCCTACCGGATGGCCGGCCGAGGCCCCACCGCTCGACGCTTACGACGGATCTGTCCCCGACGATGTTGTTGCGCTCTTCGCGGCACGCAAACACCGATAGCCGTGGGCAACGGCGAGGTCTGGTGGGCCGAAGTTCCGAACGACAAGATCCGTCCAGTCGTCGTGTTGACACGATCGCGGGTCACAGACCGATTGCACTCCGTCGTGGTCGCCCCCATCACATCGACAGCACGGGGCCTGGCGACAGAGGTCGCGGTTGGGTCGACAGAGGGTGTCCGCGACGGCAGTATCGCGAACCTCGACAACACGATGCTTCTCCACCGCTCGGCTCTCGGCCGCAAATGCGGTCAGATCAACGCCTCAAGATGGCCCGAGTTCTGTCGGGCTATCCACAAGATGATGGACTGCTAGCGCATCCGTCCTTCAGTGTTGGGTCGACCTAAGAACTGCGCACGCCTTGACACACGCCTGGGGCGCGCTCACGTTTGTTTTGGCCCGGGAATGGGCGGATCGATTGGCGTTCTGATCGATTCGTACACCCACTTTGGGTGTAAGACATCCATAGTGGGTGTACCATGTCGTGATGGCCAAGACGATCCAGGTCCGTGGTGTCCCCGACGAGATACACGCCGAACTCCGCGCGCGCGCTGCGGCCATCGGCCTCTCGCTCTCCGACTACGTCTTGCGCGAGGCGACTCGGATCGCCAGTCGACCACCTCTGGCAGACGTTCTTGAATGGGTCGATGAACGCGGCTGGGGTGTTCCGGCCGGAACGGCCGTCGCCAGTTTGCGTGAACTACGTGACGAGTCCTCGGCCGCGTGATCGTCGTTGACACTTCAGCGGTGGTCGATCTGTTGTTGGAGGCACCACCCAATACATCGCTAATAGGTCGGTTGGGCAAAGTGACGGAGATGCACGTGCCACATCTCGTGGATGTTGAGTTTCTCAGCGTTGTTCGTCGGCTCGAAGGTCGCGGATTGCTCACCGTTGAACAGGCAGAACTGTCGTTGCGAAAGCTTTCGCAACTGCCGCTCCATCGCTATCCGCACGGCTCCCTTTCCAACCGGGTCTGGCAGCTCCGACATTCGCTCACCGCCTACGACGGACAGTATGTTGCTCTCGCCGAGATACTTGGACTCCCGCTCGTCACCTGCGACATCAAGATCTCCAACGCTCGCGGCCATCACGCAGTGATCGAGTCCTTCGCCCGCTGACGGCAACTCCCGTGCTCGGCCAACCCATCGATGACCTGGTACGGCCGCCGGGCCCAGCCAGCGCGCAAAGCGGCTCCCCTCCTACGCCGCTCTCGGGTTCGACATCGCCCTACTGCGCCGCCGCAGGTAGAGGACCATCCGTCAATCAAAAAGTGAGACCTGGGTCACTGACAATCTCGCCGTCGTGGAAGGCTTCGGAACACGTGTGGCATCGATCGTTGCGGTCGGTGCCCCAGTTGGACCGGTGAGACCCGACGCCCATCGCCGTACTCTTTCATTGGCGTCGCGCATTCCGGGCGTTCGCGCGAGCGTCCAGTCCGTCGCGGCGATTTGGCGGAGCGCCGCGTGGCGGACGTCGGATCGTCCCGACTTCAATGCGTCGTTTCGGACCCGCGTTCTCGCTTTCGCGGGAAGGGCGTCGATCGAGTCGAGGAGCCCGCGCATCAACGCACCGCCGCCTTCTCCGCCGAGTTCCACCGAGCGGCCATAGACATCCGCCCAAACCGACGGGTCGAGTCCAACGGCGCGCGCCGCTGCCCAGCGTCGAATTCCTAGAGCGACGAATCGTGCGGCAACCGTCGGTCCGCGCTTTGCGGCCCATGCGCGCTCAACGAGGGCCACCGCACGAGGCGGCGGCGAAGGTGAACGTACGATCACGCCGACGGTTGATTGCGGTTGCGCTCAACGAGGGCCACCGCACGAGGCGGCGGCGAAGTACAACCCAGACCGCTCCTGGTATCGGTTGGGCCCGAAAACCGCTCAACGAGGGCCACCGCACGAGGCGGCGGCGAAGTCGGCGCAAATCAGACATTCGATTTTCATCTCGCGCTCAACGAGGGACAACGCACGAGGGCGGCGGCGAAGCGATCGCCGGCGTAAAATGCGACTCCACCTTGATGCGCGCACAACGAGGGCCACCGCACGAGGCGGCGGCGAAGTTTATCGGCGTGTGATCACGACCGTCAGCCGCCCGAA
>JANOYY010000133.1:0-171309 GCA_031429095.1 Acidimicrobiia bacterium | reverse complement strand
CACGGGCGGTAGACACATGAACGCGCTTCAGCTGCTACTGGTTGAAGTCTTTGTCGACGCCGGCATCCCTCCGCAAATGCTAGAGGTCAAGAAGCGTCCCGTTCCCGGCTACTTCCGACGCGACAAGAGTTGGGACATCGTTGTGACGGTGATCGACCGCGTGCTCGCCATCATCGAACTAAAGTCGATCGTCGGATCGAACCCCGGTCAGAACTTCAACAACCGAACCGACGAGGCGCTCGGTCAGGCGCTCGACGTCTGGACCGCAGTCGAGCGCGGCATCATCGAATCACCACTTCGTCCCTGGCTCGGGTACTTCATGCTGATCGAGGACAACGAGTCGTGGAACCGTGTTTCGGCTCCACGAGCAGCTGTCTGGCCGTCGGACCCTGTCTTCAACGACAGCAGCGCGGCAGATCGCGCTGCTATTTTTTTCGACCGAATGGTTCGAGAACGGCTCCTTGACGCGGCCTGTGTCGTCCTTGCCGACCGTACAACGGGCAGCGTTCGGTACAAGCGCGACAGCCTCGCGTTCCCGTCGTTCGCCGCAGCAATGTTCGGCCGATGTCTTCAGTTCAAGGTCACAAATCCAGAGCTGGGTTGGGACGGCTGACGCCTCGCTGCGAAGCCAGGCGACAAGTGTGTTGATCGCCGACTGGGCCGTCGGAAACGAGACGTTCAGCACCTTCGCAAGCAGGGTTGACGAGATGTATGGCGTGCTGAAGAGCAGCTCAGCAGTTCGGATCACGTTCGTTGACGCCCGTTCCTTCAGGAGGTCGTTTCGCACCGCTGCCTGAAGTTCAACGAGTCGCACGGTGCGGTCCTCGGCCTCAGTGGCCTGAGTTGCGACGGAGCGAAGGAAGTCATCAAGGGCGATGGTCGTTGCGTCCGGAGGTGGTGGCACGAAGGACGCGTCGGAAGGCGACGATCCACCGATCCAGTTCTGGCTTCGTCTGAGCTCTCCCGGTTCAGCGTGTCTCCCTCGGACGCCGCTCATCAGCCGCTCATGAGTTTCGCGGAGCAGACGAAGGTCAGTGGGAAGCCGTCTCGAATTCGACCGTGGTGAAGTCGATCGAGGTCGTTGCGTAGACACCTCTGGCCAGGCTTACGTGTCGATTATGGTCCGAGGACCACCGTTGGCGGGTTCGATTGGGGGGCGGCCCGGCGCCCGACCGTTGGTGCAGGCGTGGCTCCTGCCTCGACGCTCACTCGTGGACCTGCCTGGGCCGTCGGTGATTGTGGTGCGCCAGCGAAGGTCGTCGCCCAGCTGAGATTCACCGTACCGGTCGATCCGGCAGGACTGTCCACGGCGATCCAATATGTGGCCGGTGCTCGGTATGTAAGCACACTTACTTGACTCGTGGCATTGAACTTTGCGCCATCAGCACCGACGTCATTGTGCGATGCCTCCAGTTTCAGAGATGTCGGGTTCACGCCCTCGTACACCGTGATGCTGGTGTCGAATGTCGACCCGGCCGTTGACAGCGACAGCGACGTCGATCCCGGAGAATCGATTCTGAACCAAATCGACTTTTGTGCGGGCGCGCCGCCGGCCTGAAGCGGTTCGCCCGATTGGGGCAGGGCGAACGCGTTTGTGGCGGTCACCGTCCCACTCGCGCCACTGACCACGATGGCATTCGTGTGGGTGTCATTGGAGGGTCGTGAGATGTCGGTGCTGAAGGACACGGAAAGACTGATCGACCCGCAGGACGACGCTGCGACGCCACACGAAACGGCGATCCGGTAACTCGTAGCGCCGGTCACTTCCAAGGGTCCAACGACGGCTGCAGTACCAGCGATTGTGGAATCGTCGTTCCACCCCACTTCGGACAGGGCGTTGATGGCCGATCCCCGATACACCGACATCGCCGTGTCGAACGACGACCCTGAGGTGGAGAAGGTCACCCGCCCCGATGCCGGCGCGGTCCAGGAAAACCAGGTCGAGCTGATGCCCGTGCGGCGTCCGTGTGTCGTTTCGCCGGTTTGCGCGGTGTACCCAGCCGTCGTCGAGACGGTTGCTGAGAATGCCGGCAGCGCGATGGCCCGGTCGAATGAGTCCGGGCCGTCTACGCCGACGAGTGCCTGTGTGGCCGCCAACGCGTCGGGCACCGACAGCCGTCGAAAAACCATGCCAATCCGGGCGTCGTAAATCGCGATTGGGCTTGTAGTGACGCCGGCAATGAGGTTGGCAGCGGTCGCCTGAGGAACGGCCGACGCGATTGTTGCGAGGGCACCGGCGACGTGGGGCGCAGCCTGCGATGTTCCACTCATCTGCACACCACCGGCGAAAATTGCCGCTCCCGGCGCGAGCAGGGAAAGCGTCGAAGACGCCTGACTAAAACAGGCGATTATGTCGGCGGCCGAGAATGAGTGTGAGCACAGTCTCGAGGTACCGACACCGAACGACGCCGAGCCGAAGTTCGCGCCGAAGGTGGCGCCCACCGAAACTGCCACTGCAACGCACGCCGGATTTGCCATGCCGGGCTGGAAGACGCCGTTGCTATAGGCCGAGTTTCCCGCCGCCACCACCGGAATAATGCCCGCGTTGCGCAAGGCGCCCATCCCGAGGGAGTCCAAACAGGTTGTGGAGTTGTAGCCGAGACTCAAGTTCACCGCGACGATCGGATAGCCGACGGCCTTGAGGTTGATCATGTACTGCACTGCGTTGGCGATGTCGCTCGAATATGCCCCGCTCGGACCGAAAACGTCGGCGCCGATGATTTTGGCGCCAGGTGCCATCGCTGACGCTGTTGCGGCGACGTTGGTGCCGTGGCGAATGCTGTCGTCGAGTACCCCGTCGTCGTAGAGGAAACCAGTTGAGTCGTGGCTGAAGTCAGCCGGCAGCAGCGCAACTCGACAGGGGGCTGGAGCCCCGGGATAGGAACACGATCCGAGGTCAGCGTGGGTGTAGTCGACGCCGCTGTCGATAATTCCGATATAGGTTCCGAGGCCGTCGTAGCCGTAGCTTCGAACCGTAGGCGCACCCACGTACGGTTCCGAGATGGAGTCGGCGCGCTGGACCAACTCGTCGGGAACGATCGTCGCATCCGCCAGGCTGGCCAGGCTGGCCAGGCCTTCCACGGAGCGGATTTCGACCACCGTGGTATTCAACGAGGGCAGGAGGTTTTCGATGCGGACCCCATCGATGGCCGCGATCTCTGCTTTCTGCGGTGCCACCGATTCGCGTTGCGACTCCAACGATTGACCCTCGACCATGTGGGGCGGCGAGCTCACGATTAATGCTCGGACGCTTCGGTCGGACTTCATTGCAGTGACAAGTTCGTTTCGCACGCGAGCGTCGACTCGACCGGTGCGAACCGCTGCATCGACAACGTCGCCGGCCCGAGTTGTCGACGGTCGGGGAGCGTCGTGCGCAGCAACCGGTGATGGCGAACCCAGAAAGATGCCGAGTGCCGCCGCGATGGATGCGAATACGTGCCGCCGTAATGCCATGACGCAGCGTATTCCGGATCGGACGCAACGCAACGATTGCGCCCGAGAATAGGTCGCACGGCCTATCCGGTGGCTCCGCTGAGGTGACGACCGCCAGCACCTTTTGCCTTGTTGCTAGGGTGACGCGCGTGAGCGTCCGCGAACTCGTGGTGTTAGGAAGCGCGAGTCAGGTACCGACCCGGCATCGAAATCATAACGGGTACTTCCTCCGCTGGGACGGAGAAGGCATTCTGTTCGACCCTGGCGAAGGCACGCAACGCCAGATGCTTTTCGCGGGCGTTGCCGTGTCCTCAATCACCCGAATCTGCATCACGCATTTGCACGGCGATCACTGCCTCGGACTTTCGGGCGTCATTCAACGTCTGGCCCTCGACCGGGTCGATCATCCGATCGACCTGTATTACCCGGCATCAGGACAGATGTATATCGATCGTCTGCGCCATGCGTCGATCTTCCACGACACCACCGAGATTCGGTGTCATCCGATTGCGCGAGATGGTCGCGTTGAATCGGAGGTGGCGCCACCGTTTGCGCTCGTGGCGCGGACGCTCGATCACGGCGTCGACTGCGTTGGGTATCAGATTGTCGAGGCCGACGGCCTTCGAATGATTGCGGACCTCCTGACCGAGAGGGGCGTTGCCGGTGCGCTCGTGCGTGAATTGCAACGTGCTGGCTCGGTGGAAACCGGTCATGGCCGCGTCCTCCTCGACGAAGTCAGCGAAACAAAAGTCGGACAGCGTTTTGCCTTCGTTATGGACACGCGGGAGTGTACGAACGCTCTGGCTCTGGCTGAGCGAGCCGACCTTTTCGTGTGCGAATCGACGTTTGCGACAGCGGATGCTCATCTCGCCGAGGCATACGGCCACCTCACCGCGAAACAAGCGGGGGAGATTGCGCGCGATGCCGGAGCGCGTCAACTCGTGCTTACCCATTTCAGTCAGCGCTACTCGGACGTGGGCGAATTGACGGCCGAAGCAGCCGCGGTGTTCCCGAATGTGATCGCGGCGCACGATCTGCTGCGGGTTCCATTGCCACCACGAGGTTAATAATAATAGTATGTACGAAATGTGGACTTCTAGTCCGCTCTCACCGAAGGCCGAGACCATAATGCTACGTACGCGTAGCTATGGGCGTGTTGGCATGAAGTGAGGCGCGGTCCGCGGCCTCACGCCCGGCCTGCCAGCCGGCAGCGTTGGAAATCGATGACCGCATGACCTTCACGTTCGGAAACATCTCTGCCTGATGTGCTTGGACCTGCTCCTCTCGTGAAGCCAGGACGGGGAGAAACGATTCGCCGAGCGTCGAGCGGGCATCATCCGTCGCCGATTGACCGGCTTCCCGGAGACGCTCGCCGATTCGAGAGGCAAAGGCAATGATGAAGGTTCGACGAAATGACTTCGTGCGCGATACGCCGCTGCGATCAACGGAGCGCCCCGCCGAAACCATTGATGACGTGGCTTGCATAAGGAGCGATGTGAACAGCAATTCGGTGATGTCGAGGTCGGTCGCAAACCCGAACACGGTGACGATCCCGAGTTGAGTGGCCGTAACGGCCGAACATCGGTTGGCCTCGGCAACGATCGTGAGAAGCACCGATTTCGCCTCGAAATAGGGGTCTTCGACATGAACTCTGCGAGCCACGACCCCAGACTTCGATGGCGCATTCGCATCGAGCATTGCGAGGTCAATGGCATGGCGAGCCATGAGCTCTTGCGCCTTTGCCGTAAGTGCGTCCGCCTCCTCCTCGAATGTGGTCGACTCTGCCTTGGCGAGGAGGCCGCGCACTTTGGCGAGCACCTTCTCGTCGAGCTTCGCCGACTCCGTGCTTGTGGACTTCACGGCGAGCGGCTTTTCGCTGGGCCGCTGCAGCAGGATCGGGAGCTTCGGGAGGCGTCGCACGCAAATCAGCAATTCGATGCCAACGCGCACTTCGTTGATGAGGCGCATTTCGGTGACGAGAGAGTGCGCAGTTGGCTCGACGAACACCGATGCGACCTTGTTGGCCGCCCTGCTGGGAAGCACGTCGAGAATCCGAAGCTGGCGTTCCCACCGTTCATCAAGATATGTGCACGTAGTGGTACTTTGCTCGAGGCACAAGACCGAAACCAGCACACTCCGGTGATCGTCGGATTGGAGCTTCGCGACAACATGTGCGAGATCGAGCGGCTGCCATCCTTCGGTGAACTTCGTGCGAACCTCGGCCGTGAGCTCATCCTCAAGCACAACGACGCCGGCCCGACGGCCGCTGGAAAGCGATGAGGAGGTGAGCGACTCGATCGCCTCCAAGAGTTGCCCTTCATGCCCACGAATCGATAGGCCGAGGGCCTCGGTGAGAAATGATTTGGCCCGGGCGTGCAGCTCGGCGTCGGGCGCTGGTGCGCCGGGCTCGGTACGCCCCGGTTGGGCAGAAGAATTCTGCCAGCGTGCCCAAGCGCGCTCTTCGGCGTAGGCGCGGCTGTCAAATTGGCTATCTCGTTGTCGGTTGCTGTCGCGGCGTTTCGAGCTGTTGGAACCCATGGAGCGATCCTTGCACTGGGGTGTGACAGTCTCGTTCGGAAATCGCGTGATGGAAGGCCAGTGGACGCCCGCAACCGTCGCATCGGCCAACTAAGTTGGTGGGGCCATGATCCTGTCTGATCGCACCCTTCGTGAAGAGATCGCTGCCGGACGGATCGTGATCGATCCGTACGAGCCGGCGAATGTTCAGCCGTCGTCAATCGATCTGCGAATTGATCGTTATTTCCGGGTGTTTCGAAATCACACCACCGGCATCATCGACGTGAAGGAAAACCAAGAAAACCTCACCGAACTAATCGAAATCGGTCCCGACGACGTGTTCATCCTTCATCCTGGCGAGTTTGTGCTCGGATCGACGGCCGAACGCGTGGGAGTTCCCAGCGACATGGTGGCGCGAATCGAGGGCAAGTCAAGTCTTGGACGTCTCGGTGTCGTCATTCACTCCACCGCTGGTTTCATCGATCCCGGCTTCAACGGCCACATCACCCTCGAACTTTCGAATGCGGCGACGCTGCCCATAACGCTCTATCCGGGGATGAAGATCGGCCAGGTGAGTTTTCTTCGGATGACCACCCCCGCCGACAACCCGTATGGATCGTCCGCGGCGGGTTCAAAGTATCAGGGTCAACACGGCCCGACACCAAGTCGCTACTTCGAGAACTTCCGGAAGTAGGAGTTCCGGTCCACGGCATCGCCGCAGAAGTTCCTTCCACCTGGCCGAGTGTCCGAATCGGGTGCCGGGCGGGGAGAACTCCGCCCGTCCACGCGCGCAGGACTCCCGCTTGCGTGCACTATTTATGGCGGCGGCGTAGGGTACCCGGCCACAGCAATACGGTGAGTCCGAGTCCGACGAGCATCATCGCGAACCCCGTGTTTTGTAGCGGGCGATTCGAACCGGTGAGGGCAATGATCTCATTGCCCTGTACACGGAAGTCGGCGTTCGTGATCGATTCGCCGAGCACCGACACCGTCGTCGTCTTCTTGGAAAGGAACGACAGTTCCGGGGCAATACCGCCCACGATGGTGATCGTGTAGTCACCAGGCACAAGGCACGACAGCACGTACTTGCCGTCGGCGTCAGTCGCCACTGTACCGACAACGGCGCCCGTACTCGTTCGAATCTCAATCTGCGCTCCGGCAACGCCAGCTTCACCGAGGTCGCGCACACCGTTGTTGTTGGCGTCGACGAACACGTGCGACGAGACCCCCGACTTGATGTCGGGGTTTGCACAGGTTGGTCTGGTGGGCAGTGTTGTCGAAGGTGCAGTGGTGGTAATCGGAGCTACAACGGTCGTTGTCGGCGCAGTTGTTGTCGCGGCGACTGTCGTGGCGACTGTCGTGGTTGTTGTTGTGGCGACCGGTGTGGTTGTGGCGACAGGTGTGGTGGTCGTGGTGGTTGTTGAATCCAAGACGATGCTCGGAATCGTCGTCGTCGTCGTCGTCGTCGTCGTTGTCGTGGTTGTTGGCGTTGTGGTCGTCGTTGGCGTTGTGGTCGTCGTTGGCGTTGTTGTTGTCGTTGTGGGGAGAGTCGTTGTGGAGCTGGTTGTTGTCACCGCGACGAGCATGATGAACCCGAAGTCGAGATGCAGATTCGATCGGTTGTTCGGCGCTTCGCCGACCGGGTTGGTTGGATCGAGATCAGTCTCCGTTGTTGGCTCGGCATTGCCTCCAAGGGTGAGTGTCGCGGAGGCGACGCCCGACAGGAGGTAGTCATTCGTCGTGGGCGGATTGATGCCGCTGTCATCGGAGTCAGTGGTCGCGGGGTCGACTGCGGTTGGAGTCGATGACTCCTTGGCGTTCAACGGTGCGCCCGTCGCGAAGTTCGACGCATTGACCATCACGCGGTAGTCACCGCCATCGCGGTCGTCGAAGCGGTAATAACCGCCGTTCGCCGTGATCCGCGTGATCGCTTGGGTACCGGGAGCGGTGTCGCCGTCGACGATGTTGCCCGACCCATCGAGCAACGTCACGGTCACGCCATCGACTCCCACCTCGCCGCTACCGATGGTGCCGCTGTCGTCGGTGTCCATCCACACGCGGTTCCCGAGCGAGTATTTCTCGACTGGTGCCGATGGGTTGTAGAAGCCGAAGTCAACGGTGAGGTTCGAGCGCTGATCGGGAGCATCAGTTGCTCCGGTGAGCGGATCGACATCGAGTTCGGAAAGCGGCTCCATGTTGTTGCCAACGGTCACCACGTTTGAAGCAACGCCGAGGGTTGCGTAGTCCGAAAGCTGACTCGGGTTGAGACCGTTGTCGTCGAGGTCGTCGTCGTTGTTCGGGTCGAGATCTGTCAGGGTGGATGATTCGGTCCCGGCCAGCGGGCCGCCGGATCCGTAGTTCGATGGTTCCACGCGCACTCGATACTCCGCCGGTGGTAGGTAGTCGAAGCGGTAGTAGCCGCCGTTTGCGGTCAGCATCGTCAGCGGCTGCACCCCGGTCTGCCCGGAGTCACCGTCGTACACGCTTCCGACGCTGTCGAGCAAAATGACGCTCACGCCATTGATGCCTGGTTCGGCTCCGTCAATACGACCGTTGTTGTTCGTATCCAGCCACACGCGGTTGCCGAGGGAGTAGGACTCGGGCTGCGCGCTGGCTCGCGTCGTGTGGGCCAGACCGGCGGTGATGAGCGTCAGACCAACGGCCACTCGCGAGACGCGGCTCAGCCGTATTCGGAGGGCTCGATTCGAATGACGGGAAAGGTACCGGTGTGACACAGAAAGCTCCAAGTTGCGCAGGGACGTCGCTCCTATCGGCGCATCGAAGCGCGGCGTTTACGGGTCAATGGATCTTTCGCATCGATAGGGCCGTTCGGCCTATGGCCAAAGTATCGGCGTTTATCCGGCTGATGGTGCGGCGGTTCCAAGGAGTTCGTCGGACGCGATCCACGGTTTGGTCGGTAGCGTGGTCCGGCCGAATTCGGTCAGCAGATCTCTTGGTCGCACGGGACCCTTCTCGCCCAGTCCAAGGCTTGCCCCGAGAATCCCGCAAACGTCGGCCGGGGAGCGACCAATCTGGCGCTGCCCGGCGAGCGAAACCGCGCCATCACGCTTCGCAAGGCGCCTGCCGGAAGAACTCAGCACCAAAGGAACGTGTGCATAGGAAATTGACGGCAGGTTCAACAATTGGCCGATGTACATCTGGCGAGGAGTGGAGGTCAACAGATCGTCGCCGCGAACAACCTGTCGGATCCCCTGGAGCGCATCGTCGATCACGACCGCCAAGTTATACGCGGGCATACCATCCGCCCGGGCGAGCACGACATCGTCGATCCGCCCCGAGAACTCGCCATGAATTGCGTCGACGAAGGTGCGAACCTGTCCATCGCCGCGCAGCCGCAGAGCCGGAGGGCGTCCGCTGGAGCGTCGCTCGTTGCGTTCTGCCGAAGAAAGTTCGCGACACGTCCCCGGATACGCACCTTCCGGGAGGTCGGGTTGGTTCGGCGCCTGTGATGCCTCGGCAATCTCACGACGCGAACACCAACACGGATAGACAAGTCCCTCTGCGCTGAGCTGAGAGATGGCATCGCGATAGAGGTCAAGTCGTTCTGACTGTCGAACCACCGAGGCGTCCCAGTCAAGGCCGAACGCCTTGAGGTCCGCCAACTGAACCTCCTCGTGCTCTCGACTCGATGTAACGGGGTCAAGGTCCTCCATTCGCACCAGGAACGCCGAACGGGTCGAGCGCGCGTACAGCCACGCCACAAGTGCCGTACGAAGGTTACCGAGATGGAGGAGCCCCGTAGGGCTGGGTGCGAATCTGCCGTCGGCCATAGGTGTGCTTATGGATTGGAATCGTCGTGCTTCGGGCGCGACGGCCGTGTTCCCGGCTGGCGTCCACCCGTACGACCGAAGGACTCACCCATGGTGTCTCGCATAATCATGTCGACTGCGCTCCAGGTCGTCTTCGTAAACGGGTACGCAACGAAAGGAGTGAGGAACCCACCAAGTCCCGCCAGCGCGGCGAGCTTCACCAGGGGTGGATCGGGCAGGGTGACTCCGAATCCGATCGCAATCACTGCGATGATGAGCGCTTCCGTGACGGCAATGTTCACAACCATTGCGCCAAGGAAAAATCCTTCCTCGCGTTCGAAGTGGTACCGGCATGTCGGGCACTCCGCAACCATCGTCGTCCACCGCTTGAAAAGACGTCCTCCTCCACATCGTGGACACCGTTTCGTAAGTCCACGGAGCAACAACTTCCACGGTGACTCTGTGGGGGCGTTCATTGCGGAACGCCACTCATGAAACGACAACGACCGGTGTACGTGGCGACCACGGGAAGGTTCCGAGGAAGCGGGTACCGTCGCTGGCGTCGAGACGGTGAGGATCGGTGGAGATGACCAGTAGTCGTCCGGAAGGTCCGTGGAGCAACTCGTCGAAGCGCGAGCCTTTTGGTACCGGAAGTCCTGTCGGGTCGTCGACCAGCCAGACGCTGCGGAGAGTCGCGTCGATTCGTGGACTGGGCGCGAATGCACCGGCGTTTCCGATGACGAGGAAGCGCGTGACTGCGCCGGCGAGGTTTCCGACGCTTGCGCGGGCGAGGTCCAGGCCAACTTCGCCTTGGAGGCCGACGTTTGCAATGGCGACGCCTTCGCCCTGTTCGGCCACAAGGCGACACGCTTCGGTGGTCGATGAACATTCGACGGCGCGCAATGAGTGGGCGGCGATGAAGGCCGAGCATTGCCGAATGACTTGGGGGTGCGTGTAGAGGGTCATGCCCGGCGTGAAGGTGACGCCCGGTGCCACATAGGCGTCGAATCGAACGAGCACGTCGACGACACCTCCGGCCGTGAGCGAGGGATCGCCCAGCAACAGTGCGCCGGCGGCCAGGTCAACGAGCCCGGTGGAAGAGTTGGCGATTGGCACAACTCCGAGCCCGATTGTCGCATCGGCGACCGCGGCGAGGATGTGTCGAAACTCCGCGAATTCGCTTCTCGTTGCCTGCTCCCGAGTCCCGGATGGGAGGAGACGAGTGAGTTGGCGTGCTGCGGTGTCGGAGAAGGTGCCTGCTGGTCCGAGAAATCCGACGGCCGCCTTGGTGGTGGTGCTGATTGGCAACACGACACCATCGGGCCACACAAACACTTCATCGATACGAGCCGAGATCGCGCGTTCGAGATCATCGAGATTGCGGTCGTTTCGCGTATGGACGCGAACCACGATCTCTCGTTGGCCGAGACGGACCTCTTCGGAAACCAATTCGGCACTCGCCACGCCGGCCGTACTCTCCACAACATGAACAGCAGAGCGTCCACTGATTGATTCGGGCACAAGGAGTTTGGTTCCCCGTGCCACGGTCGGCAGCCATTCGTTGAGTGCTGTCTCAAGCTCGTCGTTGGAGAGGACGCGGACGCGGCCGAGCGTGAACTCAATGCTTTTGGGCTTGCCACCGATGCCCAGTCGCTTAGCGTTGGCAGCGGCGGCATCATCAACGAGAAGCGCCCCACGACCAGGCTGCCCAACGAGGATCTCGCGCAGCACAAACGACGTCGGAGTGATCGTCTCGATATGACCGACGTGGAGTCGATCGTTTCCGCTCAGCGAGACCACGCCGACCAGGCCATCGGCGCGCCGTTGACGCGAAATTTCCGTCCGCGTGGCTTGCACGGCGCTCGTGGCGATTGCGCCCACCTGCGTAATCTTGGTGAACAGCGAACCGGGAAACGGGGCACGAAGCGATGCGAGGTACGCAGGGAGATCGTTGCGTTTCCCGTCGGCGAGCGCGGATTGTGCCGCTCCGAACGCCAGCGCAACCGCCGACGCCGGGTCGGCGTTTTGAATTGACGCTGTCGTGGCGTCTTGTCCGGGGGTGAGAACCCGGCTGGCCAATGCGAGCAGTACTTCGAACACCGGAGTGCGATTCGCCCACAGGTCACGCTCGAGGTCGAGACCCGACTGGTGCAACACGTCGACAAATGTCAAAAGTGCATGGTGCGACGCCGTCTGCACGTAACGCATGATCTCATCATGGCGTTCTGCAGTCACGACGTTCACGGCCCCGCCGGCCGCTTCGATGGCATCGGTAATCCAGCGGTGCAGCGCCCGATATTGCTCTGTGCTTGGCCCGGATGAGGGACAGACGATGAATCCCTGTCCATCGGCGCTGGGTGCCGATATCCCCACGAGCGCGTGAACTCCAACCGGTGCGATGTCCGGTCGGACGCCGCGAAGAACTTCATCTGCGCGCAGACGATCCTGGGACAGGTCGATGACGACTGATGTCGGGTCAAGATGTGGGAGAAGCCACTCGGCGACGTCACGGAGGGTGTCGAGCGGGACCCCCAGGACCACAGCAGTATCGGGAGCCGAAATTGCCCGCTGCACATCGGCGCAGAGCGTCGCAAAGCTATTGGTCACCTGGCCCCGCAGGACCGGCTCCGGGTACGGTGATTCCACCGTACGAATCGATTCAGCGGCGTCGAGCAGCGTGACTGTTGACCATGGAGCGACGTGGAGCACATGCTCGCCAAACCACCGGGCGATCCCCGCCGCGGCACCGACGACCACCAGATGCGCTGGCCGGTGCGGTGCGTGTGGGTCGGGGGGAGGGATCGGCACCGTCCCAACTTAGTGACTTAGCGGGCACATCGGGCCGCGTTTGCGACGTCGTCACGAACGTGGCGCAAACACGACAGACTCTGAGCCATGCATCGTCGGGTTGCGGCTCTTGTCGCCTTTACAACGTCTGCCGCCGTTTTGGTGATGGAGATCGTGGCGTCGAGACTTCTCGCCCCCTACGTCGGCGTGACCTTGCAGACGTACACCGCCATCATTGGCGTGGTTCTCGCTGGTATCTCACTCGGGGCGTGGCTTGGTGGCCGATTGGCTGACGGCGGCGACCCGGTCCGTTGGGTGTGTCTCACGCTCATGGCAGCCGGCAGTCTCGTGTTCGCCTCGCTGGCCCTGCTTCGATTCGCGGCGTGGCTATTCACCGACTTCGATGCCCGGCTCTACGTGGATTCGCCACCCCTGCAGGCAGTGCTCCTGGTGGTGTTCGCGTTTCTACCCCCGGCACTCATGGCGTCGACGGTGTCCCCGCTGCTCGTGAAAGCGTCGCTCCAGGATCTGAGCCGAACCGGACGCGAGGTCGGGCGGCTTTCGGCCATCGGCACTGCGGGCGCGATTTTCGGAACGTTCATCGCAGGATTTCTCCTTGTCGCTACAATCCCGTCGCCGTTGATTCTGTTCCTTGTCGGCGCTCTTCTGGTGGCGATGGGCGCACTGCTCTGGCTCTCGACGCGTCGAACCGCAGCAGCGTCGGCGCGTGGATCATTTGTGCCAGTGGCGATGTTCATCATCGCCGGAGGTGCTGGCGGATCGGTGCCCCTGCATCACACACCGTGCGACGTGGAGACGTCGTACTTCTGCGCGAGCGTGATTGACGACAGTCCGCGAGTTCGTATCCTGCAACTCGACACATTGCAGCACAGCGCCGTTGACCTCGACGACGACGCGAAGCTGATCTTCGAGTACACACAATCGATTGGCGCAGCCACTGACGTCGCCTTTCCTAGCGGTCAAGCCATTCGTGGACTCCATATAGGCGGTGGTGGGTTCTCGATTCCCCGATACATTCGGAAAACCCGGCCCGGGTCATACAACCTTGTCATCGAACGAGACCCCGCAGTCATCAAGCTCGACCGGGAAAAGTTGGGCCTGGTGACCGATGATTCCCTGGTCGCTCGGGCTGAGGACGGGCGCGTTGCGATGAGGCGTGCTGCTCCGGCGTCGTATGACCTTGTCGTCGGAGATGCGTTCGGGGGCGAGGCAGTCCCTTGGCATCTCGCGACCAAGGAATTCACGAAGCTAGTTCGAACGTCGCTCAAACCAAATGGCATGTACGCATTGAATGTCATCGACGGGGCTCCGGCGAAGTTCGCGAAGGCTGAGGTCGCAACCGTTATGGCGGTCTTTTCCAATGTTGCGGTAGCGACGCCACGGGAGGCCTTTGTGGGTGAGACGGGCGCAAACTTCATTGTGCTGGCCTCGGACTCGCCGCTCGCGTTGGATGCACTTGCTGCCCGGTATCGAGAAGTGGATATCGACGTTGAGATTCGATCTGGGTCCGCATTGAAGGGGTGGGTCGGATCAGCACGCGTGCTTACGGATTCGTTTGCCCCTGTCGACCAACTCCTCACGGTGGAGGGCTGACATGAGCACCGATGATGAGGGCATCTCCGACGACGATCGGATTGCGCTCGATTCGGTGCCGTGTTGCGTGTGGCTGACCAGCCCCGAACTGCTGGCCGCAGTACTGGCTACCCTCGGCGATCCCGTCGATTCGTATGTGAACGGATCACAAGTCTGGATCGACGACGATGGTCCCGGCGGCGTCGCAATCGAGTGGCGATTGCACCCCGTTTCTGGCTTTGAGCGTCCGGCGGGCATGGCGACGCAAAGCGTGTTTCCTGACGTTGCCTCGGGGATCGCCGACCTGGATCCAAGCGAACTGTGGGATGGGCTCGAGGCGTTCCCCGCCTATCACGAACCCCTTGAGCCCAACATGCTTCGGATCTGGGCGCTTGCCCGGATCCGTTTCGAGCCGACGGCGTCGGGCCGAGTGGATCACGACGCGATCGCCGATCGATGGGAGCGGAGCGGGCGCAAAACGTCGATCGTTAGCGACCTCATCGCCGAGCTCGGCCGGTAGCGCCAACTCGGCGTAGGCGCGCGACCAACTCGGGGTAGCAACGCGACCAACTCGGCGAATTCGATCCGAAAATCGGCCGAAAGGCCGAGTTGGTCGCGACGCGTTCCGACTTTGGGCCGAATGCCTAGCGTCCGCGCCAGCCGCCCTCGGAGTTCAACGTCTGGCCGGTGATCCACCCACCTTCGGCGCTTACGAGAAAGCGCACGAGCGACGCAACGTCGGAGGGTTGACCCCATCGCTGAGCGGGAAAACTAACGCGAACTCGCTCAAGCGTGTCGGCATCGGCATAACCCGTGTCAACCGGCCCCGGGTTGATGCAATTCACTGTTATTCCGTGATCGATCAGGGCGTCGGAGAGCGATGCCGTCATTTGTTGGATCGCTCCCTTCGACACGATGTACGGCAACTCGTCGGGCATTGGCCCGAGATGCTGCCCACTTGAAAATGTGATCATTCGGCCGCCTTCTCGGTCGACACCACGATGAGCGAGAAGCGCCTGTGCCAACAAGATCGTTCCGCGTGCGTTGACGGCCCAGCACCTGTCGAGCTCCTCAACGGTAAGTTCACGTAGGTTTTGGGCACCGGATCGAGCGTGGCATGCGACAACTATATCGATCGCCCCAAACCGCTCGACCGTATTGCGCACCAGGCGGTCCGGCACCGTTGCGTCGCCAAGGTTCGCTTCTACGTAGTGGAACCGCTGTTCTGCATCGGGTACGTCCTCGGTAATCATCGAGAGGGTGGCCGTCGAACCGAGCGGGTCGACTCCCCACGGCTGGTCAGCGTCGTGCGCATGCCATCCGGTCGCGTAGACAGCGATTCCACCACGAAGGAGTTGTCGAGCGACGGTGGCGGCTATGCCGATGCGACGCGAAACACCGGTTATAAGTGCAACACGATTCTCGGTCGGCGACTTGGCGTATGTAGGCATCGCGAATGATCTCCTGGGAGTGTGATGACAGGGCAGGGTGGTCACTCGTTACGGGCGCATGACTCCATCGTAGCGATGCAGCGTGACGGGGGCGTGTTAGCGAGGCGCAGGAATGAGAAGTGAGGCGAGGCCTACCGGTCGTCCGCGTCGTACGACGCGCGCAAAACCTTCCTGGAGTGCGCCCGGTTAGCGCAGACGTGACGTCGATGTGAAATGGTCTACCTTGACATTAACCAGCATGGTGTTGACACATGCGAAGTGGCCCGCACGCGGGCCTCGACGATGCGCCGTCGGGTCGCACGATAAGTGCCCCGCGAGCACCGTAAACGCATGACCGCCGTCTTCGTCCATGGGAACCCTGAAAAGCCGGCCGTTTGGCGACCGCTTCTTCAGGAACTCGGCCGCACTGATGTGGTCGCCCTCCGCCTTCCCGGTTTCGGGATCCCGGCACCGGCGGGATTTTCGGCGAACAAGGAATCGTATGTGGACTGGCTAATCGCCGAACTGGAAGCGATCGGCGAACCGGTCGACCTAGTGGGCCACGACTGGGGCGGAGGTTTTGTGTGTCGCGTCGCATGCCTGCGGCCCGACCTCATACGGTGCTGGGCAAGCGATGTCGCAGGTCTGCTGCACGAAAACTACGTCTGGCATGACTTGGCGAAGATCTGGCAGACCGAGGGCGACGGCGAAGCATTCTTCGCAAACCAACTCGCAACGCCACGCGTAGACAGGATCGCCCGATACAACTCCATGGGTATCACCGGCGACGTCGCAGAGTCCTTCGCCGATGCGGGCGACGAGGAGATGGCTCGATGTGTCCTCGCGCTGTATCGCTCAGCGGCGCAACCGGCCATGCAAGAGTGGGGCACCGACGCGGAAAAGGCACGGGCACGACCCGGGCTCGTGATCGCGGCCGAGAACGACCCGTTCGTAGGAGGGCCGGTGCTCGCACACGCGATGGCCGAGCGAATGGGGGCCACGCCCGTTGATCTCCCCGGAGTCGGGCACTGGTGGATGTTGCAGAATCCTCAACTCGGCGCCCATACGCTCGAGACGTTCTGGGCCACCGTGTAAGACGGTCCCCGGCACTCAGCAGTACGAGGGTGAACTCTTGGTCATTTTGGGATCGACTGGAATTCCAATTTCTCCACCGATGACAAACCGATGACAAACCGATGATCAGGTCCCTCGAAATCACCGATAGGTAATAGGCGTCTGGATTGCCCGATCGACGCTCAGGCGGAAGATGTCCGGGCGGTTGTAGTGACCCGCCACATCGAGCACGCGATGGGCTGGCGCCGCTCGACCGACGTCGATGTCGGCAAACACGATGCCATGTTCGTTGTGGAGGGGTCCAGCGACGATGTCGCCGCCCGGACCGACGACCACGGAGTCTCCCGAGTTGAGCCATTTGTCATCGTTGCTGAAAAGTTCTTTCCGTCCGGGAAAGTTCGCCGGCACGTCAGCCGTTCGGAATGAGCATCCCGAGCCGATCACCCAACACCGACCTTCCTTGGCGATGTGCTGCATGCTGGCGACCCAGGTGCCGCCGCAATCCCACGTAGACGCCACATAGATCTCGACTCCCTCCGCATAGAGAGCGAAGCGGGCCAGTGGCATGTAGTTCTCCCAACAGATCAGGCCTCCGAGGCGACCCAAAGGAGTTTCGATCACACGGAGGCCGCTCGCGTCGCCTTGGCCCCAGACCATCCGCTCAGGATTGGTCGGCATGAGCTTGCGGTGGCGGTTGAGGATGCTTCCGTCCGCTCCAATCATGACGAGGGTGTTGTACAGCGTCGCCCGGCTGAATTGGCTGTCGCGCTCGTGAACGCCGACGACGACCATCACACCGCGCTCAGCCGCAGCGTCGCGCAGCGCCAGCAAGTCATCGCCGGCGAGGTTGACGCTGTTCTCCAACAACTCACGATGAATCACCTCGGTGAGTTCGTAGTCCTCACCCGGCCGAAGCGACCAGATCCAAACGGGGTACCCAGGGACGTACGTCTCCGGGAACACGATCAGGCCGGCACCCGAGTCTGCGGCCTCATGCAGGTGCTGTACGGCGGCTTTCATGGTCGCATCTCGGTCGAGCAGCACGGGCGGACGTTGGACAACGGCCACCCTGCACGATGATGTCACTGCCATGGTGTCCTTTCGCCGGCGATCGCTGAGGGCGCACACCGGATGAAAACGTGAAGCGAAAGTGCCTCGCATTGAAGCGAAGCACTTCCACGAGGTCGTGTCCAGCCGGGCCCGACGTCGAAGGCGGGTTGAGCCCTGATCAGGCGATCGAAACTTCGGCTGCTATTCCCATTGCCAGGTAATTTGAGGCCAGGTAATTTGAGGCCGTCTCGGAGTTCGGTCATTCGGCTCCGGCGAATAGGTCCGGCACAACGATGGCGTCGTGGTTAGGCTCAGCCCATGACGACCGTTGCTGGCACCCATGTCCATTCGACTGCGTGCACGTTGGATTGCCCCGATGCGTGCTCGCTGTCGGTCACGGTGACCGACGGGGTGATCACCGACATCGAGGCTGGACCGGGAAATCCGCTGACCGACGGCTGGATCTGCAAGAAGGTGAAAAGCCACGCCAAACGCGTCTACGGGCCTGATCGTCTGCTCACGCCCTTGATCCGCGTCGGCGAGAAGGGATCCGGTGAGTTTCGCCAAGCATCCTGGGACGAGGCGATTGCACTGATATGTGCACAGATGAAATCAAGTATCGCGACAGGCGGCGGTGATTCGATTGTTGCGTTCACGTACAACTCGTCAACCGGAATCCACGAGGCCGATGGTCTCACCGAAGCGCTTTTTAAGGAGATCGGGGCCACCCAGGTGCCGCATACGATCTGTGGGGCGACGCGAAGCGCGGCCTGGAACAGCGTGATCCCCGGGCTTATCACGACTGATCCGTTCGATGTCATTCACGCCAAGGTTGTGGTGATCTGGGGCGCGAACCCGACGATCTCCAACACTCACTTTCCGCCGCTTGTGCAACAGGCCGTGAAAAACGGGGCGAAGGTCATTGTGATCGACCCTCGACGCACCGCCATGGCGAAACGCGCTCACCTTCATTTGGCGGTTCGGCCGGGTACCGATGTGGTGTTGGCGCTCGCCGTTGCGAACCACTGGGCGCAGAAGGGCTACATCGATCACCAGTTCCTCGCCCAATATGTCGATGGCGGCGATGAGTTCGTGGCCGCAGCGTCGCGAACTTCGGTCGCCGAGGCCTCGGCGATTTGTGGGTTGGATGTCGCCGACATCGAAGCGTTTGCTGAACTGTACGGCACCACCAAACCGGCGGTGCTACGGATCGGGTGGGGACAGGAACGCAACGAAAACGGCGGGGCTGCGTGTCGGGCGATCCTTGCGCTGCCCGTTCTCGCGGGACATTTCGGCGAGCTCGGGTCGGGCATCATCGGCACCACGTCATCCGGCGTTGCCAAAGATCCAATGCGTCGCTGGCCGAATGGGGCAACCCCTTCACCTGTCCGCAGGACGGTGCCGATGCATCGCATCGGGGAGTGGTTGGCGTCTGCGGCGACCGATCCGTGTCGCGTTCTGTTCATCCAGGGATCGAACCCTGCTGTCATGTGCCCCGATTCGGTGGCGGTCCACGCCGCGCTCAGACGCAGCGACGTGTTCACCGTCGTGCACGATCAGGTCATGACCGACACCGCCCGTTTCGCCGACGTCGTTCTACCTGCCACGACGGCGTTCGAAATCGAAGACGTGGCCGGTAGCTACGGATCGTTTACCATTGCGCCCGTTCGCGCCGTGATCGAGCGGGTGGGGGAGAGCCGCTCCAACGATGAAGTCGGTCTCGCGATTGCGAACGGGCTGGGCTTTGGCTGGGAGATGCCGTCGGGCGCGTTTGAGAATTGCGTCGATGACGTTGGACCCCGAGTTGTTCGAACGTCACCTCGTCAATTCGTCGACGTGTTTCCAACCGGCGGTCGAGCGCAACTGATCGATCCCGTCCAAGGCGCACCCCGGTACGTCCCTGTTGTCGATGCTGCCTACCCGCTTACGTTGATCTCGCCGGCAACGTCAAAAACCATCAGCTCGATGTTCGGTGAGTTTCAGAGCCCGAAACTCGATGTCGTGGTGCACCCCGACGATGCAGCTGCGCGCTCGCTCGCCGATGGACAGTCGGTGCTGGTTTACAACGAACGTGGACGCGTGGCCATGACCGTGGTAGTGAGCAGGGATACATGCCGCGGCACCGTCGTGACCCCGAAGGGAATGTGGCTTCGCGAATATGAAGGGGGCGTCGGCCTCAACGTATTGATTCCAGCCACCGCCGACGCGTTGGTCGGCGGTGCCTGTTTCAACGACACCCGAGTTGAGGTCGCAGCGGTTTCGTAAGTGTTTATACCTTCATGGTCGCGGTGGCAGCGGTAGGGGCTGCTAGTGCTTCGTGGTGGTGGCCTTCGACGTTGATTCGCGGCAGCACTTTGTCGAGCCAGTTCGGGATCCACCAGTTCCTTGCGCCCAACAACTCCATCGTGGCAGGCACCAGTAACATACGGACGATTGTTGCGTCCAGGAATACTGCCGAGGCGAGGCCGATACCGAACATCTTCACGGTCCGGTCCTCTTCCAGGACGAAGGCACCGAACACCACAACCATTATGGCGGCGGCGGCGGTAATCACTCGGGCGGTCATAGCCAGACCATCGGCCACGGCGCTGGCGTTTTCACCCGTGCGATCAAATTCTTCCTTCATACGTGAGAGCAGGAACACCTCGTAGTCCATCGAGAGTCCGAACACGATCGCAAACAACATCATCGGGAGGAATGGTTCAATCGGTGCACCTGCGCCCAGGCCAAGAAGCGAATGTAACCAACCCCACTGGAAGATGGCGACGACGATGCCGTACGCCGCACCAATGGAGAGCAGGTTCATAATGACGGCCTTGAGCGGCACGAGCAGTGATCGGAACACGACCATCAGGAGCAGGAACGAAAGACCGAGAACGGCGCCAAAGAAGATTGGGGTCCGTTTGGCCAGGTAACTTGCGAAGTCCTTGTTCGCGGGGCCCGCGCCGGAAACATACGCGTGGACCCCCGAGCCCTCGGTGTTCGTCGGAACCAAGTCATTGCGGAGTCGATCGATAAGGCGCCCCGTCTCGATGTCCTGTGGCGACGACTTGGTGATGACGCGGATGAGTGCAGCCTTTCCATCTGGTGAAGGAATCGGGGGGCTCGCAAAGGCTACGTTCGGGTCGGCAGCAATGTCGGCCTGCAGTTTGGCCATTGTCTGCATGTCTGCGGGGGCGGCGAGTGTGGCGGCGATGACCATCGGGCTGGAGAACCCGGCCCCGAAGCCTTCCGCAACAAGGTCATAGGCCCGCCGCGTTTGTGTCTCCTTCGGGAAGTTTCCTTCGTCGGAGAAGCCCATCCGTAGGGAGAACACTGGTGCGGCAAGGAGAGCGAGGACAACGAAGCCGATGATGGCCATTGGCCACGGGCGATGCTGAACCAGTCGGCTCCAGCGATACCAGATGGTGTCGCGCAGTGGCTTTTCGGGTCGATGCGGGACGATCTTCTTGAGTGCAGGAACAAAGAACCCACCCACGATCGCCACGACAATGGTAAGCGCGCCAATCATCGAAAGAACGGGGAGCTTGATGCCGCCGCCTAGGAAGACCAACGCCAGTCCGGCGGATGCGAGCACGCCACGTCGCTTGGTGATGTCGATTCGGTGCTGGGCGAAACCGAGGAGCGCGGGGAGGAGAGTCATCGACGCCGCCAACACGGCGAGGACCGTGACTGATGCACCAACGGCCAGCCCCTGAATGAACTTGAGACCCATGAGCCACATGCCAAGCACACTTATGATTACCGTAATGCCGGCGAACAACACTGCGCGGCCAGCGCTGTCCATAGCGTCGACGGTTGCCTCTTCATAACTCAGACCGGCGCGGAGTCCGTCCCGATATCGCGAGAGGATGAACAGTGCGTAGTCGATCCCGACTCCGAGGCCGATCATGATGCCGATAAAGGGGGTGAAATCCGGGACCGAAAGGAACTGAGTGGCGATCGCCAAGAGTCCTGAGCCGACGAAGATCCCAAAGAGCGCGGTACCGATGGGCAGACCCATCGCCAGTACCGACCCGAAGGCAAGGATGAGGATGACAACCGCAAACGCCAGACCGATGAGTTCGGTCTCCGGTGGCTGGAACTCGCCGAACGCTTGGCCGCCGAGGAGAATCTCGAGACCTTCGATCTTGGGCTGAGCGGCAATGAGTTTCTTTCGATATGCGAGCAGATCTTGTTGCGAAAGGTCGGAATCGAGGGCAACGTCTGCATAGGCCAGTTTGTCGGCGAGTTCACCTTGTCGAGCCACCTGCAAGGCTCCGGGCGCAGTGTACGGGGAGGTAACGGTCAGACCTTTGAGCTTGCCGGCCGTGGCGAAGAACGTCTCCATGGCAGCTTTGACTGCCGGGTCATCAACGCCCTGTTGCGCTTGAAAGACAAACTGTGCAGCGAAGCTGCCACCGCTGCTCCCGAAGTTGTCCTCAAGCACCTTGAAACCCTTTTGGCTCTCCGAACTCGGGAGACCGAATTCGGTTCGATAGTCAGCTCCCGGTTTGGCCTGCAGGAAGCCAGAAGTGAGCAGAAGCGCGATCCACGCGCCAAGGACGATCTTTCGTTTGCGAAAGCAGAAGCGGGCGAGGTTGGCGAGCATGATGTCCTCCGGGGATAGCGGATGAGGGAGTTACTGGGTCGGTGCTGCAGTGTTCGGGGACGCGAGAATGCCTTCGAGCAAGGTGAGTCGAACCAGGCGCAAGGCGTCGGCAGGGGCCGTGAAGCCACGCCGCTGGCCATGAAACACGGCGATGAGAAGGCCTTCGATGGCGTCGACAATCCAACGGGCCGGAAGGTCGACTCTGATCTCTCCGCGTCGCTGCCCATCCTCAATTGCGCGATGCCATTGGTGCATCGTCGCCTCGACGCGGCCCATAAAGGCGGTGTCGCACTCCAGGGAGTGCTCGGAGATCAAGAAACCGATCTTTGGGGCGAGGAGGACGGCTTGTTCGAGGATTACCTCAAGAGCGCCGAGGCCGGCAAGCTGGCGTGACTCGACAGACCGGGCAATTGATTCGACCTGACCCAGCGCCCAGTCGCCGATGGCGAGGAGCAACTCGTCGCGGCTGGCAAATCGGCGATGCAACGTCGCCCGCGATATTCCAGCACCATCGGCGATGTCTTGGAGCGACGCGCCCGGATTCGCAGCGAGGGTAGCAACGGCAGTATTCAAGAGTTCGTCGTCGAGGCGCTCTCCCACGACGTTCACCGTAAACGATGGATGAGACATTCATGTCTCAAATGATTGAGACATGTGTCACCCGGGAAGCGCGGCGGTGTCTTCTAAGCTCCAATCGTGACTGAGCGCACCAGAATTCCCGTACAGCCGACGAGCAACGGACGCACGCTGAGCGCAGAGGCCTTCGACACGTGGGCCCACGAGGTGAAGCGGCTGGCCAAAGACCGTGGTGCGGTCATCTTGGCCCATAACTACCAGGTCCCGGAAATCCAAGAGATCGGCGACTATGTGGGCGACTCGCTCTACCTTTCGCGCATCGCTGCCCAAACTGAAGCCGGCGAGATCATCTTCTGCGGCGTCCACTTCATGGCCGAAACAGCAAAGATTCTCTCGCCGGGCAAGCGGGTGTTGCTCCCCGACCTCGGAGCTGGGTGCTCCCTGGCCGACACGATAACCGCCGATCAGTTGCGGGCATGGAAGGCCGAGTATCCGGGTGCGGCTGTCGTTGCCTACGTGAACACGAGCGCTGCGGTCAAGGCCGAGGCCGACGTCTGCTGTACGTCGTCGAACGCGGCCGACGTTGTCCGTTCCATTCCCGATGATCAAGAAATCCTCTTTCTGCCCGATCAATTCCTCGGCGCTCACGTGCAACGCCAGACCGGACGCACGAACATGCACATCTGGATGGGGGAATGCCACGTTCACGCGGGTATCTCGCCAACTGATGTTCGTGAAATGGTAAGCGCGCATCCCGATGCCGATGTCATGGTGCACCCGGAATGTGGCTGCACCACGTCGATCCTGTGGATGGCCGGTGAAGGCGACATTCCGAAAGAGCGAACCCACGTGCTGTCCACCGGTGGCATGGTCAAACTCGCCGAAACTACGAAGGCGAAGGAGATGCTCGTGGCCACCGAGGTTGGCATTATTCACCAGCTGGAGAGCCTCAACTCGACGACGAAGTTCATTCCGATGAACCCGCGGGCGAGCTGTCACTTCATGAAAATGATCACTCCGGAAAAACTCCTTGCGTGCCTGCGAGCAGGCCTTTGGGAGATCGATGTACCGGCCGACGTCGCTGAAAGAGCGCGAGCATCCGTCGAACGAATGATTGCCATCGGCTCGCCCTCACGGGGCGGCGAGTGAGCGACACGCTTCAAGCGGTCGGACCTACCTTCGCTGTCCCCCGCCGCCTCTACGCACCCAGACCAACGTTCAGCGAAACCGTCGACGTGATCGTCGTTGGATCTGGTGTCGCCGGCATCATGGTGGCACTGTCCGCCGCACGTACCGGATCGGTCATGTTGCTCACGAAGGCCGCCCTCGACGCCGGCTCCACAAGCTGGGCGCAGGGCGGAATTGCTGCCGTCATCGATCTGGCCGACACCACGGAAGCGCACTATCAAGACACGATTGCCGCGGGAGCGCGTCTGTGCTCGTCGCACGCGGTGCGGGTGTTGGTCGAAGAGGGTCCTCAGCAGCTTGCGCGCCTCATCGGGTACGGCGCGCAGCTCGATCTCAATGATGCCGGCCAACTCTCGCTCACCCGCGAAGGTGGTCATCGAGTCAACCGCATCGTGCATGCGGGTGGTGACGCCACCGGAGCTGAGGTTCAGCGTGCATTAATAAGTGCACTGACTATGTCGAACGTTGATGTGCGGTCGGAGGCCTTCGTAGTTGATCTTCTGCGAACCGCCGACGGGTCGCGTTGTGTCGGCGTGAAGGTCGCCCTCGGAGACTCGGCGGCGAGCGAGCGCATCGGCATTATCCAGGCCCGAGCCGTCGTGTTGGCCTCCGGCGGCATCGGTCAGGTGTTTGCATCGACCACGAACCCGCCGGTGGCGACGGGCGATGGCATGGCCGCGGCGCTCCGAGCCGGCGCGTCACTGGCCGACATCGAATTCGTGCAGTTTCACCCAACCGTTTTTTACTCCGGCCCCCACGCGCGTGGCCAACAGCTCCTGATTTCGGAGGCAGTTCGCGGCGAAGGCGCAGTGCTGCTCGACGCGACCGGAAAACGGGTCATGGAGAGTTTCCATCCCCTCGCCGACCTGGCCCCTCGCGATGTTGTGTCGAAGGCAATTAGTCTTCGGATGGCCGAGTCGCCGGGCGGAATCTTCGACCACGTGTTTCTCGACGCGACCCGGATCGGCGCAGTGAAGTTGCTCTCGCGTTTCCCGAACATCGTCGCTCGGTGTCGAGAAGCCGGTATCGACCCCGTCACCGACCCGATTCCCGTGGCGCCTGGCGAGCACTTCTCGTGTGGCGGCGTGTGGACGGATCGACTCGGTCGAACTTCGCTAAGCGGTTTGTACGCAGTGGGTGAAACTGCGTGCACCGGTGTTCACGGTGCCAATCGCCTGGCCTCGAACTCGCTCCTCGAGGGGTTGGTCTACGGCGAACGAGTTGGGGCTCAACTTCTTCTCAACCCTGGCGATCACGGCGATCCGTCGGATGCCGACGTCGAATCCCACGACGGAGCCACACTGTGGGGTATGGCTCGCGCCAGCGTCGCGACGACGATGAGTCGCCATGTTGCGGTTCGTCGCACGGCCGAGGGCCTTGACGAGGCCGGCGAAGCGCTGAGCGAGCATCGGGCCGGACAGCACGATGCGGGCCGAGCGGGCTGGGAGGCAACGAACGTTGCCACGGTCGCCGCCGCACTTCTTGCTGCCGCCAAGGTTCGCACGGAGAGCCGGGGCTGTCACTGGCGCGAGGATTACCCCGACACCGATCAAAACTGGGAACGCCGCATCGTAAGCACGCTTGACAGCGACGGTGCCATTCGATTGCGCCGGGCGGGCTTGGAGGACAACCCATGAACACCATTTCTGAATCGACCCGACTCGCCTTGCTGGCAGCGGGACTGCGCCCCGATGCGATTGTTGCGTTTGCGAGGGCGTGTATCGACGAGGATCTCGATGGAGGAGTCGACGTCACGTCGGTTAGCACCATCGATCCCTCCGACCTCTCCGAGGCCCAATTTGTGGTCCGAAAGGACGGTGTCATTGCCGGGGTTCCCGTGCTGGCCGCGATCCTCGAATCGCTACTCCCTGCGGGGTCTTCGATAACAACGCTGTTGCGCGACGGCGAGCTGGTGAAACGCGGCGATGTTGTCGCAATGGTACGTGCACCTACGATTCCGCTTCTCACCGTCGAACGCACTTCCCTGAACATCGTGTGTCGACTTAGTGGCATCGCCACTCACACACGAACGTGGGTCGACGCGTTGTCGGGGACGTCGTGTCGGATTCGAGATACACGAAAGACGACGCCAGGAATGCGCGACCTCGACAAATACGCAGTGCGCTGCGGCGGAGGTGTGAATCATCGTCGAGGCCTCAGTGATGCGGTGCTGATCAAAGACAATCATGTTGTGGCGGCCGGGGGAGTCGGTGCGGCCATCGATGCCGCTCGTGCGTATGCGGCATCACACAATCCCGACCTGATCATTCAGTGCGAAGTCGATCGGCTCAGTCAACTCGACGAGGCAATCGACCATGGAGCAACCCAGATTCTTCTCGACAACATGAGCCCTGCCGAGATGTCGGAAGCAGTTCGCCGTGCGAAGGCGAAGAATCCAGCGATACTGCTGGAGGCATCCGGCGGGCTCACGATCGACGCAGTTGCGTCTGTCGCCGCAACAGGTGTCGACTACATCGCCGTGGGTGCCTTGACGCACTCGTCGCCGATCCTCGACATCGCGCTCGACTTCACGACGTAGAACAGAATCGCTCCCGGGAGGAGCAGCCACAGCGGTCGAAGGGCCAACCAACTGTGGGTTGCGCGATCGGCCAACGCGAGCGGCGTGTTGCGCAAAGCAATGAGTACGGCGACCCAGATCGGAAGATGAACCGCGTAGATCTTCATCTGGCTCGAGCCGACGGCGTCGATGAATCGTTCGACTCGAGGTCGAGAGGCGAAGCACCGTAGTTGTTGTTGTAAGACGCCAACGAGGCCGATCTGAAACAGGCCGAGGAAGACGATCTGTGACGTCGGCGGTCCCATGTTTGACACGGTGTCGTTGACCCGGGTCACCATGGACAGCGAATAGCCGAACGCACCTCCCAGAATGATCCCACTGAGCCCGACCGACACGCACAGCTGCGCCAGTCGTCGGTTGTTGCGGACGCGTTCGAAGAAGAACCCGAGTTGGTACACCGTGCCCCACACACCGAGGAACGACAGAAGGATCAGCGCGGTACCAGACACTCCAAGTGCAAAGCGTGCATATTGAACTGCGAGCACAGCGCCGATCGAAAGGGCAAGAAAGAGGTGCGGAGCGCGTCGATGGGTCCGCACCAAGGTTGGCGTGAGAATTGTCAGGGGCACGTAAACGGCAAGGAACCAGAGGGGGGACGCGGCGAGAAGCACCACGCCAAACAGCCAGGCGCTGAGAAAAATCTTTGTGGCCATGAGTGCGCAGACCAGCGGCAGCACGGGTGCGACCAGGCCAAAGATGCGTTTACGCACCCACGATTCCTGCGCTCGACGTGCCACCGAGCGCTCGTAGGACTTCATCGACGTCCACCCACCAACGATGAAGAAGAGCGGCATGACCTGGAGAAACCACGTCAGAACGAAGCCACCGGGGACGAGATGAAGCGGGTTTCCCGAGTGGGGACCGTTGCCATCCCACCGGATAGTCGTGAAGACCCAATGCCACAGCACCACCACCACGAGCGCCATGGAACGGACGAACGTGAGCAGGGAGTCGGTTGCGTCGTGGACCTCGACGGGCGCAATGGTGGTGCGGCGGGTTGTCAGCAGGGTTCGTGCCATGCATCCATCGTGGGGAACGCCGTGTGGCGGGCCTATCCAGTGATTCCCCCGGAAACGCCTGGGGAAGCACGCCGAAGTGATCTAAACTCGACCTAACTCCGTTGCCGCGACGATCCGGCGAGACGGACCGCCACTGCAACTTCACGCGAAGTTTTAGCGGTTTGGGTCTGAAGTCCTACGATGACTCCCTCGATGTCGTCGGCGGAGCGGTTCTGTGACAGCTTCCATTTGGCGTCGATGGACGTGATCTGGATTTCTATTCCGATAATCGCCTGAAGCATGGAGTTGATGTATTCCCGTGGTGCGTCATCAACGGACCACGGATGCGCGAAACGGGCTTCGTGGTTCATGGTAAGTGAACGGACGATATCTTCGACCCATTCGATGTCGTCGTGAACCGTCAGCATTCCCCGTGCCTGGACAGTCGTGTAGTTCCAGGTTGGCACGACCTTGCCGTTCTCCGCCTTTGACGGATAGAAGCTCGGTGAAATATAGGCGTCGGGCCCGCGCCAGGTCACCAGCACCGGAACAGAAGGGTCGGCATGCTTCCATTGGTTGTTTGCCCGAGCGAGATGGCCCCGAAGAACGGTTGCTCCATCGTTGATCAGGAGCGGGGCGATCGACGCCTCGATCCCCGAACTGCCGAAGGTGATGAGTTCTGCAGCGCCGAGTGTCCGCATGGCCTCGACGATGATCGATCGATCAGTCTGAGTGAAGTGTTTCGGGTTGTACATAGTGAACTCCTGGCATGAAGGGATAGCCTCACCGAACCGTACCGGCGAATCCGGTTGGAGCGCAGCATCATTTCGTCGGTACGCAAGCCGGTCCGGTCGGCAAGGATGGGCGCATGAGTTCGCAAGCCCCCGACGACCTACATGGCAAAGATGTCGAACTCGACAACGACATCCGTCTGATCGGTCGGATCGTCGGCGATGTGATTCGCGAACAGGCGGGCGACGACGTCTACCGGGTCGTGAAGCAGGTCCGGAGGCTCTCCGTGGACGCCCGACGCAGTGGAGTTCGCGATCCCGCCCTCGTTTCTTTGCTCGGCTCACTCGACATCACCACGGCGCTTCACGTCGTTCGAGCCTTCAGCCTCTTCACGCTGCTCGCCAATGTCGCAGAAGATGTGCACTCAAACCGTCGACGTCAACATCACCGTGCCCTCGGGTCACCTCCTCAACCGGGAAGTCTTGCCGCGTCGTTGGACCATCTGAAGGCGGGAGGTGTGAACGCGCATCAACTGGGTGATGTGCTGGCCCGTCTTCGGATCAGCCCGGTGCTCACCGCTCACCCGACAGAGGTTCGCCGTAAGACCATTCTCGACACGCAGCGCGCTATCGCTGATCTGCTTTCTCGTTCCGGCGACCGGGGAGAGGCAATGGAGAACGAGCTTCGGTTGAGGGTGCTGATGCTTTGGCAGACGGCGTTGCTGCGGTTGAGTCGATTGCGGGTTCGAGATGAAATCAACGAAGCGCTCGGGTACTACAGCCTGAGTCTGTTTGAAGCGATTGCGTCTCTCCAAGACGACACACGACGCGAGATTGCCCCTCGGTGGCCCGAGCTGCGAACCGCTGCCCTGCCCCCCGTTATTCGGATGGGGTCGTGGATCGGTGGCGATCGAGACGGAAATCCGTTCGTTACCGCCGACGTGGTCCGATATGCCCTCGATCGCCAGGCGTCAATCGCGTTTGGCCACCACATTGCTGGCCTCGGACGGCTTGCCATCGAACTCTCCATGTCGTCACGCCTGATCACCCCGACGCCGGAATTGTTGGCGTTGGCCGATGCCTCCGGCGACACGTCGCCGTTTCGGGCTGACGAGCCCTATCGACGATCGCTCCGGGGGATGCAGGGCCGACTCGCTGCCACCGCTCGCCGTGCCCTCGGGTCGGTACCGGGACCTATTCTTGCCGCCGAAGGCGCGCCCTACGACACGGTGTCGCAACTGCTCGACGATCTTGCGGTGGTGACGGTATCGCTGAACCAGCACGGTGCAGGAATTGTGGCGCGCATGCTGGTGCGCCCGGTTGTGCGTGATCTTGAGTTGTTCGGTCTGCATCTCTGCGGCCTCGACCTTCGACAGAACGCCGCCATTCACGAACAGACCATCGGGGAACTGTTCCGAGTTGCGGGCGTGACTCCCGACTACTCATTGCTCGACGAAAATGCCCGATGCGTGCTATTGCGAAGTGAACTCGCTACTCCGCGATCGCTGAGGGTACCGAAAGTCCCTTACAGTGAGAAGACCGCAAGCGAGCTCGCGATCACCGCCGCCGCCGCCGACGGTGTCGAGCGGCTCGGAGCCGAAGCAGTACCGCACTACGTCATATCGGCGTGTAGCAGTGTGAGCGACATTCTTGAAGTTGCCGTGTTGTGCAAAGAAGCTGGTCTCGATGTCGATATCGTGCCCCTGTTTGAGACCATTGACGATTTGCGCAACGCGGGCTCGACCTTTGAGGCGCTCCTCGCCGAGCAGTGGTATCGGAAACATGTACGTGTACATGGGAATGCGCAAGAAGTCATGCTCGGGTATTCCGACTCGAATAAGGACGGTGGTTACCTCGCCGCCAATTGGGCCCTGTACCGTGCTGAGATAGACCTCGTCGAGGTTGCGGCGCGTCACGACGTCCGTCTTCGGCTGTTTCACGGACGCGGTGGCACCGTCGGACGTGGAGGCGGACCGGCCTACGACGCCATTTTGGCGCAGCCTCCGGGAAGCGTGAACGGTGCGCTCCGGGTGACCGAACAAGGCGAGATCGTTGCCGCAAAGTTTGCCGATCGGGATTTGGCCCGACGGAATCTGGAGACGGTCGTTGCGGCGACAATTGAAGCGAGTTGTGTCGATACCGAACGGCTTGCCTCGGAAACAGTGCGTTATCGACAGGTTATGGATGAGCTCGCCGCCTTGGCTCGCCAGGAGTACCGGTCGCTGGTCTACGAAACTCCCGGGTTCAACGATGTGTTCCGGGCGCTTACCCCGATCGGTGAGATCTCCACGCTGAATATCGGCAGTCGACCACCGTCTCGAACTGCCTCGAATCGGATCGAAGACCTCCGCGCGATTCCGTGGGTGTTCTCCTGGTCGCAGGCTCGCTTAATGCTCCCCGGTTGGTACGGAACGGGTGCCGCCTTTGAACGTTGGGTGGGAGGCGACTCCGATCGACGTGCGGAGCTTCGCGATATGTATGCGCGCTGGCCACTCGTTCGAGCAGTTTTGTCGAACATGGACATGGTGCTGGCCAAGACAGATCTCACCATTGCGTCGCATTACGCCGAGTTGGCACACGACTGCGACGGTGCAGTCGAAGTCATGGCACGAATTCGCGCCGAACATGCCCGAAGCGTGGCCTGAACTCTGGAGATCACGGGTGCGGACCACCTCCTCCAGGACAACCCGGCCCTCGCCCGCAGCATACGAAATCGGTTTGGCTATCTGGACCCCCTCAATCATCTGCAGGTGGGCTTCCTTCGGACGTACCGAGCTGGTGTCGCAAACGTAGCGATTGCGGAATTGGTTGCCCGTGGCATTCAGTTGACGCTGAACGGGCTAGCGACAGGACTTCGGAACAGCGGCTAAGAGAGAATGGCGAATCGATGTTGAATCATCGCCCACACTCCACTACTTTACGTGGTAGGTCGTTGACGGAGCGTGAGACATCAATGGGAGTTCGATATACACGTCGAGATGTTTTGCGACTTGGAGCGGGGGGAGGGCTCGCCGTGGGCGGTGCCGTCATGTTCCGAGACCGCGTCACCGAGGCCACCAACCCAATTGCCGTCGAAAACGCAAAGCCTGGAACCTTCGGCTGGCTCAATCCGGAGATTGATCGCCAAATCAAAGCGAACCTGAACCGCCCCGAGTCCTACGTGGGGACGGAGCCGGGTCAGGCCGACGGCGTCAACATCGGCTCGCAAATGCGGATCGAGGGGTATTCGTCCGCAATGTCGGTGAACGCTGGCGGCGCAATCAACTTGCATGTCACGTCTCGACTCGGGAACTACGCCGTCTCCGTCCTGCGCATGGGCTGGTACGCCGGAGCGGGCGCTCGAGAAGTGTTTCGGACAGGCACGATTACGGGCGTCAATTATGCGACTCCGACCTGGGACAGCAACGGACTCGTCGCCTGTACCTGGCCAGTTGCTACGACTCTGTCCACGTCCGGGTGGACGACCGGCTACTACCTCGCAGCTCTCATTCCTCTTTCCACGGGCGTGGCGGAGTCCTATATACCTTTCGTTGTCCGTGACGATTCCTCGTCGGCGCCGATCTTGATGCAAATCCCGTTCACGACCTATCAGGCCTACAACGTGTGGGGCGGCAAGAGCCTCTACCTGGGAGCTGACTCGGTCAAGGCGAACAAGGTGTCATTCGACCGTCCGTACGTTGCCAACGGCGGGACCCAATTCCTGTTCGTCGGCGATCATCAAATGATCGCGTGGTTGGAACGAAACAGCTATGCGATGAGCTACGCAGCGAGCTCTGATACCCATCAAACGTCCACTCTGATGAACAATCACCGCGTCTTTCTCAGTGTGTACCACGACGAGTACTGGTCGCAATCCATGCGAAACAACTTGGTGTCGTGGATATCGGGTGGCAAGTCAATGGGCATGCTTTCGGCGAATAACATCTACTGGCGGGTGAGGTTTGAGCCGAACGGGGCGGGCGACTCCGACCGAGTGATGACGTGTTACAAAAACGCAGCAACCGATCCGAACACATCCCAGCCCACAATCCTCTTTTCTGAGGTCGGGCAAAACGAGGCCCAGATCGAGGGCCTCGAGTTCGCCGGTTTCGGCGACGTCAACGCCCCATGGGTCGTCACCAATTCGGGTCACTGGATCTACGCGGGCACGGGTGTGGCGAACGGTTCACAGATCGCCGGGCTTGTCGGCACGGAATGGGACCGGGCGAGTTCCCTCGCGCCCAGCGATACCCAGCTCATTGCATCGAGTCCCACGGTGGGTGTCTACGGGGCGTCCACCGCAGCTGCAGCGGTGCGCGAGCCCGTCGCCGGACAGGTTCTCTTCACGGCGGGGACCATTCGGTTTCCGATGTACTTCGGTGGATACAACTCGCCCGGTGAAGACATCCGCGTGGGCCAGATGATGCGCAACTTCTTGGCTCGGATCGGTTCCAGCGAGCCGCCGCCGCCAACCACCACCACAACAACGACAACCACGCCACCGCCGACCACGTCGGGCCCCAGACCGCCGGCGCCACCAACGCCGCTTGCACAGCCGCAACCTCGTGTGCCGAGCGCCGTTGTTCCGTCGGCGCCGACCGGGCCCCGTACTCCTGCCGGGCAGACCTGACCTACTCGATATTTCCGAGGAAAGGTCGAGAGTGGGCCGGTAGAGTGGGCGCAGCGTGCGCTTCCCTCTCCTCGTCCCCTATGGATGGACACCTCAACGAGACAGCGCGTTCGTCGATCATGGGACCCTGACGCCGGCCCGAGTCGTGAAACATGACCGCGTCGGGTGGACGGTCTTCTCCTCCCACGGTGAACTCCGGGCTGACATCCGGGGAAGCCTTCGTGGATCGTCGGACATCAACGAGCGGCCCGGTGTCGGTGATTGGGTGTCGATCTCACCACGTCTGTATGAATCACGAGCAACGATTGAGGCGGTGTTGCCGCGGACAAGCGCTCTCTTGCGAAACGCCGCGGGCCGCCGCACAGAAGCTCAGGTGCTCGCTGCCAACGTCGACACGGTTTTGATCTGCATCCCTGCCGATGCGGCAGCCAACCCGCGTCGCCTGGAACGAGAACTCGCAATGGTGTGGGAGAGCGGTGCTGTCCCGGTGGTGGTGCTGACGAAATCTGATATCGAATCAGATCGGACCTGGATAGGTCCGCTTGCGCAAGGCGCTTCGGTGATCGCGGTTGACGCAACAGCGGCGGATGGGATGGCGCTGCTGGAGCCGTGGCGAAAGGTGGGGTCCACGCTCGTGGTGATAGGTCCTTCGGGGGCTGGCAAGTCGACGCTTGCGAATCGACTCCTTCAGGAGGACCGACTGGCGACTGGCGCTGTCCGTGAAGCTGATTGGCGAGGACGTCACACCACGACGTGGAGAGAACTCGTTGTTCTGCCGTGCGCCACGCTGTTGATCGATACCCCGGGGATCCGGGAGATCTCGTTGTGGGACGCCTCCGAAGGGGTTTCGGTGGCCTTCGACGACGTCGAAGACGTGGCGGCTGGCTGTCGATTCAACGACTGCCAGCACCAGAACGAGCCAGGCTGCGAAATCCAACGTGCCCTCCGCGATGGAACGCTTGACGGCGAGCGTTTCGCGAATTGGAAGAAGCTCGAAGGTGAACTCGCGCAGCAGGCCCGTCGCGTTGATGCTCAGGCGGCTGCCGCAGAAAAGAAGCGGTGGGCCGCACTCACCAAAGCCGGTCGCGAACGCGGTGAACGGAAGCGATCCTGATTTTTCATATGTGTGCGTTGTAATGCCGTCATTTCCGGCTGATCAGTTTTGAGGATGCCGCGGGTGATCTCCTCGCCCTTCACGGTGTACGTGCCCAAATCCGCACGACGTCGGGCCGCACTCGTCTACGCCATCGGCCCATGTCCACCGCCTTCGCCGTTGACGTCGTTGTTGGTTCGCTGGTCGTTATCGCTTCCTCGCGAGCCTGTCGATCTCGGTGGCGTTGGACGCCCCGATGAACACAACGCAATTCCAAGACTGAAAACAGCACGAAGGCGATGACCTGACGAAGTGACTTTCGCGACCGGCAACCCCATCAGTATGGTGGACTGGTTGCATGCAAGTCGATGCAGCGGGTCAAAAAGGCCGACACCGAGCACGGCCCGTGCCAGCCGCCCTGATCCTATGCACACTTTTCTCCTTCGTCGGGCCAACGCTCGTGAATGGCACCACGCCGCGAACCACGTGCGCTCCTGACGCGAGCATTCGCGATTTCGTGCGTGCAAAAACCAACGAACAGCTCGCGAAGGGTTTGTTCGTCCTGCATGTCTACGGTTCGGGGGCGAACTCGGCAACACCTTCACAGCGTCGGGCAAACATATCGCTATATGGACAGCCGACACCGGGCACCGTCGTGGCCGCGTGGAAACCGGCGGGCATCATCGTGATAAGCCGAAACGCGCAAGATGTTGCACGGCCTCAGCTCGCATCCGGCAATGTCTTGTCGGCACTGCAGTTGCGGCGTTTCACGAGTGATCTGCGCCGAGCCGACGCAAACCTTTTGGTGGGGATCGACCAAGAGGGTGGCCGGGTGAATCGACTCAAGTTGATCGTGGGATCGGTTTCCCCGGCGGCGTCCGTTGGTGAATCCGAGGAGGCGACTCGGGTGGCCGCCGCTTCGACCGCATCGCAATTGCGAGCCAACGGTGTGAACGTGAACTTCGCACCGGTCGCCGACATCGTCTTGCCTGACACGCCGCCTAACGGCATTATCGGAGATCGATCTTTCGGGACCGACGCGTCCGTTGTTGCGCAACGTGTGGTGACCACGATTGACGCGTTCCAACGAGACGGCGTGGCTGCGGTTGCCAAACACTGGCCCGGTCACGGCTCATCCCCGATTGACAGTCACAAAGACACACCGGTTCTCGCGTTCGAACGTTCTGACGTCGCCGAGCGAAACCTTCGCCCGTTCGGCGCAGCGATCGAAGCGGGAGTCGCTGCTGTGATGGTCGGACATCTGGCGGTGCCGGCCTGGGATCGCTCCCGGCGACCGGCAACGATCTCCAAACCGATTCTGCGACGCTTGCGGTCGGCCTTTTGTGGCGTGATCGTGACCGACTCGCTCTGGATGGGTGGTGTGCGGCGCTTTGGGAGCGACAGTTCGATTGCGTTCGAAGCGGCGCAATCAGGTGCTGATCTCTTGCTCATGCCCGTTAATGTCGCGGCCGCCGTCGCCCGGTTGACCGAAGCAGCGAATCGTGATCCCGAGTTTCGGACCCGGCTTCTCGACGCCAGCCTCCGCGTCGAGACGTTACGTCGACGTTTTCGCGCCTGATCACTCGAACGTGCCAGTCCGTGCCAGTCCGTTCGAGACCGACGGGTCTGTCGGCGAAAACAGCGCTACGACGCAAGGCGCGTTCGACGTGACCGAGAAGGGTCAATACCGTCGCAGGGGTTAGCGACAACGCGAGCGGCCAGGCCGGCCCGGGAGGACCGTCTCATGAACGATGCTGGAGGAGGCGGAGGAAACATTGCATCGGCAGCGCCCGTCGAGTTGGCAGCCGGGGCCTCATGCATCCGCGCCTGGACCACGGGAGTGCGGATTCGCGCAGGCGGCCTCACCGCTTCGGCCCCCGAGACGACCCGGGCAAACGTACTGATCGCCATTGCCGCTTCGCTTCGGGCCACTGCCGAGCGACACGATGACATCGCGGCGCTTCTCGACGATTGCGCCAACGCGTTTCTCGCTGCGGACTCCGGATGTGATCTTGATGAGGCTGTGGCGGTTGCGCTCGGCGAGGAGGGGTACACCGAGAAGAAGGCCAATCGCACAAAGTACGGAGCGTGGTTCGGGGGTGACGGCGAACCCTGGTGCGCCAAGTTCGTGTCATGGAGTTTTGAACAAGCGGGAATCGCGCTCCCGAAAGCCCAAACGGCCAAAGGTTTTGCCGCCGTCCGTCAGGGGTGGGCGTACGCGCGCAACCATGACCAATTGGTCTGGGAGCCAAAACCGGGCGACATTTTTCTTCTTCGTACTGGTGTGAAAGGACGGGGACACACGGGAATAGTTGTGTCCGTCGATACGAAGACCGGCGAGATTCACACCATCGAAGGCAATACCAATGCCACGGGCGCTCGAGAGGGAACCGCAGTGCTGCAAAAGACGCGAACCATTGCGTCGATCAACCAGGGGTTTTGGCGACCATACGGCGAGATCTCCAACGACGATCGAATTCCACCGAAAGGAACCAAAGTGACCTGGCCGGTCGCGGCTTCGGGCAAAAAGCCGAGAAAGTGGTCATCGACTGCGCGCTGATCCGGGACGAGCGACGAAAATTACGCCGAAATCCGGCGCGAAGTTGGCGTTGTTTGGTTGGTCGGTTGTTTTCGACACTAACCTTGCTCCCCGTGTCCGTCGACGAAGCCACTGCTCAAGCCGACGCGACCTGTCAGCAGTTTCTCGATTCGTTTCAGGCTGAGTTCGGCGACATGGTCCTCGGAGCAGAGATCAACAAGACCGATGCGATCATCCGCGTCGATCGTTGCGTTTGGGTTGAAGCCCTGCGCTTCGCCAAAACGTCCCTCGAACTGACCTATTTCTGCTTCTTGAGCGGTCTCGATTGGCTTGATAACCCAGCTCAGACCACCCGCTACGAGAATGTCTGGGGGTCGGTCGAAGCAGAGACTGATGACGCCGACCCCCCCGCCGAGCCTTCGGTGGAGAGCGTTTCTGCGGGGTATCGAACCGGGACTGCCGGCGGCGACACCCGATTCCAGGTCTTTGCCCGCGTTGGCTCACCAATGCTGCATCGTGGCGTGTTGCTGAAGGCTGATCTCGACAGTTCCGATCCGCGGATCGCGACGGCTTCAAAAGTTTATGCCGGGGCGAATTGGCACGAACGCGAAACGTGGGAGATGTTCGGATTCTGGTTCGATGGCCACCCCAACCTCATTCACATCTATCTTCCGGGCGGGTTTGAGGGCTACCCCCTTCGCAAAGACTTCCCGCTTCTGGCCCGGGAAGTAAAGCCGTGGCCCGGTCTCACGAACGTGGAACCCATAACCGGCGAAGCAGAAGAAGCCGCGGAGGGAGAAAGCGCATGACCGAAACACTCGATACCGCCGCATCCAGCGTTACAACGTCGTTTGCCCCGTCGAGCCCCGAGGAGATCCGTCAGGCCGCCTACATCGCCGGTCAGGCGTCGGACATGCGGGTCAACGTCTCGCTGGAGACCGATGACGGTATGACCGTCAACATCGGACCTCAGCATCCTGCGACCCACGGCACGCTTCGCCTCATCGCCAAGCTCGACGGCGAACAGGTCATCGATTGCGAGCCCTTCATGGGGTACATGCACCGTGGTTACGAAAAACTCACCGAAGTCCGCACCTATCCCCAGATCACCACACTCGTCAACCGAATTGACTGGCTCGGCAGCTTCGCCAACGAGGTGCCGTTCATTGGTGCTGCGGAGGAACTCATGGGGGTCGAGGCTCCCCAGCGAGCACAGTGGATTCGGACTGCTCTCTTTGAGATGGCCCGTATCGCGCACCTGGAACTGTTCCTCGGCGACCTCGGCGTCCAGCTCGGTGCCATCACCCCGGTGTTCTTCGCGTTCCGCGACCGCGAGCGCGTACTCAACCAGATCGAGGCGGCGACGGGTGGTCGTTTCCACCCGAACTACAACCGCCTCGGCGGGTTGAAGGAAGACCTTCCCAAGGGCTGGATCGCGGAAACAAAGTCGGTCATGAACAACGTTCGCCAGTTTTGCGACACTCTGGAGCAGCTGCTCTTTGGCAATGCCGTGTTCCAGACCCGGACACGCGGCGTTGGCGTGATCCCGATTGAGAAGGCGCTCGACTACGGGCTCACCGGTGCGAACGCACGCGGTTCGGGTGTCGACGTCGACCTGCGCCGCGACGCCACGAGTCCGCTCGCCTGGTCGAAGCTCGACTGGCAGGTGTGGACCCACCCCGATGGCGACTGCTTCAGCCGTTGCTGGGTTCGCCTCCAAGAGGTCCGCGAGTCAGCGAAGATGGTCGACCAGATTCTCGACGGACTCCCCGCGGGCCCCATCATGGCGAAGGTTCCGCGCATCATTAAGGTGGCAGCCGGTGAGACCTACGTGGCGACCGAAAACCCGCTGGGCGAAATGGGCTACTACGTCGTAAGCCACGGCGGACTCGGGCCGTTCCGCGTCAAGATTCGCACACCAAGCTTCAACAACATCTCGATCGTGCCCTGGGTCATGAAGGGCATCTTTGTGCCCGACATCATCACGATTCTTGCCTCGCTGTATTTCATCCTCGGAGACATCGACAAGTGAGCCACACGTAATGCTCGCCTTCACGATCAACGCGTACTGGTTCTGGACCGTCGTCAAGCTCCTTGCGGTGCTTGTCGTCATTCCCGTTGGCGGTCTGCTCCTCGGGTACCTGTTCTTGTTGAAGATGATGGCCCACATGCAGTCTCGTCTTGGACCGATGGAGCCCGGCGGCTATCACGGTTGGTTCCAAAACATCGGCGACGCGGTCAAATTCATTCAGAAGGAAGACATCATCCCGACGAAGGCCGACAAGTGGGTGTTCTCGCTTGCTCCGTATATCGTGGTGATGAGTACCTTCCTGCTTTACCTCGTCATACCGGCTGGTCCCGACCTTGTCATAAGCGACTTGAAAGTCGGCGTGTTCTACGCCCTGGCGGTTGGATCGATCGGGGTGCTGGGCATCTTGATGGCCGGATGGGCGAGTGCAAACAAATATGCGCTTATGGGTTCGCTTCGGGCCGCAGGCCAGCTCATAGCGTATGAACTCCCCCTCGTTTTGGCGGTCATCGGCGTCGTTATCCAGGCCCAGTCGATGAGCCTCTCCGACATCGTGATGGCCCAGGCGAACTTCAAGATCTTTGGGCTCAATCTCGGTGGCATGCCGTTTGTCGCGACCCAATTCGTCGGCTTCGCCATCTTCATGATCGCGGCGCAGGCTGAACTCACGCAGGCCCCCTTCGATATGCCAGTGGCCGAGTCCGAACTCGTCGCTGGCTACATGACGGAGTATTCGGGCTTTCGCTTCCTTTCCTTCTTCCTCGGTGAAGTCGCCTCGGCCTTCGCCCTGGCGGCTATCGCGGCAACGCTGTTCCTGGGTGGCTGGTACCTGCCCATGCCGAAATCGATGGTCGACAACAACTTCGCCAACGTTGCCGGGCCCGCCATCTTGCTGCTGAAGATCTTGTTCGTGGCGTTCCTGATCTTCTGGGTCCGTTTCAGCTACCCGCGACTTCGTGAGGATCAGCTGCAAGCAATCGCGTGGAAATATCTCATCCCGATTTCGCTGGTGAACATTATGGTCACCGCCATTTTGAAGGTTGCGTTCTGACATGGCTCTTCCTCCCGCCCCCAAAGTGAACAAAGCCAAGGAAGTATTCGACAGCCTTACCGGCGGGCTGCGAGTCACCTTCAAGGAACTGTTCGAGCCGAATCAGACCGTGCAGTACCCCCATGAACGTGAGGATCCGCCCGTACGAGCGCGCGGCGTGATTGCGCTCAAAGAAGAGAACTGCACCGCGTGCATGCTCTGTTCGCGTAGCTGCCCCGACTGGTGCATTTACATCGAGGGACACAAAGACAAGGCACCGCCGCGTCGTGAAGGCGGCAAGCCACGAACCGTTCAGCGGCTCGACCGTTTCGACATCGACTACGGACTCTGCATGTATTGCGGCATCTGCGTCGAAGTATGTCCCTTCGATGCGCTGTTTTGGACGCCTGAGTACGAGTACTCCGCCGTGCGCATCGCCGACCTCCTGCATGACAAGAGCCGACTCGGTGAGTGGCTCGGAACCGTTCCCGACAAGCCGGCCCTGGAGGTTGGGGCCGACGTGAAGAAGAAATAGCTCGACTCCCGTGATCGCCCAGAACATCATCTTCGGGCTTCTTGCCTTCGCAATGGTCGTGTCCGCTTTGAAGCTGGTCACCACCAAGAACGTCGTGCACGCTGCCCTGTATCTCGTGATCGTGTTAGCCGGAATGGCGGCGCAATACGTGCTGCTCGCCGCGGAGTTTGTCGCGGTCGTACAGGTGCTCGTTTATATCGGTGCCGTCATGGTGCTCATCTTGTTCGGCATCATGCTCACGCGGGCGCCGATTGGCAAAGACCAGGATCTCGATAACAACCAGCGAGCCCTCTCGGCGGTTGTTTCACTCTTCTTGTTCGGTGCCCTTGCCACCTTGCTTTACGACGCATTCGGTCGACAGAAGCTTGACGTGAACAACGCGATTGCCACGGCCGCGTCGGGCGGCAACTTGACGAGTACCGCCGACTCGATCTTCTCTACCTACCTCGTGCCGTTCGAAGTGCTGTCGGTGCTCCTGCTCGCGGCGCTTGTCGGCGCTGTTGTCGTGGCACGAAGGGACTGAACCATGCTGCTCAACCAGTTCCTTATCCTGTCCGCGTTTTTGTTCTGCGTCGGAATCTACGGTGTGCTCGCCCGGAAGAACGCCGTGCTGGTGCTGATGTCGATCGAGCTCATGATCAACTCCGTCAATATGAATCTCATCGCGTTCTCGTTGAAGAACGACAACATTGCTGGCCATGTGTTTGCGCTGTTCGCGATCGCCGTTGCAGCAGCTGAAGTTGGTGTTGGTTTGGCCATCGTCCTATTGATCTACCGGAACCGTCGCAACATCGACCTTTCCGAAATTTCGCAGATGAAGGGCTGAGGGTCGATCGTGCTCGAACAAGTTTGGATGCTGCCCGCCCTTATGGTCGGTGCGTTCGTCATCACGTTGTTTTTCGGAAAGCGTCTGCCGAAGAAGGGCGCAGAAGTTGGTACTGCGGCGGTTGCTCTGTGCCTCGTGCTCTCCACCGTTGCGATATTCAACTGGAACTCGCGTCCGGCCGGCCACAGCGCCGAGGCCGCCACCGAACAGAGCGTCGAAGTTGAAGCCGGACATAGCACCGAAGGCAGCGAAGCCGCACACTCAGAGGAAAGCACCGCGGAGAGTCAGGGCATCCGTGAGGCCATCATCAAGCAGGTCTCGTGGTACAAAGACGGCAACATCGACATTGGTCTGGGTATCCAGGTTGATGGTTTCGCCGTGGCGATGCTGTTCGTGGTCTCCTTCATTTCACTATGTGTGCATATCTTCTCGATCGAGTACCTGCGCGACGACAAGCGATTCACGCATTACTTCGCCGCCCTGAACCTCTTCACGGCCGCGATGCTCTGGATGGTGCAGAGCTCCACGACACTCGGCCTGTTTTTCGGGTGGGAACTCATGGGCCTGTGCTCGTTCTTACTCATTGGTCACTGGTGGGAAGACAAGACCAACACCGACGCTGCGTTGAAGGCCTTCTTCACAACGCGGACCGGAGACATCGGGCTTCTGGTCGGTATCGTCACGCTGTTCTTCGCGTCGGGCAAAACCTTCGACATCGCGAAGATCAACGAGATGGCGTTGAACGGCGAGATCAGTCATCGCCTGCTGTTGGTCGCGGCGTCGTGTCTGTTTCTCGGTGTCATCGGCAAGTCTGCTCAATTCCCCCTGCATACCTGGTTGCCCGACGCTATGGCCGGCCCGACACCGGCCTCGGCGTTGATCCACGCGGCGACCATGGTCGTTGCCGGTGTCTATCTGTTCGCCCGTCTCTACGGCGTGTTCTGGAAGGGCTTTTCGATCGACGCGGGGGGTATGAACGTCGGTGCCTGGGTTGGTTCGATCACGTTGGTGATGGCGGCCGGGTTGGCGTTTGTGCAGACCGACATTAAGAAGGTCTTGGCGTATTCGACGGTTTCCCAGCTTGGCTACATGATCATGGGCCTCTCCGTCGGAGCATGGGTTGGCGCCATCTTCCACCTGGTGACCCACGCGTTCTTCAAGGCGCTTTTGTTCCAGGCCTCGGGTTCGGTTGCTCATTCCGGCTCGCATCACAGTTTCGAGATGGAGCGCATGGGTGGGCTGAAGAAGTACATGCCGACCACCTACAAGACGTTCTTGGTCGGCTACCTCGCACTCGCCGGTCTCCCAATCTTCTCGGGGTTTTGGTCAAAGGACGAGATCTTGAATGCCGCCGATAAGAACAGCTTCACCCTGGCCTTCATTGCCGGGTCGCTCGGTGCGTTCATGACAGCGTGTTACATGACACGGGTTATGGCGAAAACGTTCTGGGGCGAGAACAGGCTCCATCTCTTCCACGACGATCACGATGCCCACGACATGCATGCGGCCCATGACACGCATGACACCCACGACTTGCATGCGGCCCATGACACGCATGACACGCATGACACGCATGACACGCATGCGGCCCATGACGCGCACGACGCGCATGACGGACCCCACGAATCACCGGGCCTTATTACTGGTCCACTCGTTGCACTGGCCATCATGGCAACGATCGCGGGCTTTGCGAACTGGCCCTTCCGCGACTTCTTGTTCCTCAAGAAGTTCTGGTTCGAGCACTTCATCGCCAACCTCACCTTCGAAGAGACGCTTGAGGCTGCAGGCAAAGTCCACCCCTTCGATTGGGGTGTCGCGATTCCGTCCATTGCGCTTGCGCTGGCCGGCATTGGTGTCGGCCTCTGGTACAACGTCGCCAAGAAGGGCGACCTGGGCCTGGTTCGGCGAGGGGGTTTGCCTGCCCTCGTGCACAAGGTGCTGAAGAACAAGTACTACCTCGATCATTTGTGGACCGGCCTCATCGTTGGGTCCATCAAAGGGCCGATCGCGAATATGGCGTACTGGTTCAACCAGGAAGTCCTCGATCGGATTGTCAATACCGCAGGGAAATCTGCGGTCGGTCTCGGAAGGTTCACCTACGACGTGATCGACCAAAAAGGTATCGACGGCATCGTAAATGGTGCCGGCGCGACCGCCTCGACCTCTGGCGGCGTGCTGCGTCGCCTCCAAACCGGCCGAGTTCAGAGTTATGCCGCCATGTTCGTCGCCTCCGTTGGCCTCATCGGCCTCGGCCTTGCATTGTTCGTCTAGTGCCCGCGAAGCACTTCTAGGAGATCACCACCACCGCCATGGATAGTTTTCTGAACAGCTGGGGCCTGACCCTCATAACGTTCCTCCCTCTTATCGGAGCGATCGTCGTGATGTTGATGCCGCGTAACGATGAAGAGTCGATGAAGATCGTCGGTCTCGGTTTTGCCGGGGCCACGATGCTCCTTGCCATCACGGCTCTGAGCTACTTCGACTACGACAACGCAGGGACGAATCAGTTCGTGCAGAACAAGCGCTGGATTGAATTGATCAACAGCCGCTACCACATTGGTCTCAATGGCATTGGGCTCCCGATGCTCATGCTTTCGACCGTGGTGATCGTTCTGTGCATCATCTATTCGTGGAACCACTGGCCTGAACCACACAACCCAAAAGCAGTGCTGGCGTTGATGCTGATCCTCGAAACCGGTATGAACGGTGTCTTCATCTCCCAGGACCTGATCCTGTTCTTCGTGTTCTTCGAACTCACACTGCTCCCCATGTACTTCCTGATCGGCGTGTGGGGTGGGCCGAACCGTCAGTACGCGTCGATCAAGTTCTTCCTGTACACGATGTTCGGTTCTGCGTTCATGCTCCTCGGGTTCCTCGCTCTGTACTTCAAGGCCGGTCGAACCTTCGATATCGCTGAACTCACGGCGAACGTCGCAACAGCCGCGATACCGAAGAACACGCAGATATGGATCTTTGCGGGAATCTTCATGGGCTTCGCGGTCAAGGTGCCGATGTTCCCGTTCCACACGTGGCTTCCCGACGCCCACACCGAGGCACCAACGGTCGGCTCAGTCATTCTTGCGGCGGTGCTGCTGAAGCTCGGCACCTTCGGTTTCATCAAGATCGCCATCCCGATCCTGCCTGACGCTGCTCGCACATGGGCACCGATCATCGGCGTGCTTGCGGCGATCGGCATCATTTATGGAGCGCTTGGCTGTTTGGCGCAAAAAGACATGAAGCGCCTGATCGCCTTTTCGTCGGTCGCCCACATGGGCTACGTGATGCTCGGCATCTCGACCCTTACCAGCTTCGGTATCAACGCCGCCCTGTTCGGCATGGTTGCACACGGTCTCATCACGGGCATGTTGTTCTTCTGCGCCGGTTCGGTAAAGGAACGGTTTCACACGCTGGAGATCAGACGCCTCGGCGGCCTCCTCCAATCGATGCCGCGTCTGGGTTGGGTTCTTGGTTTCGCTACCATGGCGTCGCTTGGTCTTCCGGGTCTCGCTGGATTCTGGGGCGAGTTCCCGGCAATCCTCTCGACGTACAGCCCCGCTCCGGGCCTCAACGTGGCGTTGTATCGCACGCTGATGGTTGTGGCGGCGGTCGGCACGGTCTTCGCTGCCGGCTACCTTCTGTGGCTCTTCCAACGAACCGCATTCGGAACGCAAAAGGAAGAGTGGGAAGGCCACCACTTCGACGACGTTCTTCCAACGGAATGGATGGCCTGGGTTCCCTTCTTGATCGCCATCGTTGTGTTCGGCCTGTGGCCGCGCTTCATGTTTGACGTCACCGACCCGGCAGTTCAGGTTCTAACCAAAGCCTTCGGACGCTGACGAACCAATGTCCTCTGTTCTCGGACTCGCTCTCGCCGCCGCTGGCGAGTGGAAGGCACCTCGCCTCGACTACCACGCCCTTGCGCCCGAGATCGTGCTTACGGCAGTGGCCTTGGTGATCTTGATCGTCGATCTGTTCGTCGACGAAACCCGCAAGTTCATCATCACCACCGTGGCGGGTATTGGTGTTGCGTTGGCGGCCATTCCGATCCTGACGCTCGCTGGCGACGGGTCAACCCGGTCAATGTTCGGCGGTGCCTACGTCGTTGACAGGTACTCGTTGCTGTTCAAGGGGCTGTTCCTCGTCGCGGGCTACATCGTGTTGCTGATGTCGTCGAATTACCTTTCCGAGGGCGACTACTACGAGGGCGAGTACAGCTTCTTGCTGGTGTGCTCAATGCTGGGCATGGTCGTTATGGCCTCCTCGCGAGACATCATCACGATCTTTGTGGCACTAGAGATGCTCTCCATTCCGGCGTATCTGTTGGCTGGCTGGCGCAAACGTGATCTCAAGTCCAACGAAGCGGCACTCAAGTACTACCTGCTCGGTGTGGTTGCCTCGACCGTGATGCTCTACGGCATGTCGCTGATCTATGGCATCACCGGTGAAACGACGCTGGTCGGCATCTCCGACAACATGACGAACAAGCCGATCGCCATCGTCGGCATCTTCATGATCATTTGCGGATTTGCCTTCAAGGTGTCGGCCGTTCCGTTCCACCAGTGGGCTCCCGACACCTATGAGGGAGCCCCCACCCCGATCACGGCATTCCTCTCGGTCGCATCGAAGGCTGCCGGGTTCGTGGCTCTGACGCAACTCGTGTTCGTTGGCTTCTTCGGACAGAAAGAAGTCTGGCAACCGACCTTTTGGATCTTCGCAGTTCTCACGATGGTCGTCGGAAACCTCGTCGCTCTCCGCCAAACCAACATCGTTCGTATGCTTGCATACAGTTCGATCGCCCAGGCTGGCTTCATCCTCGCACCGCTCGCGGTTGCTGCCGAGAACAATACGACTGCGAAAAGCGCATTTACTGCCGTCTCCCTATATCTGCTCGTCTACACGCTGATGAACCTTGGTGCATTCACCATGGTCATCGCGGTCGCTCGCAAAACCCGCAGTGGCGAGATCTCCTCGTTTGACGGTCTCTTCCACTACGCACCGTTCCCCACGGTGATGATGACCCTGTTCATGTTCTCCCTCGCCGGAATCCCGCCGCTGGGGGGCTTCTGGGCGAAGTTCTACGTGTTCAAGGCGCTACTCGATGCAGGCAACGTCTGGGCCATCATCCTTGCGGTTGTCGCATCGGTGAACTCGGTGATCGCCTTCTTCTACTACGCAAGTGTCATGCGAGCGATGTGGATGCGTCCGAATCCAGACGGCGACACCCGCCCCGTCAAGATCCCTCCGTCCCTGAGCGCGGCCATGGCGCTTTGCGCAATCGGTGTCATCGCCGTGGGGGTGTACCCGTCGCTGTTCACCGAACTTGTCGATCTCGCCTCACTGTCTCGTTAGGGGAAACACGACTGCTCGCATTCATGTGATGCTGGCTCGGTGAAGCAACTCATCGAACACATCGGTCGCCATGGACCGGTGTCCTACGGTCGCTACATCGACGAAGCGCTCTACGGAGCTGACGGCTTCTATAGCCGTGGAGGCGGCGCCGGATCACGTCGCGACTTTGCCACCAGTCCCGAGGTCGGTGCTCTGTTCGGCTCCGTGATGGCCCACGCGCTTGACTCCTGGTGGGACGAACTCAACCAGCCCGATCCTTTCGTGGTCGTCGAACCCGGGGCGGGACCGGGCGGGCTTGTCGCCTCGGTGCTGGCTGCCGCTCCTCGATGCGCGTCGTCGTTACGGTGGTTGTTGGTCGAACGTTCCTCGGCGATGCGTGAACTGCAAAAGCAGCGACGCCTTCCGCTGGTCGACGCCTCGCAGATCATGGGGGTGGTTCGCGGGGTGCCCGACGAGGACGATGACACGGTGTTCTTGCCGGACCAGGGTCCTCTGGTGGCACAACTTGTCGAGATGCCCTTCGGTGCCGACGTGCACGTCATCGTGGCGAACGAACTTCTCGACAATCTTGCATTCGACGTGGCGGTTCTCGGAGAGTCTGGATGGGCGGAAGTTCGCGTCGGCATAGACCAGCGTGGTGGGTTCATCGAACTCGCAGTGCCCGCGTCGGACGAGTTCCGCGAACACTGCGAACGGTTCGCCGGCGAGGTTCTCGTCGGTACTCGGATTCCGATTCAAAAGGAAGCCGTGCGGTGGCTCGGCGAGGCACTGTCTTCGGTCGCTCGGGGGCGAGTGGTGCTTGTTGATTACGGGGCAACTACCGCAGAGTTGGCGACGCGGCCTGGCGGGCAATGGCTCCGGGTGTACCGGGACCATCGGCGGTCGCATGATCCGATGGTTGCGCCCGGCTACAGCGATATCACCACCGACGTTGCCATCGACCAATTGTTTGCAGCCTGCCCCCCGACCGAGGTACGGACGCAAGCCGACTTTCTTCGTGCCCATGGTATTGATGACATCGTCGTGCGTGCCGCGGCGCAGGCCGAACGCGAAGCAGCGGGAAGCCTGGCTGCGATGAAGTTGGCAAGCTTCATTTCGGAACGTGACATGGTGCTGGACCCGAGCGGCCTCGGTGGCTTTTTGGTGATGGAATGGGTGCGATGACGCCCGAATCACCGACCCCGTATCGGCGCAGACGCCCGATCCTGTTCTACGACGATCTTTGAAAGTTTTGACGGGCAGCTGCTGCCTTGGTCAAGGCACTCACCTCAGCCGAGCGACTCGACATCGCTCCGTTTTCCCACGAACTCCGAAGTCAGCTACTCAACGCACTTACGGACGAGCAGGTCGCCATGGGAATGCACATTGTTCTGCCGACCGGCGAGATCCACACCGGCCCAGACGCATCTGTCCGGTTGCTCGGGGTGATTGCGCCGCCATTGCGCCGCTTCATGAGCGCAGACTCAGGGGGGAGTTCCGTACAGGCGCTGGTTCGCAGTGGGTACCGCACCATCAGTACGAATCGTGGTCGCCTTGCGCGGTTCTCTCCCGCCATCGAACCGGTCACCCGGATCACTGAGTGACATAAAGCTACGTTCGCTTATTTTGTCATCACCAGTGCGAACTTCAAATTCCGGTGTCATCCGCGGTGACAATACCCGGAACTATCGGAGCGTCGATGCCGTATCCGGCGAGGATGATTCGAGTGGATCCAACAACATCTATGGTGCCGCCCGTTCGCCGTGCCTCCACCGAGACAGTTGCCGGTTTGGTTACGCCGTGGATGGTGACGTTCCCCGGAAAATCGGTCTCAAACTGCGCCCTCCTTCGGGGCGCCAGTGCGAGATCGTCGTTCGACCCTTCGCTCAACCGTTGGCCGCTGAACTCGACAAGAAGCGGTACGAGCGCGATGTGCGGGCGATGACGGTACCTATCACGCCGCACAATCCGGCAACTGTAAATATCAGCGCAATTCCGCGATCGGGTCCCGTCCCGAACCACCCCCCGATGAGATCGACCCCTCGGCCCTTGGTCATGAAGGGGATGAAGAACACTTCGGCCAAGGGCCCGATCAGAAACGAAGTCATGGGGGATGCGAGGTTCTCTACGGTTTGGGCGAAGCCGAAGACCCGGCCCTGGCTCTCGAACGGAACGGCGCGTTGGAGAACGGTCTGCTCGGCGGCCTCGATCATGGGCATCAAGGTCATCCACACGAGCATCCCACTGGCCAGGAGGACGACGGAGCTACGTACAGTGAAGACCATGCACATAATCCAGTTGATGGCGTTGCCGACGATGATCAGGCGCAGCGGATTAGGTCCCAGGCCACGTCGGGAAACGATAAGTCCACCTATTATAAACCCGAGGCTGAGGAATGCGAACATGATGCCCCAGGATTCGACAGACATCATCAGAAGTCCGTAGGCATCCATCAACGACATGAAAACCCCGCCGAGAAGGTTGTTGAACGCTGCAAAGAAGATTAGCGCCATGAGGCCGCGAGTCTGTCGAATGGCGGCGCGGGCTCCGGCAAAGTCCACCCGCTTCTTTCGTTCCCCGGCGTCATTGTGGCGCAAAGGTTCAGGCTCGTTGAAACGAATGGTCAGTAGATGCAGGAGCGTCGAAATCGTAATGACCACCGCGATCGTAAGTGCCCACCCCATACCAAGGCGACCGATGACGAGACCGCTGAACACCGACGTGATCGTGAACGAAACCCCCGTAATCGTGCCCACCAAACCATTCGCACGATCGCGCTGATCTTCGGGCACCAGCATCGTCACACACGTCGACAGTGCGATGCTGCGGAGGTTGGCGCACACTGCCCCGATGAGGATTGCGAAGATGTAGATCCAGAAATGGGGACTCGACATTTGCAAGATCCCTCTTCCGACGACCGCGTATTCCAAACCGGCGATTGCGAAAGCACCCAGCGACAACGCGGTCGATAAAACCATCACGTTCCATTTGCGATGGTGATCAACGTACGTTCCGAAGCCGACACCAAGGAGCGCCGACGTCAGCGCAAACGCTCCGCCGATCATGGAGGTTGCTACGACCGATCCGGTTTCCAGATAGACCCAGAAGGTGACGGAGAACCAGAGAAATGTGCCTGATGTACCGCTCAACAGCGAGTTCGCGAGCAAGCGACGAAAAACTGGCATAGCGCAGCGTAGAGCGAGTGTGGCCCGCGAGGTACCGGGCCAGGTAACGTTCGGGTATGGCTGAGCCCACACTTGACGCACTGTTTTCTGAGACCCGTACGTTCGCCCCTCCGCCCGCATTTGCTGCATCGTCGGCCCTTCATGACCGACATCTGCACGAGGAGGCGGCGTCCGATTACCAGGCTTTCTGGGCTCGTCAGGCTCGAGAGCTCGTGAGTTGGACCAAACCGTTTACCGACGCCAACGTGTTGGAGTGGAAGCTGCCTTTCGCCAAGTGGTTTCATGACGGCGAGCTCAACATCAGTGCGAACTGCCTCGACCGACACGTGGACGCGGGTCGGGGATCGAAGGTGGCATTTCACTTCGAAGGCGAACCCGGTGACACGCGCACGATCACCTATGCCGAGTTACTCGACGAAGTTCAGCGATTCTCCGCCGCCTTGCGAGACCTCGGCGTCCAACGAGGGGACTGTGTGGCGATCTACATGCCGATGATTCCCGAGGCCGCGGTGGCCATGCTGGCGTGCACTCGCATCGGTGCCGCGCACTCGGTCGTTTTTGGCGGCTTCTCCTCCGACTCCCTTCGCGACCGGATCAATGACGCTGAGGCGACGGCCGTGATCACTGCCGATGCCGGATTCCGCAAGGGCGCAGCGAGTGCCTTGAAGATCAACGTGGACGCGGCAGTCGCCGAGTGTCCGAGCGTTCGCTCTGTTGTCGTGGTGAACCGTTGTGGCATCGCGGTCGACATGATCGAGGGCCGCGACGTTTGGTACCACGATCTGCTCGCGAGGTTTCCGACCGGCACCGCCTTTGCTCCGGAATCTATGCGCGCGGAGGACCTGCTGTTCATCCTCTATACCTCGGGGACTACCGCGAAACCTAAGGGCATCATGCACACGACCGGGGGCTATCTGACGCAGGTTTGCTTTACCCATAAGTACGTGTTCGACTTGAAGCCCGAGACAGATGTGTATTGGTGTTCGGCCGACGTCGGTTGGGTCACCGGGCATAGCTACGTCGTCTATGGGCCGCTGGCGAACGGTGCAACGAGTGTTATGTACGAGGGCACGCCCGACACGCCGGTGAAAGATCGGTGGTGGTCGATCATCGAGAAGTACAAGGTGACGATCTTCTATACGGCTCCCACAGCGATCCGTGCATGTATGAAATGGGGTGTGGCCGAGCCTCAGAAGCACGATCTTTCCTCGCTTCGCCTCCTTGGTTCCGTAGGCGAACCTATTAATCCCGAAGCGTGGATGTGGTATCACGAGTTCATCGGTGGTGGTCGTTGTCCGATCGTCGACACGTGGTGGCAGACCGAAACCGGTGGCATCATGATCTCTCCGCTTCCCGGTCTCACCGTTACCAAGCCGGGGAGTGCGACGTTCCCCATTCCCGGCGTTGGTGCGGAGGTGGTGGATGAAGCTGGCAAGAAGATCGAAGTGGGTGGCGGTTATCTCACGCTGACCACCCCGTGGCCGTCCATGTTGCGAGGCATTTACGGCGATCCGGAACGGTACAGGGCCACGTACTGGGCAACCTACGCGGATCGCTATTTTGCGGGCGACGGTGCGAAGCTCGACGACGAAGGGTATCTCTGGCTGCTGGGCCGCGTCGACGATGTCATGAACGTAAGCGGACATAGAATTTCCACCACCGAGGTTGAGTCAGCTCTTGTCGATCACCCGAGCGTGGCCGAAGCGGCTGTGGTTGGGGCGAACGATGCGACAACGGGGCAAGCGGTTATTGCCTTCGTGACGCTGAAGGGTGGCAACGAAGCCAATGACGCCCACGGACAGATGTTGCGTGGACATGTGGCTGCCAAGATTGGTGCCATTGCCCGTCCAAAGACGATCGTGTTCACTGACGATCTCCCCAAGACTCGCTCGGGCAAGATAATGCGTCGTTTGCTGCGCGACGTTGCGGAGGGCCGCTCGTTGGGCGACACCACCACGCTTGCCGACCCCAACGTGGTCGCCGAGATCAAGCGTCGGTCCGAAGCTGCCCCCCCGGAGGACTAATCCTCGGAAGCTGCGCTACTCGACAAGTGCGCGTTGGATTGGGGGCGAGTGTTTGATGACACCGTTGGGCCATTCGACAAAGAGTGTGACACCATCACTCGCCCAGTACAGCTTCAAGCTTTTGCGGTGGGTGTATCGGTGGTGGAAACGACAGAGCGATGCGAGGTTGCGCAATTCATGAGTTCCACCATCGGAACGAGAGGTCATGTGGTGGATATCAGTCCATCGCGTTGGTCGACAGCATCCTGGGTATCTGCAACCACGATCTCGCGCCGCCACGGCGCGACGGGTCTTTTTCGGGATCGACGTTTTCGGTGTGCCGACATCGAAGGGTTCGCGAGTGGGGGTTAACCAGACCGATGTGGCGATGCAATCGCACAACACCATGTCACGGGTGACGAGCGAGAGATAGATCGGCTGATCGGTATGAGCCAGCCCCGTGGCAGCATCAAGAAAGATCGTAACGTGCGGTCGCTCGCCACCGATGTCGTTTCGGTTTTCGTTCGCCAGTGATTCAAGCGCTATGTCGTTGAGGGCGTCGTGTCGCTTTTGGGTCGTGGTGCGCAGATCGTCTTCGCACGGTGTGGGCATTGCTGCGTCAAGTGCGGCATTCAGGTTCGCGCCGGCAAGCGGATCCAACAATCCTTCCGCGTGCCACATGCCGTTGTTGAGGCGCGAGAGCTGGAACCTTCGCTCGGCCTGAGCATCATCGTCGGATTCTGGCGCAGTGACGGTGTCGTCGCACAGTGAAACCCAATGAACGAGGACCTCGCGGAATCCAGCGACGGTGAAATCGATCGCTGACTGGAGAAGGATTGCCTCGTCGCGCTGTGCGAACACGAAGCGCCTTTTGGTCATGACCCCACTCAACAACTGGATTTGTGCGTACCCGATAGTGCCAGCGCTTGCGGCATCGGCCCAGAGGGGAAGTTTCGCCAGTAGCTCCGCATGTCGTTGTCGTCGAGCGCCTTCGCCCGGTATCGCATTGGTGTTGGCCATCATCCAATCTGACACGTTGGGGAATCCATCTTCACGACATGATTCGGCGTCCAACGCGGAAACGCTACGTGTACAGACGATTTCGGCCTGGTCGACGATCGCTCGTGCGGCCGCCACGATCGCGCCTGCTCCGGGCGTGCAGTTTCCAAGATCGTCCATGGCCAAACGCAGCGCAGAAGCTGCATCGGCAAGGTGATCGAGAATCGTCGAACTCACGAGTTCAGCGTATCACATCCTGGCGAACATATGTTCGGTTTCGGGAGTCGACGTATCGATCTTTCTCCGAACGTGTCGAGTGGGACCCGACACTCGCGATGCCGCGATCCCCACCGGCACCAACGAGCACCGATTGGCAGGTATGCGTTTGATTTGTTTGAATACCGCATGGCGTCGTACGGCCACGACGGTGTGCAGTTGCGGGCTTCGGATCTGGCTATGAGCGACTGCCCCCGGCGAGCATGTTTCATGGGTCCCGTAGTAGCGCCCGAGGAGTCCGAGGATTTCATCGACCGTGTCGGGTCGGTGGCACGAAAATGGCGGCATCTTCATGCCGCCATCCTCGTATCCTCGCCGTATCCATGGGCATCAGTGCCCAACGGTGGCCTTCGTTTGAGTTACGGCGAGATCGTGGTCGTTGTTGACCCGTCTGCGCTGGCTGAGTTGGCTGCGGTTGCGGCCGCTTGGGCCGCGCTGACCGCCGGCTTGCCGAGGTTTTCCGTTGGCGTGAGGAAGACGTTGGGACTGCTTCCCTGGGGGATGAAGTAGATCTGGTTCCCGTTCTTGTAAACGGCTTCGATCTGTCGAAGCTGTATAAGTCCCGGCGTTAGGCTCTCGGCAATCCGACGGTTCGCGTCCGCTTCGGACTCCGAGCTGATCTTTCGAGCATCGGCCGAACCCTGGGCTTCAATGCGCTTCTGCTGTGCGTTCTTCTCGGCGACGAGTCGAGCGGTCTCGGCTTCAGTTTCCTTCTGCTTTCGCTGGATCGCCGCCTTTTGCGCTTGAGCTTCAGCACCGATTGCCTCGTCGACCTGCGACTGAATGTTCTCCGGCAGGTAGATCTCACGCACATCGACCGTGTCGACGTCGAGTCCCTGCTTGTCGAACTTGTCGTTCAGGCGTTTCGTGATTTGCGATTGGATCTCGGCGCGCCCGCTGGTAATGGCATCTTTTGCGCCGTAGTTGGCGAAGACATCGCGAGTGATGGACCGCACGCCAGGACGAACGATACGTTCGCGGAGGTCGTTCTCGTCGCGAATATTGGCAAAGAGCTGCAGCGCCGCTGACTTGCGGAGCCGGTAGTTGATGGTGAGGTCCACCGACATCTTTGCGCCCTCTTTGGACGCGACGTCGATGGAGTCGTCGCCGACTCGGTCGCCTTCGCCGGGAGTCCGCAGCATCGACGTTTGCTGAATTCGTGTCGAGAAGGTCTTGATCTTGCCGCCGATCGGCGAAATCAAATGCCAGCCGGGCTCCAGCGTGCCCTCGACCTTGCCTCGAACGATCTTGACGCCGATCTCGTTGGCCGGCACAGAGACAAATGAAGCCCGGAGGACGTTGAAGAGGATGAGAACGCCGACGAACGCGGCGACCGCGAAGGCAATGGTTTTCGGTCGGGGAGGATTGCCCTTGGGAAGACGCGGTCCGTTGTAGCTAAACGTTGGTTTGCCTGGTTCAGACATTTGCTGGGTCACTCCTTGAAGTGGCGAAGGTGCGATGATCGCAACTTGGAGTTGCATGTTAGGGGAACCTCCCCTAGTTTGCAACTAGTAGTCGCAAGGCAAGGAACAACGATGGCACGTCGACGCCGCGCCGATACGGCAAAACTCATTCTCGGAACCGGTGTCGAAATGCTCGTCAGCCGCGGCCTCGACGGTGGATGCGCGCAAGTACGGATGGCTGACGTTCTTGGAGAAATCGAACGCCGCACCGGCGAGCGCATTACCAATGCCAGCGTCTACGGCCGAATCTGGACGAACCAAAACGAGTTTCACCAAGATCTTCTCGTCAGTGCTGCCGAGTACTACCCGAGCGGAGAGGAGCAGGCAACCCTCGACGCAGCGCGCGAGGTCTTGGATGCCTGGGATCTGACCACCGACGACGGACGCCGAAGCGCCTTGCGTGAAATCGCACGGTCCGCAGGGGCGGCGCACCTTGTCTCGTTGAAGGGATCTCGCCCATGGCAGACATGGTTGGCCATCTGGGCCATAACCGTTTCGACCCCGACTCCCGACGACGATGCGATCCGCGGTCCAGCGATCGGGCGACGACACCACCATGCCGTTCGACATTTCGAAGCCGTTCTCGGTGAGGTCCTTGATCGGATCGGGTTTCAGGTGAAGCGTCCCTTCACGCTCCAACAATTAGCGAGTTCGGTCTACGCGCTCTCGGAGGGCGTTGCCCTCAATGACCGCTTTGCCGACGAAGGAGTGGTGCGTGTTGAACGTCGCACGGGACACGGCGCTTCGACCCAAGAATGGAGCCTGTTTTCCGTAGGGTTCGAGGCGCTGCTCGTACACTTCACGGAGTTGGACCCCGGGGCAACGTTCAGGCCGCAATTTCCGTTCGACAAACAACACTCGACTGCGTAACCCAAAGCAATCTAGGGTTTTGCCATTAATACGACGCACACCTCCCGCGTGCACTTACGGTCGGTCGCTTTGACTGCGATAGCCCTCAGCGTCATCGTGGTCACGTTCGCATACCTGCTTCCGCAGGTCGCTGACTACGGAGAAGTCCGCCAAGCGTTCAAGGCACTAAGTCCGGGCTGGCTTCTCAGCCTCCTTATAGTGACGATTGCGAACGTCGCCACCTATGCGCCGAACTGGATGGTTGCCCTTCCTGGCCTGAAGTACCGCCAGTCGATCGAGGTCACGATGGCTGGCACTGCAGTCTCAAACGTCGCCCCACTCGGCGGCGCGGTCGGAATGGGCATGCAAATGGCGATGTTCAAAGGCTGGGGGTTCGAGCGTAGCCAAGCATCTCGCGCCATGATCGTGACCGGAATCTGGAACAACATGACGAACTTGGCGATGCCCCTCGTTGGCCTTCTCGTTCTCACGATGCGTGGTGGCAAGAACGTCGCTCTGGAGGCGGCGGCCAAGATCGGTGGGGTCGTGCTCATCATCGCCGTCTTCCTCCTTTGGCAACTTTTCCGCAGTGAAGTCGGCGCACGAAATGTCGGTCGTGCCTTCGACCGCCTACGAGCGCCGATCGCCCGTCTGCGCCGCACAGAGCCCGTGAGGAGTGGCCCGGAAACCCTCGCCGACTTTCGTCGCGACAGTGTGGAACTGATTCGCAAACGTTGGTTGGCGCTGACGGTCACGACCCTCGGTGGTGTCATGTTCGTCTTCGTCGTTCTTGCGGTTGCTCTTCGAGCGTTGAATGTCGATGGAGACCAAGTCACCTATACCGAAGCATTTGCCGCATGGGCCTCGACCCGGTTGCTCTCCACCGCGTTCCCCGTGACTCCGGGCGGGCTCGGCATCATTGAGATCGGTCTTACGGGCGCGCTCGTCGGCTTTGGCGGAGCCCAGGGACCGATTGTCGCCGCCGTATTGCTCTACCGAGTTCTCACCTACATCCCCCCGATCGTCCTTGGAGGCTTCTCGTTTCTTACCTGGCGCAGGCATAGGACGCCAGCAAACCCTGACTTTGTCGGATAGGGAGCCCATCATCGGCGAGACTTGAGTCATGGGAGATAGCGAACTCGAATCGATTCTGGCCGATGTCTCCACGTACTGTCTCGGCGGCGAACCGGTGCCGCAAGACTTGAGTGCGCTTTGGCGTGCACAACTCAACGACAACACCGAACTACTCGACACGTACGAGTTGAGCTTGTTCGAGTTCATCGACGAGAACCTCTTCGATGGCTTCGGAGTGGAAGACGGCGTCGAATCGGCGGTTGCTGGCGCGTTTGCGCGCATGGTGGATCAGGTCCGATGGATCGGCGAAATCCTCGATGGGTCGGTGATGGGGTACTGGGTCGGAGAACAACGACGGCCCGTTGCCGAGTCACCAATCGTTGTGTGTGATCCGGACGGCCAATTTGAACTTGGCGCCATGACCCTGGCCGAGTATCTCCTCGATTGCACCGACCCCGACGATGATGAGGACTTCACGGAAGTGCGCGATGCACTCGAAGCGTTGGGCGTGCGAGTGGTGGTGAGAAGTCATGACGACATCTGGGATCGCCTCGAGGGTTTCGACGACCCCAATGCGGTCGTGATGGGCTATGTCGTCGAGGAGCGTATGCGTGGCTGAAGGTTTGCCTTATACGCCAATGAACTGGTGGTGGCGCGCTGGAGAGATCACACCGGGTCGGGCCGTTGTGTTCGACATCGATGGTGTCTTGGCCGATGCATCACACCGCCAATACCTCGTGACCGGGGTCCGGCGGAATTGGGATCTGTTCTTTGAAATGTGCGGCAACGACGAACTCATAGAACCAGTGGCGACCACCGGCCGACTCCTGTCCACCGACCTCCGCGTAATCCTTCTGACGGCGCGGCCGTCGTGGGTCGCGGGCGAAACGATTGACTGGTGTCGACGCCACAACGTGCGTTGGGACCTGTTAGTTATGCGCGAATACGGTGACTACTCGATGGCGAGGGACTTCAAACACTTCACCGTCGAGGAGCTTCGCCAGTTTGGGTTCGATCTGGAGCTTGCTTACGAAGACGACATGCGCAACGTCGACATGTTCGAGAGCTGCGGCATACCCTGTGTGTACATACATTCTGGGTATCACTAGCACCGATTCATCCTCCGTCGATTTTCGAGCGCGTACCCGTAAGCCCTGGCCATCTGCTCCTCGGAAACACAAGGCAGCGGCTGTCAGTGGCACGGCAATAGCTGCGGCGACGTATCGCAAACGGTTGACGCATGGGTCACGGCTGTTACTACCGGCGGTGGCGGTGGCCATGGCAGCCAGCTTTGCAGGCGCGCGGCTTGCGCTTCGCAAAGGAGCGGCCTTCGTACGGGTGATCTTCCTCGTTGTCGTAAGTGCACTAACTATTTGACTTGGTACGACATCTTTCGAACGTAGCTAATCTCGGAAGTTCTTGAACTGGATCGGGATTTCAAATTCTCGTTCCTTGAGAAACGCGATTGCGTCTTGGAGGTCGTCGCGCTTCTTGGCGGTCACACGCACTGTGTCGCCGTGGGTGGAACTCTGAACCTTGAGGCCGGATTCCTTCAGAGCTCGGTTGACCTCCTTTGCCTTGTCGGACGACAACCCCGCCTTCAGAGTGACGACCTGGCGGGCCGTCCCCTTGGAGGCCTCCTCGATCTTTCCGTAGTCAAGTGTTTTGAGCGAAACCCCCCGCTTGATGAGCTTCTCCTGCAGAACCTGGTCCAGGGCCTTCAGCCGTTCCTCCGTGACCGAGGCGAGGGTGATGTTGGTCTCGTTGAGCTCGATCGTGGAGTCGGTGTTCTTGAAGTCGAAGCGGGTCGTGACCTCGCGCTGGGCCTGATCCACCGCATTTTTGACCTCTTGTTCATCAATTTCGGAAACGACGTCGAAAGTGGGCATGTCGACAGGCTAACGTCTGGGCCGCACATCTCGGGTCGGTACCCAAGCGGCCAACGGGGGCAGACTGTAACTCTGCTGCGAGAGCTTCGAAGGTTCAAATCCTTCCCGGCCCACCCCGAGGAGGCAACGGCCCGCCAAATGGCGGGCCGTTTCTGCGTTTCCGAGACATTTCGAGGTTGGGTTCCCTCGCGCTAGGTTTTGGGCTGTGCGTATTCGGATCGAGTTCACCCTTGAACCGTTTGTTGAAGGCACGCCAGGGCCTCACGTCAAAAGCGCCCTCGACCAGTTGCGTGCTCGGGGAATCGACGCCGATGTGGGGCCGTTCGCCACCACGATCGAGGGCGAACACCACATCTTGTTGAAGGCACTCGAACCCCTCATTACGGCCTCGATGGCCAACGGGGCATCCAACATCACCCTGGGCGTCAGCAAAATACGAGAACCCACTGATCGTGATCGCGCCTTCCTCGACGCCCTCGCTCCGCTCCTCGATGCGACCGGCAGCGAGATTGTCGCGACGGAGCTCATGCGTTCTGGCGATACGCCAGTTCATTGGCAAGGTGAGCTCATCGGCGGAATTCGCGTACAGTCGGCGCCGAGCGATCTCGCCCATGGGCTCGATATCTTGATCAACGAGGTCGAGGAGGAACTCGGCGGCGATCTGCAGGTTCTTAGCCGGGCCCAGAAGCAGCGTGCGGCACGGCTGCTTGAGGAGCGTGGCGCCTTTCGCTTCCGTGGCGCCGTAGAGGAAGTAGCCGATGCCATGGGAATCAGCAGAGTCACCGTGTACAACTACCTCAACGCGGTCCGCTCCAACCGCTGACACCTACGGGTGAATTCGCGCTCAAGAGTGCACAGCGAAGTTCCGACAACAAGGCATGACCGATACGCGAATCGACGACGGCGAACTCCAGGGTCTTCGCGACAACGAAGACATCGTGGTGATGAGCAGCCGGGCTGTCGCCGCGCCGATCCCTACGATCGATCTCCGATCGATCTCCAACGTCGCTTCTCCCGCCATCGATCTCGTCGAGACGCTGTTCGAGCGCTACGAGGCCCTTTCCTTTTCCGACGTCTTGGTCGTGCCGCGCGACAGCGATATTGAACCAGCCGACGTCGACCTATGCACTACCTACACCGCGGCCCTTTCGCTCCAGGTCCCGTTCGTTGTCAGCTCGCCATCGTTCAATGTTGCCTCAGCCGTTGCCGTGGCGCGCGCCGGAGGAATCGCCGTGCTTCCGGGGCATTCGGGCATCGCCGCTCAAGCGTTCGCTGTGCGGCGAGTCAAGGATGCCCACCGGGGGTGGATTCAAGAACCCGTCTCGTTGTCGCATCGCAGCACTGTTGGGCAAGCCAGGGAGCTCTGGGCCCGGCATGAAATCTCCGGGGCGCCAGTCGTGGACGATCTTGATCGCCTCATCGGGATGCTGACCAAACGCGACGTGCGGTTCTGCACGACTGCCGATGCGAGTCGAAGCGTGCGAGATTTGATGACGAAAGAACCGGAGCTGGTGACCGCTCCGGTTGGAATGAGCCTTCGCCAGGCCCGCGAGCTGATGCGTTGGAATCGCTACGAGAAGCTCCCGATGGTTGATGAGAACGGTCGGTTGGTTGCCCTCGTCACCGTTCGCGATCTCTTGTCCGCCGAAGCACACCCGTTGGCTTCGACCGACCCCACGGGTCGCCTGAAGTGTGCGGCCTCAGTTGCGGTGGGCCCCGACGTTTTGGATCGAGTTGACGCGCTCGTGGAGTCTGGGGTCGACGCAGTTGTCGTCGGTCGTCCTGATGGGTCATTCGCTGGGGTGACCGCCACGGTCTCTCAGATCCGCAACCGATGGAGTTCGTTGTCGATCGTCGCCGGCCGGGCAAACACCGCCGAAGGTATCCGCTGGCTCCACGACGCCGGCGCGAACGCAGTGAACATTGGAGGTTCAGGTCGAAACGGGGCGACGGTGCCGCTGCTGTCGCTCCTAAACGAGATGGCCTTAACCGCCGACGACCTGGGCGTACCCCTGATCGCCCGTGGCGCCTGTGGTAGCCCGGGGGATCTGCTCAAGGCGTTTGTGAGCGGCTCGTCCGCTGTCGAACTCGATCCGGCCAGCCTCGCTCTGCCGGCCTCGTCAGCTGCCCCCTCGGTTGACGCGCTATTGCGCCAGATGGCAAACGGGTTGCGGTCCGCGATGGCCGCCGTGGGGGCTCTCGACCTTCAGGCGCTTCGATCTGCGGAAATGAAGCGCGTTTCTCGGCCGGACTGATGACTCACCCCGTATGGCGAGTTGAATATTGAATAAAAAAGACTATTCAGAATGTTTCGAAAAATGTCGAACTAGTTGATGTGCTCACCAGTAATCAACACGCAGTTAGTCAGGCGGTCCGTCGACGTGTCGCGCGCACCGAGGCTGCGGTTGGCTGGATGGGTGCGGGCGCGCCGCTTTCGGAGATGTTGCTTCGCGAGCGTTTCGTTGCCCGTGGATTTGTGTGGGCCGGCGTCCTTGTTGTGTGGTCTTTGGCTTTGTTCACCGGGGGGAGGGTCATGGAACGTTCGGGACGAGATCGAACCCGTTTTGCCCCGTTCGGGGTTATCGGACTGGGTGCCCTATTGGGGCTTTCACCGGTCGTGCTGGGCTTGGAGCAAAACGACCACACCTCTTGGGTCGTGGCCACTTCGGTCTTGTCCTACGCCGCCATCATTAGCGCACTAATGATGTCGGGGGAGCGTCGATGGCACTACACGAGAATGCTCTTCATGTATTCGCCACTGCTCAGCCTCGCAATCATCGAACAGGTATGGCGATCGGCGCTGATCTTGGTTCTCGTTCTGGGCCTGGCCAGCGTCTTCCATGAAATCGCAACCCGCACGGTAATCAGCGGGATTCGTACGGCCCTCTCCAACGAGTTCTTGGTGCGTGAACTCGAAATCGCGAACCAACTGCTCAGCCATGAAACGAACCACGATGGACTGACTGGGCTCGGAAATCGAGCGCTCTTCACGAAGCAGTTGGAGGCGGCGTTCGGCAATCCCGATGCCGTCGTGGTGGCCGTGTCCTTCATTGACATTGATACCTTCAAGTTGGTCAATGACACCCATGGACACGCAGTAGGCGACGCGGTCCTTGTCGAGGTTGGACGGCGCCTCAACGAATTCTGCGGAGAATCGTCGGTGAGTGCTCGGCGAAGTGGTGATGAGTTCACTGTTCTTCACACCTTCGACCCGACTTCGGCGTCTGAAACACAAACGGCCCAACAATTACACCGTGCCATCACCGGACCATTCGACTTCGGCGACGGTGTCCTTGAAATCAGTTGCAGTGTGGGAACTGCGATCCGGCGATCTGACGACTCCACCTCGAGCCTGCTGCGACACGCCGACGAAGCCCTGTACGAGGCGAAGCGTCGCGGCCGCGCACGCGGTGTCGGGTTCAACGAACTCGAGTCAACCGAAACAATCTATGTGAGCTTAGATTCTGGTGGAGTTACCCCTTCGATCTCGAGGACCTGACGGGCGAGACATCCATCGCAGCCCCGTTTCGTTCACTATTTCGCCATCTCAACGATGCCGGTGCGACAGTTTGCTCCGACATGATCACCCCACGAAGAACTTGAGGCGGACGCAGCCATCGACGTCTGGTAGCAGTTCTAGCCGCGTCTCGGTCTACCCCCGTCGCAGCACCGCCCAGAGACCCCATCCAGCTTCGGAGGTTACGGCGGTCCACGTCCCTGGCAGCGCCTTGATGACATCGGCGACGGGGAGATGTATTGGTGTGTCTTCGGCGAGCGAGTTGATCCACACCAACGCGCCGTCATGCTTGAGGACCCGGTCGTACTCGCGGGGAAACAGGAAGGCGTTCACTGCCACGATGGTGCCAATCGAATGATCTGCAACCGGGAGGGTGCCAGCGTCGGCGAGGACCGGCTTGCCCTTTGGCTCGATAAATCTGCGCAGCATTTCGCCCGCGACGTCGATGGCAACAACGTCACCCACATGTTGTGCGAGTCGAGTAGTCGCGAGGCCGGTGCCGGCCCCAACCTCGATGAACGGACCGTGAAGTGCCCCACCTCGGTTGATTGCGTCGTCGATGGGAGCCCAACTCTCTTCAGCAGTAAAGCGGTCATTCCATCCTGCGGCTAGATCATCGAAGAGCGCTGCGACCTTGGCCTTTCGTTCCGGCGTCCACCCACCCGGCTCGAACGCGATCTGGCGAGTTACGTTTCGCATCGGATGTTCGGGCGATCCGATTTTCGGGCGGTCCGGTCGTGCTTGGATGAGTCGGGGCAGCGTTTGAATCACGTGTGGATGGTAGCTACTGACGGCGTAATGTTCGAAGCAAACGACGATGCTCGGTAGAAAGGCAGTTCATATGGGTACGGTTGTTGTCACCGGGGCGAATCGCGGTCTTGGTCTGGCGCTCGCACAGGCGTATCGAGCGACAGGTCACACCGTGATCGGAGGTTGCCGGACACCTGCCGCTGCCTTGGAGCTCCGAGCGGCCGGAGCGGAGGTCTTCACGCTGGACATGTCTGACCTGGCATCCGTCAGGTCGTTTGCATCGAAAATCGACGGCCGACCCATCGACCTGCTTTACAACAGTGCCGGGGTCGATACCCGAGCCTTTGGAGCCGTCGATGAAACGAGAGGTGCACTTACTATCTCGCCGACTGACTTCGAGTCCGTCATGCGAGTGAACGTGACCGGTCCGTTGGCACTCGTCCAAACTCTGGCGAAGGGACTTTGCTCTGTTCATGGCAAAGTAGTGAATATCTCGTCGCAGATCGGCTCCATGGAGGTCGCCCAAAGAATCGGACGCGATGTTGCCTACGCAGTTTCGAAGGCGGCCATGAACATGATGACGTTGAAGCAATCGCAGGCATTCGCCAACGATGGAGTCACGGTGATTGCGCTGCACCCCGGTTGGCTGCGAACCGATATGGGCGGAAGCGAAGCAGATTTGGAGACTTCGGATGCGGCATTCCAAATCGTGGAGACCGTAGGCACACTGACGATTGCCGATACCGGTCGCTTCTTACGTTGGGATGGCTCAATTCACCCCTGGTGATCAACTGACTGATCAGTGGAAGTCGTGGCCGTGCTTGAGCATGTGTGCTGCGCCGTGGAGTTCGTTGAGCGCGGCGTTCTCGCCGAAGATGCTCTCTTTCTGCGCACCGTAGGAGGCTCTATTGGCACCGAGCGGCGCAAGTTCAACTGCGCGCTTCTTCGCGAGGTCGAGAAGCTCGCTGGCTTCTCCGGTCTGGCTCACGATTCCCGCGGCCAATGCATCAGGTCCGGCCCATCGCCGAGCGAGCTGCACGGTCTCGAAAAAGATGTGCGCAGGGAGCTTGTGCCGGAACAGCGCAAGCTCCGGCCGAGGAATGACCATGCCCAGCTGCATCTCGTTGGCGCACACATAGCCGCGGTCGGCCCGCATAACTCGCACGTCATGACACAGCGCAGTCATGAAACCCGCGCCGAACGCGTGTCCGTTGATGGCAGCGACGGTCGGGATAGGAAGCGTAATGATCCGACCCATGAGCGCCATGAATTCGTCGCCGAACGCGGATCGGTCGCCGCCCCGATGGTCCTCGTGCGTTGAAATCCAATCGAGATCGAGGCCGTTGGAGAAGAACTTCTCATTGCGTGACCTTGTCACGAGCGCAGCCGGCCCGGTGGACGCTTCAACCTCATCGAGGGCGCTTGCGAACGCGCGGACGAACGTGGTGTTCCATCGGTTCTCACCATCGTTCATCGTGAGAATGAACAATTCGCCTTCCTGCACCAACTCGATCATGGCTTCCCTCGTTTGCGTTCGGTCGTGGCTTCGACACAAGCGCACAAATATGGGGCAAGGTTACGGCCCAATTCCGCAAGCTAGCGGCATCTACGCGACGGTCTTCGCCCCGGTCATGATTGCGACGGCATCGGACATCGAAATCGCCTTCGGGTCAACCACCGCTACACGTTGGCCGAGTCGCTGAATGTGGATGCGGTCGGCAACATCAAACACATGCGGCATGTTGTGGCTGATGAGAATGATCGGGAGTCCCTTATCTCGGAGATCTCGGATCATCTGGAGCACCTGACCGGATTCCTTCACACCAAGTGCCGCGGTTGGCTCGTCGAGAATCACGACCCTGCTGCCGAACGCCGCGGCGCGGGCAACAGCAACAGCTTGGCGCTGACCCCCCGAAAGTGTCTCGACAGCCTGCGTGATGTCTTGAAGTGTTCCGATCCCGAGTTCATCGAGCGCAGTCTTCGCGTCACGGCGCATGCCGGACTTGTCGAGCATGCGAAACACGCTCCCCAGAACGCCGGGCCGGCGCCGTTCGCGACCGAGGAACATGTTCGTCGCGATGTCGAGCGCGGGAGCAACAGCGAGGGTCTGGTAGACCGTCTCGATGCCGGCGGCGCGAGCTTCTTGAGGCCCTCGGAACACGACAGGTTGTCCATCGAGACGCATTTCTCCCTGATCGGGTGACATTGCGCCGGAAAGGCACTTGATGAGCGAAGACTTCCCGGCACCGTTGTCACCAATCACGGCCAAGACCTCGCCGGGATACAACTCCAGGTCGGACCCGTTGAGGGCCGTTACTCGGCCGAAGCGTTTCTGGAGGCCTTTGGCCGAAAGGATCGGCTGGGCGGAAGACATTGTCGATGAAGCGCTCACTTCGCAACCTTTCGAATCCACTGATCAAGACCTACCGCAACAATGATGAGCGTGCCGATGGCAAAGTTCTGCCAGTACGGACTTACGCTCGCTAGCGTGAGTCCGAGGCGGAATACCGAAACGACGAGGGCGCCGATCAACGTCCCTGACAGGCGCCCTCGCCCGCCGAACAAACTGGTTCCGCCGATGACCACCGCAGTGATCGTCTCGAGGTTCACGTCGACGGCGGCGTTGCTGCTTGCGGAAAGAGACCGGCCAAGTTGAACCCAGCCACCGACCGCGTAGAGAAGGCCGGCAACCATATAGACACTTATGATCACTCGGGTGACGTTGATTCCGGCGAGCCGCGCGGCTTCCATATCGTCGCCCGTCGAATAGACGTGTGAGCCCCAAGCTGTGTTGGACAGGATGTACGTGAACACCAGGTACATCACGAACACCAATACCACGCCGACGGTAATCCTGAGCTTTCCAATCCCGAGTTCTTTACCGGTCCAGAGGAGAAGCGAGTCCAGGCCGCCGAGATTGTCCTTGGACAGCGTCCGAGCCTGGCTGTAGACGAGCCCCAAGGATTGGAACACATAGAACGTGCCCAGCGTCGTGATGAATGGCGGCAGTTTCACCTTGGTGACGAGCAAGCCATGCACAAGCCCGAGGAACAAGCCAACGACAGCGCCAGCACCCAACGCCAACGGGGCGGGTAATCCCTTTTCGTAAAACAGCTTGGCGATCACGAGGTGGGTGAGAAGCATTCCGGTGCCGACGGCGAGGTCGACGCCGGCAGTGAGCACGATCAACGTCTGACCGATGGCCAGCGCGGCCATCACCGCGGTCTGCTGCAAAATGATGCCGATCGTCCCGGCGCGCGCGAACTTTCCATCGCTGAGAAACGTGAAGGCAATTGACGCAACCAATAGAACGAAGGCTGGGCTCAGCGTCGGATAACGGTGCAACGCTCGCTGAATGTGTGCGCCAATTCCTGCACGCTGGGAAAACCCGGTCGTCGGATCAAGCGTTGACGTCGTCGGTTCCATTGCTGCCCCTTGTGGCTGAAAGCTGTAGCTGAAACGGATGGTTGTACGTTACGAAAGGAGTCGGGGGTGGCATTTCGCCACCCCCGACACAAGCACGATTTGGCGGACTACAGACGGGGAGAGATGTCGCGTCCGCCGCACCCTACTCGGATCAGCCCCAACAAATCTTCTGGCCTTCGGCGACCGAGATGCTGGCGACGCCGTCAACGGGCTTGTCGGTCACGAGGGCGACACCGGTGTTGAAGAAGTCGAGACCAGGGGTAACCGCTGGCTTCGGCTTGCCGTTGGCAAGGTCAACAATGGCAGCCATACCCTTCGCAGCCATCTGGCCCGGATACTGCTGTGCGGTGGCACCGATGACGCCCGAGGCGACGAGTTCGAGACCAGGCTTGCAGCCACCGTCGACAGAGACGATAAGTGCGCCCGCTTCTTTACCGGCGGACTTGAGCACGTCGTATGCACCCTGGGCCGCTGGTTCGTTGATCGTGTACACGACGTTGATGTCTGGGTTCTTGGCCAGACAGGTTTCCATAGCGGTTTTGCCGCCATCAACGTTGCCGTTGGTGGGTTCGTGGCAGGCGATCACGTAGTCGCCGCCGGCGTACTTGCCCGTCGATGGTTCCTTGCCATTGCCGGACTTGTCTTCAGCCTTGACGATGCCCAAACCGTTGAGGAAGCCCTGATCGCGGGCAGTGTCGACCGATACAACCTTGTCGTTGAAGAGGTCAAGCATTGCAATGACGGCCTTCTTGCCGCCGAGTGAACCGTTGGCCCACTGACCGATGAGCTGGCCAGCTTCGTAGTTGTTTGTTGCAAAGGTGATGTCGACAGCCGTCGCCGGGTTCGGCGGGGTATCGAGGGCGATGACGAGAAGACCGGCAGCGCGAGCCTTGTCGAGGGCCGGGACAACGTCGTCAGCCGAAGGCGTGATCAAGATGCCCTTGTCGCCATTGGCGACGGCAGCCTCGATGGCGGCGATCTGTGTGGCGGTGTCGCCGTCGTCCTTGCCTGCAGCGACGGTCAGCTTCACGCCGAGCTTGTCGGCATTGGCTTGCGCGTCTTTCTGCATCGAAACGAAGAACGGGTTGCCGAGGGTCTTCAAGATCAGCGAAACGCCAACCTTTTCGCCGCTCGCAGCAGCCGCGACGGTGTCGGCTGCTTCAGAGGCCATGGCTTCGGTTGCTGCTGCCTCCGATGCCATTGCTTCGGTTGCTGCTGCTTCCGTGGCAGCGGCTTCCGTGCTTTGGGCTGCCTCGGTTGTCGCTGCATCGGTCGACGATGAATCGTCGTTGCTGCAGCTAGCGAAAAACAGGCCGGAAACGGCCACCAGGGCGGCAACGCCGCGCATCTTCGATTTCATCAATTTTCCCCTTTTAAAGAAATATCTCTGGAACAACCCGTCCCGTGTTTTCGAGACACGTGGTTGAGTAGGTCAACTTACCCACGAAAAGACAACGTTGTCAACTGGGTTGACCTGGGATACGCTGTCGACATCAACCAATCGCCCGCTGCCGACCCGCAAAACTTCGGGCGTATCCGTCGGGCCACCTTACGAGATGTCGCCGCCCACGCCAAGGTGAGCTTCAAGACCGTTTCGCGCGTCGTCAACGGCGAACCGGGGGTCAGCCCTGCGCTGGTCGCGCGAGTCGAGGTCGCCGTCGCCGTCCTGGGCTATCGACCCGACGATCGCGCTCGGCGGCTACGGACACCCCAACAGCGTTCCAACGTCATCGGTTTCATCCTGGTCGATGTCGCCAACCCGTTCTTCTCATCGATCCTTCGAGGAATAGAGGACGTCGCCCGCAAACGCGACTGCTTGGTGCTTTCGGGGAGCACCGACGGCGACCCTGAGCGGTGGGACCAACTTGTTTCGGCGTTCGTTTCGCGTCGAGTCGACGGACTTATTGTGGTTCCCAACGGATCGCATCTTGGCCCGCTGGAACACGAGATAGCACGCGGAACGCCGTTGGTGTTTGTCGATCTTGACTCGCCGGGCGCAGACCGGGTCGACAAAGTTCGCAGTGATCACTACAACGGCGCCCGAATGGCAACGGACCACCTGATTCGGGCAGGACACAGCGAAATTGCCTACTTCGGCTCGCCGCTCAGCTTGACGTCCGCGCAGCTTCGCTTCGAGGGATTTCGTGACGCGATGACATCGGCAGGGCTGCAGGCGTCGGCCGATCGAATTCGCACCGGAACCCATACGCCCACGGAGTGGAAATCCATCGTGCTCGAATTCTTCGATAAGGAACGACGGCCGACCGCGCTGTTCACGGCTCAGAACTTTGCGACCCTCGGTGCGCTTCAGGCACTTCATGTGATGGGTGTTCGCGATCGCGTCGCCCAGGTGGGTTTCGACGACGTGGAACTTGGAGCTGTGGTGACGCCGGGGCTCACCGTTGTGCCGCAGTATCCACTCGAGATCGGCCGCCGCGCCACCGAAATCTTGTTCGACCGTATCGAGGGTGGAGTTCATTCTCCGGTCAGCGAGATCTTGCCGACGACGATGATCGAACGTGGGTCCGGCGAGATTCAGCCGTAACTCCTTTTGCACTCGAACGCGTTCCAAATGGTTCTAAATGAGCCTGCGTTTCATGGGTGGTGACTGCTGCAGTGCGTCGTCGACTGCGGGCCTGGCTCCAACGTTGGGGCTGCCTGTCGCCGCTATGGGAGCATGTTCGACCCAACCTCGGGCGTGAGGGCTCCGAGGCCGAGGGCTGACTGGATGAACGTCACCTCATGTTTGTTGTGAAAGAGATGACGAACGGCGGCGTTGGGGAGTTGACGAAGCGCTTGAATCACGCCGTGATCGGTTGGACCTTGAAACTTGATGCTGCAGATGATCGTTGCGGCGTGACCCTGCCACGACTCGATCAGACCAACGATTCGAGCCGGGTAGCCGATCACATCGCTGCACATCCACTGCACATCCCCGAAGGTTCGCGGATCCACACCAAACGCGCTTCCCTCACGAGACGTGACGTTGGGCAGCGCGTCGACCTGCGCGTCGAGTGGCGCGCGATCGATCGCCGTGACGTCGGCACCGAATTGAGCCAGCGTCCACGTCCACCCACCCGGGCTCGCTCCAAGATCGAGGCAGCGATCAGCCGGCTTGGGGAACCGACGCAGCAGGGCCAACGACTCCCAGAGCTTCTTGTATGCGCGATTCGGCGGACCCAGGCGATCCTCCACGAAATCGGCCTCACCGTTCGCGAACGGACTGCGACAGCGCGCCGACGCCAACATGAGGTTCGGGTTGAGAAGGGTCCAAGAGCCAAGCGGCGCAACGAAGGACGCCTGGCCCATCTCCAGTGGTTTGGCACTGACATGGGGAAGCTTCTCGGTGATGAGACCGATTCGACCGCGATGATCGTCGGCCAGCGCCGCCCAGTTGCGCTGTCGTGCTCGGAGCTTCTTGGCCGCATCGCCAATCGATGCCACCTCGCTCTGTTCAGCGTCGTACCAAACGTTGATCGCCCACGCAGCATCGATCGGCGGGTCGGAGCTCACGAAAAGCCGTCCGTGTACGAATCGAATCGTGCACCCGCTCCGATCGAGTTCTTCGGCGAGCTGTTGTTCGTAGCCCGACGCAGCAAGGTAGGCGGTCAAAGGCACACGTTCACCGTAGCGGGGCTCGGCTGGCCCATTCAGGGGGTGTGCGCGACAATGAGCCCACTCAACTCTTCAACGTGGCTGTTGTCTCACGAGTTGAACCGAAAAGGAGGCCTCATGAGCTACGAAGCTCCGACCGTTCGCACGATTGCTCCCGTCGAGGATTGGGTGCACGACTTCGACCTCTTCGAAGACGGTTACGTTCGTGACCCCTATTCGATATGGGAAAGCGTCCGAGACTGTCCCGTACTCACCAGCGACCGGTGGGGGGGATCGCATCTCGTGATCGGGTACGACGCTGTCGTGCAAGGTGCGGCGAACACATCGGCCCTCACCTCAACCCTTGGAACATCGGCGGCTCCTACTCTCGATGACCATCGAGACCCGGAGCGTCCTCGCTCGATCATCAACAGCGACCCGCCCGACCATGCACCGGTTCGCCGGGTAATCCTGCCGAGCTTCTCCCCGCAAGCCGTTGCGACGTATGAACCGGTGACGAGGGTCCTCTGTGAATCACTCATGGCCAAGCTCCTGGCCGCGAATCCGAAGGCCGGCGATGCGGCGGCTGACTACGCCCAGCAGATTCCGGCGCGAGTGATCGGACGCATTCTTGGCGTGCCCGAGTCCATGACGGACGAGTTCATCGGCTGGGTCCGCGATGTCCTTGAAACAGGGGTTCAGAAACCCCAGCAGCGCAAGGTCGCCTTCGATTCGCTCAACGGCTATCTCGCCATCGAAATCGCCAAACGGCGCGAGACCGCGCAGGACGATCTCATTACGCGTCTCACGCAGGCGACGCTCGAGGGCGGAGCGCCGCTGCGCGACCGCGACATCATCGGCAACCTTGCGCTGCTGTTGGTCGCCGGCATCGACACGACGTGGTCGGCGATCGGTGCATCACTTCTTCATCTTGCTGAGCATCGCGAGCATCGGGCGCAACTTCGAAACGACCCGTCGCTGTGGCCGACGGCGATCGAAGAGTTCCTTCGCGCGTTCGCGCCGGTCACGATGGGGAGAATTGCGCTTCGCGATACTGAGGTGGGGCGATGCCCGGTTTCGGAGGGGCGTCGTGTTTTGCTGTCGTTCCCGGCCGCCAACCGCGACCCCAAAATGTTCGAGAACCCGAACGAGGTCCATCTCGATCGGGCGCACAACCGTCACATGGCGTTCGGGTCGGGCATCCATCGCTGTGCCGGATCGAACCTCGCCCGCATGGAGCTACGTGTCGCCCTTCAAGTGTGGCTGGAACACGTCCCCGAGTTCTCGCTCGTCGATGCGACGTTGGTGACGTGGGCCGGCGGTCAGGTCCGGGGCCCACGTTCGATTCCGGTCACGATTGGAGTGTAAGCACCCGCTTGTGACTGTCAGCTCAAGATCGTGATTACGCCGACGTTGGCGTCGACGCGAATCATCGAACCATCGCGAATGATGCGCGTGGCGTTGGTGACGCTCACGATGCAAGGAATGCCGAGTTCGCGACTCACGATAACGGCATGACTGAGGGGTGCGCCGACATCGACAACGACGCCGGCGGCCGGTACAAACAACGGCGTCCACGACGGGTCGGTGATTGGCGCAATGAGAATGTCGCCCGGCTCAAGTGCCGATGGGTCGTTTGAATCGAGGACGACTCGCGCCCGCCCTTCAACGACGCCGGTGCAACCCACCAGACCCGAGACGGTCTCGCCAACCTTCAGCTGTAGTGCGTCGGATGATCCGCGGCTCGCCCACGTGGAGGGACCGGGGTCGGATCCTACGAACACAAACGAAGGATCCAGGGCTTGGAGTTTCTTGTATTCAACGCGTCGTTCTCGAATCCGATCAAGAAGCGCAGGTGGATTTTCGAGCAGTTCGTCGTACTCATTCATGCGAACAAAACCGAAGTCCTCAATCTCGTCGAAGCCACCGGCCTCGATCATGCGACGCCCAAGTTCTCGCAGCGACATTCGGAACTCGTGGATGAGCCGAATGTTGTTGGTCTTCGTCCGCTCACGCCCGGGAAGCCACGCCGGTGAGCACCCGATCGCAGCGGCCAGTTGGCCGTGCACAGCGGGATCGCCCTCCACGATCGCCAGTAGCTCCGCGGCCGCAGCCGCACGTTGCTCAGCGCGCTGGGCATTTTGGGCTGCCGGATTCATTCCCTCCGGGGCCATTCGCATACGATCGATGGCGGCCAGCGCGAGGTTCGGACGGGTCTCCCATGTGGGAGAGCGCATTTCCCACTCGTTGGGTCCGCGGCTGCCGAACTCGACCAGGAATGCGTCGAAGGCGGCACGCAGAGCAATGGCGTCGGGATCGGTGGCGGTCTGCAGACGATCGTGCAGTCCATCGACTCCCTGATCGAACACCCTGGTAAGAGATTCCGATGCGGCGACGAGTCGACCCATCTCCCACATCGCCGTGCTCGGTGCGGCAGAGTCCACGTCACCGAATCCTGCGATAAGGGGCATCACGAGGTCGGGTCGTCCAACGGCTGAAGCGACGCCACTGATGACCGACACCGGGAGACTTGCCATGTAGGTGGTGAATATGTGCTCGGCAAACATTTTTCGATGGGCGGGAATGAGCTGCAGGAATCGCTCCCACAATTGACGTGGCGTCATAGCTGCGAGATCCGGTCGTGCTGCGCGCAGGTCCTTCGATTCCTGACGGTGCTCGGTCGGTCCGTGGAGTGAATCGACGCCCTGTTGTGCGAATGCCCAGCCGAACGTACCCCCGATCACTTCGCCGAGCTCCGGACGAGCGTCCCCGGGTTGCTCGACGTACTCGGGAATTCCCGGCTGGGCACCGAAGAACTGCGCGTCCATGTCCCGCCAACTCAAGCCGGGTGCGCGTTCGCCGAACAAACGGATCAGTGATGCGTTCAGATAGCAGTAGCCGCCCATGACGCCGAGCTGGGCATACTCGTCGGCCGGGAATTCGCTGAGGTCGAACGCTCCGATGCGGACCCAGGCGTCGCGCCAACCCAACTCGGCGAACCACAAGACGCTGTCACTGGTGAGCGGTGTCACCGGATCGGGAAAGACTTCGCCCACGTTGGCGCGCGTATAGAGCGGGAAACGAGATGAGAGGTCGGTGTCGGTGACGTAGTACTTCGTGGTCATTGGGGTCCTCCGTGTTGGGTGTCCGGAGCATATGTGGTTCGGCGGATTTTTGTCGCCTCCGCCAATCCACGATGCGCTGTGCTCCGAATACCCATCACTTCGTAACCGTTTGCCGACTCTTCGTTCCCGAGGAACACGACCGGTCCCCCCTGAAAGGCACATCATGAATCATCACCCCAAAAAGCATATGAAGCTCGTGGGATTGCTCGCTGCTTCTGCCGTGGCAATTTCCGCTGGCACCGCCGCAATAGGTTCTGCGGCCGATCACCTTGATGCGCCAGGCCTTAGCTCACCATCGGCTCGGCCCGATGCCGATATCAATGATGTGTACGTGTTCAACTCGGACAAGCCTGGTCGCTCCGTAATTACACTTACGACTGGTCCGGGAGCAGGCGCAATCGCTCCACTGGCCTATGCAACAGACGTTTGGTACAAGGTCAACGTTGACCAGAATGGCGATGCCGTTGAAGACCTCGCATATCTTGTTCGATTCGGTAAGGACAAGGGCAAGAAGGGAAAGCCCAGCCAGAAATTCACGGTGACGCAGCTTTCGGGCGCCAGCGCAAAAACGCTGCAGGGAGGAAAGGTTGTTGCGAAGGGGTTGTCGAATCGACCCGAAGCGTTAGTGAAGGGCGGCGGGCGCGCTTGGACTGGCGTCCGTTCGGATCCATTCTTCTTCGACCTCGACGCATTTCGACAAGTAGTGCTGCAGCAAGATCGTGGTCGGACAGGATTCTGCGACAAGGCAGGCCAGGGTGTCGACTTCTTCGAAATGCTCAACACGAACGCCATAATCCTGGATGTCCCGAATGCAACGCTTGGCGGCAAGATCGGTGTTTGGGGTCAAACCCTTGACGCCAACGGCAAGGTCATCGATCAGATGGGCCGTCCGGCGATCAACACCGTGTTCAACAGCGGCGAAGACAAGAATCTGTTCAACGCGACCCCTCCAAGCCAGCAGGCTGCCAAGTTTGCACCGAACATCACCAAGACACTGGCGACCTTCTCTGCCCTTGACAAGGAGGGTGTCTACAAGCCCGAGGTTCTCGCCGCACTGAGCGGCGTACTGATCCCGGACATGGTGACCTTCGATACCGCGACGCCAGCCGTCGGGCCGTTGAACGGCCGTGCACTTGGCGACGATGTCATCGACGCAGAACTGAACATCGTGACTGGTGGCTACAAGGTCGAAGGCCGCGATGACAAGGGTGCGATCGGTTCGGACTGCGTGTCGGCGCACACCGACATCCGCACGAGCTTCCCGTTCCTCGGCAAGCCGCACTGATCACATGGTCCCACGGGGCGCGTCGGCGGGTCGCTTCGGTGGCTCGCCGACTCGCACCTCCGAGCATTTGCTCTGTGTTGATTGCCCTGTGTTGATTGCCCTGTGTTATCTGTCCGGTTCCGTTGCCCGTGTGAGGAGAAAGTGCATGAAAGCTGTTGCCGCGAAGTTGTCTGTCATCGTCGCCTTGGCGATCGGTGTGAATGCGTTTGCGCTGAATTCGTGCCGCTCCTCGGCATCGTTGGAACAGAGTCGACGCGAAAGCAGTGTGGCGTCGGCTTCGTCGCTCGGTGAGATTGAGCGGGTGATCGCCGGTCTTGAGCGTCAGATCAACAAGACGCCGACATCGTCGAGTCTGGACCTGCTCGCCCGGATGCAACTTTCCCGCGGGCGAATCACTGGTGATGCCAACAGCTACTCGCAGGCACAGAAGGCAATAAATCGTTCACTTAGTTTGGCTCCGAAGAACGTCGAGGGACGTACGCTTGATGCGGAGATTCGCTACACGAATCACGAGTTTGCTGCCGCTCGGACCCTGAGCGCAGCCATTGTTCGAGATACTCCGCGTGAAATCAGTGCACTCGCCATCCGTGCCGACGCAGAACGTGAACTGGGTGACTACAGTGCCGCTGCGAACACCGTGCGAGCTCTCCAAGTTGTTGCCGCTGGATCGCCCGCAGTTGCTGTTCGAGATGCGCGCCTCAGGTTCCTCATGGGGGATGCGGCCACTGCCGACGCTCTTGCCCGGCGGGCCGAACAGAGCGCCGAACGCTCCGGCCTCCTCGGGACGACGTTGTCGTTCTACCCGTCCTTCCGCGGTCAACTTGCGTTCGATGCTGGCGAATACAAGAAGGCAATCGAACACTTCACCCGTGCACGCAGCGTCGCACCAGGTGACCGAGTTGCGACCGTCGGACTCGCCCGTTCGCTCGCCGCTTCGGGCGAGGAGAGGACCGCCCTGCGACTCGTACAGGAGCTCACCGATCGGTATCCAGACCCCGTTGCCCTGTCTCTTCTTGGCGATCTTCGGACGAGGGTCGGTGATAGCAAGGGTGCCGCTGATGCGTATGCACTGGTTGAGGCGGTGGCCGATCTTGCGGCGAGCAATCGGCAGATCTACGACCGGGAACTTTCGCTCTTCTATTCCAATCATGACCGCAACCTTGCCGAGTCGCTTCGATTGGCCCGAGTTGAAGTGGACGCTCGCAAAGATGTGTACGCCTATGACACCCTGGCCTGGGCCGAATACAAGTCCGGCAACTTCAAGGCTGCCGAATCGGCGATACGCCGTGCCCTAGCGATGAACACACCTGATGCGCGCATACATTTCCATGCGGGCATGATCTTCTCAAAGTCAGGCAACTCCGCTTCCGCGGTCAGACACCTGCAAATCGCTCTCGAACTCAGTCCACAGTTCGACGTACTTGCCGCCGATGCCGCAAGAAACGAACTCAATCGACTTGGAGGCAAGTCATGAAATTCTTCGGTCCCCGCCTGACCTCTTCGAGAATGCTCCGTAGGCTTAGTGTATTTGGTGCAATGGCTGTGGCGTTGTTCGTTCAATCTCCGAGCGCGCAAGCCCATCCTCTCGGCAACTTCACCACCAATACGGCATTGCAGCTGACGGTGTCGCCCAACGATGTACGGGGTCTCTATGTTGTCGACTTTGCGGAGATTCCGGCGCTCCAGATCCGCCAAAAGCTTGGGTATGCAAAAGCGCCCGTGCCAGCCGATGTCGCAACGTCATGGGGCGTCGATCAGTGCGCGTTGCTCTCTCGCGGTGTCGACCTCGCGTCGGCGGACAAGACTGTCGCGTGGACTCGTGTCGCTTCGTCAGCGGTTTTCCTTCCTGGGCAGGCTGGACTCACTACCCTTCGGTTGGAATGTCGCTGGCGTGTCGACGTCGCATCTGTTCGGTCGCTCTCCGTCGATGACACCAACTTCGCGGACCGTCAAGGATGGCGGGAGATAACGGCGACCGGAACGGGGACGGCCCTGACTTCAGAACTTCGCGTCGTGTCGCCGTCCAACTTGCTCCGTAAGTATCCAACGGAGAATCTTGGCGCCCCAAGCAACGTTCGCCGTGCCAACATCGACGTGATCGCGAATGGCGATCGGTCGTCGGCCCCCCGTGACTCGATGGCCGATGCGGGCACCGTTGCACAGGCGAGTCGTGGCAACGATGGCCTCACGAATCGTTTTCAGTCACTCGTGGCGAGGGATCATCTGAGCCCGCTCTTTGCAGTCGGCGCAGTGTTGCTGGCCATGGTGCTCGGTGGGTTCCACGCGTTGGCTCCCGGACACGGCAAGTCGCTCATGGCCGCGTACGTCGTAGGCCAAAACGGGGGCCGTCGACGTGAACTCGCCACCATCGGCGTGACGGTCGCGGTAACCCATACGGTCGGCGTCGTGGTACTCGGTATTGGGGCTCTTACAAGTTCTTCGTTCTCTCCCGAGAACACCTTCAAGTGGGCTGGCGTTGCCTCTGGAGTGTTGGTCCTCGTTGTTGGCCTCGGACTGCTCAGGGATCGCCTGCGCACCTATCGTTCCACGCGGCTGGATCGAGTGCGTCGATCGCAACCCCACGGTCATGGGCATCACGGTCATGCCGATCACGACAATGGGCATCACGATCAAGCGCATCACGACGATGGGCATCACGGTCAAGCGCATCACGATCATGCGCATCATGCGCATGGGCATCACGATCATGCTCATCCCCATCCCCACCCGCATCCCCACCCGCATGCGCCCGCAACAAGGCGACCGGCTCCGATGTGGCGGGCGCGTCGTCTCGACGCAGCACGCAATGACCCGAATTTTGTGGTGACCGAACACGCTCACGGTGGAATGAACCACACCCATGTCCTCCCGGCTCCGGGCGCGAAGGTCTCGCGTCGACAATTGGTGTCGATGGGCTTTGCCGGTGGCTTGGTCCCAAGCCCATCCGCGCTGGTCGTCCTTCTCGGCGCAATTGCCCTCCAGCGGGTCTGGTTTGGTGTGACCTTGGTCGTGGCGTACGGCATCGGACTCGCATTGACCCTGGTGGGTGCCGGACTGGCACTCGTGTACTTCGAGACGAAGCTGAGATCGTGGAGTGTCGGGAGCAGCCGTGGCGCGATGCTGGCGCCCGTGGTGAGCGCACTCCCCCTGGCGTCGGCGTTTGCGCTCATTGGAGGCGGTGCCCTGCTTATTACGCGTGCACTCGCCGCGATCTGATCCCCGCCGGCTCCAACTCCAACTTGACCCCTCTCAATTCCAACTCGGTGCTTCTTGGCGGCGTTGGTCCTCGCTTCGGGTTGCCGAGAGCGGGCGGCTAGTTTGCAGACATGATCGAGATCGTGACGTTTCGGCTTCGCCATGGTGTGGACCCGGAACATTTCAAAGCACTTGACGAACAGCTCCAGACCGAGTTCTTCTACCACCAGCGCGGCCTCGGACGCCGAACGACTGCTCGTGGCGCCGATGGATCATACGTGTGCATATTGCATTGGGGCGGTGCGGGGGACGCCGATGCTGCTATTGCAGAAACGGAGGGCGAGAACAAGGTCACTTCTCGGCTGACCGAACTCATCGACGAGTCGACGATCAAAAGGCAACGCTACGAAACGCTGTGACCCGGTATTCGCTATTGCTGCACCAGCGTGAGAGGGTTGCCCTCCGGGTCAGCGATGGCCGCAAGCGTGGGTCCTCCCGCGACGTCGAGTCTGTCCAGAACCACTGACCCGCCGAGTTCGACGGCCTTGGCTAACGACTCGGCGAGATCGCGAACCTGGATGTAGAGCGTCACGCCACTGCGACCGCTTTGTCGGATGTGGCCGGCCGGGCCCGCTTCCGGCGCACCATGGCCTGCGTTGAAACTCATGATCGGGCCATCGCTGACGTCCCAGGAGAACAGCGCGCCATAGAACGCTCGTTGCCGTTGCGGGTCCAGTGCTTCGATCTCGAAATGTACAAGCGGTCGAGCCCAGTCGTTGGTCATGGGCCAAATCTAGGGTAGTCCAGTGGCTCCAGAACCACGACTTCGTGCGCACTCGATTGTATGTTCATCTCCGCGGTGGTCAGCTGATGACGACGTGGGCACTGTGCAACGTGTGGTCCGCGGAGTCGGCAATGCAGATCACGTAGGTACCCGGGGCCACGAACCACGAGCCGGTATCGGAAACGTCGGCCTGGACCAGTTCGCCGGAAACCGTGGCTCGGTGACGCGACCGGTACACGTCGCCGGGATCCCAACAGGCGAAGCTGCGAAAGTCGAGGGACACGGCTGCTTCGGCGCTGGCTCCGGCATCGAGCCAGAGCTTGGCGAAGCCCTTCAATTCCTGTTGCGGGCGTAGAAGTTTGCCGGTCGGTGGCGCGATGTAGCACTGAACGACCGAAGCGCCGCGGCGAGCGCCCGTGTTGGTCACCGGCACCTTCACGCTGATCTGCGAACCCTCTGCGAGTTCTGCTGCCGAGATAGTCTGTGTGCTTATCGTTGGCGCGCCCACGTCGAATTGCGTGTAGGACAACCCGAACCCGAACGCGAACGCCGGGGCAAGCGAGCGCCGGTGATACCAGCGGTAGCCGATGAACAAGCCCTCTCCGTAGCGGACCTGGTCGTTCTCGCCGGGAAAGTTGTCGAACGCCGGGGTGTCTTGAATCCGTTTTGGGAAGCTTGTCGGAAGACGCCCGCCCGGGTCGGTGACGCCAGTAAGAACGTCGCAAAGCCCTTCGGCCATACCTTCGCCACCGAACCAGATCTGAATCACACCTGCAACCTCGTCGACCCACGGCATAGCGACCGGGGAGCCGGTGTTGACGACCACGATGGTATTGCTGTTGACCGCGGCAACACGGCGGACGAGTTCGTCCTGGTCCCCGGGCAACGCAATAGTCGTGCGGTCATAGCCCTCGGACTCCCAATCGTTGTTCGTGCCGACAACGACAATGGCGACGTCAGATTTCGCCGCCAACGCAACTGCGCGATCAAGGAGGTCGGTCGGCGGAACGGGACGAATACCGATCTGGGCCCCGTGGATGAACTGCGGAGTGAGTGCGAGGTACTCGACGATGATTTCGTAGGCGCGCCCCGCCTCGAGCGTCTCGATCGTGACAAATTCCGCCGAACCCATCCCGAAGAATGCCTCACCTTTCGGCACCGCGCTCTGGATTCCGTCGTAGATGACCCGACCATCGAACAAGACGCGAGACGGCCCAACTTCAACAACGGCAAGGTGATGGGGACCACTCATATCACATGTGTACGTACCTTTGGCACGGAACGAGAAGTTCGTCGTACGAATTCCCCGGTCCTGGCCGGCGAGAAGGATGGCACGACCGTCAATGCGTTGCGCCGTGAACTTGGGAGAGCCGCTCCAGTCGGTATTGTCGAAAACGTCGATGGAGAATCCGGGCTCGCCGGATGGAGATCGTAAGCGCGCGGATGCAATCGGGACCCGAAGGTCGATGTCGCAACCTTTTTCGAAGGTAACTTTCTCGGCACCGAAGGTGGTCCTCAGCGCATCGAAAAGCGACGGCATCGTGCGTGGCAAAACTTCTGCGCTACCGCCACCCATGATTCGAGGCGTTGCGGCATTGGGTCCGAGAACGGCCAGGCTTGTCGTGTTGGCTGGGTTGAGCGGTAACGATCCGGTGTTGGCCAAGAGAACGATTGATTCCGATGCCGCTCTTCGGGTGAGATCTCGATGTACGGATTCGTCGAGCTCCGGAACCACGATCGGCTCGACCGTTGGGGAGGAATACACGTCGAGTTCATCAAACAGCGAAAGCAAACGACTCGCTATCTCATCGAGCTGCTCAACTGGCACGTCGCCATTGCGCACTGCGGTCGCAAGACGCGAACCGTAGAAGCGATCAGGAGCCGGCATCTGCAGATCGAGACCGGCGCCCGCTGCGCCCGCCGTTGACGCGCCACCGAACCAGTCGGTCATCACGATGCCGTCGAAACCCCATTCATTGCGCAGGATCTGAAACAGCGGTTCGTTCTCTGCACAGTAGGTACCGTTCAGGCGGTTGTACGCCGTCATGATCGCCAAGACGTTGCCCTCGTGAACGGCAAGTTCGAACGGCACCAGGTAGAGCTCACGGAGCGCTCGCTGATCGACCACGACGTCGACACTCATGCGCTCGTACTCCTGATCGTTGCCGACGAAGTGCTTCACTGTCGCTGCGACGCCCTGCGACTGGACCCCGCGGATGAACGCCGCGGCGATTTTTCCCGACAGCAGCGGATCTTCGGAATAGCACTCGAAGTTGCGGCCACCGAGGGGGGACCGGTGCAGGTTCACGGTCGGGGCGAGGAGGAGATGTGAGCCCTTGCGACGCGTTTCGCCACCGAGAACCGTGCCGAGCTGTTGGACCAGTTCCGGATTCCACGTTGCACCGAGTGCCGACCCGCAGGGGATGCAAACGGAGGTGGATTGGTTGCCGATGCCCGGAAACGTGCCGCCGCGAGCGCCCACGGGACCGTCAGTCATGTGGACCGATGGTATCTCGATTCTTTGAATCGGGGCAGTGCTCCAGGTCGTATGTCCCGCGGTAAGCGACGCTTTCTCATCGAGGGTCAGCTCAGCGATTTTCGGATGAAGAGGCCTGGTCATGGCCGTCAGCTTCTCACCTCGGCGGCTCGCAACCGCCAGCAATGGGTGCTACCCGACGATCTCGGAGATCTGCATCACGGGTGCAATGCTTGTGTAGTTCGCAACATCGGCCATAACGGTTGCCGTGCCCGGACTGCCCATTGCAGCTTGAAATGCTTCCATCGAGTCGAAGGTGAAATGCACGGCCGCGACGTTTGGTCCGTTGACCCCTCTGTCGATTGACGCTGACGTTGCCGCAGGCCATGAGGAGAGGGCCAGCGGCACGTGCGATGCCTTGTAATAGTCGTGGTCGAAGGTGGCACCTTCGGTGGCGGGATAGTTCACGGTTACTCGAATCATGCGGTCGAGCGTACCTGCAGTGCGCAGTCGCAACCATTCCTATGCGCTACGCATCGCACAAGGATGGGCGGCACGTAGTTCGCAATCGACCACGCAACCCTTTCTTGGAGCCGTACCAGTCGCCAATCGGATTCCCCACGGTGTGCTTCGCCGGATCACTCGTAGTATTAACCAGCGGCGAGAGATCCACTTCGCCGGTGTCGATTCATCGCATGATGTTCATATCGGGCAGAGTGCCTGGCAATTCCGACAGAGGAGACCACGATGGCGCAGTACCTGCTTTCGGTCTGGCACGACGGTGACTACCCCAACCCGCCGGCCGACGTGATGGAGAGGATGCACGCCGCCGTCGGGGCGTTCAACGAAGAACTGATCACGGCTGGCGCGTTTGTATTCGGCGGGGGCCTGCATTCGAAAGAGTCGGCGACCGTGGTGCGAGCAACGAACGCCATCGTGTCGATGACCGACGGGCCCTATGCGGAGTCGAAAGAGCAGATGGGCGGGTTTTGGGTGATCGAGGCTACCGACGCCGATGCAGCGATGGAGTGGGCACGCAAGGGTGCCGTGGCCTGCATGGGCGACGTCGAAGTGCGTCCGTTCCAGGGCTAGTACCTCGCATGGGCGAATTGGCTTGGTGCACGAAGTTGTTCCGGCGCGAGCCGATGTAGCGCCGTGCCTCTACGCGCCCGTCACGCCGTCGCGTGCCGTCTTGAGATCACTGCGCAACGCGACCATTGCCGGAGTCAGATCGAAGCCAACGGTGATCAATCGAAAACCGAGCGCTGAACGCTTCGGTGCCAGTGTGGCGTCGGCATGAATGCCGGGAACAACACCATGGGCCCCGCAACGCTTCACGATTCGCTCGAGCGCTGCATTCCATTCGATGTCAGCCTGATCCGCCTTTGGCGCGAGCCCGTAGGTGATTGAAAGATCAGCCGGACCGACATAGACGGCGTCGATGCCGGGTACGGACAGGATCTCATCGAGGTTCTCGACCGCTTGTTTCGTTTCAATCATAGGTATACATAACATCTTGTTATTGGCGGTGTCGAAGTACCCCTCTCGACCTGCCCGCGGCGACACCCCGGCTGGACCCATACTTCGCGCACCCTTGGGATGGTAGAAGCACGACGAAACGGCCTGCCGTGCCTCGTCGACGGTGTTCACCATGGGGATGATTACGCCGTAGGCACCAGCGTCCATAACTCGACCAATGATGCCCGGCTCGTTCCAGGGCACTCGAACGATCGGCGTGATCGGCGTGCGAGCCATCGCAGAAAGCATTGTGACCGCAAGGTCAAACGACTGGAGACCATGCTGCATGTCAACACACACGTAGTCGTAACCGCAAAGCGCGGCGGCTTCGGCCAGCAAAGGTTCTCGAGATGACAACCACGCGCCAAGCGCAGTTCCGCCGTCGGCCCAAACGTTGCGTACTTGATCGGTCATAGACGTCGACTCTACGCAACCCCGGTGGAAGACCCAGGTTCCAGGGACGACCTTCCGCAAGGAGATTGGGGTCACAACCAATGGCTGGGAGGAGCGGAAATAACCTCTATCGCCCCCTATCGCCTCCCAGGGCCACTCTCGGCAGCACTTGTACTCCCAACGGGATTCGAACCCGTGTCGCTGCCGTGAAAGGGCAGTGTCCTAGGCCACTAGACGATGGGAGCTCAGGAGCGCTCCACGATAGTCGTCAGCGAAGCACCCAGTCGACGCCATTTGGCGTATCTCGCACTTCGATGCCTGCGGCGGCGAGTCCATCGCGGATCGCGTCGCTGTCTGACCAGCGTTTCTCGGCCCGGGCGCTTGCCCGAAGCTGCAAAAGCAGCTCGACCAGCGCAGCTCGTGCTTCACGGGGGTCGGCCAAACCGGTTGAGGCAAATTCCCCCAGCCGCACGATCAACGTTTGGCGCAGGGTCGTGCCGGTCTTCATGGCCTCGAAGCGGGCCGGGGTACTGGTCTGGTCGCGTCCCCACGCCGAGAGCGACGCATCGAGTCGCAGCACGGCTGCCGTTGCCTCGGTGGAGCTCCGGGCCGCGATCGCGGCCTCGAAGTCGGTTGCGGCGAAACGCACTTCGACAGCGAGAGGGTCGTCGGCGGCCGCCGGGTCTGCGTCCGCACCGGGGACATCGCCGATTGTCATAGCGGCGGAAGAGGGTTCGGTCGCCGAGGCGGATCCGGCCTCGTCGAACAAAGCGGCGAGGGTGAGCTCTGTGCCGGTCCGAAATGTGCGGACGGACCCGTTCTGACGCACGGTGATCATTCCGTTGCCGCTAACCCTGGCCGAGCGAGTCACGAGGTCGATGACCAGCCCGGTGTGCTCATCGATACCGAGGATCGTTTCGCCAGGATCGAGCATCGACTCAAGGATCAGGAGGCGTGGCTCGCCGAGATAGCAGAACCGCGTGTCGTGATTCGTGCCCTCAGTGTTGTCGAAGTGGGGGATCACCGTGACGCCCGGTAGACCGACCGACGCCAAGAGATTCATCCCTTCAAACCACGTCGGATCATCTCCACACTTATAAATTTCGTATACGGGCACACACCGGGCGCCCGCGGTGCAGGCGGCCGCACTTGCCAAGATCACAACGCCACCGTGTTCAAGTTTCGATGCGAGGAGCGACGGTACGGCCGTCGATGTCCACTGCCGAACAGCGAAGGTTGGCGAACCCGGTCCGGCAAAGACCCAATCAGCCGCGTCGAGCGATGAAACCGCAGAGGCAAAGGCAAGCGGATCGCTTTTCTCGTGCTCTGCTCGACGCAGTGTGGCAACGGACACCGTCAGGTTCACCGACTCGTTGAAGTACTCAATAGCCTTCGTACTTACGATTGCGACGTTCTCCTGAAATCCGGCTGGCGTGTCGAGGAGAACCGCATGTTTCGGTTTGACCGCCGCGACCAGCTCCCGGTGGGTTTTGGTCATGGTGGGGCTGGTTTCGCCCGATCCCATCAGTACGAGGTATCTGGGTGTGCTCACAAGGTTTCGTTTCGTTGGGGGACGGTGATCGAAGGGAACGAAGTGCTACGCGTACTGATCATTCACGGGACGGGTCGGTCGTCGGGTTCGGTGGATCGGCAGGCGGGTCGTTGCGTTCGAGACCGCCCACGCCGGTGAGCGCTTCGAGGTCGCTGAGGTTTTCGACGCTTTGGAGCCGATTGACAAGCAGCGCAATGTCGTCGTCGGAGCTTTCGACATCGTCATCGTCGTCATCGTCATCGTCGTCGTCATCGTCATCGCCTCCATCGTCGTCGTACTCGTCCCCGTAGTCGTATTCGTCATCGTCCTCGTCCTCGTCCTCGTCATCGTCATCGTCGTCGTCGTCATCCTCCTCGTAGTCATCCTCGTAGTCATTATCCTTCTCGTCCTCATCCTCATCGTCGAGTTCGGTTGCGTCACTGGGCAACACGAACCCCGGCTCGCGATTTCCCTGCTCGTAGAGCGCCCATACCAGACACCCGACGACCTCGGTCAAGAATCGGTAGAGGAAGTACCGCTCGGCGCGTGGGTCGTCGGCGTCGAGGTCGTCGCGCCATTCCTCGGTAACCCCAAGTTGTGTGCCCAAGACCAGCCGCAAATCGTTGAAGGCTCGCATCCACAGTTCGGCGGTCTTGGCGTCCAAGGACTTTTCTTCTACGGTCCGGAGGACATCGCGGACCGCGGCTTCGCGGCTCAGCGTCAGGTCGGTGCTCGTGAAGCTCTGATACTCGGCCTCCAGATCTGGATCTGCATATACCGTGGGGGATAGGCGTTCCAACGCAGCGTCGCCGGAGGTGAGATATTCGAGGAAGCCCACGCACAGCGCACGGAGGTACTCGCGCTCCTGGGCTCGGAGTCGAACCGTGATCCTGCCGTGGTGATTCTTCGAAAACGGCCGCAGGAACCTACTCATCGCCTAGTCATCTTGCTGCATCGTCGCCCACAGCCCGAACTCGTGGAGACGAAACACGTACATCTCGGCCTGTTCCCGATTGCCGTTCGAGACGACAGCCCGGCCCTTCGTGTGAACGTCCCACATCAACTTCTCGGCCTTTTCTCTGGAATAGCTGAACACCTTTTGGAGCACCATCGTCACGTAGGGCATCAAATTGATCGGATCGTTCCACACAAGGACAATCCAGGGCCGTTCATTGGACACCACTGCGTCGGTGTCGTTGTCCACCACCTCGACGGGTGCCTCAACTGGAGCGTCTACAGGCATGGCTCCATTCTGGCCCGGTCGCGAACACACAACATCAGAATCGCCGAAGTGATCTCGGTTTCTGACAGCAGAGGGTGACCGGTAGCATGGTTGCTGTTATGCCGCGTCTTCGCACGGCTCCCCTGGAGCGGACCCCCCTTCTCGACGCAATCCCTGTAAATCGACCCACCTCCCTGGGTCGTACTGTGCTCGCTTACATCGCGCTGACCAAGCCGCGGATCATCGAATTGCTCCTGGTCACGACCATCCCAACGATGTTCGTAGCCAAAGGTGGCCTTCCGGGTTTGTGGCTCATGATCGCCACCTTGATTGGTGGAACCCTCGCCGCCGGCGGCGCCAATGCCATCAACATGTACGTCGATCGCGATATCGACGCGCTGATGGATCGGACGAAGAACCGCCCGTTGGTCACTGGGGCGATGTCCCCACGTTCGGCGTTGACGTTTGCGATTTCGATCGAAGTACTGGCTTTCGGGTGGCTCACGTGGCAGGTCAACATTTTGAGCGCCGTCCTCGCCGTGAGCGCCTGCCTGTTCTATGTATTCGTGTACACGCTCTGGTTGAAGCGAACGTCGGAACAAAACATCGTGATCGGCGGAGCGGCTGGTGCGGTTCCGGTTCTGGTGGGCTGGTCGGCGGTCACGAACAGCCTGTCGTGGGCGCCCGTACTGCTCTTTTTCGTCATCTTCGTATGGACCCCGCCCCACTTTTGGGCGTTGGCCGTGAAGTATGCCGACGACTACCGGGCGGCGGGGGTCCCCATGATGCCGGTGGTGGCGTCATTCGAGCGCACTGCCAATCAGATCGTGGCTTACACCGTGGTGATGTGGCTCGCGACGTTGCTGTTCATTCCCGTGGGAAGGATGGGACCGCTGTACGGCATCTCCTCGGTCGTCCTGGGGGCGATCTTTCTCGGGTATTCGCTCCACCTTCGCAGGGTAGGACGCTCCGGTGCCTCGACGATCAAGCCGGCCATGCGTCTTTTCGGCTGGTCAATCACCTATTTGACGCTCCTGTTCAGCGCTATGGCCCTCGATCAATTCGTGTGACCCATGCTGCATGACCGTTTTTTTGAGAAATCCTCGGCCCAGCCGACCCAGATGAACGCCGTCAAGGGTGAAAGCCCCTACGCTTCTCAACTCGTGTTCGGGTGTTTCGCGCCTGTAGCATCCTCTTGCTCGTTTTCCACCGCGAACGTGCAGAGCGGCACTGTTCGTTCCTCCGCGCACCACCGCCTGTACCGACCCACCCACCCGGAGCGCCAATGACGCTGACAGCTTCACCCTCTTCCACCTCTGCCGTCGACCGAGCTGCGTTCGGCGATCTTGAGGTTTCCCAATCCTGGTTCGCTTCGGTCGATCACCGCGTCGTGGGTCGCCTCCTCACGAGCGCGGCCCTGCTCGTTGGTGCCGCTGGCCTTGCACTGTGGGCACTGGTGGCCAACAAGTTCGACGCTGCAGCCCGAGGTGCGTTGACCACGTCGTCATTTCTCGGTGCTGGATCCGAGGGCGGATTCGCCTGGGAGCGCATCGAGCGAGCGGTGCAGGGTGGCCTTTCGCCGTTTGTGATTCTGCCGCTGTTCATTGGCATTGCCTCGGTCGCAGTTCCTCACCAGATAGGTGCGACCCGTCTCGCCTTCCCTCGTCTGCAGGCGTTTGTGCTGTGGGGCTATCTCACGGCAACTGCGCTCTACGTGACCAGCTACGCCGTTGGTGACGGCCCGCCGCAGATCAACCTGTTCGGCAAGTACTTCCTGATCGACGTTGCCGCCAGCAACCGGGCTACGGGTCTTCAGTTGGGGTCCCTTCTCCTCGTGACCATCCTCACGCTGCTCGGCGCAACGAACATCGTCGCTACCATCGCCACCCAGCGTCGCATCGGCCAACGTCTCAGCAAGATCGGTTCGTTCTCCTTTGCCGCGCTGGTTACCAGCGGTGTGCTGCTCGTGTCGTGCTCGGTCTTCCTGGCCGGTCTCGGACTCCTCACCATTGACCGGGTTTTCGACGCCACGGTGACCCTTGGCGAATTCGGCAGTATCTGGTCGCACGCACTTTGGTTCCCCGGTCGTCCCGAAGCGCTTCTGATGATCCTCCCCGGACTTGGGGCGCTGGTAGATATCTCGGCGGCCAAGGTCAATGCGAAGCCAGTCGGCGGCGTTTTGGCGAACGCGTTGCTCGGCGCCTTCGCCATGCTCACGTTTACGGCCTGGGCTTCTGACACCTGGATCCAGAGCCATCTCATACAGCCGACCTCGACGCTTCAATCGGCGCTGGTCGCGATACCGCTTGGGCTGGTGCTCCTCGTCGTGCTGGGCACCATCGCAACGAATGCCACGAACCTCAAAGCCGACGCCTCTCTGCTCCCGGCCGTAGGCATGATCGTGCTCGTATTGCTGGCCGTGGCCAGCGTCGCCGTGGTTGCCATCAAGGACGTCGCCACCGGCGGGGGTATAGAGGTGTGGCAGTTCAGCCAGATGTCGCTCCTCACGGTCGGGGCTCCAATCCTCGGGCTCTTGGCCGCGGCGATTGAATTCATCCCCCGCTCCCTCGGCCGCAAAGCCGCGGCCGGCCCAGCGTCGCTTGCGTCGCTCGCCACCCTCGGCGGGTTCGCAATCGGTGCCCTCGCTCTTGCCGGCATTGCGTTCCAGAAGAACCTCGACAAGTCGGCCGGTGCACTCAGTGTGATTGCTCTGATCGGGGGCCTCCTGGCGGCAACAGGTCTCGCCCTCAGCGCCCTCACGATCCTCGGTGCAAATCGAGGGCCACTTGCTACGTCCGATTCATTGGAGGCCACGAACTGATGTCTGTCGTTACCGCTGTCTCCGCCGTTCCTCGCAGCCGCGCCGGTCATAGCGCCGTCGTCGGCACCGCCATTTTGGCAACTGCCGGTTGCGTGGCCATGGCCGCCCTCGGCGCCTTCTACGTGGCGATGCGCAAGGGCGCGAGCGCTGACTACCTGTCGTCGACGGGCATGAAGTTCAACAACTACTCGGCAGTTGTCGTCGTCTTCACACTCCTTCTCGCCTCGGGGGCCGCTGGCTGGGGCGTCATCGCAGCACGGCTCGGCAATCGCCGCTGGGGTGCGACTGGATTCGGCCTTGCGCTGCTGTTCGATCTCGCCTCACTCAACCTCCTTTGGGACATCGGTCAGCGCATCGGCGTCGGCGTGAAAGACCTGCCGGCGACGACGATCGTTTACACATTGCTCGTGGCGGGCGGCCTGGCGATGGCAATCGGGGCGGCGGCCAGCATTTGTGGCTTGGTGTCGACGGTCGGTGGGCACGCCAATCCATCCACCCGCTACCACGCCCTCGCCGCCTCGATCGGTCAGCACTTCGCGACGGTCGCCTGGTTGGTTCCCTTCGTCGCCATCTTCCTCAAGAAGTAACGGAGTTCACGTGCTTACCCTCGGATCCAAAACCTTCTTCGGCGGATCGATCGTCGCCCTTGCCTGCGCGATCGGCGTCGCGATCGGTACATCTGACCAATCGACAATCCTGCTTTTCGTCGTCACCTCGCTGGCCCTCAGCCTCCTCGGCGGCGCTGTGCTTTACGGCGCAGGCGCGTCCGACCGTTACTCCTATAGCGGCGGCGAGGATCTGCGTCCGGCTCGCACACCGGACCCGACCGTCACGCCGATGATCTGCGCGCTGTCGGTCGGAGGCACCGTGCTCGGTATCGCCCTTGGGGCTCCCTACCTCCTGATGGGCGGGGCCAGCGTTGCCGTCTGCCTTGCCGCCTGGTTCAGTGAGTCGTGGAAAGACCACCCCGACTACTACGGCCAGGTCACGAAGCGAGTATCGAACTATGTTGCGCTGCCGTTTGGTATGCCCCTGGCCTTGCTCGCCATCATCGGCCTTGTCGCGATCTCTGTGTCGCGGACCTTCTTGGCCGTGAGTCACAGCCAGGCCTGGGTCCTCGCAATTGTGGTTGCTCTTCTGGTCCTCGTGGCCGCAATCGTCCTGGCGTCGGCACCGAAGATGAACAAGCGCACCAGCATGGCCGTGGCGGCAGTTGGTGCGGCGCTGGTCCTGGCTATGGGCGTGTACGGCCTCGCCCAGGGCACCCATAAGTCCGGCGAACACGGAACCGAAACGGGTGCCGAACACGGAACCGAAACGGGTGGCGATGCCAGCCACAGTGCTGACGAAGGCGCTGGCGCCAGTGCCGAAGAATCGGCCCCATGACCAGTCCCGATCTCGCCTCCGCCTTGTTGCGGCGGGCGTCGGGCTTCTTGCTGGCCTCGCCACGTTTGCGTTCTTGGGACGCTCCTCAGGGAGCGACTTTTCACCGTACCCGCTCACGCCGTTCGTCCTTGCGTCGTTGCAGGACGAATCCCGGATGGTCGACTCACGCAGCTTCGCGGGGAAAGGGCTCGTGGTGAATTTCTTCTTTTCCACCTGTCCGCCATGTCGCGCCGAACTTCCGATCCTGCAGTCCGCTTCGCAATCACTTCCCTCCGACGTGGTGATGTTGGGTGTCGATCACGGGGAGCCCCGGACAAAAGCCGCACCGTTCGTGGGTGAGGCTGGCCTCACTTACGATATTGCGCTCGACGAAGAGGGTTTCGTAGCGCCCAACGTCGGTGCAATAACGTTTCCGGCCACTCTTTTCATAAACTCCTCCGGTGTCGTTGTGAAGCGACATCTGGGGGCCATCTCCGCAAAAGAACTTCGGCAGGGAATTGATCTGGTATCTCATGGATCTTGATGACAATTCACTTCTTTCGGACTTTGCACACCAGCCCGTGATGCGAAAGGCTCTCCCTGTGTCTCCACTGCGCCGTTCCCGGCTCTCGCTTGCGTTTCTAACCACGACCCTTCTGGTTGTCCTGAGTTCGTGTACTGCGTCGAAAGACCCGCAAGACTCTTTTGCCCCTGAGGGCCCATACGCCCGCAGCATCAAGAAGCTGGCCGAGCCGGTGTTCATCATCGCAGTCGGCGTTGGCATCTTTGTGTACCTGCTCGTGCTCGTCTGCGCCGCGAAATTTCGGCGGGTCAGTGACGACCACGTGCCGAAGCAGGTCCATGGCAATACGGCCGCCGAGTTGACCTGGACCGCGATTCCGGCCTTGACCCTTGCCGTCGTCGGTGTGTTCTCCGTCGGCGCCGTATTCGATCAGGCCAAGGATCCGAAAGACGCGATGAACATCACGGTCATCGGACATCAGTGGTGGTGGGAGTACCACTATCCGGTCGTAGGCGAAACCACACTGAATCCTCGTCTGGTCACGAAGGCAGATCCCCTCGACATAGACGCCGCGAAGGAAGAAGGTCGCGAACCGAAGTTTCGTGCGGCGCAACTCGAACAAGCTGGGCCCGTTATCGTCACGGCCAACGAACTCCACGTTCCGGCCGGCAAGAAGGTGCGGCTGTTCATCACCAGCCACGACGTGATGCACAATTACTGGGTCCCGAAGTTGGCGGGCAAGATCTACGCGATTCCCGGCAAGATCAACAAGCTGACCCTCGACTCCGACCCGGAAGACGCAGGCAAGATCATTTACGGCCAGTGTGCCGAATTCTGCGGTACCTCGCACGCAAACATGCGCTTCAAAGTCGTCATCGATTCACAACCCGACTACGAGAAATGGCTCGCGAACCAGGCAGCCCCAGCTTTAAAAGCGACGGGCGATCCCGAAACCAACCTCGTGGCCAAGGGTGAAGCCGCCTTCACCGCCTCGGGCTGCAACGCCTGTCACTACCTCGAATCCGACAAGATCAACGATCAGGGCATTGTCGGCAAAATCGGCCCGAACCTCACCCATGTCGGTGCGCGCCGCCACTTTGCGGGCGCCATTGCTGAGCTCAACGAAACCAACCTGACCGCATGGTTGCGCAATCCCCAGAAGTTCAAGCCGGGATCTCGCATGGTGATCGGCAAGCTCAGTGAAGAAAACATCGAAGCTCTTGTGGCATACATCAAGTCGCTGAAGTAATACGTCTACCTAGTTCTTATTCGCTCTTTAGTCCACGTCGCAGAAGTCACCGAGCAGAAACGAAATACGGGAGCCCCTATGGCCATCGTTCTCGAACCCCCATCGTCATCACCAGCACTGCCCACCGGCGGTTCCGTCGATGCTGTCCGCCCCTTCGATGCGGGCGCGCTGCGTCGTCCGGTCGAGGCGGAGAAAGGGTTCCTTTCGTGGGTCACCACGGTGGATCACAAACGACTTGGCATCCTGTACGGGATCGCTTCGTTGATCTTCTTCGTTATCGGCGGCCTCGAAGCACTCCTCATTCGTTTGCAGCTCGCTGCGCCCAACGGAACTGTGTTGAACGCGGATGTCTACAACCAGATGTTCACCATGCACGGCACCACGATGGTGTTCCTCGTCGTCATGCCGCTCAGCGCGGCATTCTTCAACTACTTCTTGCCGTTGCAGGTGGGTGCTCGTGACGTTGCCTTCCCTCGAATGAATGCATTCTCGTGGTGGTGTTACTTTTTCGGCGGCATATTCATCTACTCGTCGTTTTTCCTCGGCGGCGCTCCCAACGGCGGATGGTTCGGTTACGCGCCCAACACTTCGATCACCTTCTCGCCCGGCCATAACATCGACTTCTGGATCGTCGGACTGCAGATCCTCGGCATCGGCTCCACGGTGTCGGCGGTCAACTTCATCGTGACGATCATCAACATGCGAGCACCCGGGATGAGCTTCTTCCGGATGCCGGTGTTCACCTGGATGACCTTCGTGTCAAGCTTCTTGATGTTGTTCGCAATGCCGATCATCACGGTGGCGCTGTTCCTCCTCATGTTTGACCGAACCTTCGGGGCGAACTTCTTCAACGCCGGCGCGGGCGGTGATCCAGTGCTCTGGCAGCACCTCTTCTGGTTGTTCGGTCACCCTGAGGTGTACATCTTGATCCTGCCCGCCATGGGTATCGTCTCGGAGGTTCTCCCGACCTTTGCTCGCAAGCCGTTGTTCGGATATCCCGTGGTCGTGTTCTCGGGAATTGCAATCGGCTTCATGGGCTGGGGCGTCTGGGCCCACCACATGTTTGCCGTCGGCCTCGGCCCTGTGGCGGTCGCTGCGTTTGGAGTGAGCACCATGTTCATTGCGGTTCCGACCGGCGTGAAGATCTTCAACTGGACCGCAACCCTGTGGGGTGGCGCAATCAAGTTCACAACCGCAATGCTGTTCTCCGTCGGTTTCATCACCACGTTCGTGGTGGGCGGCCTTTCCGGGGTAACCCACTCGCTGGTTTCCTCTGACACGCAACAGACTGATTCCTATTACATCGTGGCCCACTTCCACTACGTGCTCTTCGGTGGTGCCCTCATGGGTCTGTTCTCCGGGTTCTACTACTGGTGGCCGAAAATTTTCGGCAAGCTCCTCAACGAAAAGATTGGCAAGACTCACTTCTGGTTGATGCTCCTCGGCATGCACATGACGTTCGGACCGATGCACATCGTTGGACTTCGCGGTCAGCCACGTCGTATGTACCAATACGACAACAACATGGGTTTCGATTTCTGGAACATGTTCGAGACCGTTGGCTCCTTCGTGATCGCCCTTTCGCTTCTTGTGTTCTTCTACAACATCGTGAAGACGGCCCGCAGCAAAGAGATGGCGCCCCGTGATCCGTGGGATGCCCGCACCGTTGAGTGGATGACCGAAAGCCCGCCGAAGCCACATAACTTCGATCACATTCCGACCATTCACGACGTCGACGAGTTCTGGCATCGTAAGTACGAAGAGGATCCCGAGACGCACATGATGCGCCGTGTTGCCACTGCCGAGCAGGTGTTGGAAGCTCCGTACGTCGATCCAAAATCGATCCACATGCCCTCGCCGTCGTACTGGCCGCTTCTGGCTGGTCTCGGTCTTCCTGTTTCCGGTTACGGACTCATCTTTCAGGCTTGGCCGCTTCTGGGCGTCGGCCTGTTGATCATCTTCGGTTCACTCATCGGATGGTCGATCGAGCCCAGTGCTGCGGAGCACGATGACGGCGATGACGACCACGGCCACGGCGGTCACGCACCGGACAGCCACGATCCTGCGCCCGATGCCGGTGTGGTTTCTATCGGAACGGGAGCGTCACACTGATGTCCGCAGCAACTCACGACCTCGCCCTTGCAGGCCACGACGGTCATGGTGATCATGGTGATCATGGTGATCATGGTGGCCATGTAACGGCAACCGGTATCTCCAACGAGAAAGTCGGGATGTGGACCTTCTTGGGTTCAGAGTGCCTGCTGTTCGGTGCGCTCATCGCCACGTTCCTGGTCTACAACGGACGCAGCATCAACGGTCCCTACCTCCATGACACCATTGAGAACGGCAAGGTCGTCGAAGGTGTTGTCGACATCCCCTTCACGTCAGCGTCGTCGTTCATTCTTCTCATGAGTTCACTCACGATGGTGCTCGCCCATTCGGCAATCAAGCGCAACGACATTCGGCGATTCCGTCTCTGGATCGGCGCGACGGCCGTACTCGGTTCGATGTTCATCGGTGGTCAGATCTATGAATTCACCACCTTCTTGAGCGAAGGCTTGGGAATGTCGACGAATCTGTTCGGCTCCAGTTTCTACGTACTTACTGGTTTCCACGGTGTGCACGTGACGCTGGGTATCGTGATGCTGGCATCGCTGCTGAATCTTTCTCGCAAGGGAAAGATCAATCAGTCCAAGCACGAAGCCGTCGAAATCGTCGGGCTCTACTGGCACTTCGTCGACGTGGTGTGGATTGTCATCTTCACTGTCGTCTACCTGATTCCGTGACCTCGGATCACGAACTGAAGGATTTCTCATGAGTTCTGGAACGACCCACATCGACCCGGTTACCGGCGAATACAACGGTCCCGCATTCGACGATCACGACAAGCAGTATCTTCGCATTGCCGCCATTCTGGGCGTCATCACGGCGATTGAGATCGCCACCTCGTATGTGAAGTACCTCGAAAAGCGCGGTGGTCTTCTCGCTGCGGTTCTGATGTCGATGGGGGCGCTGAAGTTTGTGTTGGTCGCCGGGGAGTTCATGCATCTCAAGTTCGACAAGCCGGTCCTGAAGCGGCTCTTCGTCGTCGGTGGCATCTTGGCCAGCTTCTGCTACATCGCTGTCCTCACGGCAATGGGGGCGCTGCACACGCCTCGGGCGATCCTTCCTATCCACTGGATCGTGTTTCTCGTCCTTTCGATCGTTGCACTGGTGACCTGGGTTGTCCCGCGTCGAGCCGCCGATGGTCACGATCATGACCACGATCACGATGCTCATGACCACGATGTCCATGACCACGACCACGATGCTCATGACCACGGCCACGACTCGGCCGGACACGCAGCCCACTAACGGCCGTTTCCTGGGTCGTCGTAAAAAACTACGAATCGATCCAGACCTAATCTCGAGGACGTGATGAAGAGCGCCACGAACGTCTCGGGGAGTGTCAGCCTGCAGTTCCATTCGCACGCGTCAGTACTCGTTGTTGTAGCGGCGTTGGCGGTGTTCTTCTGGTGGGCGTTCACCCGTCTCGGGCCGACCAAAGTGGCGCCCGGCGAAGTCGTGGCTACGGCCCGTCAGAAGCATTGGATCGTCGCCGGTTTGGTGTGGACATTCCTGTGGTCATATTGGCCACTTCACGACATCAGCGAGAAATACCTGTTTCTCGTCCACATGATCCAACACTCGGTATTCACCATGGTGGCGCCGGCCTGTTTCCTTCTCGGTGCGCCCCGATGGTTGTGGCGCGTCGTGCTCGATCTTCCGGTCTTCGGCTCGATCATTCGATTCGGTTCCAAGCCGCTGATTGCGCTCCTCGTGTTCAACTCCTTGATTGCGGTGACCCACTGGCCGGCGATCGTGGAGCGATCACTTCACAACGAACTATTTCATTTCTCGATTCACCTCGTGTTGTTCTCTACGGCGACGATGATGTGGATTCCGGTGATCAACCGAGAGCCCGACCTCCCTCGCTTCAAGGCACCGACGAAGATGATGTACCTCTTCGCCCAGTCGATCGTGCCGACGGTGCCGGCGTCGTTTCTCACGTTCTCCGAGAAGGCGATGTACGAGACGTACGGGCTTGCTCCTCGCTTCTTCAAAGGTCTCGATGCTGTCGAGGATCAACAGATTGCCGCCGCGATCATGAAGCTTGGAGTCGGCTCGCTGCTGTGGGCGATCGTCGGATATCAGTTCTTCAACTGGTGGATCGACACGAAGGCTGGCCGGGCTGACGACAACATCCGCGTCGCCACTCCAAAGGGCTCGACGCGCGTCGCTGGGATGACGATCAGCGGCGGACGCGTCGCCGATGAGGTGCTCACCTGGAAAGACGTCGAGGACGAGTTCGCTCGAATCGATGCATCGGGCGCTGCTCCCTAAGCCTTCTAGTGCCGTCCTTGTGCCGTCTTTGTGCACTGTGTTGCTCACAGAGCAACGCAGTGCACTACAACGCGGCGATGGCAGCGTCGAGTGCGGCTTCGTCGATGACGTTGTCGAAGCGAGCCGTGATGCGACCGTCTCGCCCCACGACGAAGATCCAGGGTTCACGGCCTTCGGCGCCGTTGGCCAGTATCCAATCGGCTGCACCCTTGTTCACGACGGTGTTCTCGAACTCGCGCCACACCTCCAGATGAACGAATGCTGGCGCCTTCGGATCAGCGGCCATTTTTTCTGCGCGCGTACGAACCAGTTCGGTCACGGGGCCGCAGAACCGGCTCACACAAAACGCCGGCGTTGACACCACGATCACCAGGGGACGCTCCGCCGCGATCGCGTCGGCGATCACGGTTGAGTGCAGGAGCGGGTCGGCTGGGAACTCGGGTGACGCCCCCGAGTCGAGCCACTTCTGCTCCACACCAGGAGTGGTCAGAGTGAGGTTCTTGGTGAGGGGTGCCAACTGGCCGACCGCCGGAACCTGCGGTTCGCTGAGTACTTCGACCGCGGTTTGTGCAGTGCGCTTACTAAGTGGTCCGTTTGGTTTGACTTCGATCGTCCAAATTCCGGACTCCGGCAACGTCACGGTGGTGCTGTACACACCTACACCAGTGCTGGGCCGGCCGATCCGGGCATCGCCATCGACGGCCGGCATCGCGGGAACGCTGAGGAAGGTCGCCTTCGCAATTACTGGCTCCGGTGCCGCATCGCTCTCGACGGCGGGTTTCAGCGTGAACGTGACCGTACCGCCGGCCAGTACGCGTTGATCCTTCGTGGACAGGCCCACCATGAGGCGCTGCGGTGTGCCTGCAACGACCTCAAACGACGCAGTTTCGGCGAAGAGTTCGTCGGGTCCTCCGTTGCCGGCCGACACACCGCCGCCGTCCCGACCGCCGCCGTCGTCGGAGGCCGATCCTCCGCCGCAGCCGACAAGTACCGACATACACACTGCAACCGCCCATGATCGACGACGCATATTCATTACTCCCATCGAAACAAGCGAGTAGCAAGCACCGGCCCGACAACTGCCCACGCAATCAACACGAGCCATGGCGAACCCCGAACCGACACCGTCGGGTTCAACACAGCGCGCATAACGTCGGCCAAAGCGGTACTGGGTAGCAACCTAGCGACCGCGCGAAGCGTGCTCGGCAGCCGAGACAGCGAGAACACCATGCCGCTGATCAGGAGCAGCAAAATGTAGAGTCCGTTCGCTGCAGCGAGAACTCCCTCTGCGCGCATACGACCTGCCATCACCAGACCAAGACCGGCAAAGGCGGCGGTACCAAGAATCACGCCGACCGTGGCACCGCCAACACCGGCGAGCGTCGGACGCCACCCCAGGATCATGCCCACGACGACGAGCACGACCATCTGCACCAACTCGACGACGACGACGGCAGTGATCTTGGCGGCCAGCAACCGTGGCCGGCCGAGTGGCGTGGTGCCGATTCGTTTCAGAACTCCGTATTGACGCTCGAAAGCGGTAGCGATGGCCAGCCCGACCATTGCCGACGACATCACCGCAAGCGCCAAGATCCCGGGCGCGAGAAACTGGGCGCGCTTCTCACCCGGCGCAGCATCGGTAGGCAACACGTCCACAAGAGAGAAGAAGACCAGCAAGATGACGGGGATTCCGAGGGAGAGCAGTAGGGATTCGCCACGGCGCAGCGTCATCAGAACCTCGGCGCGTGCTTGCGCGATGAACGGTTTCATGGGCGTTGCCTCCGTGATCGACGCGTTTGTGCTGACACGACAGCGGCCTGCTGGCGAGCGGTTTCGGTGAGCTTTACAAACACGTCCTCGAGGCTCCGACGCCCCGCACGAATCGAACCAACCTCTTGATCGTTCTCGGCCAGCCAACCAGTCAGGCGAGCGACGTTGATCGGTGTCGGCTCTACCGCGGCCGTGTAGGTACCGCCCGAACCGTTCACCGGTCCGCCGAGAAACTGCCCGAGCGCTGCCGTATCGACGCCGAGGCCCGAGGTGAACGAGATCCCGTCGCCCGCCTTCGCCGTCGTGAGTTCGGCGGGCGAACCCTGGGCGATCACGACACCGGCATCGATGATCACTATGTTGTCGGCGAGCCGTTCAGCGTCGTCGAGGTCATGAGTGGTGAGGACAACGCACGCGCCATCGCCTCGCAGGTCCCGGATGATGTCACGCACGACACCTCGCGCCGCCGGATCGATCATCGCCGTCGGCTCATCGAGGAACACCACATCCGGTCGACCCACCAAAGCGAGCGCGAGCGACAGGCGCTGCTGTTCACCGCCGGAAAGACGTCGCCATGGAGTCTTTGCTACGGATGTGAGCCCGAGCCGTTCGACGAGATCGTCGGCATTGAGCGCCCGGTCTTCGTAGTACGCAGCGAACAGACGCACGACTTCGATCGGGGGCATCGTGAGGTACACACCGTTGCGTTGCAACATCACCCCAATTCGCGGCGCAAGTACCCGGGCGTCACGTTGGGGATCGAGGCCCAGTACCCGAACCGAACCTGATGTCGGGGTCCGGTATCCCTCGAGGGTTTCGATCGTCGACGTCTTCCCTGCGCCGTTTGGCCCCAGCACGGCAAGAACCTGGCCGAGGTGTGCTTGCCAAGAGATCGCGTTCACCGCGGTTCGGGCGCCGTAGGAAATGGTGAGATCGTCGACGATGACGGCGGCGGGATTCACCTCGTCGAAGCTAGTCCGAGTTGACGGTCATCTCCGAAGGCGGGGCGCATTTGGCCGGGGCCAACAGCGGCGGCCCGGTAACCTCTATGCGTGATTGATCTTCGCCTCCTTCGTGAGCAGCCCGACCGAGTCCGTGAATCCCAGCGCAAGCGAGGCGAGGATGTGTCGCTGGTCGACCAGCTTTTGGCCGCGGATGTGGCCCGCCGCGAAACCGCCACCGCGTTCGACTCGGCCCGCAACGAGCAGCGCAGCATCGGCAAAGAGATCGCGAAAGCGAAGGGCGACGAAAAGACGGCCCTCCTTGCGAAGACGTCGACCTTGGCCTTGATGGTGAAGGAGCTTGAGGCCAGGCAAAACGACGCCGTGGAAACTGCAAAGGCCTTGCAGATGAAAATCGGCAACATCGTGGAAGAAGGCGTACCGGAGGGTGGCGAAGATGACTTCGTCGTCGTTGAATACGTGGGGACGCCGCAGACCTATGACTTCGAGGTCCGTGACCACCTGGCACTTGGTGAGATGCTCGGTGCAATCGATACCGAGCGCGGCGCGAAGGTCAGTGGTGCGCGGTTCTATTATCTGAAGGGCGTCGGGGCGCTGTTGGAGTTTGCGCTGTTGAACCTCGCTATGGCGCAGGCGGTCGAAGTCGGCTTCACTCCGATGATCACTCCGGTCTTGGTGAAGCCGGAGTCCATGGAAGGCACTGGCTATCTCGGTGTGCATGCCGATGAGATCTATCATCTGCCCGCAGATGATCTGTACCTGGTTGGTACAAGCGAAGTGCCGCTGGCGGCCTATCACATGAACGAGATCTTGGATGGCCCGTTGCCACTTCGATATGTGGGCTTCTCATCGTGCTTCCGTCGAGAGGCGGGGTCATACGGAAGGGACACCCGTGGAATCATACGTGTACATCAGTTTGACAAAGTCGAGATGTTCTCGTTCTGCCCGATGGCAGAGGCATCGGCGGAGCATCGCCGATTCCTCGAATGGGAGAAGACGTTCCTGAGTAAGCTGGAACTCCCTTTCCGCGTAATCGACACGGCAGCAGGGGATCTTGGGTCAAGTGCGGCTCGCAAGTTCGATTGCGAAGCGTGGCTGCCCAGCCAGCAGGCGTATCGCGAGGTGACATCGACCTCGAACTGCACCGACTATCAGGCACGGCGTCTCAACATTCGTATGCGCGTGGAGAATGGTACCGAACCCATCGCGATGCTGAACGGCACACTTTGTGCGATGGCCCGGATAATCGTCGCTATCTTGGAAAATCATCAGCGTGCTGATGGTTCTGTACGCGTACCTACGGCGCTGCAGCCGTATCTGCAACGTGAAGTCTTGACCCCCTGAGTTTGAGGGGGTCCGCTACGTGCGCATAGAATACCGCGATGCGTGTCTTGCGACGTCATGGCGTCATTCGCAGCGGTTGCATTGTGCTCGCCGGTGCCTGTCTCGCACCGATGTTGGCTTCACGCGTCGAGGCACAGAACTCCATCTCCGGGAAGCGCCGTGAGGCGGCCCGACTCGACGCCCGTATTGAGGCGACCGCCACCCAACTTGAAGCACTGAACGAAGACTTCCTCGTTGCGACGCAGCGTCTGGCCGAGGTGCAGAAGAAGCTTGCCCGTTCGGAGACTACGGAGAAGCAGACGGCACAGCGGGTCGAGACGCTGCGCACACGGCTCCATGAGCAGGGCCTTCGTGTGTTCACGAACCCTGCGGGTTCCTCCATCGATGCGTTCGAAAACGCAGCGACGATCGCGGATGTAGAGCGCAAGCTGGCGATTGGCGAACAGCGGAGTCGCTCTCTCGCCGATACCGTCGACCTTCTTCGTGCCGAGCGGGCGGACCGAGAGCGTTTCACGCTTCAGCTCGCGCAGGCTCGGCGCGAAGCGAAGCAGACAAAGGCGACGCTGGCCTTGAAACGCGCAAAGGCTGACAGCCTTTTCATCGAACTGCAAGGCCTTGAGAACCAGGTGTCCGGGGAACTCGCCGGCCTCATTGCGGCGGACCGAAGGGAGCGCGAGGCCTCTGAACGACGTCGGCTCGAACTGGCCGCGAAACGCGAACGCGAGCGGGCCCGAGCGGAGTTGATTTCGCGGCAGGCGGCCGAACGAGAGGCCGTTGTGCGCCGACGTTCGTCGGGGAGACGCAACGCCACAATTGCCGAAGAAGCGGGTCAGGGTCGGCCGACACGCGACTCGTCTGGTGCCGTCGCTCCCACCAAGGCCAGCGAGCGCCGCAGTCTCGAGGTTGAGGCCGGGCTTGTCGAAGTGAGCAGTTCTCCCGGTGCGAACCGCGCCGTGTCAGTGGCGATGTCACAAATCGGGAAGCCCTACATCTGGGCCGCCGAAGGACCGGGGGGCTACGACTGCTCGGGACTAATGCTTTACGCCTGGCGGTCGGCCGGTCGGCGTCTCGCGCACTCGTCTCGGATCCAGTTTGCGAGCACGACGCGGGTACCGCTGTCCCAGCGGCGCCCCGGGGATCTGCTGTTCTTTGGGCGACCGATTCATCACGTCGGTATGTACATCGGCAACGATCAGATGGTCGAGGCCCCGCACCGCGGCGCACGCGTCCGGGTGAAGTCGATCTTCCGGCGCGACTTTGTGGGCATGGGCCGCGTCAGCGGCTAGTCCCGACACTGACGGCAGTAACCGTCGGCCAACTCGGAGGGTGTGGGGCCAGGGAGTGAGCACGCCGGGTGGTCCTTATCACTAGCGATAGGTATCGGGTTAACGTCTCCGGCGATGATGCGTCACGGTTTTGGGTCCCTCGCCGCGGGGGTGGCGTTAAGTCTCGTGTTCGGGGTCAGCGCATGCTCATCTGATTCGGCCAGCACGGAGGTTTTGGCATCGCCGAGCGCTGGGCAGGAGTCGTCAACCTTGCGGATCGTCACGACCGTGTCGCCCATCACCTCACTCGTTGCCGCAGTTGCCGGCGACACAGCAACCATCGATGGGGTAGTTCCGGAGGGAACGAACTCCCACACCTTCGAGCCGTCACCGAGCATCGCCAAGGTTTTGTCGAGGGCCGATGTCGTCTACATGAACGGTCTACAACTCGAGGAACCCACGAAGAAGTTGGCCGAAGCGAATCTAAAGTCTGGCGCGGAGATCATCGAGCTCGGAACCCGGGCCATTCGTGAATCCGAATACATCTACGACTTCTCATTTCCCAAGGCGGGGGGCAAGCCAAACCCTCATCTCTGGACGAATCCGTTGTTGGCGAAGAACTATGCAGCCCAAGTTCGTGACGACCTCTCAAAGCGCATGCCCGACCGGGCCCCCATGCTGTCCGCAAACTTCGATGCACTGGCCGCACGGATCGATGCGCTTTCCGAGGCCATGAAGAAAGCGACGGCAACGGTTCCCACGGCACAGCGCAAGCTGTTGACGTACCACGATTCGTTTCCGTATTTTGCCCGTGATTTTGGCTGGAAGGTAGTTGGAGCAATCCAACCGAGCGAGTTCGACGAACCAACTCCACGCGATGTTGCCGCGTTGATCGATCAGATCAAGAAGGAGAAGGTTGTGGCCATTTTCGGTTCGGAGGTTTTTCCATCTCCGGTACTTGAGCAAATCGGGAAGGAATCGGGGTCGACGTACGTTGACACTCTCCGCGATGATGACCTTCCGGGCGCTCCAGGCGATAAAGACCACAGTTACCTCGGTCTGATGCGCAGCGATTTCGTGACGATGGTGAATGCGTTGGGCGGCGATTCGTCAGCGCTCGTGGCGCTCGACGTTTCACTACCCATTCGCGACACAGCGGAGTACGCCCAGTAATGACTGCGACCACTACTTCCAATGACAGCGCCGTAGGACGGGACAGTGCCGTAGCACGGGACAGTGCCGTAGCACTCATCGACGCCCTGTTCACCCTCGCGAAGGCGACGTATTCCTACGGCGGCCATCACAGCGTTCTCGACGACGTCGACCTGACGATCGAACGCGGTGACTTTCTGGGGATTGTGGGCCCTTCCGGTGCCGGGAAGACCACGTTGCTACGGGCCCTCCTGGGCACGTTGGATCCGGTCAGCGGAACATGTATGCGCACTGTAGATCTCCGGGTCGGCTACGTGCCGCAGGTGGAGTCGGTATCGTGGGACTTTCCCGTCACCGTTGGGCAGGCCGTCTTGATGGGACGCACCCGAGGTCGCGTGCTGCCGTGGCGCAGCAAGGAAGAACACGGCGAACTGTGCCTCATCCTCGAACAGCTGGGCCTTGGCGGCCTGGAGAAACGTCAGATTCGACAGCTCTCTGGTGGACAGCAACAACGAATGTTCATTGCCCGGGCGCTGTTCAACAGGCCGCACGTCCTGCTTCTCGACGAGCCGACGTCGGGCGTCGATGTCAAGACCCGACATGACATCATGCACCTCTTGGCTGACCTCAACAACGACGGCGTGACGATCGTGCTCACGACCCACGATCTCAACGGTATTGCTGCCCACCTTCCGACACTGGTGTGCGTGAACGGTCGGGTGGTCGATGCTGGCACGCCAGCGCATGTCCTGCGGCCCGATGTGCTCGAAGCGACGTTCGGCGCACCGATGGACGTGTTGATTCACGGTGGTCTCCCGGTGATTGTTGATCGTCGAGCAGAGAAACCGCTGCGTCCGGTTGCGAGCTAATTCGTGTACCGACGATTCAAACCGCGCCCATGACAAATCTCTTTGAACCTTTCCAGTACGGATTTTTTCGAAACGGCATTGCGGTAGCCACGATCTCGGGCGCGCTCTGTGGGCTGATCGGCGTCTATGTTGTGCTCCGTGGCATGAGCTACATCGGCCACGGGTTGTCGCACTCGATCTTCGGTGGTTTCGCACTCTCGACATTGGTCGGCGTTAACCCATTTCTCGGTGCTGGCCTGTGGGGTTTCGGCTCGGCCCTCGCTACGACGGCGGTCACGAATCGGCGAAAGCTGGGCGCCGATGCGGCGATCGGCGTCATAACCACCGGGTCCTATGCGTTGGGAATTGTCGCGTTCAAACTCGCGACCGGGCCGAAGCAAAACTTCGATGCGGCGGTTTTTGGTTCGATTCTCGGGACATCGCGTGCCGACGTCGTACGGGTTGTCGCGGTGACCATCGTGGCGAGCCTCGTCATCTTCTTTCGGTATCGGGCGCTGCTGTTCAACACGTTTGATCCCGACGTCGCCGAAGTGATGGGCGTCAACCGGTTTCGGGTCGACGCGCTCTTGATGCTGGTGTTGGCCTCCGCGATCCTCGTCACGATGAACATCATCGGGGTGACGCTCGTTGCGGCGACTCTCGTTATCCCCGCGAGCATCGCTCGCCTGCTGGTCGACTCGTTCCCGAAGCTGCTCTTCCTCTCGACGGTGATCGGGGCGTTCTGCGGGTTTGCCGGGATGGTGGCCAGCTGGCATCTGAAAGACGGCAGCCTTCCGTCAGGACCGCTGATCGTGCTGGTCAGCACCCTTTTGTTCGGGTTTGCGTTCGTTGCCTCGTCTCGTCGGGGTTCCGTGGGTCACGTCCACTGAACTTCAGATACCCGCCTACCTGCGCTGAGCACAACCGGGGAACCAGACGCTACGATGTTCTTTGGTCACATATAGGTGGCCCGCCTTTTCGGGAGACACATGGCTTCAGTAGCGCTTGAACACGTTGGCAAGAAGTACGACAACGGATTTGAGGCCGTGATCGACTTGAACTTGGAGATTGCCGACGGCGAGTTTCTCGTTCTCGTCGGCCCCTCAGGTTGTGGAAAGACAACTGCGCTGCGAATGATCGCCGGCCTTGAAGACATCACCAGTGGCGAGATCAAGATCGGTGATCGTAGGGTCAATGAGGTTGCCCCCAAGGATCGCGACATTGCAATGGTGTTTCAGAGCTATGCGCTCTATCCCCACATGACGGTGGCAGAGAACATTGGGTTCGGTCTCAAGCTCCGCAAGATGGACAAGGCCGATATTCGTAAGCGCGTTGACGAAGCGGCACGAATGCTGGGCCTCGACGAACTCCTCGATCGACGGCCAAAGCAGCTGTCAGGTGGTCAGCGTCAGCGCGTGGCAATGGGTCGCGCCATCGTACGTGAACCGCAGGTGTTCTTGATGGACGAACCACTGTCCAATCTTGACGCAAAGATGCGGGTTCAAACCCGCGGTGAGATTGCGCGTATTCAACAGCGTCTCGGCGTCACGACCATCTACGTGACCCACGATCAGGTCGAGGCCATGACGATGGGAACGCGCGTCGCTGTCATGAAGAAAGGCCTCTTGCAGCAGGTCGACACGCCTCAGTTCATTTACGACAATCCGGCGAACCTCTTTGTCGCCGGCTTTATTGGATCTCCGCCGATGAACCTTTGCGAGGGCACCGTCACGAAAGAGGCCTCCGGAATGTGGGTGCATCTCGGTGATCAGAAGTTGCTCCTCGATCCAGCGTTGGTTGCTGATCACGCCGGATTGGAGCGAGCAACGGACGGCCGCACGATCGTGGTTGGTATCCGCCCCGAAGATATGGAAGACGTCGCCTTCGAGTCGGCGCCGCCCGAGCGAACGCTGAAGTCCAAGGTTGACATCACCGAGGCGCTCGGTTCCGAAGTCATGGTCCATTTCGGGGTCGACGCTCCACAGATCTTCAGCGATGGGGCCAAGAAGTCCGAGGGCGACGACGAGTTGAACCGAATCGCCACCGATTCGGCGTCGACGTTCGTGGGGAGCTTCAATGCACGAAGCCGGATTCGTCCCGGCGATCTGATCGACGTGAGTGTGAACACATCCCACATGCACTTCTTCGACCCGGCAAACGGCGAACGCTTGTAATAAGACTGACCCGAAAAACAGAATTGCCAGCAGCGACGCGCTTTTCCGAGTACCTCCTCCTTACCGGCTCAGCGCTCTTCGCTGTTCCGCCGGTATCAGGACGCCTCCGGCTTCGTTGGCGACACTCTCCTACGTAAGGCTATCGAAGGAAGCGCCCGAAGCCGGCGAGGAGAGCTTCGCAGAGGGCGGCGACATGTTGGGGGAGAAACATTGTGAGGTGATGTCCGGGAATCCAGTGTTCCTCGACATCAGTTTTGAGGACCGACCCCCAGTCGTAGTCGATCGTGAACACGGGGTTGCGTTCCAACACACGTACGACGAACGCTCCGTTGGGCAGCCGTGTGCCGGGCGGCGCGGCGGCAGTTGCTGCGCTCACTACAGACTCGACATAGGCGAAGCGTGGTTCGATCTCCTTCGAACGAGCTTCAAAACGAACGGTCCACGCGCGCGCACTCATCTGCGCCCATTGGGGCAACGATTGCGGACCGCGACGTAACGCGGAAGCGACGACCGCTCTGGTGCGTCCGACCTTCGTGGGGGCCAGTTGTTCTGATACCGATGCGTCGAGAAGAGCGACCGGACCCACGTTGGCATTCGCCCAAGCGGCGCCCATCGCAACGGCGATCTTCCCGCCTCCGGAATAGCCACCGAGGAGGAGTGTCGAATCGTCATCCGCCTTCGCCCGGTCGGCGCGAACGGCTTCAAGGTAGCGGGCGACCATGGTTGGCAGATCAGGGTCTGGTTCATGGTCGGGCTCTACGCCCAGTGCCTGGATTCCCACGAGGTCTGCATGGTCGGCGATGCGGAGCGCAAGATCGCGAAATCCCAGAACATTGCCGCCATCACCGTGAACAATGTAGATCTGCGGAAGGTTGCGGCGAGGGCCGAACCGGACGAGCACCTTCTTCACTGCTGGGTTGCTCAGGGCCGAGTTCGATTGCAACGAGGCGATGTAGTGGGCGAATGTGGTCGGTGTCGGTGCTTCAATGATCGAGCGGAGGGCGATGCTGAGGCCAGTGTCTCGGTGGACAATGGTGGCAAGTTGCGCCGCTCCGAGCGAGTCACCGCCAAGTTCGAAGAAGTCCGAGTCGGGCCCGACGATCGCCGTATCCAGACAGGTTGCAAAATGCCGACGGGCGTCTTCCGCATCGTATGTACGATTATCATTGGAAGAGCCGGGACTGAATGGCTGCTCGCCGGTGACCGGTTGGATTTTGGTCGTGGCGGCGAGTCGGAGTCGGTCGGCTTTTCCGGTCGGGGTGAGCGGAAACGCATCGACCTCGGCAATGACGCTCGGTATCAAACCGGCGGGTAGCACCGTTCGCACTCGGCGTCGGAGCTCGACGATGTCGAGAGGGCCATCGTTTGCGATCAACCAACACGCAAGCTCCGGTCGGCCGAGTTCGTCGCGGACCAGGCCGGCGACGGCTTGAGACACAAGAGAATCTGACTCAAACGCTGATTCGACCTCACCCAGTTCGATACGTACACCGTTGACTTTGACCTGTGCGTCGCGTCGCCCGTAAAATTCGTACAACCCATCTGCGTTTTGCGAAACCATGTCGCCGGTGCGGTACCAGCGCGATCCGTCCTCCACAGAAAAAGGCGCATCGACGCCGTTGTGAAAGTGAAGATAGCCCGGGCTGACCGAGGCACCGCCGATGTGCAGCTCGCCGATCGCGTGACCGTTTCTCGACAGCTCGTCGGTCGGAGCAATTCGTGTGAGTACGCCAGGGAGCGGTTGTCCGACAGGAATTGGATCGACGGCGCCGCGATGGACCTCGTGAGCGAACGCCCAAACCGTTGTTTCCGTCGGTCCGTATACGTTCGTAATTCTCGCGAGACCGGTCGAATAGAGGCGAGCGACGAGACTGCTGGCGAGCGTTTCACCTCCGATCAGCAAGTGCGTGAGCAAGCCCAACCCTTTCGCCTCAAAAGGGTCATCGACCAGAACTTTGGCACGCGTTGGAGTGCATTGGAAATGGGTGACTCCGTGCAATTCGATAAGTTCACCTATCGAATGCGTCAGGCCGGCAGCAGGTGCAAGCACGACGGTCGCACCACGCGAAAGCGTCCACACCAGCTCCACAACTGAAGGGTCGAAAGCAAACGAAGTGGTGGCAAGCCACAAGCCGGGATGGGTGGGGTCCACGACCCGATCCCAGGAGTCCAGGAAGGCCCGGAGGTTCCCATGCGTCGCTCGGACGCCCTTCGGCCGACCGGTCGAACCCGATGTGTACACGACGTACGCGCAGTTCTCCGGGTCGGAGTTGTCACCAGCCTCGGAGTTGTCACCAGCGCCGACGGAGTTCGGACCCGTGGTGCCGCGCTTCCAATCGTCTGGGTGGACGATCGTGGTTTTTCCGTGTGTCGCGATGGGTGGGCTGACCCGATTGGAGATCACCACCCTTGCGGCCGTGTCGTCGATCAACATGTTGAGCCGCGCTTCGGGCAGGAGTTGATCGAGCGCGACGTACGCGGCCCCGAGCTCCCACACGGCGAGGAACGAGACGACCAAATCGACGCCCGTAGGCAGGTGAATACCCACCGTTTCTCCGGTCCGGACCCCCATTGCGTTCAGGCTGCGACTCGCGACGTCTACTTCGGCAATGAGTTCCGCACCGTTCACGGTTCGGCCGTTCGCCGGGTCAATAAGCATCGGCTCGTTGTATCGACGAAGGCAGGCCCTTCGTATCAGTTCGCTGACGTGCGCTAAGCGGCGTGTTGTCACTGTTCAATTCTCGTACAGAGTGGCTGGGACCCGAAGGGCAAAGTCGCTGAACCTCAGCAGCCGACGATATCTTGGGGCCGAATTGGCACGCGGGGAAGTTGGAGTCCCGTGGCCGATCGTACGGCCGACGAGATCGCTGGCGTTGACGAAATGGTGGGAGGTTCGCCCACACCCTTCGCCCCATACGGCGCGCCAGGTTCGGGCTGTTCGATCAATCCGGCAATGACGACGGTGGGCATATCGAGCGCTGTTGGGATGAGGTAATCGGTGAAGCTGGCGTTTCGTACCTTGCCACGATCGAGGATGATCTCCTCCATCACTGCGAGGCCGACACCCTGGGCGGTGCCGCCTTCGATTTGACCGATGACCTGGAGGGGATTTAGCACTCGGCCGACGTCTTGTGCTGTTGCCATTTCCACGACGCGGAGCAGGCCGAGTTCGATATCGACATCGACGACTGCGCGGTGTGCAGAAACGGCGAAGCTGACGTGCGCGTTGCCCTGTCCGTTCTCATCGAGTCGTGCGGTCGGCTCGTGGTGGAACTCGACCAGTTCGTGGATTGGTGTACCGGTGGCCTCGGCAAGCGAGAGATCGACGCTTCCGCTGAGTGAGCGGATTCGTCCGTCGACGAGTGCCAGCGCGTCGACGTTGATATCGTGGGCCCGAGCAACGCGCGCGAGCAGCGTGGCCCGCGCTGCTTCGCATGCGGTCTTGACCGCGCCACCAGACATCCAGGTCTGCCGGCTTGCGCTTGTGGAGCCGGCGCTGCCGATGCTTGTGTCGGCGGGCTCGAGGATGATGTCGTCGACGCCAAACTCGGTACGCACGATTTGTTGGACGAGGGTGACGAAACCCTGACCGACCTCGGCACAGGCACACTTGATCGACACAACACCTCGATCGATGGTGCACGCTGCTGTGGAGTAGTCGTCGAAGCCCTCGGAGAACATAAGGTTCTTCCAGCCGAGGGCAAAGCCGATTCCGCGGCGGACGTGTGACTCGTCGGCGGTGCGGCCCGCTCCACCGGGTCGAGCCATCATGTCGTCGGTGCTGCGGGTATCGGCGGGAAGGCGATGGTTGGCCAGCGCATCGATAACCTCACGCGTGGGAAGCGTTCCGGTGATGACTTGACCCGTGATGATCTTGTCGCCGGGCGCGATTGCATTGATACGCCGTAGGCCGATGGGGTCGACGCCGAGTGCCACCGCGAGCTTGTCCATCTGGCTTTCGTGTCCGAAGCATGTTTGGACTGCGCCGAAACCACGCATGGCGCCACAGCTCGGATTGTTGGTGCGAACCGACCAGCCTTCGATCGTTGCGCTTGGCACTTTGTAAGGCCCGGCGGCGAAGCACGACGCGTTGGCGAGAACAGCGCTCGACGTCGATGCGTACGCTCCGCCATCGAGAAGGATGCGCGCTTCGATTCGCAGAATGTGGCCTTCCTTGGTGGCGTGGTGTCGGTACCACATGCGCGCTGGATGGCGATGAACGTGGCCGAGGAAGCTCTCTAGCCGGGAGTACACGATCTTGACGGGGCGACCCGTTTTGAGCGCAAGCAACGCGAGGTGGATATGCATACTTACGTCTTCCCGGCCGCCGAAAGCACCACCGACGCCGGAAAGGGTTAGCCGTACTTTCTCTTCGGGGAGACCAAGGCACGCGGCGGTCTGCCAGAGGTCAGAATGCAACCATTGCGTTGAAACGTAAAGGTCAACGCCCTGACCGTCGGCGTCGGGGATGGCCAGGCCTGACTCGGGACCCATAAACGCCTGATCCTGCATGCCGACTTCGTAGGTTCCCTCGACCTGTATGTCGCCGACGACGCTCTGGTCGCCGTGGCGGATCACAAGGTGACGAAATATGTTTCCATCGGGATGAATAGGTTCGGCCGTAATCGCGAGCTCGGGATCTACCATCGGTTCGAGCACCTCGTACTCGACCACGATCGCTTCTCCAGCGCGCCGAGCGGTTTCAGGATGATCGGCAGCAATCGCGCAAATTGCCTCACCGTAGAAACGGACTACACCGTCGGCGAACACCGGTTGGTCGGGATGTTCGAGTCCGAAGATCTTCTTGCCGGGGACATCGTCTTGGGTAACGATCGAGCGCACGCCGCTGATCTGGAATGCGGCACTGAGGTCGATAGATACTATGCGCGCTGATGGATGTGGCGATCGTACAATATGTGCCCAGAGCATCCCTTCGGCCCAAAGGTCCGACGAGAATGCGAACTCCCCCTTGACCTTTGCGATGCCATCAGGTCGCGGCGCTGAGGTGCCTATGGCGTGATCACGAGCCGTCGACTTTGCTGTCGTGTTCGTCACTGCGAAACCTCTATGCTGCGGGCGGCGATCGCGGTGTTGACCGCCGCGAAGATCCGCCCGTAGCCGGTACATCGGCACAGGTTTCCGCTGATCGCCTCGCGGATTTCCAAATCGTTCGGGTGCGGGTTCTGCTCCAGGAGATCATGCACGGCCACGACGAGTCCGGGGGTGCAGAATCCGCATTGCACTGCGCCTTCGTCGACGAACGCCTGCTGCACACTCGACAAGCCCCGTGAATCAGTGAGTGGGTCGTGGACGGCGATCCCCTCAACAGTGGTGATCATTGCATCGATCGCCGAGGCAGCAAGAACCAGACATGCACACACGAGATCCCCGTCCACCAGAACGGAACAAGATCCGCACTCACCTTGCTCGCAGGCATTCTTTGCTCCGGGCAAACCGAGCCGCTCGCGAAGGACGTAAAGGAGACTCTCTCCGATCCACGCGTCGTTGACTACAAGGGTGTTTGCGTTGATGGTGAGTTCGTACGTAAGGCTATCGGGTTCCATAAGTGTACGTTCGGTTCAGACTTCGTTTGTCGGGTAGTTCGCGGACAGCAGACGGTGAAGGGCGCGTTCGGCCAATACACCAACGGCATGTCGCCGATAGCTGGCGGTCGAACGGTGATCGTCGATAGGTTTGGACGCCGATGTGACCATCTCGCCAAACCTCTTCGCATCGGCTTCGCCGACTCGTAGCGCGTCCCAGTCGATGTTTTGGGCGATCCATGTCTCTGCATCGACAGTGCGAATGGGAACGGGTCCGACCGAACCAAGTGCGCAACGGACGGTGCGCCCGTCGACGTCGATGACCAGCGCAAGTCCGGCGACCGAGATCACCATTGCGTTGCGGGTACCAACCTTGAGGTAGTCCTGTCGGGCGTTGAGAACCGGGAGATCGATCTCGGTAATCAGCTCGTTGTTCTGGCGGACAGTTCGCTTCGGGCCGACGAAGAATTCGTTCCACGCGACGTCGCGCTGGGTCCCGTCGGTTGCGGTGAGGCGGATGACAGCATCGAACGCGGCAAGCACGGGAAGGGTGTCGCCGGCGGGCGACCCGGTACCGACGTTGCCGCCCAGGGTTCCCGCGTTGCGGATCTGGGGGGAGCCGACCGTGCGTGCCGCGGCGGCCAAGGCGGGGTGGGTTATTGCAATGTCGGGTGCGGCGAGGTGGGCGTAGGTAACGCCGGCTCCCAACGAGAGGGTGGTGCCGACACGGCGTCGCTCGCGGAGCTCTCGCACGTTTCGCAGGGCGATCACTGCCGGCGGACGGCGATGCCCGAAGTTCACCTCGACCATGAGGTCGGTGCCTCCGGCCAGGAGATGGGCGTCGGGTAGCTCGCGAAGAGCGGCCAGCACCCCGTCGATCGAATTCGGGGCAACCACGGACATTTATGAATTGTACAAGTGCCTTTACGAAATGAACACCATCTAGATCAAGACGCTCATGCAGGTGACGCCGGCCTCGATCTTTTGCAGTTCGCTGACGTCGATTTCACGGACCGCGAACCCAAGCCCACGCAGCATGGCCGCTGTCTCGGAGGCGTTGGCCGCGATGACCACGGTGTCGCCGATGCACAGGACATCGCCGCCCGTGTCGTCGGGTGCGGCGTGCACGGTGTATCCGTGTTTTTCGAACAGCGTTCGATCGACCCAACCGCGGACTGCGATGAGTGAACCATCGGGGAGAGCGGTGATCGCCGACTTGAGGTGCAGGCATCCGTCGATGGAGACACCGAGTGCCTGGCGCCGTAGCGGGCGCGCAAAGCGGTCGAACTGTTTCACCGCGTTCGCGTTGGAGCGCGACGTCTGGCCGACGAATACATGTCGGTCGGTGACCAACACGTCACCGCCGTCGACACGAGCTGGCGCTTCGATGCTGCCCGACCGCAGCCCTAGCGACTCCACGAACTCCACGAGTCCGCTGATCTCGCCCCGACGCGACGGCGCGCCAGGCCGAGTGACGACCGCAAACTTGTCGATCATCACCAACGTGTCCTCCACGAACAGACCGTCTGGGTGATCGGGTGCTTCCGGCAGCTCGACGATGTCGAGGCCCAACGATGCCAGCATCTCCACGTAAGCGTTGTGTTGCGCAACGGCCCTGGCCACATCAAGGGGTTGGCGTTCGATATGGGTAACTTCGCCCTCGGCAATACGGGGACTCGGCCGACGAACGAGAGCACGGCTACGCAACATGGATCTGACCTTAGGAGACACCGAGGTTGCCTGCGTTCTCTTAGTGTGGTCGCCGTGGATATCACCTGGAACACCGTTCGAATGTTCGTGCACGTGTTGGCCGCCGTGGTATGGGTCGGCGGCCAGATTGCGATGATGGGCCTTATGCCGGCGGTGCGCTCGCTCGGCCCCGACGCCCCGCGGACCGTCGCGCGCCAATTCGGTCGCGTGAGTTGGCCGGCCCTCATGATCGTGACCTTCACGGGCATCTGGAATGCGCTTCTGATCGGATTCGGTGATCAGCCGAGCTCGTACAACGCCAAGTTCGGTCTGAAGATGACCTGCTACCTGATCACGCTCTTCGGCGCGATGCTCCATACGGCCGGGCCTACCGTTGGTCGTACCAAGCCCCAGCTTCGGGTGCCGATGCTTGCCATCGGTGGTGCCGCGAGTTCGTTGGGTGCGATCGGCGCGCTGTTCTTTGCCGTGGCTCTCAAATATTGAGGGGTCGTCTCAGACGCTTTGTGCAACCACGCCGTTTGCGGTCGATCGTCACGGCATAAGACTGACTTGCTTCGCTGGATTGCTTGTATGGACAAGCACCTGATCGCTCCAGCTGGAGTTGCTGTCGAACTTGGTCACCATGTTGCTCCTGGAGCGACGAAGTGTCCAACAACGGTTGATTGCGCGGGCGCGATCTACTTGGCGTAGTGGAAGAACCCGCGGCCGGTTTTGCGTCCGAGGAGGCCAGCCTCGACCATGCGGGCGAGGAGGGGTGGCGGTGCGTAGAGCTGCTCCTTGAACTCGGAGTAGAGGGACTCGGCGACGGCCATCGTGGTGTCGAGGCCGATGAGGTCTGCGAGGTGCAGCGGACCCATCGGGTGTGCGCATCCTTCGACCATGCCGGCATCAATGTCCTCGGCGGTGGCGAAGCCCGACTCCATCATGCGGATGGCGCTCAGGATGTACGGGATCAGGAGCGCATTGACGATGAATCCGGCGCGGTCCTTTGACTTGATGACCCGCTTGTGAAGAGTGTCGGCTGCGAAATCCGACGAACGAGCGATCGTTTCCTCCGAGGTCAGCAGCGACGTCACCAACTCGACCAGTTTCAACACCGGAACCGGGTTGAAGAAATGGATTCCGATCACCTGACTTGGCCGTTGCGTGGCCATGGCCAGTTTCATGATCGGAATGGATGAGGTGTTCGACGCCAGCACTGCCTGCTCGCTGGTCACGATCGTGTCGAGACGCTTGAAGATGTCGAGCTTGGCTTTCTCGTTCTCGATGATCGCTTCAACGACAAGGTCGCGGTCGGCCAGCGAGTCGTAGTCGTCGGTGTAGCTCATGTAGCTCAGCGTTTTTTCGAACGCAGCCTGATCGATCTTCTGCGCACGCAGCGCCCGGTTCAGTGATCCCTCGACCCGGTTGCGGGCCGCGTCGACCGCTGCCGTATTGGCCTCCACGATCACCGTCTCAAGTCCAGCACGGGCGCAAACCTCCGCGATGCCAGAGCCCATGAGCCCACCGCCAACAACCCCGACTCGTTTGAACGTCATAGTTGCTCAGTCTTGCCGATCGCGCTGCCGTCGGTGCGCCACCGAAAAGCTTTCACACCCGAAAGGGCCAACGAACGAAGTAGCGCCTGATCCGGGTCCATAGCGAGGTGACGCCGGAAGGGAAGTAGATCAAGAAGACAACAATGAGGACGCCGTAGAGCATGCGGACGAAGTTCGGGATCTTCATTCCCCGTCCGTTGGAATCGGCACTGAGAAAGAAGAAGATGGTCTTCAACGGCTGACGGCTGAAGATCCACTTGAAGTGATCGATTACGCGATCAAGGCTGCCCACGACAACGGCGCCGAGCACCGAACCAAGGATCGTCCCGCTTCCTCCGACAATCATCATGGCAACGTACTGAATCGACAGGTTCAGGTTGAAGAACTCCGGTGTTACCGACTGGATGTAGCTGCCGTAGAGCGCACCCGAGACACCAGCCAGGGCACCGCAAAGCGCAAAGGCTTTGAGTTTGGTTTGTGAGAGGACGACACCGATGGCCTCGGCAGAGAGATCTCGGTCTCGGACGGCCATCATGGCGCGGCCCTGGCGTGACCGAGCGATGTTCGAGCAGAGGATGACGGCGACGGCAACGAAGGCCCAGACCAGCCAGAAGTAGCCCTGATTGCGGGTGTAGAGGACGCCGAAAAAATCGGCCTCCCCGTCGACCGTCGAGAAATTCATGACCTTGTTCTTCCAGATTGTGATGACGGGCTGCGGTAGGTTGCTTCGACCCGGTGTGCCACCCGTGATGTCGGCCCAGGCATTGAAGACGTGCTCGGCGAAGATCAACAGGCCAACGGTGATGACTGCGAGATAGTCGCCGCGGAGGCGCAGGGCAAAAGGACCCACGATGCCACTAATAAGTGCACCGATTACACCGGCGAGCAATACCCAAATGAGAAAAGGGAGGTGTCTGCCGCCTAGCTCGAGGTCCTGTCCGAAGTATCCCGCAGCGTAGGCGCCTGCTCCAATGAATGTTGCGTGGCCAAGGGACACCTGACCTGCGTATCCCGTCAACATGTTGAGAGCCAGAACCCCTAATGCAAAGATTCCCGCGAAGTTCAGCACGGCGAGCGGGAACTCCCCCATTGGCATCCCGGGAATGAGCTTGGCGGGCAGGTGAAATGACTTGTATCCGAACCAAGAAAATCCAATAGGTGCACTTATGAACAGCAAGGCACCGAGAGCAACACCAAGCTTGACCCAGTTCGATCGCATGACACGAAGCTCAGTTCCGTACGAGGTGACGAGCCGACGTTTGGCGTCGAATCGGGCCCACGTAGCCATAAGCCCGGCCGCGGCGGCGCAGAAGAAGAGAGTAATGAGTGCTCCGGACATGTGACTACACCCTCCGCACTTCTTTGGTGCCAAACACGCCATAGGGGCGTATCAGCAGGATCGCTACCATGATCATGTAGGGGAACACAAGGTGGAAGTTCGGTCCCAGCCCGGCCTTGTAGTGGAAGTTCCCAATCGTGAAGTTGATCGTGCGCCCGAGCCAGTTGCCGAGGTCAATCTGGTAGCCGAACATCAGCTGTTGGGCGACCCCGATCACCATGCCTCCGACGATTGCGCCCTTTGTGGAGTCGAGCCCGCCGAGTATCGCAGCGGGCACGGCGGTGAGTGCGATTTGCAGGAGTGTGGGCGAGACATTGCGACCGTTGCCCGATGAGAGAAACACACCAGCGAACGTCGCTATGGCTGCTGCGATTCCCCAGGAGAGTCCATACACAACCTTCGGGTTGATTCCTTGAGCGATCGCCGCTTCCGGGTCGAGCGCGGTGGCTTGCATTGCTGTTCCCATGCGGCTCTTGGCAAAGAACAGGAGGAGTCCGCTGGCGATGATGGCCGCCGTGATCAGCGTAACCACGTCGACCAGGGTCACGGGAACACCGCCGATCTTTGTGAAGCTCAGACCCATGGGGTCGTTGAGCGGTAGCGGGTCCGTCCCCCAGATCGCCATGCAGACTTGCTCAGTGGCGATGGCGACGCCAAGGGTCGCCATGATGACGGTGAACGTAGGGCGATTCCGAAGTTTGCGAAGCACCGTCGCTTCGAGGAGAAAGCCGAGCACTCCCATGGTGAGCGCCGTGAGGAGGAGTGCCACCCAGTAGTTGATTCCCCAGGTGCGCGACACGTTGAACACCAAGAACGCGCCGAAGAGCATGAAAGCCCCCTGAGCAAAGTTCAGCACTTTCGTGCCTCGAAAGATAATGACAAAGCCGAGCGCAACAAGGGAATAGACAGCCCCGGTCGCGATCCCCTGTACGAGAAAGGTGAAGAAGTTCACCATCAGAGTTGTCCTCCAACGTTGTGCGAGTGATCGTCCGCCGCCTTTAGGTCCGCGGGGTTTTCTTCGTCCGGGTGTTCTTCGTCCGGGTGTTCCTCGATCGGGCGAAGCTGGAGTGCACCGAAGAAGTCGGCGGTCGTCGCGTCGAGTCCGGGGCCGGTGAGGATTGATCGGGCGTTCGCAAGACCATACGCGCGCCGAACAAATGGTCGGATCGCTTGGCCGCCGAGTATGAGCGCACCGATGACTACAACCCAAAGTGCCCCAATGATCCCGAGGCGAATCCAGCCCGACATCGAGACAAGGAGTCGATGAACCGCAATGCTGGCGACCATGAGTGCGGTCAGGCATGCACGGGTGACACACATGTCGCGATGCGCGCTTCGTGAGCCCGTTCCTCCACCCTTGAGGATTCGGTTGAGTCCCATCGCACGGATGCCGCGCTTGGGTTTCTGAGCCACGACGTCGCTGTAGATGTTCTTCAAGGCTTCCACGGGTACGTGCGCAATCGTGGGTTGAACTGCAGCGAGTTCCTGGGCCTGGAGACCACCGCCTTCACCGATGTTGATCGTTGCCCCGAGGCGTAAAGCGAGGACCTCACTGATCGAGCGTTCGATCGATTCGGCGAAAGAGGCGATGGGGAGGAGTTCATCGCCCCCGTGCGCGTCCAGAAGCGCTCCGAGCGACGCCGACGCGCCAAGGAGTTCTTTGGACGATCGGATGTGCGTAGTTACAACAGGAAGCCCATCATCTTTCAACTGGTGGACAACGACCTCAATGGTGATCGGTGTCGTTGGTTGCAATGCAAGCGCGTTCGGCGACCACTGATCTGGTCCTTCACCGAGTTTCGTGAACGCACTCCACCCAAGTGAAGGGTTGCCTGCGATCGAATATCGGTCGACTACTCGAATGCCACGCGTGTTGAACACAACAATGGTGCGCAGCGCAGGCAGGTCGGCGCGAAATGGCTCCAGCTTGTCGTACTGCTCTTCATCGCTGACGAAGGCAACAACGGCGTTGTTCTCGCCGACGAGACGGCTCGTTGTTGCGGGAGAAAAGTCAGGGTGAACTGCGAACGTGCGCGCCCCGAGCCCCTGAATCGCCAAGTCGGCAATGATCCACTCGGGGCGATTTGTTGCCACGACGGCGACGACGTCGCCGACCCGGACATCAAGCACACGTAGTGCATTTCCAGCAACTACGACTTGGTCTCGGAGGTCGGCCCATGAGCGGCTTTCCCAGATGCCGAGTGCGTGGTGACGCAACGCCGTTTGGGTAGGGGTGAGGCGGGCACGGTCCAAGAGCAGCGCAGGCATGGTGGTCGCCGTGTCGGCAGTAGTGGTAGTGCTCATGCCGACTGCCCCAGGTATGCCTCGATGACTCGCGGATTGCTCTTGACGTCCTCGGGGAGCCCTTCGGCGATCTTTTCGCCGAAGTCGAGCACCATGATTCGCTGTGCGACATCCATGACCATGTGCATGTCGTGCTCGATGAGGATCATCGCAGTGCCGAGCTCCGATTTGATCTCGAGGATGTAACGAGCCATGTCTTCGGTTTCCGTGGCATTCATTCCTGCAACGGGCTCATCGAGAAGAAGCAGCTTGGGCTCCATGCAAAGCGCTCGTGCCAACTCCATTCGCTTTTGAACGCCGTAGGGAAGCAGACCCACGGGCTGTCCCCGGTAGACATGGAGGTCAAGGAGTGCCATCACTTCTTCGACGCGGCGCCGGTTCACAATCTCTTGGTTTCGTGCCCGACCGGCAAAGACCATGCCAGCAAGAAAGCCGCCCTTCATGAGGTGATGACGGCCAAGCATGAGGTTCGCGACGACATCGAGGTTCTTGAACAGTCCGATGTTCTGGAAGGTGCGTCCGATGCCGTGGGTGACCGTGAACGGCGGGCGCTTTCCGATGAGCTCGACCCCGTCAATGGTGATTGATCCCTGCTGGGGTTGGTATACCGCGTTGAGACAGTTCAGTATCGATGTTTTCCCAGCGCCATTCGGGCCGATGATCGCGAACAACTCCCCGTGGTTGACGTTGAATGACACGTCGCTTATGGCCGTAACGCCGCCGAAACGAAGCGTGATTTCGGTAACCCGGAGAAGGGGCTGGTCGGTCATCTGGTTCCCCTTCATGCGAGATAACTCATCTTGTGGCGATACGTCTGCAGCTCGTGGAACGAGGTGTGGGCGGACTCTCCGCCTAAATAGAGAGCCTGAACCGTTGGATCATTCAGTAGGTCTGAGGCGAGTCCCTCGGTTGCGACACGCCCGGTTTCCATAACATATGCATACGTAGAATTGCGAAGCGCCATCGACGCATTCTGCTCAACGATCAGCACGCTCGTTCCTGCCTTGTTGATCTCCGCGATGATCTCGAAGATCTGCTCAACAATGATCGGAGCGAGTCCCAGTGACGGTTCATCGAGGAGCAGAAGCTTTGGATCGGCCATAAGCGCTCGTCCGATCGCAAGCATCTGTTGCTCGCCGCCCGACATGTATCCGGCGATCTGCTTGCGACGTTCGGCTAGTCGGGGAAAGAGCTCCATGACGCGGAAGTACGACGCAGCACTCGCCGCTTTGTCCTTCCGGGTGAACGCACCGGTGCGGAGGTTGTCGTCAACCGAGAGCTCCGAGAAGATGCGTCGGCCTTCCATGACCTGGGCGAGGCCGCTGCGAACGAGAAATGCAGGATCGCTGACCGTGCTTTTGCGGCCGAGAAAGGTGACGTCGCCCTTTACCACGCGTCCGTTGTGGTAACTCAGCAGTCCAGAGATCGCTCGCAGGAGGGTGGTCTTGCCGGCTCCGTTCGCTCCCAGGATCGAGACGACTCCACCGGCGCGAACCTGCAAACTGACGTTGCGCAGCACATGGATCGCTCCGCCATAGACAACGTCGAGATCACGGACATCGAGAACTATTGCGGTCTCGTCGGCCGATGGCTCCTCCTTGATTTCCCCCATTGCCCGATACTGCCTTTCGCGGTTCACGTGGTGCTTTGTGACTACGGTCACGAACACAGGAGGTTGCCCGCTTTCGATACAGAACTCCAGCTCGAAACGGTGAAGTGGCGGAGTTGTCGTTGAACGGCAGCGAGGAGCGCTCACCGTCCACTTCGGTCAATCCCAGACGCTTGAGAAGCTGCTCGTCGCCGTTTCGAACCGTTCGGCGATGGATTACGCCATCGCAAAGACCGAGTGCGCGTTGAGCGATGAATGCTTGCCGGACCCGTCGACGAGGGTTACCGTCCGTGACCACTGTCACAGTCGTCGACTCGAACATGTCGGCTCGACGTTGTCTCGCATGAAGTCTCACTAAAGGGGAAGTCCATGAAGAAAACCACCGCTGCGGTTGTCGCAGTCGCCATGATCGGGGCACCGACTGCTGCCTTCGCAGCCACCAAGGCACCGAAGGCTGGAGCGACGTGCACTGCTGCCCAAGTTGGCAAAACCGTCGGCACCTTGACGTGCTTGAAGAACGGACGCAAACGCATCTGGACGCAGGGTGCCGTTGCAGCTCCCACCACGGCCGCTGCCACAGGAGCTGTTTCCGCACCGGCGGGCGCACCCGCCGGTCTGAAGGCTGTGCCGGGATTCGACGGCAAGACCATCGTGATCGGCAACATCACATCAAAGACCAATGCCGCATGGGGTCCCCTGAGCAGGGGTATTGCCGCGTCGCTTGAAGCGCACGTGAAGGCAATCAACGCCAAGGGTGGAATCGCCGGCAAGTATCCGATCAAAATCGAAGAAGCCGAAACGAACTACGACCCCAACATCGCAGTTCAGCAACTCAGCGCTACCAAGGACAAGGTCGTCATGTATGCCTCCGTTCTTGGTACACCGGTGAACGAAGCGCTCCTTCCGCTCTATGAGCAGAACAAGCTCGTGGCGAGCCCTGGTTCCTTGGATGCGAAGTGGATCTCGAAGAAGAACATGATCCCGATCCTCACCAGCTATCAGGTCCAGGCCATCAACGGTGTGTCGTATTATCTGGAAAAGAACCCCAACAAGACAATATGTGCAGTGAGCCGTCAAGACGCGTACGGAGAGACAGGCACGGAAGGCGTGAAGTTTGCGCAGTCCAAGCAGGGATTCAAACTTGGGACGATCGAAACTGTCCCGGCCAGCCAAACCGACATGGCAGCAGTCACGGTTCGATTGCGTGATGCGAAGTGTGACGGTGTGTACGTCACGACAGGACCGGCCCAGGCAACCGCTTTGCTCGTGCAGGGCAACCAGAACGGCTACACCCCGCAATGGATCTTGATGTCACCGACGTTCTCCGATAAGCAGGTCACCCCGGCCGTGTCCGCACTCTACGAAAAGTACGTGTGGATGAGCGGCGACGGAGTGGAGTGGGGCGACAAATCTGCTCCCGGAATGAAGCAGCTCATCTCCGAGCTCACCGCAGCAGGCTTCGACAACTACGTGTCGGCGCCTGATGTAGGAAACGTCTGGGGCTTCGCGCAGGCCAAAGCCGTTGAAGCAGTTCTCGAACAGGCCGTGAAGAACGGCGACTTGAGCCGTGACGGCATGCTGAAAGCCGCAAACGAGATCGGCGCTCCGGATCTCGGGGGCCTCGGTGCATCCGTGGACCTTGCCAAGCGCACGCCGGCTCCGAAGAACTCGATCTTCAGGGCCGACGGTTCCAAGCAGTTGGCAATCACGCTGCTCCAGAAGGAATACGGAACCCCTGCAGCTGCGGAGTACCGCAAGAGCTGAACTGCCCGGTAGTTCGTGTCAAAGTCGGGCGGGCCTTCCTAAGGGGGCTCGCCCGACTTCGCTGAAAGGGGGGTACACGTGAGTTCGTCGATCTCGATTGCGGTGGTCGTCCTCTGCGTCGTGGCAGTCGTCGCGGTGTTGGTATGGGCGTCTCGCCGAACGACGTCATTCGGAACGGCAGGTCAAGCGGCAACCTACGAAGTGCTGCATGCGGCGAACTTGGCGTCGCCGGTGCTCCGTGGCGGCTTCAATGCCGACACGCTGCAACGGGTCGCGCCCCAGATTCGTGCACTTCTCGAAACATCGGCGGTTGCAATCACTGACATCACGCAGATTCTCGGCTACGCCGGAGAGTCGGATCATCACCGAAGTGATGTGATCAGGGTGTCGTCAGAAACGATTCAAAAAGGTGGCAGTCACATCTCTCCGGTCTCGTGTGGCCGTGAGGGCTGTGTCGTGCGATTCGCTGTCTCGGTCCCTGTCGCATTGCGGGGAGATGTCATAGGCGCACTTATTGCCTTCGATTCCGACGGCCAACCGGGGCTTGTTCGTTCCATGACTGAGGTAGCTCTGTGGATCGCGTCGCAGACGGAACTGGCGGAGTTCGATGAGCACCGTGCCCGCCTGGCCCGCGCCGAGCTACGGGCGCTACGGGCGCAGATTTCACCCCACTTCATCTACAACGCGCTCTCGGCTATCGCCTCGTTTACAAGATCGGACCCCGAGCGAGCGCGCAACCTCATACTGGAGTTCGCCGACTTCACTCGCTACTCGTTGAGCAGCCACGGCGAGTACTCGACGGTGGCCGATGAACTGCGGTGCGTTGAGCGATACCTGGCTCTGGAGAAAGCCCGATTCGGTGACCGGCTCGATGTCAGCTTGGTGGTTTCGCCGGAAATCCTTCCGGTGGCCATTCCGTTCCTCGTCATCCAACCGCTCGTGGAGAACGCTATTCGGCACGGGCTTGAATCGAAGCGTAACGGTGGGCGCCTTTCCATCGTTGCCTTTGAGCAGTCGAACCAGTGCTTCATCACGGTCGAAGACGATGGAGTTGGCGCGAACCCCGAGGAATTGCGCGGGTATCTCAGCGGCGATGGTGACCGAGGCGAGCACATCGGGCTCTACAACGTCGATGAGCGTCTTCGGTCAACGTTCGGTCCGGCGTACGGGTTGGTCATCGAAACGGCGCTCGGGGCCGGGACAAAGGTTACAGTTCGAGCACCGAAGTATCGCCCTGGAGTTCGCGCATGACGCCAACCGCCCCGTCTTCAATGCAAAACAGTGAGTCGAAAAGACTTCGTGTACTTGCTATTGATGATGAAGCCCCAGCCCTCTCTGACCTTGTGTTCGAGCTTCGGACGTTCGATGTCGTTGAATCGGTGACCGAGGCAAGCGATGCAAACGCTGCGTTACGAGCGCTTCGAGATGCACCCTTCGATGCCGTATTCCTGGACATCCGAATGCCTGGCCTCGACGGCCTCGAACTTGCTAGGGTGCTGCAGCAGTTCAAGGTTCCACCGCCAATCGTGTTCGTTACTGCGCATGAGGCGCACGCTGTTGAGGCGTTCGAAGTACGCGCCATCGACTACGTGCTGAAGCCGGTTCGACATGAGCGACTCGAGCGAGCATTGGCGCGAATTGTTGCTGGATCGACGGAAACCTCCGTTGTAGACGCAGCACAGCCGCAACGCGGAATGCCGAAGCCGGTTGAGAGGCCGACGCCTGCAGAACCAAACGACGATGATCGCACGATCTCCGTAGAGACCGGCGGGCGCATCCGCTTCATCGATCGCCGTGACGTTCAGTACGTTTCGGCCAGCGGCGACTATGTGCGCTTACATAGAAAGGATTCGAGTTTCCTCTACCGCACCGCACTGTCGTCGCTGGAGGAGCGTTGGAACAGTTTCGGTTTTGTACGCATCCACCGGAGCTACCTCGTGTCGTTGCAGCACGTCGATGAAGTACGCATCGAGCCAGGCCGCGGATATGTCATCAGAATCGGCGATCAGGTCTTGCCGGTAAGTCGACGCCTCTCGAGCAACTTGCGCGCCCGGCTCTTTGCATTCGCCGATGAACAACGCCGACCGTGAGGTCCTCGTGACTTCCGAGACGCCCCCTCAGCGCGAAACAATTCAACGCGATCCGACCCGTTCGCGAACGCTTCGCCCCGTTCGTGAGCTTGCGGACGACACACCGCTCGGCAACGCCTACCTCGACTCCTTACTCCGGGTGCAGTTCGTCCTTGCCCTACGAATGACCATCGCGTTCGTGGCATTCCTGGTTCTTGTCCTCGCAGCGCTCGTCTTTACCGGACCGCTTCGACGGTGGACCGTGTTCGGTATTCCGGCAGGCTGGCTGTTGCTCGGGGTGTTTCCCTACCCTGTGTTCATCTTGTTCGCGTTCGTGTTTGAGCGGCGCTCAGAACGCAACGAACTTGATTTCGTCGCCATCGTCGCGGAGTCGAAATCCGGTTCTGCGTCCTCATGAACCTCATCATCGCAGCGGCTGGCGGTTCTTCGATCGAAGCTGGTGCGGTCGCCAGTGTTGCGATGACCGTCGCGGTGCTCGTGACCGCTGGATTGGGCGTATTCGGAGTTCGTCGGGCGCGCACGACCAGCGACTTCTTCGTCGCTTCGCGATCGATTCCTCCGGGCCGAAATGCATCGGCTATCTGCGGCGAATACCTATCGGCTGCGTCCTTCCTGGGCATCGCCGGACTGGTCATGAAATACGGCGCCGACATGATCTGGTATCCCATCTCCTACACCGGCGGATACCTCCTTTTGATGTTCTTTGTCGCGTCACCGCTTCGCCGTTTCGGGGCGTACACTATCGCCGACTTCGCCGAAGGTCGGTTGGAGTCACAGTTTGCCCGGCGGTTGGCGAGCGGCCTTGTGGTCCTCGTTTCCGTGGCCTATATGGTTCCCCAGATGCGGGGTGCAGGAGTAACACTACGTGTACTTACTGGTGCTCCGTATTGGGCTGGCGTCGTATTGGTTGCAGGGGTCGTGACCCTCAACGTTGCCATGGGGGGTATGCGCGGTATCACCTTTGTCCAGTCGTTCCAGTTTTGGCTGAAGTGGGTCGCCATGATCGTTCCGGTGGTGATCATTGGCGCGCATTTCCTCTTGAATCGAACACACTGGACGGCGGCGGCAGGCGACGTGAGCACCTGGGGTACATCGGTTCGTTCGTCGTCGCTGATCGCCGGAAAGCCGGCATATGCGATCCCGTCGTTTGTCCTTGCCCAGCTGATCGGCACGCTCGGGTTGCCGCACATTTTGGTACGCTTCTACACCAATCCCGACGGACGGGCGGCACGACGTACGACCCTTCTCGTCATATGTTTGCTTAGTATATTTTATGTCTTTCCTCCTGTGTTTGGTGCTCTGGGGCGCCTGTATATGCCAGAACTCCTGGCTCAGCAGTCAACCGACACTGTGGTGCTGCGGCTTCCGGGAGCGGTCTTCGGCGGCCTTGCTGGCGATCTTCTAACCGGCCTTGTGGCTTGTGGAGCGTTCGCTGCATTCCTTTCGACGGCTTCTGGCCTCATGATCTCCGCAGCGGGCGCGATTTCCCAAGACCTGATGCACGGCGAGAAACGGGACTTTCGTGTCGGTGCAGCAGCGACCGGCTTGGTCGTTGTCCTACTGGGCCTGCGAGTCGGGTCGACCGACATCAACCAGTTGGTGAGTTGGGTGTTTGCAATCGCCGCATCGTCATTTTCGCCGCTCGTGCTACTGGGGATCTGGTGGCGACGCCTGACCGTCAGAGGAGCGATCGCCGGTCTGCTCGCTGGGTCTCTAAGTGCAAGTTCCGCGGTCTTGTTCACGCTGTTTGGCCCAACGCTTTCCGGATGGCCACGAATCATCATTGCCCAGCCTGCGGCCTGGTCCATCCCGATCGGCTTCGTGACGATGGTGGTGGGCTCGATGCTGTCTCCCGACAGCCGACCTCGCAATGTCTCGGCGATGATGCTCACGATGCACGCGCCCGAATCGCTGGGCTTGACCAGGTCATTTCGGAATTGAAGTTCGAAAGGCGCGAACGTTCGTCGAACATCTTGGCCGCTGGGCGAAGTTGTGCGCCGACAAGGTGACAGCGGTCAGCGGAACCGTGCAAACTAGAGGTTTGTCTCGAGATGTCCTTGAAGGGGTTGTGTCATGAAGGTTCCATTTACCGTTGCTGATTTCCTGGACCGTGCCGTCAATGTCTACGGGGATCGAATCGCCGTGATCGATGAGCCCGATGTCGCGGGTTCGATCGGTTCGCTCACGTACTCCGAAATGGACACCCGTGTTCGCGGCATGGCGCGTCGGCTCGAAGACATGGGAATCGGCATTGGTGATCGTGTCGCCATCGTGAGTCCGAACTCCGCCAAGTTTCTGATCTCGTTCTGGGGTACATCGAAGTACGGCCGCGTGTTGGTGCCGATCAACTTCCGACTCAACACTGAAGAGATCGCGTACATCATCAAACACTCCGGTGCCCGTGTACTGCTCGTTGATCCCGAGCAGTACGACGTCGTGAAGGACATCGCGGTTGAGAAGATCATCGTTCTTGACGGCAAAGACGACGCCGCGCTGTTTGCGCCCCTCGGTGCGAACGAGGCTGAGCCGGCCGCGTGGGCACCCGATGAGGACGCGACGGCGACCATCAACTACACGTCGGGAACAACAGCTCGACCGAAGGGCGTGCAGATTACGCATCGCAACGCGTGGACGAACGCGGTGACGTTTGGGTGGCATGCCAGCGTGAGCGACCGTGACGTCTACATCCATACGTTGCCGATGTTCCACTGCAATGGCTGGGGCCAGACGTATGCGGTAACCGGCATGGGCGGCACCCACGTGGTACTGCGCAAAGTCGATGGTGCGGAGATCCTCAACCGAGTCGGAGAGCACAAGATCAACTTCGCGTGCGGTGCGCCAGCAGTTGTCGCCATGACGCTCGACGCGGCCGAGAAGCTTGCCGCAAATGGCGAGCCGATCCCCGGTCGTGACTTGATGCGCATCGTTGTTGCAGGCGCTCCGCCCCCCTCCAAGACGATCGAGCGTGTCGAAACTGAGCTTGGCTGGGAATTCATCCAGATTTACGGCCTTACCGAGACGTCGCCATTGCTGACCATGAACCGTAAGCGTGCAGAGTATGACTCCTTGGATTCACTTGAGCGTTCGAAGCTGCTCTCGCGTGCCGGTGCACCCGCCATTGGCGTGACGATCAAAATCTCCGAAGAGGGCGAAATATGTGCGCGTAGTAATGTCGTTTTTGAGGGGTATTGGGAGCAGCCCGAGGAAACGGCGAAAGCAATACCCGATGGGTTCTTCCATACCGGTGACGGCGGCTATCTCGACGGGGCATACGTAGTGATTGCCGATCGAAAGAAAGACGTGATCATTTCCGGTGGCGAAAACGTGAGCTCGATTGAGGTCGAGGACTGTCTCTTCCAGCACCCGGCCATTGCAGAATGCGCGGTCATCGGTGTTCCCGATGCGAAGTGGGGCGAAACGATCAAGGCACTTGTGGTGCTGCGCGCCGATGCGGCAGTACCGTCCGAGCGCGACGTCATCGACTTCTGTCGCTCCAAGATGGCGCACTTCAAGTGCCCGACGTCGGTGGAGTTCCGCGACGTTCTTGCCCGCACCGCCACCGGGAAGCTGCAGAAGTTCAAGCTCCGCGAACCGTACTGGGCCGGTCGGGACAAGCTCATCAACTAGGGTCAGCTCATGAGCGATTGGAACACACAGGTCATTGCCGAGTTTCGGGCGAACGGCGGTAAGGTCGCCCAGTTCGGCGATGCGCCGCTGGTCATCTTGCATACGATCGGCGCAAAGAGCGGTGGGGTTCGTGAGATTCCCCTCGTGGCACTGACCGAGGGAGATTCGATGGTGGTGTTTGCATCCGCTGCCGGTTCACCGAAGCACCCCGACTGGTACTTCAACCTGCTCGCCACCTCGGAGATCGATGTCGAATTTGGCAGCGAGAAATTTCGGGCCAGCGTTGTCGAGGTCCCGGCCCCCGACGCGGCAGCCAAGTTGGCGACCATGGCAACGCGGATGCCCCAGTTCGGCGATTACGTCGGCAAGGCCGCCCCGCGAGTGATTCCGGCTTTCGCGATCACCCGTCTCTAAGCAGTGGTCCCGTCTCTAAGCGTGGTCCCGGGGCAAGCCTGGTGCCGGGGCAACGACACTGGGTCGTTGCTTCATGTCCGAATCTCGCAAACGGCGCAGCTAGGTTTTGCGTATGACTCTTCCTGACTCTGTAGGTGCCACCTGGAACGCATTCGCTCACGCCGTCGATGTCACGGCTCTTCACGAAGCTGACTACGCGCGTCTGGCGCAGGTTTGTGTGGCGCTCGACGCAGCAGGTCTGGCGATGTCTGCCGTCGAGGAGCAGATCCTTGAGGTCGGCGGTCGTAACGGCGCTCCCGAATTTCTCGCCGGAGAGCTGATGGCCGGCGTCGACGTTGGCACCCGGGCGGTCGCTGCCCATAAAGCGGCGGCCGGCGCAGCGGCCAATCAAGCTGCAGCCGCAGCAGAAGAGGCGGCGACAAAGGCTGCGGCGGAGGCTGCGAACGCAGCGCAAGAGGCTGCGAAAGCCGCCGAAGCGAAGACCGCTGCGCTCTCCAAGCTCAGCGATGAGGAGAAGAAGGCGCTCGGGCTGGCTTAGCCCTTGGGAGCGACGCTGCGGGTTCCGGCGCGGGGATTGTCGATGTTCTTGAGAGCTTCGCGAATCGTGAGGGGCGAGAACTCGCCTTGGTGCTGGGCGACATAGTTGCGTACGGCTTCGGGGTTCGTCCACGCGTAGTCGCGCAATGCCCAGCCGATCGCCTTGCGGACGAAGAACTCCTTGTTCGACGCCTGCACCAGACACAACCGGAAGAGTCGTTCTTCGTCGGTCCGGTGACCGAAGCCCAGCTGATGCAGTATCGCCGCACGCTGAACCCAGAAGTCGTTGTCCCGCACCCACGTTTCGAGCGTCGGTTCCAGAAATGTATGTGTACGTGTGATCCCGCCGACTGCCTTGGTAAGTTCGTCCACGGTATCCCACCATGAGTGGGTTTGCACGAACCACTTCACGTCGGCCAGGGCCTCCGGGGCAAAGGTTGGCCCGTACTTGCGGAGAACGGAGGTGGCAACGTAGTGAAATTCGCGTTCGGGAAGCGCATAGAGCTGACGGCACGCATCAACCGCATCGGCGGCTGGAGGGAACCCAAAGACTCGCTGTGCCGCGGCGCGTTGCGGCTTCGGAATTCCCAGGAATGGCGCGATGTCCTTCATGTACGCGCGCATAGGAATCGCCTGAACTGGGTCAGCCATTTCGCGTAATGACGCTTCGACGTTCCGAACCCATTCCCTAGCATGCATGATGAGCCCGGTACCTCAGGAGCTGGCGAGCGCTGCGGCAGGGATTGCGTACAGCGGTGAAGCCGAGGCCTTGACCTGCTCGAAGAGACCCTCGATCGTCGGGAGGAGCTGCGACATGTAGAAGCGCGCCGTCGCAACCTTGGCCGCGGCGTATGGATCAGCCTCAGCGGTGGGTGCGGCCATGAGCGCCTGCTTTGCCATCATCCAACCGCCGACAACCGTGGAGAGAACCCGAAGGTAGGGCGTTGCTCCGGCCATACCGTCGGTGATGTTTGCTCGACCGCTGGTCAGGATCCATTCCGTAAGTCCGCGTACATCTCTGAGTGCCGCTCCGAGGGGGTGCGCAAGGTCGGCGATCGACGCCGCTCCCTCCAGTTCCGCGACGGTGGTTGCGACCTCACTGAACAACTCGGCGACGACCTCTCCATTTCGCATCGGGAGCTTTCGCCCAAAGAGGTCGAGTGCCTGGATGCCGTTCGTTCCCTCATAGATGGCGGCGATTCGGACATCGCGATACACCTGCGCTGCACCCGTGTCTTCGCAGAACCCCATTCCTCCCGCAATCTGGACCCCGAGTGATGCCAGCTCGTTGCCGAGGTCGGTACACCATGCTTTCGACAATGGCGTGAGGAGGTCCGCAAGCTCTCCGGCCCGGGTGCGAGCATCGTCGTCTTGGCCATGGCGAGCGTCGTCGATCGCCTTTGCATTCAAGAAGATGAGGTGACGCATCGCTTCAATGTGCGAGCGCATCGTGAGCAGCATCCGTCGAACATCGGCATGGCCGATAATCGTTTTGTCTTCCCCACTTGCCGGGCGTCCCTGCGTCCGATTCATCGCATGGTCATACGCGATCTGATAGGCAAGCTCGGCCAGAGCGACTCCCTGTTGCCCAACTGCTAAGCGCGCATTGTTCATCATGGTGAACATCGTGCGCATGCCGGTATTGATTTCGCCGATGAGTTCACCCGCGGCACCCTCGCCATCGTCGCCAAAAGCCAGCACACACGTCGGCGAGGCGTGAATTCCCATCTTGTGTTCCGTCGACACGACCTTCACATCGTTGCGCGCACCCAGGGTTCCGTCGGCATTCACCAGGAATTTCGGGACGATGAAGCAGGAGATCCCTTTCGTTCCCGCAGGCGCCCCATCGACACGTGCAAGCACCAGGTGAATGATGTTCGAGCTCATATCGTGCTCGCCCCAGGTGATGTAAATCTTCTGGCCGGTGATTCGCCAGATTCCGTCCGGGGCTTGCACGGCTTTCGATCGGACGGCCCCCACGTCGGATCCGGCATCGGGCTCGGTGAGGTTCATCGTTCCGGTCCACTCGCCGCTGACCAGCTTGGGGAGATAGGTCTCGCGCTGGGACTCGGTGCCCCAGTGCGCAAGCGCGTCGAGGGACCCCTGGGTGAGCATCGGGCACAACGCAAGCGCCATGTTTGCCGATTGCAGCATCTCGCTCATCGCGATGCCAACCAAATGGGGGAATCCGCCGCCGCCGTATGCAGCGTCGGCCGGCACCGATCCCCAGCCCCCGTCAACATATTGCCGGTACGCGTCGCGAAAGCCTGTCGGTGTCGCAATCGTTGCGTCGGTGAGGTTGACCTTCAGCCCTTCACGATCGCCGGTCACGTTCGTCGGGGCGATCACCTCGCTGGCGAGGCGGCCGAACTCGGCAAGAAGCGACGCCACCGTGTCGCGGTCGGCATGCCCAAACGGGGGGAGCTTCGCGACGGCGTCGAGCCCGACTAGGTCCAAACTGAACTGGATGTCTCGCAATGGCGGCTTGTAGGTGAGCATGGTGTTCCTCGTTAGACGTCGATCGGCGGCAAGTTCGGTCCTCGAACCGTTGCCCTCCCGACCATTCTGTTCGAAATGTTGCCGCTCTGGTTATCGTCCGAGGAGTGCGACAACTTCAGCGACACTCGATGCCCGGGTGTGGGGAAGGTGGGCATGCAGGTGCAACGGGTCAAGCTGGACCACCGGCATTGCCGCGCGGGTTGCCCCGACAACGTCGGCGTGCACGGTGTCGCCGATGTACAGGGTCCGGTTCGGGTCGGTTCCGAGTGCTTTCAGAGCCGGCGTGAAGATCCCCGGCTCTGGTTTTGCGATCTTGAGTGTTCCCGAATCGGCAATTGCCGCAACGTTGGTGAGGGCCCGTCGCCTACCTGGCAGATGCCGAATCGCCGCATTTGCGCTTCGGCCGTGCCGTCGTTGTTCGTGACGATCGCCACCGGCATCCCGGAAGCACCCAGCTTTTTGAATGCCGCGATGTTGTCGTCTAGAAACAAGCGCCAAATCGGGTGAGGTTCCTTCTGGAAGACCTCGCGGAACATTGCCTCGACGGCGGCGTCGAGTTGCTCCTGCGGCACTCCGAGATGCGTCAGGTAGGCGCGCTCGAAGCTGACCCAGAAGTCCGGCGCGTATTCGCTGATATTTCCGTCGCCCATCACATCAGTAAGTGCACGTACGGAATGGTAGTGGGCGTCGTGATAGGTAGTCCCGGCGTGTTCGGGCAGATCGAACCCCGCCCGCGTCATGCCACTGCGAACCGGGTCGGGGTGGCGAATGAGGAACACGCCGCCAATGTCGAACACGACGGCGTCGACTTCACTCCACCGGACCGGGACAAGCGAACTGAACTCAGGAGGCACCCGACGATCTTACGGTGCCAACTTGCCCGGCGATCGCGACCAACTCGCCCGGCGATCGCGACCAACTCGCCAAAAAGCTGCGTGAGATTCGCCTGAAAACGGCGAGTTGGTTGCAACGCGAACCACTTGCCCGGCGACGGCGACCGCGACCAACTCGCCCGGTGAACGCGACCAACTCGCCCGGTGAACGCGACCAACTCGCCCGGTGAACGCGACCAACTCGCCCGGTGACCGCGACCAACTCGCCAAAAAGCTGCGTGAGATTCGCCAAAAACGGCGAGTTGGTTGCAACGCGAGCCCGGGTTGGTTGCAAACGGAGTCCAGGGTCGTTTACGGGAGTCGTGACCGGTGGCCTGTTCGAGCGGGTTTTACTCGTTCATGTCCGTGTCTTGCGTGGACGGGTCGTGGAACGAGGTTCCGCACTCAGGACTTGGGAGGCTTTGGCGCCTTCTGTTCGATAGGAGCGTCGGCTTCTTTCCAGGCCCCGAAACCACCATCGACGTGCGCGATCTTGTCGTAGTCGAAACCCATGTCGAGAAGCGTCACCGCGGCGAGAGCGGACCGCCACCCGCCGCCGCAATACAGCACGAATTCGCGGTCCTCGCCGAAGATCGGCTTGTAATACGGACTTTTAGAGTCGACCCAAAACTCCAACATGCCGCGGGTTGCGTGAAACGCCCCCGGGATCATGCCCTCGCGCTCCAGTTCGCGGGGGTCGCGGAGATCAACGAAGGTCACGTTGTCCGTCCCGAGCTTGGCCAGAGCTTGCGCCACGGAATACGTCCGGATCTTCTGGGAGGCTTCGGCGACCATGTCGAGGGCGCGTTTGGTAGCAGGCATGACCTCACCGTATCTGAATTTCACAGCCGGCGACGTTGCAATTCTGACGTCTGCAATGCAAGGCGCATTGCGTTCGGTGTGCTATCGGCATGGTACAGCTTGTCACTCGTGTGGATGACGCCCTTGCCGCAGCGCTCGATGAGCTGGTGGCGTCGGGGTCGGTCGCCAGTCGCTCCGAGGCGGTTCGTCTCGGTCTGGAACAACTCATCGATCAGCGACGCCGAGCCAAGATCGGTCAGGCGATAGGAGAGGGCTACCTCCGACTGCCGCAGGCCGACGAAGAAGCCGCGTGGAGCGACGCTGCAACGATCGCCATGATTGCCGAGGAACCGTGGTGACTGCGACGCCGGTTCAGGGCGAGATCTGGTGGGCCGAAGCAGGCGGCAAACGACTCCCGGTACTCGTCGTAACTCGTTCCTCGGCGGTACCCGTCCTCATGACGATCCTGGTCGCCCCGATCACTCGTACGATCAGACAGATTCCGACCGAGATAGTTCTCGGAGAACGACACGGGCTGTCGGACGACTGTGTTGCGTCGTTCGACAACCTGCAGCCAATTCGCAAAGCACTGCTTAACCGTCGGATCGGCCAGTTGGCGATCGATCAAGGCGACGAAATCTGTCGAGCGCTCGACGCGTTGGCGGACTGCTGATCAGTGCGGTGCTCAGTGCAGACTGAGATGAACGGTGCACAGCAGACGGATGAACGGTGCGTAGCAGACGATGGCCCACCCGTGATGCACGCCGTCGACCGAAGTGCTACCAAGTCCACTTCGTTGCGCGGTCCGCGAACTCTTCCTCGCGTTCGATGATCGCATAGGAGCGAGCGGGCGTCACCTGCCACGTGGCAGCTGCGGCCATGAAATCCTGAAGCTCTTCGCGTTTGTGCGGCTCCGCGTACTTTTCACCGTAGGTGCTGATCGCCAGTGCACGCTCCGGACCGTCATGGACAAGGGATGCCCGACCCTCCAGCGTGACAACCTCAACGGTGTCACTCACGGCTACCGTCAGGTGGGGGTTCGCGAGGAGGTTACGGTGTTTTGTCGACGAAAACGCGCAACTGAACCAGAAGGTCTGCGTTGATTCGAGCCATACGCCCCACACCGGCATCGCGTGGGGACGTGGTTGGGCAGGCGCAACCGTGATCACCCAAAAGTTGTGACACGCGGTGAGGCGGTCACTGGCCCAATCCCACGGGAGCGCCGTATCGGAAGTGGTCGGTACGCCAACTCGGGCATACGCGGCCGACCGGCGCGGGGACGATGAGGCGTGTGATCATCGCTCATTTCGCGGTCCAGCGATGCGAACCTTTCATCCCGTACATCTCGAGGTAGAGCGCCCGAGTTGGCGCAACGGCGATGAAAATAGTGTCGGGGGAGTTCTCGGGTCCGCCCGGGGCGAACGCGTTGAGGTCATAGTCGAACACGCCGGTCCACAGCCGCTTCTTCGTTTCGATGTCGTCGTGGGCGCTGGCCACACCCCAGATCTCGACGCCGTCTCCGTCGGCGGTGACCTGCCAGTGGAGGGCTACCCGAGGCTCATGGGACACGTTGCGCGTTTTGACCGAGTCCTTGCCGGCCATGATCCATAGCGTGTCGCCTTCCCAGCACGGGTGGATCGGCACGACATCGGGTTCGCCGTCGTGGCCCACGCTGGCCAGGTGAGCCCAGGGACTGAGTCGCGTTGCATGTTGGCGGATTTCTTGAAGTTCCATAGTCGGACAGTACTGGTTGTCGTGGGCCGCAATGCTACGACTCGATGTCCGGTCGGCAATACTGCTCGGCGTGACAACGAACGCCGAGCTTTCCTCCCTCCGATCCGAAATTGACGAGGCCGACCGGGAACTTCTTCGGGTGCTTGCGCGACGATTCGAACTGTGTCACGAGGTGGCGGCAGTCAAAGGAACGGCATCGACTCATGTACTCCAGCCGGCCCGTGTGCGTGAGGTGTTGCAGTCCCGGATGCAGTGGGCCGCTGAGGTAGGGGTCGAGCCGGAATTCGCCGAACTGCTCTTTCGTTCGTTGCTGAGCGAAACGCATCGCATCGAGGCAGTTCATATGAATCCGCACGAATCCGTTTCGGCGACCGAAGTGAAAGCGCCCGGTATTGACACGGCGCTCCAGACCGCAGCGTGTCGGATTGATCACGTGACCGTCGCGGTATCGGACCTCTCATTGGCCGTTTCGTTCTTCGTTGATCGGCTTGGTTTTCGCGTCACACAGGGTCGTCAGTCGCACCCCGATCACCCGGGCATTGACTCGGCCGTTGTCGATGCAGGTGGTGTGACCTTCGTGTTGATGCAAACCGACGAAGTCGCCAACGGCTCAGCCCCCATCGGCGTTCATCACATCGCCATCGAGGTACTGAACGCGGCGTTTGTACGAAACGCGTTGGTGGAACATGGATGCGCGGTTCAGACCGACGTCATGACGAGCAACAACGGTTTGGAACGCTTCTTTACGATCCGTGACGCATCAAGTGGCCTTCAGCTCGGCTTTGTTTCGCGCGTTGGTGAGCGGTCGACCTTCGACGGTGGCGATATTGCGGCCCTCAGCGCGGCGATTGAAGACCTCGGCTAGTCCTCGCCCTCCTTCACGTGGTGCTGGAAAGGAAGTAGTCATCGGTGGACAGAGTTCCTTCGTTCAGCGGTGACTGATACACCTTGATACTTGTTGCATCCGGTTCGGGTTCGATCAGGTAGCTCGTTCGACTCCAGTCACTTGTTGGCGGGTTGTAGCCGATGAAGCGGACTTTGAATAAGCCGAATCGGTTTGTGAACACGGCATACGTCGCACTTGCCACCGGCGATTTGTACCAGTTCGAGAAGTTGTACAGCTTTGTATTGACATAGTCGGCAGGGGCCTGATGGCAGTAGGCGTTCGGTGCGGCTCGGGGCAGCGCAACCGTCACCTTGCAGCCGTGTCCGGTACGACCTTGGCCGTTGAAGCTGTACAGCCCGATCGGACGCGCCCCTCGAAACGACATCATCCATGAGTCCGGAAAGTCGGCGGTGAGTGTTTCGAATGCTGGGTTCTTGAACAAGTTGTTCTTGGAATTCACATTTGTATCGAGGCGATAAAGCGCCGTGAGGGTCGTTGACACGCTTGGGAAGTTGAGATCGCGCTGCGCCGTCGACACCCCATCGCTCCAGTTCGAAAAGACGAACACTTTTCCGTTCGACTCGAACTGTTCGGGCGCGCTGAGCTGTCGGGTCAGGCCGGCAGTACCAACTATAGGTGCACTTATTTTCTGTCCCCCGAGAAGGATGTCTGCTCCCGGCGGAAAAGAAGCCAAGGTGAGAGTCGACGTCTTCGCCGTTAGAAAGGCCACCTTTTCCGATGCAAGCCCGGCGAGATCGGTCGCCTTCATCGTGAACTTCAGGCGGATACCGGGGTCGGTTTCGAGACTTCGAGGAACCTGCCCTGCGTAAAGGCAACCCAGGACAGAGTCGAGGTCGTGCACGTGGTCATTGTGCGAAATCTGAACACGGATGCTGCAGCCTGAGGACGGAATCGGGGCTCCGCTTCCATCAAGGGCGGTGAAGCCAAAGCTCAGATTCATCCCGCCCTCGAACTCGGTCGGGTTCGTTGAGAGTTCGGTAATCACGGGAGCAGTCCCCACAACAATGGGTGCCGCTCGAAGGGTCGTTGTCAATGCACCATCACTGAGCTCTGCGTCGATCTGATAGGTGCCCGCCAACAGCAGCGACTTGGTAAGAGTGGTCCCCGATCCCGAAGCCACTCCGTTCACTTTCCATGAGACCGTGACGTCGTCACCGTTGGGATCCGAAAGGGCGGTGACCGAGCAGTTCGCAGTTGCGGGCGCCATGGTCCCAACTGTGGTGCACGACAGAAGCCCCTGAGGCGGAAGTGGCGCATCGGTCGCGTTATAGACGATTTTGTGGATCTTCCCGAAGAAGTAATTCAGCGTGTAGAGGTAACCATCGGTGCCGATCTCGAGGTCCACGACATCTTGGTGGTTATAGGAGAAGTTGGCGAGCGTTCCCGTTTCGCTGTCGAGGGTATCGATGATCCCTACTGACCAGTCCGCAAAGAAGACGCGTCCCCTGAACGACGCCGGATAAGCGTCGCCCCGATAGACCGGGCCTCCGGTAATCGAGTTTCCCGTCCAGTGGTTGTAGAAGTAGAACGGCGCTTCGAACGCGGCACATGACGCCACATTGCAGGTGCCTCCTTCGGCTGACGGCCAGCCATAGTTCTTGCCGGGTTGCACCTTGTTGATCTCTTCGGCCACGGTCGAGCCAACGTCACCAACGAACACCGCGTTCGTCTGTCGGTCGACGTTGACGCGAAATGGATTGCGGAAGCCGGAGGCGAAGATCGTACGAAGAGCTGTAGTGCTCGTCGCAAACGGGTTGTCTGCGGGTATCGAGCCGTCGGTATTGATCCGATGTACCTTGCCGATCTCCGAAACCATGTCCTGGGCCAAGGTAGGCAGGTAGTTGTCACCCAGTGCGAAGATCACATGCCCGGAGTTGTCGAGGTCGATACCGCCGCCGTTGTGGTAGAAGTTGAACTGGCCCGGAGTCGTGTAGATGGTGCTCGCCGCTTTCGTTGCGAGGTTGATCTTGGTCACGGCCATCCTCGACTGCAGGTCGTTGTGGAGCGCATACAGGAAGCTGAGCGCAGGATTCGGGTTTCGATCGATCACAACGCCGAGCAGTCCACGCTCGCCGCCAGTATTGACAGCCAGGTGAATGTAATCGGAGAAGGAGCTCGACCCCGATGGCTTCACCCGTATCAGCCCGTCTCGTTGAGCGACGTACATGTTGTTCGTGGCGTCGAACGCCATCGCCGTGGGCTCAACGATCTGGGAGCCGTCGTGAACCTGCTGGGTGTAAAAGCGCGCTGGCCAGAAGTTCGCAGCCTTCGCGTCTGACTTGGCGAGGCCGACGCAGGCCACGATGGCGACGAGCGCGCCCGCGACGAATACAGGTCTTCTCATGTTGGGCGTCCTTGGGGAAGTGAGCCGACGATTGGCGGATCGAAGATCCGGTCTGCTGGATCGACCGTACAGTATGTGTACGGTTCAATCGCGCTTCATCGGCGCTGATCTCGCGGGAATCTCCCAATGGCCAATACGCCTACGACGAGAGTTGCGTACCTAATATTTTTGATACCTAATTGATTCGGAGCGCTGACATCGACGGAGAGTTCGAAAGTAAAGGCTCTTCGCCTGTCGCATATCACGAACGTCGCGACCAGAACTTCGGGTCGAAGGTGAAAATGCTTCTGCGACGGAACCGGGACCGATGTGATCGAGGGCGGCCAGAAAGCGATCTGAGCGAAGGCACAAACTGAATTCGGTCGTTCTGAAGAGACCGCAGTAATAGGTGCACGTTCTATTCCGAGAGATCGGTGCGCCGGCGATACGTAAAAGACTCGCCAGCCAGAGAATTCACACGGGCGATCGAAAGATTCCATCGTTCATCTGTGTACAGATGACCTCATTCGCGAACATGCCATTCAGCGAGGTGGTCGCCCGGATGCGATTGTTCGACAAGGTTGACGATTGTGAATTCATTCGTAGACATATGAATCGCTTCTTGCGAACGTGAAAATAGTCACGCCGTACAAAGTTGCAAATGACCGTCGGTGACTCTATGGTAATCGTCCACTGCTACAAGCGTCCTCCCGGTGCTACGCGCCCGGTTTCAAGAGTTCCTCGACGCCTCGGTCCGATTCGCTCCCTTTCCTTGGCACGCGTCTCCGAGGTTTTCGTTGTTCTCCTGTGGCCGATCGTCGGGGTGCGTTTGCGCGGGAACGAAAGGATTCACCATGAAGAATATCTGTGATCGACCCTCTGGAAAAAGGCGGCCCCTCGGGGTTTTGCTTAAGACCGTCGCCCTCGCGGCGTGCGTTGCCGCAGCGGGAGTCGTCGTCGGCGCATCCCCCGCCCATGCGGGCATGCGTTACGTGCGTGCCCCCTACCCGGGGGAAGGTACCGCTCCCAACATGGAGGAAGCCATCGCAGCGACCTGGCCATCGCATTTGCATGGCCAGGCGCTCAACGTCGCGTGGTGTGAATCCGGTGGACGGGCGTCGGCCCGCAATGGCCAGTACAAGGGCCACTTCCAGATGGGCTCCTCGGAATGGCGCCGCTATGGCAACGGGAGCCCCTTCAATGCGGTTGACAACAGCGCGGCGGCGTACCGGTATTTCGTTGCTGTCGGCGGCTCGTGGCGGCCCTGGCAGTGTCAGCCGTAACAGACCGAGTGCCAAGTCGTTGATCCCGGACATGGTACGGCCGAGTTTCGCTTTTACCGACGGACGGCATATCTTTACGTTAACTCTGCTCCGGTGAAGTCCGTCGGCAGCTGAGCATCAGGAGCACTATGCCAGAGCCAGTAATTGTTGCTGCAGCGCGTTCACCGATTGGACGAGCCTTCAAAGGGTCGCTCGTTGATATGCGCAGCGACGATCTGGCCGCCCAAATCGTTTTGGCCGCGCTTGCCCAGGTGCCGGAGCTTCCTCACGTCGAAATCGAAGACCTCATGCTCGGATGTGGTTTACCCGGGGGGGAGCAGGGTTTCAACATCGCACGCGTCGTGAGCATCCTCGCTGGTCTCGAGCAGGTTCCCGGCACTACGGTCAACCGCTACTGCGCGTCGTCGCTGCAGACGATACGTATGGCCGCTCACGCCATTCGCGCCGGGGAGGGCGATGCCTACATCGCAGCCGGTGCCGAGTGCGTGAGCAGGTTCGTCAAGGGGAACTCCGACAACATGCCCGACACGCAGAATCCACTTTTCTCCGACGCAGCACTTCGGTCTTCGATGCGCAGCAATGGGGGCGCTCGAGTGTGGACTGCACCAGATGGATTATCGGACGTGTACATAGCAATGGGTCAAACAGCGGAGAACGTGTCCCAGGTGGAGAACGTGTCCCGAGAGGAACAAGATTTGTACGCATATGAATCCCAACAGAATGCGGCGCGAGCGTTTGCCAATGGGTTCTACTCACTTGATATAACCCCGGTGACGCTTCCCGATGGGTCAGTCGCGTCCGCCGACGACGGCCCGCGACCAGAGACCACCATGGAAGCCCTCCGGGCACTTCCGCCCGTGTTTCGACCCGACGGTTCTGTCACTGCGGGCAATTCATGCCCCCTCAACGATGGGGCCGCTGCCGTGATCGTCATGAGCGACGCCCGAGCCCGAGAACTTGGGATCACGCCGCTCGCCCGGATCATTTCGACCGCCGTTACGGGGGTCAATCCGGAGATGATGGGCCTCGGTCCGGTGGATGCGTGTCGACGCGCGATGGCGCGCGCACACATGACTGTTCACGACATTGACCTCGTCGAGATCAACGAGGCCTTCGCGGCTCAGGTGCTGCCATCGATGCGCCGCCTCGGCATCGAGCGAGACACGCTCAACGTGCATGGCGGTGCCATCTCGCTGGGGCACCCCTTTGGAATGACCGGCGCGCGCATCATGACCACCTTGATCAACGGACTTCGGGCGACCGACAAGACCTACGGCATGGAATCGATGTGCGTGGGCGGCGGACAGGGCATGGCCATCATCATCGAGCGGTTGAGCTGAAACTGCCGCCGACGCAATGGTCGGCGGAATAGCCGCACGGCAGCCGGTTGACAGGGGCTACACTTTGCACACGTGCCAGGTACCGTCGTTGTAGGTGTTCAGTGGGGCGATGAGGGCAAGGCCAAGGTCATAGACCTGCTGAGCCATCAAGCCGACATGGTCGTGCGCTATCAAGGTGGCCACAACGCCGGCCATACCGTCGTTGTCGACGGGCAGAAGTTTGCCTTCCGGCTGACCCCCAGTGGCATTCTGTTCCCTCATGTGACCCCCGTGATCGCCAACGGAGTGGTGCTCGACCTGGCCACGCTGTTCGCGGAACTCGACATGCTGGCGTCGCGCAACGTCGATACTTCGCGCCTTGTGGTCAGTGGCAACGCTCACCTGATCATGCCCTGGCACCCGATCCTCGACACGCTCGAAGAAGCGCGCCGGGGCAGCGACGCAATTGGAACGACGAAGAACGGGATCGGCCCGGCCTACGTGGACAAGGTCGCCCGAGAAGGAATCCGAGTTCAAGACCTTCTTGCCCCCGATCGGTTCCGTGCCCGACTCAGGAGTGCACTGACGCAGAAGAACCTCCTCCTCACGCGCGTATACGACCAGGCACCGCTCGTGCAGGCCGACATCGAACCGCTTTATCTCGATGTGTACGCTCCGCGCGTTCGTCGCTACATCGGTGATTCGGTCAACGTGATCCATGCTGCATTGAGCGCTGGCCAGCAGGTGCTCTTCGAAGGAGCGCAGGCCACATTCCTCGACATCGATCACGGCACGTACCCCTTCGTCACGTCATCGAACCCGGTTGCCGGCTCGGCCTGCGCTGGTGCGGGAGTGGGACCTCGTCATCTTGAGCGAATCGTGGGCATCGCGAAGGCCTATGTCACCCGGGTGGGTAGTGGTCCATTCCCGACTGAACTCACCGATGGCACCGGGGACTTGATCGTGGAGCGCGGACAGGAGTTCGGAACGGTTACCGGTCGGCGTCGACGACCAGGTTGGTTTGATGCAGTCATGCTTCGCCACGCCGTAAAGCTGAACTCGCTTACCGAGATCGCACTTACGAAGCTCGACATCCTCGACGTCTTCGAAACCGTGCGGGTCTGCATCGCGTACGAGATCGATGGTCAGCGGGTTTCTATCCTTCCCTCCGACGTGTCGATGCTTGAACGAGCGGTGCCCGTCTACGTCGATCTTCCGGGTTGGCAAACCGACACGACCATGGCTCGTAGCGTTGATGAGCTCCCGATCGCTGCGCAAAACTATGTGCGCTTTCTTTCGCGAGTTTCAGAAGCACCGATTTCGATTCTGGGGATCGGCCCCGCCCGCGACGAAGTGATGGACGTTCCGGCGGCATGGCTTGACCATGCTCCCGCCTGACCTGTCGAATCCCTGACCTGTCGAATCCCGACAAGGAGCCCCGATGATCGAGCGCTATACAACCCCGGCCATGCGGGAACTCTGGTCCGACGAGGCTCGGATGCGTCGGTGGCTGCGCGTTGAAGTCCTCGCCATCGATGCTTGGGCATCGATCGGAGTCGTCCCGGCTGACCACGCAGAACAAATCCGTACGCGCGCAGACTTTACCGTCGAGGCGGTGGATGAACGAGAGAAGATCACTGACCATGACATGGCCGCGTTCGTGGACGTTGTACAGGAATCGATCGGAATGCCAGCCGGGGGTTGGGTGCATTACGGACTGACATCGAGCGACGTTGGCGATACGGCGCTTACGTTGGTCATGACCGAAGCGGTCGACCTATTGATTCCAGCGGCCCACGAACTGCGCGGTGCGCTTGCCGCTCGAGCGATCGAGTTCGCCGACACTCCTTGTATGGGACGGACCCACGGTATACACGCAGAGCCCACCACCTTCGGCGCCAAACTCGCGCTCTTCGCACTGGCGGTGGATCGCGACATCGTTCGTTTGCAAGCGGCTCGCAAATCAATCGCTGTTGGAAAGCTGAGTGGGGCAGTTGGTACCTACTCCAACATCGATCCAGCCGTTGAGGCCTACGTGTGCCGCGCTCTCGGCCTGGAGCCTGTGCCGGCGACCCAGGTGCTCGGGCGCGATCGCCACGCCGAGGTGCTGTACGCGTGCGCGTCCATCGGCGCAACCATGGAGTCGATTGCTCTCGAAGTACGCCATCTTCAGCGCACCGAAGTCCGAGAAGTGCGTGAGCCCTTTCGTGCCGGGCAGAAAGGCAGTTCTGCCATGCCGCACAAACGGAACCCGATTACGGCCGAGCGCATCTGCGGACTTGCCCGAGTATTGCGCGCCAACCTTGTTGCCGGTCTCGAAAACATTGCGCTGTGGCATGAGCGTGATATCTCGCATTCGTCGGTAGAGCGAGTGATCCTGCCTGACTCGACCACCCTGACGCACTACCTGCTCGGCCGTACGACCAACATGATGCGTGGGCTAACCGTCGACACGAACCGTATGCGGACAAACATTGAGTCATCGTTCGGGCTCGTGTTCAGCCAGTCGGTCCTGCTCGCTCTGATCGAAGGCGGTTTGTCGCGAGACGACGCCTACAGGATCGTCCAGGAGGGTGCGATGCAGGCGTGGGAAAGGGAGACCTCGTTCCGGGCGCTCATAGAGGCGGATCCACGAGTGTCGCTCTCGGCGGCACAACTCGACACGGCTTTCGACTTGGCCCGCGTTCTCAAGCATTCCCACCGATTCATCGACGCAATTGTGCCATTCGCCCCGCGAACTAGCCTGCCTTCGACATGACGGCATCACCCCGAACGCTCACGCTTGTTCCGGCCACGCTCGACATGTACGACGCCGAGCTTGTCGGCGACCTTCATCGTCTTGCTCAGCTCCTTGGAACTCGGGCGATTCAGGAGTGGCCGCCGATCGACGGCGAGCACGACGCCGAGGCGGTGGCGTTTTTCCGAAGAACGCAAACCTCAGGCCCGGAGACGGAGGGATGGCTCGCCCATTACGCGTGTAGCGGCGCCGAACTTGTTGGGGCCGCCGGGTTCTTCGGCCCGCCGGTTGCTGGCACCACTGAAATTGGATATTCGATCTGTGCCCGGTCACGGGGTCGAGGGTTTGCTTCTGCGGCGGTCGCCTTGCTGATCGAACTCGCACGCACTCGAGGCGGGCGAGTGCTTCTCGCGCACGTTTCGAGTGCGAGTCCGTTCGCTGCCGGATCGATCGGCGCCCTTACCCATAACGGCTTCACGGAGTCAACGAGCGAGCGGGTCGACCATCGCGGGTTCTCGCTGACACTCTGACTGTGTTGCGTACCCGCTAACGACGAGCGACAAGCTCGGCGATGACGGCATCGGGTACCCGAAGATCGCCGCGGCCAACGCCGACTCGCAAGTCGGGCTTGTACGTGCCGTGATAGTCAGACCCACCGGTTGCGACCATCGACAGGCGTCGCGCGGTTTGGCTCAGTGCGTGTCGTTCCGCTTTGCTGTAGCGACCGTAGACGCACTCCATCCCGGACAGTCCTAGCCCGCGCAATTCGGTGAGCGCGTTGGCGAACGACTCGCCCGCAAGGCCGAGGCTCAACGGGTGCGCGATAACGGCCACCCCTCCCGACTCCTTCGCAAGGCGAAGAGCGACGTCGGCAGTCATCTCCTCACGTTCCACATAGCCGGGCCTGCCCTTCGCGAGCCACGTATCGAAGGCCTCTTGAATAGTCGCCACGACCCCCTTTTCGACGAGCACCTGGGCAACGTGTGGACGTCCGATGCCGTCGACCTTGCCCGCGGCCGCAACGAGATCGTCGAACGTTACGTCGATGCCGAGACTGCGAAGTCGGCCGACAAGTCGTTCGTTGCGGTCGCGGCGAAACGCCATTTGCCGTATGAGTTCCTCATGGAGCGCGCCTTCACCAGGCTCAACGAAATACACGAGTATGTGGAGGACCGGGCGTACGCCGGGCACGTCGTAGGAGACCGCACAGGAAAGCTCGCATCCGCCGATGACCGTGACGCCGACAGTGGACGCATGGGCGCGAAGCCGCTCGATGCCGTCGAGGCGATCATGGTCCGTCAGCGCGATAGTGCTGCACCCCACCGACGCTGCAAGGTCGGCAAGCACCTCCGGCTCGTCAGAGCCGTCGGACAGTACCGAATGCATGTGGAGGTCGATCACGCTCCCATGCTCGCGCACGGGAGCGTGATCGCTGTACTCATTACGCCGGCATCAGCGCAATTGAGAGGACCTCACGGACATCGTCGACCAGATGGACGTCGAGTCCTTCGAGCACGTTGGCGGGCACGTCGTCGAGATCGCACTCGTTCTGCTTCGGCAAGATGATTGTCGTGAGTCCCGCCCGGTGGGCGGCGAGCAACTTCTGCTTTACCCCACCGATCGGAAGCACTCGACCGACCAGCGACAGCTCGCCCGTCATGGCCACAGTCGATTTCACCGATCGGTTCGTAAGTAAACTTACCAGTGCCGTCGTCATGGTGATGCCGGCCGACGGGCCGTCTTTCGGGACTGCCCCCGCCGGGAAGTGGACATGAATCCGTCGCCCATCGAACGACTTTGCGTCGATACCCAATGCCTCGGCATTCGCCCGGACGTAGGACATTGCCAACGACGACGACTCCTTCATCACGTCGCCGAGTTGACCGGTCACGGTCACCTCGACGTTGGTGGACCCGATGCCCGGCATCGAAGTCGCTTCGACCGACAGCACTTCACCACCAGCGCCGGTCACGGCGAGACCGTTGGCGACGCCGGGGGTTTCGGTACGAGCCGCGACCTCTTCGCGTCGCTTCGGACGACCGAGCAAATCCGTCAGTTGCTCCACCGTTGCGATGCGCAGCGGTTTCTCGACGTCGATCGTGCCCGATATCTTCACGGCGACCTTTCGCAGCACCTTTGCAACCTGACGTTCCAAGGAACGCACGCCTGCTTCGCGTGTGTACCCGGCGACGATTCGTCCGATCGTCTCATCGGAGATTTCTAGATCATCAGCGCGCAGACCGTGAAGGGACAGCTGCTTCGGGATCAAGTGATTTCGGGCAATCAGCACTTTCTCGACATCGACATAGCCGTCGACGGTGATGAGCTCCATGCGGTCGAGCAACGCCGCGGGAATCGTCTCGAGCGAGTTCGCGGTCGCGATGAAGATCACGTTCGACAGGTCGAGGTCGACCTCCAGGTAGTGATCGCGAAAGGTGTGATTTTGTGCCGGATCGAGGACTTCGAGAAGGGCCGCGCCCGGATCTCCCGACCAGCCCGACGCCAGCTTGTCGATCTCGTCGAGCAAGATGACCGGGTTCATCGTCCCTGCCTCCTTTATGGCGTCCACAACTCGACCCGCCTTCGCGCCAACGTAGGTTCGTCGGTGTCCTCGGATCTCCGCCTCATCACGCACGCCTCCAAGGGCGACGCGCACAAAGCGGCGATCCATTGCTCGTGCGACGCTCTCCCCAAGCGACGTCTTTCCGACACCAGGAGGGCCGACCAGCACAATCGTGGTTCCCTCGCCCCGACGCGAGGTTTGGCCCGATGAACCAGGACCCGTCCCGAGAATCTCACCTTCAGGAGCGATAACGGGAGCATCGACGGTTCGTTCGGCGCGTAGTTTGCGTACGGCCAGCCATTCGGTTATCCGCTCTTTCGCGTCGTCGAGCCCGGTGGTGTCTGAATCAAGCATCGACCGAGCGAGGGTGACGTCGAGGCGATCACTCGTCGTTGCACCCCAGGGCATGGCGAGCAACGTGTCGAGCCAGTTTCGGATCCACGTTTGCTCAGGATTTTGTTCGCTCATCCGCTCGAGTCGATCAATTTCCCTCTTTGCTGCGGCGCGGACCGCGTCGGGGAGGTCCGCCGCGTCGAATCGCTCCTGGTACGAAGTGGCCTCGGCGTTGCTGTCGTCGCCGAGCTCCTTCTTGATCGCAGCAAGTTGCTGACGAAGTAGGAACTCGCGCTGGGTCCTCTCCATTCCCTCTGACACGTCGTGGCGAATCTTTTCCTTCAGCTGCAACTCGGCCAACTTTGCCCGAACCCACGGAAGGACCAGACGGAACCGCTCTTCAACGTCGACCGTTTCGAGTGCCTCGATTCGCTGCTTGATCGTCAGATCGGGGAGGTAGGTGATTGTGTCGGCAAGGGCGCGGGGATCCTCGACTCCGCCGTCAACCTTGTCGCCGAGTTGAATTGAAACGCGCCCACCCTGCTCGTGTTCGAGAAGGGCCTCGACCGTTGCGCGGTACTCGGCACCCAGGGCGCGCACCGAATCAGTGAGTGGGCCCTCGTCGACCTCGCTCACCTGAAGCCACAGCACCCCGGGAACAGCGACGGGGGCAGGTACGCCGGCGCCGAGCCGGACGCGTCGGATGGCCTTCAAGACGAGGGCGCGGACGCCGTTGGGGAGTTCCCCGGCGGTCTCGATCGAGGCGACGACGCCGACGCTCGGATAGGTGTTGTTGATTTTCGGGACGAGGAGGAGCCGCTCGTTGAGCGAGATCGCGGCGTCGGCGACTGCTTGGGCCTCCACCGATTCGAGTGCGACCGTGACGACCATGCCGGGAAGGACGACTCCGTCGGGAAGCGGGAGGACGGGTAGCGCATGGTCGACCAGTGGGGATTGGACGGAATCGGGCGCCGCGACGGTGTCGGTGGTGGCGTTTGCGTCTGACATTGAGAAGCTCCTTCGTCGAGAGTGACGTGGCCACTGAAACCGTAAACCTGGCCGTCCTATTCCGACATGACGTCGTTTAGTCAGAAAAGTTGAGTGACTAAGTATCAAGTCAGGTTCGTTGGGTAGGATAACCGAACCGGCGGGCTCTTTCCTTTCGCGTAAAAGCAAACCGAAAACTTCGGCTCTAGGCTGATGACGACCGTGCCGATGAACACACGAATATCCGGAATATCTCAGCGAGCTGAGCGATTGATCAACAGTCAGACGCTCGAACCTGCGAGTTCGGCAAAATCTTTGGAACTCTCATGGCATTGTCACCCCGATCGGTGATGATGTTGGAGCGTAGGCGTCGTAGTCTTGGAGGCACTGTGAAAAAACTATCCAGAAGTGCAGGGTTCTATGTTGTCCTCGCGCTCGTAGCGCTCTTGGGCGCGTCGCAACTGATGTCGGGCCGAGAAGCCCGTGCGACGTATACGCAAACCGAGTTCAAGACTCAGCTCGATGTGGGTCAGATCAAGACCGCAAAATTCATTCGCAACACCGGCGAGGTAACTGGTGAATTGACGAAGCCGGTAACGTCCGGAAAGTACAAAGGCGCAAAGAAGTACAGCGCGAAGTATGTCGAGGCCTCGGAGGAGTCGCTTGTCAACAAGGCCGACGCCAAGGGAGTCAAGGTCGAGGCGTCCTCGCCCAAGGAATCGATCTGGCTCGGACTGCTCTTCAACTTCCTTCCGATCCTCGTGTTGTTCGGGCTGTTCCTGTGGCTGATGAACTCGATGCAGGGTGGCGGCAATCGGATCATGCAGTTTGGGAAGGCCAAGGCCAAGATGCAGTCGAAGGACGCACCGAAGGTCACCTTTGCCGACGTCGCCGGTGCCGACGAAGCAATCGAAGAGCTCCGCGAAATCAAGGAGTTCCTTGAGAACCCAGCCAAGTTCCAGGCGATCGGCGCAAAGATTCCGAAGGGTGTGCTGCTCTTCGGCCCTCCAGGGACTGGCAAGACTCTCCTCGCCAAGGCAGTTGCCGGCGAGGCCGGCGTCCCGTTTTTCTTTATCTCCGGTTCCGACTTCGTCGAGATGTTTGTCGGCGTTGGTGCCAGCCGTGTTCGTGATCTTTTCGAGCAGGCCAAAGCCAGCGCTCCGGCCATCATTTTCGTTGACGAAATCGACGCCGTCGGTCGCCACCGTGGTGCTGGCCTCGGCGGAGGACATGACGAGCGCGAGCAGACGCTCAACCAGATGCTCGTCGAGATGGACGGCTTCGATACGAAGACCGGCGTCATCATGATTGCGGCCACGAACCGTCCCGACATCTTGGATCCAGCATTGTTGCGTCCCGGTCGTTTCGATCGCCAGATCATGGTTGACCTCCCCGACCTCGAAGGTCGCAAGGCCATCTTCAAGGTTCACTCGAAGGGCAAGCCACTCGGTCCCGATGTCAATCTCGACACGGTCGCTCGCGGCACTCCCGGAATGAGCGGCGCCGATATTGCGAACCTCCTGAACGAAAGCGCGCTTATCGCTGCGCGACGGAACAAGTCGATCATCGGCCAGTCCGAGATGGAGGCCGCTGCCGACCGCGTGATGATGGGACCGGAGAAGAAATCCCGGGTCATGCCCGAACATGAGCTGACCAACACTGCGTACCACGAGGCCGGCCACGCCCTGGTTGGGCACGTGCTCGCCGGATGCGATCCGATCCACAAGGTCACGATCATTCCTCGCGGCCGTGCGCTGGGCGTCACGATTTCATTGCCCACCGAAGACCGCTATTCGAGGACTCGAAGCGGACTGCGCGACATGTTGGCCATGCTTCTCGGTGGACGAACGTCGGAAGAGTTGGTGTTCGGTGCTGGTGAAATCACCACGGGTGCTTCCAACGACATCGAGCGGGCCACTGATATTGCGCGGTCCATGGTGACCAAATACGGCATGAGTGAAAACCTCGGCCTGGTCACCCTCGGACAGAAAGAGGGCGAAGTATTCCTCGGTCGAGACATGGGTGCCGCCCGTGACTACTCCGATGAGATTGCCGGAAAGATCGACGGAGAAATCCGCCGCTTGGTCGACACTGCTCATGCGACTGCGGCCGACATCCTCACGACCCACCGAGACGTCCTCGACAAGTTCGCGAAAGCACTTCTGTCCAAGGAAACCCTCGACAAGTCAGACATCGACGAGTTGTTCAAAGAGCTCCCGAAGTGGACGAAATCCCCGGAGGAAGCGTTCAAGCCAGAACTCGCGCCAATCGATCCCCCGATGGTTCCCGAGGCAACCCCAGAACTGGTGACCGTGCGCAGCGCGTCAAGCCTGAGCCGGGTCCGCAATCGTGTCGGCAATGCCGTCCGAGGTGCCCGCGATGGTCTGCGTGGCGAAGAACCCGGCCGCAGCGGCCCGGCGAAGCCACGGCCGCAGCTTCAGTAGTCGCAGCGCCCGCTACGGTCCACCCTAGAAACGCCGCCCGGACCGGGGCGGCGTTTTTGTTTTGTCGGTGCTGCTCGACATGACTGCTGCCGGCTCTTGCGAACCCGTGAGAAATTCACGGAATTTTCCCTGGTTCGGGCTCAAACGTAACGACGTACCGGTACAGTGGCGATCGTTCGCTTTCGGGCATTCGGTCGTGTAGCGAGCCCTACGGTGAGCAGAGAGAGGTGAGTCGACGTGCGAGGCAAGTGGTCCAAAGGCATCGAGCCCCGAAACTTTGCATGGGTGCTCAAGGATCAAATTGCGATCTGCGAACGTCCCGGAGGCCACACCGCCAGCCATCGTCGAGTACGTCGGCATGAGGAAATCATCTGGATCCGCGAGCATGGCTTCCACAAGGTCATTTCATTGATGCCTTCGCCGCACAACCTGCACGCCTACGAGGAACTTCACGTCCCGTACCTCCATGTCCCGTGCGGTCCCCACGACGACATTCGCAATGTCCTCGTGGCCCTGTACCCAGCACTGCGCAATCACATCGCCCGAAACGAACGGGTCCTCATGCACCAAGACGAGATCTCCGACCGCCTCCAGGGCGTGCTCGGTGGCTATCTCATCTTCAATGGGACGCTGAGCAGCGGTCCGCAAGCCGTGACCGTGATCGAAAAAGTCATGGGTCGCCAACTGGGTCCGATTGGACGCGAAATTATCAACGTCGCCGCCGAGGGCCTCATACCGCAGCCTGAAGCGTCCGCTTAACTCCTCGTTCGCCATGGGTTTGTTGCGGTTCTCCACGATCGCGGAACTCCGTAGGCATCTCGACGGACGCCGGAGGAGTGGTGCCACGGTTGCGTTGGTGCCGACCATGGGCGCGTTGCATCCGGGACACGCATCCTTGATTGAACGGGCGGTTCGCGATGGGTCCGAGGAGGTCGCCACCACGATCTTTGTGAACCCGCTGCAGTTCGGCGTCAACGAGGATCTTGAGCAGTATCCCCGTGACCTCGCCGGAGACACTGCATTGGCTCTTGCCGCAGGGGCGACGGTGTTGTTCACGCCGTCGGTTGAAGAAATGTACCCGTTCGGGCCAACAAACGTTCTTACCAGCGTGTCGGTAGGTGCACTTACGAATGTGCTCGACGGCCTTGCCCGACCGGGTCATTTCGATGGTGTTGCAACTGTTGTGGCCAAGTTGTTCGCGATTGGCGGAACGTGCCGGGCGTACTTCGGCGAGAAGGATTACCAACAGCTCGCAGTGATTCGGCGCATGGCGATCGACCTGTCATTCCCCGTCGACGTTGTCGGGTGCCCGACCGTTCGCGAGGCCAATGGACTCGCGTTGTCGAGTCGGAATCGGTACCTGTCCGCCGACGAACGCGAACGGGCCTCGGTGATTCGCCGAGCGCTCGATGCGGGCGTCGCCGCAGTCGCAGAGGGTGCGCGGGGCGGAGACGTATCGGCCACGATGCATGCCGTGCTCGCTGGTGAATCGGTGGTGCGATCGGTGGACTACGCGGCCTGCGTGGATGCGAACACCCTGGCCGACGTCAACGAAATCACCACCGAAGTTCGCCTACTGGTCGCAGCGCGCGTGGGGTCGGCCCGACTCATCGACAACTGCGGCGCCGTGCCGCCCGCTGGGTAAGCCAAGACTCAGCGAAAAGCAGCCGGTCCAATCCGTTCCAATCCTCACCGTTCGTGACTCATGAAATAAGCGTACGTAGCTACTTCAGATAGTCAAGTGTCATTGCGGCGTACAGCGCAATGCCGGTGCTCATTGTCGCCTCGTCGAAATGCACGAGGTTGGAATGGTTTGGTGCGGCTTTGAACGGATCTGAGCCGTGGGGTGTCGCACCGAGAAATGCCATCGCGCCCGGCACGTTTTGGAGCACGTAGCTCCAATCTTCACTTCCCATCACGGGCGCCTTCATCGTATTCATGCGAGTCGCCCCGAACAGGTCCGTGCCGACACGAATGACGTCGCCCGCCACAGTGTCGTTGTTTATCGTCACGGGGTAACCGAGTTCGATCTCCACCTCTGCGCTCGCGTCGTGAGCGCTCGCGATTCCATCGGCCACGCGTTGAATGCTGGAATGAATGTTGGAACGCGTGCGCTCCGAGACCGCACGAATCGTTCCGATGATGTCTGCGGTGGGAGGGATCACATTGTTGGTGGTGCCCGACTTGATCTGCGCAACGGTCACTACGCCAGGATCGAACACATCGATACGACGCGTGATCATCGTCTGGAGTGCAAGAACGATTTCACACGCAATCGGGATCGGGTCGAGAGCGTGATGGGGGGCCGACGCGTGGCCGCCGCGTCCATGCACACGGATCGTGAATTTGTCGGAAGACGCCATCAGCGGCCCCGGCTTCAACGCCACCACGCCCGTCGGTGCAACGGTACTCACATGGATCGCGAACGCCTTGCCGATCGGCCCGGCCACCGACAGGAGACCGTCTTCGATCATGTAACGCGCACCGTGGTAACCCTCTTCGCCGGGCTGGAACATCAGTACCACACGTCCGCGGATCTCTTTGCGCCGAGCGTGCAGGACTTTGGCGGCACCTACGAGCATCGACACGTGAAGATCATGACCACAGGCATGCATCATGCTTTCCGACGTCGACTTGAACGCAAGGTCCGCGTCCTCGTGCAACGGCAATCCGTCCATGTCGGCGCGAAGCAACATCGTGGGTCCGTGATCGTCGCCGTTCAACACGGCCATGATCCCGGAACAATTCGAGTTGCTGGTAACGTCAAGATCAAGCCCGTCGATTGAATCGAGAAGACGCTCGCGTGTGCGGTCGTTGTGCAGCCCGAGCTCCGGGTGCTGGTGGAGTTCGCGTCGTAACGTGACGGCCTCATCGAGGAGGTCTTCGGATTCCGACAGCAGCGATGCGCTCATGTCTTTGAACGTACTCGTTCGTCTCCAGCGATGCGAAGAGTCGATCGGCCCGTTAACCTGCGCCTCATGCTTTTGGTCGTTGACGTTGGGAACACGCAAACCGTGATCGGGCTCTACCCGACCGACGAGTTCGGAGAGTCGAAAGGGTCGGATCTGGCGGATCACTGGCGCATCGCCACGAACGCGGAACGCACACCCGACGAACTCGCCATGCTCTTTCGCCAATTCCTTGCCGTCCGTGGCGACGCCTTCGATGGCAACTGCGTGAAAGGAATGGCGGTGTGCTCCGGCGTCCCCCGGGCCACCGCCCACCTCCGGCGCATGTGCGAGCGTTACCTTGGATACCAACCGGTGGTGCTGGAACCGGGCGTGAAAACGGGTATCCCGATCCTTTACGACAATCCCCGGGAGGTCGGTGCCGACCGCATCGCCAATGCCGTTGGAGCCATGGACCGATACGGGGCCCACTGCATCGTCGTCGACTTCGGCACTGCCACCACCTTCGATGTCATGTCGTCGAAGGGCGAATACCTGGGCGGCGCGATCATTCCCGGGATCGAGATCAGCCTCGAAGCGCTATTTTCTCGCGCCGCAGCCCTGCGACGGGTGGAACTCGTCGAACCCCGCAGCGTGATCGGGAAATCGACGGTCGAATCGCTTCAATCCGGTGCGCTGTATGGCTACGCATCGATGATCGACGGTATGTGTGAACGGATTTTTGTGGAGAACGGCCAGTCGAAGGTGATCTCCACTGGCGGGCTCGGTGCCCTGATCGCCCCCCTCACCAAACGGGTCACCCTGCATGATTCGTGGGTGACGCTTCACGGGCTGCGCCTCGTCTACGAAAAGAATCGCTAAACCCGGCCCACGGTGGCGTGGGAGACTTTCCGACCGTTATGTCTGCTGATTCGCCACTTCCCCACGAGATTCCCTACCGCTACGACCCGACGCACAAGGCAGCGACGCTTGCTGCGACTTATTCCGGTCTCGACGCCGGTGCCGAGACCGGTGATCAGGTGACTGTCGCGGGCCGCCTGATGCTGCGCCGCGGGCAGGGCAAGTTGGCGTTCGGTCAGCTCCAAGACGACACGGGCCGGATCCAGCTGTTCGCCCCGGCCGATGTCACCCCCGACTTTGATGCGTTCACCTCGCTCTCACTGGGCGACTGGATCGGTGCGACCGGCGAGGTCATGACCACCAAGAAGGGTGAGTTGAGCATCAAGGTCACGTCGTGGGTGGTCCTCGCGAAGGCAAAACGAGCATTCCCCGACAAGTATCACGGTCTGGCCGACGTCGACACCAGGTACCGTCAACGTTACGTGGACTTAGTAGTTACGCCAGCGTCGAACGATACCCTTCGCAAGCGCTCCAAGATGATCACCGAGATGCGTCGTTTTATGGACGACCTCGGGTTCATGGAGGTCGAAACACCGGTGCTGCATCCCATCCCCGGTGGTGCGCTGGCCAAGCCGTTCACGACGCATCACAATGCGCTCGACATGACGCAGTATCTGCGCATTGCCGTGGAGCTGTACCTCAAGCGCCTCGTGGTCGGTGGGTTCGAGCGGGTGTACGAGATCGGGCGCGTGTTCCGCAACGAGGGACTCTCGCCGCGGCACAACCCCGAGTTCACGATGGTGGAGATGTACGCCGCGTACTGGGACTTTACCGATCAGATGGAGCTCACGGAAAACCTTGTTGCGCACCTCAGTACGGCGCTCAACGGGACCACGAAGATTACGTACAACGAACGCGAACTTGACCTCACACCGCCGTGGCCGCGCCGCACGATGCTCGACCTGATCAAGGAAAACACCGGCGTTGAAGTCTCACTCGACACGCCTATCGAAGAACTACGCGCGCTTGCAAAGAAGCATAGTGTTGAGGTGAAGCCCGGCTACGGCCCCGGCAAGCTCATATTGGAGATCTATGAGGGCACCGGTGAACATTTAATATGGTCACCCACGTTTGTCATTGACTATCCCAAGGAAGTATCGCCGCTGGCCCGCGACCATCGCTCGATCCCCGGGATGACGGAACGATTCGAAGCGATCTGCGCTGGCCGCGAACTCTGCAACGGGTACTCCGAGCTCATCGACCCCGACGAGCAGCGCTCCCGGTTCGAAGATCAGGTACGTCAAGGCGACTACGACGACGAGGCCATGGCGATGGATCTCGACTACATCCGAGCGCTCGAGTACGGCCTTCCGCCGACCGGTGGACTCGGCATCGGCGTCGACCGCCTCCTTATGCTCCTCACCGACACCCACACCATCCGCGACGTCATCTTGTTCCCGACCCTTCGCCCCGAGACCTTCGACTCCTGACCGACGAGGTCGGTCGTCGCTACGGGCGCTCGCGCGACCAACTCGGGGGGCTTGCGCGACCAACTCGCCAAAATCTTGCCAATTATTGACGCCAAAGGTCGAGTTGGTCGCGACGAGACGCTGGGTTGGTCGCGGACACCACGGTGGCAGGATCCTGATCAGGGGTTCACATGGTGAAGGTCCGTCCCGAACATCTGCGCGGTTAGGATCTGGGCATGTCACTGCGGGTCTTCCCCTCCGCAGCGATTCGAACGACAACGGCTATCACTTCGGTGGTTTCCGTCACCGTTCTTTCGCTGATCCATGCCGAGATGCCGGCGCATGCGGCAGGCGCTCGCGCCCAAGCGACCCAGTCGCAGCCGATCCCGACGGTGTCGGTGGTGCCGGTGGTGCCGGTGGTGCCGGTGGTGCCGGCCGGCGAGGCTGCGACCAACGTGGCGGTGGCTCCCGTCGTCCCTGATCCAAACGTTGCCGCAGTTCCTGAGGCAGTGGCAGGCGGTTCAGTTCCGGTGACGACACCGGCTGCCACAACCACGACGATCCCGACGAACCGTGTGCTTGTGCTCAAGGGCCGCGGGTTCGGTCACGGGCGAGGACTGGGGCAATGGGGGGCATTCGGATACGCCAAAGACTTTGGGTGGAATTACCGAAAGATCCTCGATCACTACTACGGCGGCACGATCGCCGGCCAGGTGTCGCCAAGGTCGGCGCTTGGGGTGCGGCTGTCGTCGCTCGACGACAAAGTCCTCATCGTGTACCAACCCAAGGGTCGCCTGTTTACGGCGCCCGAGGGGCAGGAGGGCTTCACTATGCCTCCCGGTTTGGCAGGCGCCCAACCGGCCACGGTTGTTGACCTCAATGCTCCTGCTGCGGTGCCGGGCGCGCCAATCCCCGTGGTGGGTCAGGTCGGCCCCACGACACCGCCTGTGGCGTCGGACGCGCCAGTTGTCGCGAGCCCGCCGGTACTCACCGCCGCACCGGCCGCCATCAAAATCGAACTGGTGAAAGGTGGCTTTCGGGTGAGCGACGGGCCTGCGTGCACCGGTCCCTGGTCGGTCCGTCCCGGGCTGTTGAACACCGCAGCGATCACGCTTACATCGGGACCCGACGATCCCATCGGGTCGCCCGACGATCCTGACACGATGCTGCAGATCTGTTCCGGCAAGCAACGTCGGGTGTACCGCGGTGATCTCCTCGCCGTCGATGCGAAACCCGGCCAGCGGACGGTCAACATCGTGGGACTTGAGGCGTATCTGCGTGGGGTCCTCCCCCGCGAGATTGCGGCGTCGTGGAGCGACAGGGCGCATGAGGCGGTGAAGGCACAGGCCGTCGCCGCCCGTTCCTATGCGGCCGCCGAGAAGCGCAGTGGGTTCTCCAACACGTGCGACACCATCTCGTGTCAGGTGTACAGCGGGCGGGGCCTCTACGAAAGCAACAAGTTCATTTCCTATGACGACGCGCGAACAGATCGAGCCATTGCTGAGACGGCGAATGAGGTGCGGGTGAACCCGAAGACGGGGACACCGATTCGCACCGAGTTCTCGGCCAGCACGGGCGGCCACACGGCACCCGGCGACTTTCCGCCCGTCGAGGATAAAGGCGATGCAACCACCGCAAACCCGAACGTTTCGTGGACGGTCCGGCTCGCTGCGACTCGGTTCGAAACGAAGAATCTAGGTGCACTTATCGGTGCGAAAGTCACGAAACGTGACGGCTTCGGAACCGACGGCGGACGTGTCGTCGCCTTGCAGCTCAACTACACAGGAGGGTCGCGGACCGTTACGGGTCGCGACATGATGGGCGCGTACGGTTTGCGATCGTCATGGTTCGACGCTCAGGTCGTAGCCGAAGGTTCCGAAACGCCGATCGAGAGCATCGACCCGAACTCGGCCTTGACGGGCGATGCCGGTGCAGTGGTGAGTGCCGCAGTGACGGTTCCACCCGCCGATGCCCGCTCTGCTGCACCGACAGCAACTGCGCAGAAGTCGACGCGTCGTGCGAAAGCCATTCCTGCGACGACGGTTGCCGTGGTCGTGGCGGCCGGGGGTTCACCCATCAATACGGTGGCGGGAGGATCCGCGGGTGGAGCACCGACGACTGCGCCGAAGGCCACGAAACGGAAAAAGTAGCGAGTTACAGCGGCAGACGATCGAGGAGCACGTGACCGAGCGGCGCCAACTGCGCGACGACGTGGGGGTCGCCGCATCCTTGCAACGCAGCTTGGGCTTCGTTGGCGAACTGGCGCCCGACCGCGATGGCTTCCTCGAGGCCACACGATGCCCTGACCAACTTGCGCACATGGTCAACACCGCTTCGATCGACGCCTGCGGTCAGTAGGGCCAACAGTTCCTCGCCGTGTTGCGGATCCTTCAGCGAGCGCAGCACCGGCAGTGTGAAGACGCCTTCGACGACGTCGTTGCCCGCTGGCTTGCCGAGCTGCTCATCGGTCGCAATGACATCGAGAATGTCATCGGCGATTTGAAACACCATGCCAATACGCTGCCCGAAAGTCGTGACCGCTTCGACGCCTTGACGAGGAAGTCCCGCCGTAATCGCACCGGTCCGACATGCGGCTGCCATCAGCGAGGCGGTCTTACCGTCGATCGAGGCGAAGTAGGAGTCTTCGGGGCGGTCCGTCTTGTAGAGGTATTGGAGTTCGCGAACTTGGCCCTTGCACAACTCGCCAATCGTGAACCCGAGCAGCTGTGATACCTCAACACCCAACGATGCAGCAATTTGCGCGGAGACCGCAAGACAGAAGTCACCGGCCACAATGGCTACGAAGTTGCCGTAGCGAGCGTTCGCCGTTTCTACACCGCGCCGCGTCGCTGCTTCGTCCATGACGTCGTCGTGGTACAACGAGCCCAGGTGTACCAGCTCAACGGCAACCGCGCCTTGTACAACGTCATCGGAAGCACCGGCGCCGCCAAGATATGCGCTGGCGAGCGAAAGGACCGGCCGGAGGCGCTTTCCACCAGCAAGGATAAGGCTCCGCGCCACTTCGGTCAGCATCGGATCTTCGGTGGCGACCGATCCCTTGAGCGCGAGTTCGACTCGTGGCAGGTCGACGCCGAGAGCTGGGAGGTCGAGCGGGAGCCCGCTTGGAGTGGTCACGAACCGAAAGGCTACGGCACCACACGAGAAATGCCACCTTTCCTGCTCGGCGAATCCTCCAGAAGCGAGGAAATCGTGCCGATGGAAAGAAAAAGACCGAAGGAGACACACCTATCTCGGTGAAGTTGGGATTTTGTGCCGGGGTTTGTGTGTTGGAACGTACGTAGTTTCTACAAAGCAGGAGGCCGAATGCCACAAGCCGAACGTCTCGAGTACGGCTCGGGGCACCGGTAGACTGGTCAAGTCCTTCCGCTTCCCCACTTTGGAGGCAGTCCCTTGTTTGAACGATTCACTGACCGAGCTCGCCGAGTTGTGGTGCTAGCGCAAGAAGAGGCACGCCTCCTCAACCACAACTACATCGGTACAGAGCACATCCTGCTCGGTCTCATCCACGAGGGCGAGGGAGTTGCCGCGAAAGCGTTGGAATCACTCTCGATCTCGCTGGAGGGCGTCCGGGCCCAAGTTGAAGAAATCATCGGCCAGGGTGGCAGTTCACCGTCGGGCCATATTCCCTTCACGCCCCGTGCCAAAAAGGTGCTCGAGCTCTCCCTGCGCGAAGCGCTGCAGCTCGGCCACAACTACATCGGTACCGAACACATCCTCCTCGGCCTGATCCGTGAAGGCGAGGGCGTCGCTGCCCAGGTACTCACCAAGTTGGGAGCCGACCTCAGCCGAGTTCGTCAACAAGTGATCCAGCTGCTTTCGGGCTACCAGAGCGGCGGTACTCAACCGGCGGGCGACAAAGGTCAGCCCGCGGCGGCCGGTGTCGGTCAGAGTTCGGCCAATCAGGAAACACCGCAGGGTTCGCTGGTGCTCGATCAGTTCGGTCGCAACCTTACGACTGCTGCTCGGGAAAAGAAGCTTGACCCGGTGATCGGTCGCGAAAAGGAGATCGAGCGGATCATGCAGGTCCTTTCTCGACGCACGAAGAACAACCCGGTCCTGATCGGGGAGCCCGGCGTCGGCAAGACAGCAATCGTCGAAGGCCTGTCGCAGCGCATCGTTGCCAACGACGTCCCCGACACGCTCAAAGACAAGCAGCTGTATACCCTCGACCTCGGGGCACTCGTGGCCGGCTCTCGCTACCGCGGCGACTTCGAAGAGCGTCTCAAGAAGGTTTTGAAAGAGATCAAGACTCGCGGCGACATCATCTTGTTCATCGACGAAATTCATACCCTCGTTGGTGCCGGTGCTGCCGAAGGCGCGATCGATGCCGCCAGCATTTTGAAGCCGATGCTGGCTCGTGGCGAACTGCAGACCATCGGCGCGACCACGATCGACGAATACCGCAAGCACTTGGAGAAAGACGCTGCTCTCGAGCGTCGATTCCAGCCCGTGAAGGTCGAACCACCCACGGTTGCCCACACGATCGAAATCCTGAAGGGTCTGCGCGAGCGCTACGAAACCCACCACCGAGTCACGATCACCGATCAGGCACTGATCGCCGCTGCGAACATGGCCGATCGCTACATCGCCGATCGCCAGCTTCCCGATAAGGCCATCGACCTCATCGACGAGGCCGGTTCGCGTCTACGGATCAAGCGCATGCAGACGCCACCGGACTACAAGGATCTCGAAAACGAAATCTCGAAGGTCCGCAAGGACAAGGAAGAGGCAATCGAGAACCAAAAATTCGAGACGGCTGCTTCGTTGCGAGATCGTGAGAAGGAGCTTCTCGAGCAAAAGGCCGAGAAGGAAAAGGAATGGCGTGAGGCAGGCGTCGACTTGTTCGACGAGGTCAACGAAGAAGCGATCGCTGATGTGTTGGCGATGTGGACGGGCATCCCAGTCTCGAAGTTGACCGAAGCCGAAACCACCCGTCTCCTGAGGATGGAAGACGAACTCCACAAGCGAATCATCGGCCAGGAAGATGCCGTCAAGGCCGTTAGCCAAGCCATTCGCCGCACACGGGCCGGCCTCAAAGATCCGAAGCGTCCCTCGGGCAGCTTCATCTTCCTCGGCCCGACCGGCGTCGGCAAAACCGAGCTGGCGAAGACCCTCGCCGAATTTTTGTTCGGCGACGAAAACTCACTCATTTCCCTTGACATGTCGGAATACCAGGAAAAGCACACGGTATCTCGCCTGGTTGGTTCGCCCCCCGGATACATCGGGTACGACGAGGGTGGCCAACTCACCGAAGCTGTTCGTCGCAAGCCGTTCTCGGTGGTGCTCTTCGACGAAGTCGAAAAGGCCCATCCCGACGTGTTCAACACGCTGCTGCAGATCCTCGAAGACGGTCGCCTGACCGACTCCCAGGGTCGCGCCGTCGACTTCAAGAACACCGTCATCATCATGACGTCCAACCTCGGCACGGCCGATCTGCGCAAGGCGAACCTGGGCTTCCAGAAGTCGTCGGAAGCAGTCAGCTATGAGAGGATGAAGGCCAAGGTCAACGACGCTCTCAAGGCGCATTTCCGCCCCGAGTTCTTGAATCGTATAGACGACACGATCGTGTTCCACGAGTTGTCGCGTGAAGAGATCGTTCAGATGATCGACAAGATGCTGAAGCGTCTGATGGAGCAGCTGAAGAACCAGGGGCTTGGCTTGGAACTCACCGTCGAAGCCAAAATCTTGTTAGCAGAGAAGGGATACGATCCGACACTCGGTGCACGGCCGCTTCGCCGGGCAATCCAGCGCATGTTGGAAGACCCGCTCTCGGAGAAATTGCTTCTCGGTGAGTTCACTGCTGGCATGACGGTGATCGCCGATGCAGCCAACGGCGAGATCTCGTTCCAGGGTGTCGCCACTGCCGCCGAACCGGTGGAAGAAGTTGTCGGCGGTCCGTCGCCGGCCACCGACGCCTGATCTCAACGACAACTGATGTAGAACGGAGGGGCCTTCGGGCCCCTCCGTTTTGCGGTGCGCAGCTTGGCGAGCTGAGCTTCTACTACGGTTTAGGCGTGCCTGCCCCCCTCACGTTGCTGCGTAGAGCGCGGGCTGGTTCCATCGCTGCGCTGCTGGCGTTCTCGTCGATATTCGTCAGCGGGTGTACGAGCGACATCGATGTCACCGTGCGAGCACGCCCGGAAGGCTCGGGCACGATTCGCGTCACTGCCGTTTTGGATCAGGAGGCCGCCCAATGGTTGGGCTCACCCGAGAAGGCGTTGGCGGCCAACGATCTCGCCAAGCGAGGATGGGCAATCCGTTCGGTGCAGCCCGCCGACGGCGGCGGGGTGACCTTCGGCGCCGAACGCGGGTTTTCCTCCATCGACGAAGGAAACCGATTGATCGAGGATCTCACCGGTCCGGACGGATCGTTCTCAAAATTACGTCTGAGTCGAAGTCGGTCGCTGCTTTCGACGACCGTGAAGCTCAACGGAGTCGTTGACCTTTCGAAGCGATTGGAGTCATTCGGCGACGATGAGTTAGCGGCCTTCGTCGGCGCGGGATCGCGCATTGGCGTCGGCGAGAAGGAACTCCCGCTCGGCGGCCCCGTCGAGAAACTCCTCACCATGAAGTTGACGTCGGAACTCGCCGGCGGGTCAAAGGTCGTCGCGTTGCCACTCGGTTCGTCGGTGGTCATCTCCGCGGCCGGGAAAGCCTGGACCTGGGAGGCCGCCGCTGGCTTGGGTGGCGCACTCGCTGGCCTCCTCGGTCTCCTGGCCATCCGCCGAGTCAGGGACTAACCCGGCCGCGAATGGACGCACTAGCGGGCTACGGCCGAGCACCAGCAGCGGAGAGCATTGCCGCAACCTCGAGATAGCCACGTTGAACTGCATCGCGATAGGGCACCCGCCCGCCGAATACACGATGGTCGCCCGGCCGGTTCGGGTCTGCATCATGATCGAGCAGTAACCGCGCTCGATTGACGAACCCGCGCGAGGCGGCGTCGTGGAGCAGTTCAGCAACGAGCACCGCTGGATCAGCGAGCCGATCACCGAAGCGTCGGTACCATGGACCATCCGTGCGCGTACCAAACCCGTGTGCGTAGAGAAGCCCGAGCCACCCGGTGTCGTCGTCTGGTCGGGCGTTGCCGATTCCTGCGTTGTACACAGCCTGACCGTCGTTCGGATCGGCCCCGGCCTCGAGCAGCAGGCGCAACAGCGCGTGTTGGTCGACGTGCGGGGGGCTTCCCTGTTCGCCGCGACCGATAACGCCGGTGATCGCAGTAAAAGGGGGGAGGAGGCCGTCCCAGAGAAAGCCGCTGTTCGGGTCAGCACCGAGTCGCTGTAGTAGCACTCGGACGGTTTCGACGAAATCGTGGGCCGGGTCGCCAGTCACGAGTCGCGAGTACGTGGCGTAAAGCAGTGGTGGCCAATCGAACGGTCCTCCCGATTGTGTCGCAACATCTGGATCGGCGCCCACGAACGACGTGACGGCCATATGGTCGCCGACCGCAGCTGCGACAAAAATGGACGATCCAACGAGCGACGGATTCGTTCGCCACAGCTCGAAGGCGGCGGTGCGTCGCGATGGTGAGTCGTCTCCGAAGTTCAGACACGCCAGCCGAATCAGCTCGTCACCGTCTTGAGCCGTCTCGTCGGCGAGACGTTCATGAGGCGAGCGACTCAACGGGCCCATCTCCTCCACGCAGCGCGCCAGCTCGGGCCAGCTGGCGAACCCATGATGACGGGCCAACGTCAATCGCGCGTCGGCCAACTTGAAGCTCATCGCCTCGGGCGAGCCAGGCGTCAACGATCCCAGGCGCGGATGATGCTCGCGAACGGTTTCGACAGCTCCGGCAACACCGGCCCGAACGAAGTTCCGTAGATCCTCCGCGGTGGACTTGAACCGATCCAGGTTCGGATTCGACGGAAGCGGTTGTACGGGCATAACAATTCCGTGCGGGTCCGCTACGACACGAGGGTGAGGCCGCCGTCGATCATGAGGATCTGGCCAGTGGTGTATTTGTTGCGAACGAACGCCAGCACGCCTTCGGCGCAGTCCTCGGGAGTTGCTGATCGCTTCAGCGGAGCCATCGCTGCGACGCCGGCGTGTTGGGCTGCCCAGTCCTTTGTCCACGGTGTTTCGACAAGTCCGGGCGCCACGGCGTTAAACCGTATAGGTCCATAGGATTTGGCAAGAAGTTCGGTCATCTGATTCAGGGCGGCTTTCGTCATCGAATACGCAATTGACGATCCCATCGGACGGACACCGGCCACCGATGTGATGGTGATGACCTGACCGTCGTCGGAAAGGCGCAACAACGGGATCGCGGCTTTGGTGAGCCACCACGTTCCGAAGACATTGACCTGAAAAGTTTTCAGGAAAATCTCGTCGGTCAGGTCATCGAGCTTGTGGTGCGGCACCAGCGTGGTCCAGCCTGCGTTGTTCACCAAGATGTCGAGGTGCCCGTACTCGGCGATGGTCGAATCGATGAGGGCTTGGCCCGCCGCCTTATCGGAGATGTCGGCCTGCACGTAGATCGACGGCCCGGGTAGCGATTCGGAAACAGCCTGACCGGCCGCGACCGACGACGCCGAATTCACCACGACACTCGCACCAAGCTGGCTCAGCCGACGAGCAGTTTCCTCTCCGATCCCGCTCGATGATCCGGTAACGATCGCGACTTTTCCGGCCAGTTCGGTTCCAACAGCGTTTTCGGTCATACCCCAGCCTGGCCGCTCCGCCGTCGCCGACAAAATCTGTGGACAGGGGATTCGTGTGCGTTCACCGTTCTAAGCAGCCGCCTACAGTGCGACCCTGTGCCGGTCACCGGAGATGGTGGACGCACTCGCTCCCTCGGGCCGAGGAGGAGCCGCAGTTGTCGTACCGCTCCCGTAACGTGTCGGCCCATGGCTGCGAAATCCTCTTCGTCGAAAGTGCGCACTGTTTTTCGCTGCGCCGAGTGTGGGGCGTCGGCACCGAAGTGGGCGGGCCGGTGCACCACGTGTGGGGCATGGAACACGATGGCCGAAGAAGTGGTAGCGCGATCCGCCGAGCGGAGCGTGCTCGCGCCGACCTCACCCGCGACACCGATTGACCAGGTCCAAACGGAGGGCTTCGCCGCCGTCCCCACCGGTATCGGGGAGCTCGACCGTGTCTTGGGCGGCGGTCTCGTTCCCGGGTCGGTCACCCTGCTCGGTGGCGAGCCCGGCATCGGCAAGTCCACGCTGCTGCTCCAGTTTCTCGGTGCGGTGGCCAAGGGGGGTAGCAGAGCGTTGCTGGTGTCGGGAGAGGAATCGAGATCACAAGTGCACTTACGAGCCACCCGGCTTGGCGCGGTGCATCCCAACCTGTGGTTAGCAGCCGAAACCTCGCTTCCTGAGATCGTTGGTCAGATCGACGCTGTTGGACCAATGGTGGTGGTTGTGGATTCGATCCAGACGCTGCACGACCCGGAGTTGTCGTCGGCGCCGGGAAGTGTCGGCCAGGTCCGAGAGTGTTCGCACCAACTGGTCCGCATTGCGAAGGAACAGGGAATCTCAATTCTTCTGGTGGGTCATGTCACCAAGGAAGGGTCGCTGGCCGGGCCTCGGGTGCTCGAACACATCGTTGACACGGTGCTTAGCTTCGAAGGCGACCGCCATCACGCCCTGCGCCTGCTGCGGGCCGTGAAGCACCGATTCGGTGCTACTGGTGAGTTGGGGCTTTTTGAGATGGTCGAAGACGGACTCGTTGGGGTTGTCGACCCGAGCAACCTGTTCCTCGGGGACCGTCACCACGGCGCATCGGGCTCGGTGGTTACGTGCGCGATGGAAGGTGCCCGACCGCTGCTCGTCGAAACGCAGGCCCTGGTGACGGATTCGTCGCTGGCGTTTCCGCGTCGGGCCGCGACCGGGCTCGACGCCAACCGGCTCGCCGTCCTCCTCGCAGTTCTGGAACAGCGGGCGGGCATGAGCAAGATGTCGTTTTGCGACGTCTATGCGGCCGCGGTCGGTGGGGTCCGTCTCGTTGAGCCGGCCGTCGATCTGGCGCTGTGTCTGGCCATGGCCTCGGCGTACGCGGAGGTTGCCTTTCCCGTAGATGCAATCGCCATCGGTGAGGTTGGGCTGGCCGGGGAGGTCCGGTCGGTGTCGCAGATCGGGCGGCGGCTATCGGAGGCTGCTCGGCTCGGGTTTCGCCGGGCGTATGTGCCAAAGTCGGCGCCCGACGTCGCGGGCATTGAGTTATTGCGGGTGGCGACGCTCTTCGATGCAGTCGACCGGCTCGGGTTCCGGGTCACCAGCAGGAAGGGAGCTCGCTCCCCAGGCGGCTCCGGCGGGTCCGGGGGTTCGGGAGGCTCCGGGGGCTCGGGAGGGTCCGGCGGCAGTCGAGGTCGCGGTGGAGATGGGGAGAACGCCGCGCGTTCCAACGACGGCGACGCAACGCCTACTGGGCGTACGTTCGGGTCGTCGGGGTCGCCGTCCAACGACTGGTAACCGACGGGTCGAGCTTGTCCGCGGGCGAAGAGATTTGATCCAAGGTCGGATGGTTGGGGTTTAGTTCTCCGTCGTGGTGTGGGCTCGGTGGCGGAGCACGAAACCAGCCACAATGAGCATGGCGCCGACAAGTATCAGCGACATCGCCGAGGTACCGGTCAGAGCGAGTTGGTCGACGGTCGCAGCAGGCGTTGTGATGGTGATCGCAGAGTCAGAGGTCACCGCTTGATTGCCTGCGCTGGTGCCCTTGACGACGATGCGGTGTTCTCCGACGATCCCATCGGGTGTCGCGGTGGTGAACGTGAAGGTGCCATCGTCGTTCACGATTGCTGTTCCGAGAACGATGGGGTCAGAGTGCAATTCGATGATGGTTTTGGAACCAGAAAGGTACCCGGTACCCGTGACTGTGAGTTCGGCCCCCGTGTTGACGGTCGACGATGCAAGCACAATGGATACCGGTTTGGGGAGGGTGCTTGTTGTGGCTGTGGTTGAGGGTACCGGTGTCGGAGTTGTCGTATTCGTTGGTGGGGCTGGCCCCACCGGTGCGGTTGTCGTAGGACCCTCGACAACGACCACCGGAACTGCAGCGACGGTGGTGGTTGGCGCAATCGTGGGTTGTTCCGTTGACGGTGACGATGCAATTGTTGTCGTTGTTGGATTTGGATTTGGGGTTGTGGTTGTGGTTGTTGCCGGAGCGGCAGCCACTGCGATCGAAGCCTGTACCTGAGGTGCAGCGAGGTAGTTGGAGTCACCCGCCTGGTCGGCGTTCACGACGCACGTTCCGGGGGCGGTGAGGGCAAGGGACGCACCGGACACCGCGCATGCACCGGCAGTCGACGATGAGTCGACGGACAACGTGACGGCGAGGCTTGACGATGCGCTCGCCGACAGTGAGACGGTGTCACCGGCGATGCCCGACGACGGCGGGGCGAACGTGATGATCTGGCTGGTGAGGCACGGCACTGTCGTGAAGGTTGCGTCCGGCGAAGACGAGGTCACTGATCCGTTGACTGCTGTGTCGTTCGTCTGCGCACGAAGCTGGTAGTGATATGTGGTCTCGCAGGTCAGTCCGGTAAGGGCCGCGTTCACCACGGTGGTCGACGTGCCGGACGCGACCGCGGCCAGCGACAGCATCGAACCGTACGCACTCGTCGTGCCGTAGGCGATCGACGTGTCCTGCGAAAGCGAGCCCTGATTCAAGGTCGCGGTAACCGTCGCCGTGGTCTTGGCGAGGTTCGCTGCCGATCCGCTCGACGGGGCACATGGCGTGGTGTGGCCGTACATCGATGTCGCCGACGTATTGGTGTTGGAGTGTTCCGCGGAGCCTGCGGTTGTGTGGCTCGCCGCGAAATGGTACCGGTACACGGAGTTGCATACGAGGTTGGTCATTTCGCAGGTGAACGGGTACACGCCCGGCGCACCAGCGTTGACATCGAGGACGTAGCACATGAGGGTGGAGCTGTTTATGGGCGTTCCTGCGCTCGCCGTCCCCGATCCGGTGAAGTTCTTGGGCGAGACCGCGCCCACGGGGACGGAGTCCTTGATAAACGCAATTTCGTCAATCGAATATGGCGACGAGGTGCTGAGTCCGGCGACGACGTTGAGCGTTCCAGCCATTTTGATGCAGGTGGCGATCTGCGTTTGCCCTGTGCACGGCGCGGGTGGAAGGGCGGTCAAGGAGTTGACGACGATGCTGTTGTTGCTGCTGATGGCCAGCGCCTGTGGTGCGCCACACAACAGCAGCGAACCGGCCAGAAGGACGGGGGCGAGGAAGCGGGGAAGGCGGCGAGCGATGGACGCTCGGGCGTTGGCGAAACAGAGTGTGTTTGTGCGGCGGACCATGATCGAATTCTCCTGGGTATTGTCCCAGGGGCATCGACGCAATCAGCGCGGGGCTTGAGAACACCCCGAGAGTTCCAGAAGTCGCCCGGCGCACGACCTGTGACTCGCTCAGGTGGAGCGATTGGCGAGGCGTTTGCGGTCGACGATTCGGTAGGTGCGATCGCGTTGCTCCAACCAGCCGAGTCGAATAAACGCAGCGATTGCCTTGTTGACCCGCTCCCGGGAGGCGCCGATCATTGACGCCAGTTCTTCCTGGGTGACGGGAAGGCTGAATTCGTCTTTCTCGCCGGCGATTTCGAGAAGCCGCTTTGCGGTGCGGCCCGTGACGTCGAGGAACACAGAGTCGGCAATGGCCTCATTGGAGTTGCGAACCCGCTCATTGAGCAATGTAATCACTGCCCACAGGGCCTTTGCATGGGTTTCGAAATGGTCCCGCACCGGACCATAGGAGATCTTTGCCACTTCGCTCTGCTCGAGCGCTCGAGCGCCGGCGGAGCGTCCCTTCCCATCGAAGAGGGCCATCTCGCCGAACAGCTCGCCCGGATCCATGAGATCGAGCACCGATTCTCGGCCGTCGACAGAGCGGTTTCCGATCGCGATGCGCCCGGAAAGGGTGATGTAGAGGGCCTCTGCCGGTTCCGACTCGGAAAACACCATGTCACCGCGGTGATAGACCGACGTGACAACGGACTGCAGTACGGTTTCGAGGCCTTCATCGGTAAATCCCGAGAAGAACGGGATGGCTCGTAAGAAGTCGGCCGTGATCACCTCCCGAGACTATCGCTGTTACGTCACGAATGTGACGGTTGTCGCTTGCTGCCGCGTGGTATCACACAGGGTGTTCTGGTTGGTACAATCTTCGGTCGCTGTTTTCTGGCCGTTCGGCCGACCGCTTCGAGGAGCAAAATGACGTTCGACGTCGGAGACAAAGTTGTCTACCCGCACCACGGTGCCGCCATTATCGAGAAGCGAGAGGTAAAGCAATTCAACGGTGAAGACAAAGAATACTTTGTCCTCCGGCTTGCCTTTGGCGACCTGAAGCTGATGGTCCCGGTAGAGAACGCGGAAACCGTTGGCCTTCGCGAGGTCATCAACGACGAGGAGGTTGAGGAGGTGTTCGCGGTTCTTCGAAAGAAGGAAGCGCGTATGCCAACCAACTGGTCACGTCGCTTCAAGAACCACGTCGAGAAGCTGAAGTCGGGCGATATCTATCAGGTGGCCGAAGTTGTCCGAAACCTGTCGATCCGTGACAAGGACAAGGGCCTGTCGGCCGGTGAGAAGCGCATGCTTGTCAAGGCGCGCCAAATTCTGGTCAGCGAATTGACGTTTGCGTTGAACGTCGACGAAGAAGCAGCGGAGAAGAAACTCTCCGAGGCGCTCGTCTGAGTTCGCGCTCTCCCGTATCGAGCATTCGGTCATGACCGATCACCGTTGGCGCACGATCGGCGGTGACGACGCGCAAAGCGGCACGGGAAACGAGGCAACGCGGCCGATCGACGTGGTGTGGTCGATTGTGGTTGCCGGTGGTTCGGGTGCGCGTTACGGCGGACCCAAGACGCAGGAGATCCTCAACGGCCAGCGAGTGCTCGACTGGAGTCTGCGAGCGGCGCGATCGTATGCCAACGGGGTCGTCCTCGTGGTGTCGGCTGATCGCTTGCGAGCCGAGCACGGCCGAGCCGAGTTCGTAGTCGAGGGCGGCGTAACGCGCGCCGAATCGGTGCGCTGCGGGCTTGCGGCGGTGCCGGTCCATGCCGACATCGTCGTTATTCATGATGCGGCGCGTCCGCTCGCCACGCCGATGCTGTTCGAGCGCGTTATCGACGCGGTTCGAGATGGGGCCGACGCCGCAATTCCGGCGATTGCGGTAGTCGACACGATTAAGCAGGTCGAAAAGGAGCGGGTGGTTGCGACGCTCGATCGTTCGGCGTTGGTGGCCGTGCAGACGCCCCAGGCGTTTCGCGCTTCGGTGTTGCGACGCGCATACGCCGATGGCGGCGATGCGACCGATGATGCCGGCCTCGTGGAGGCCGCAGGTGGGTCTGTCGTTGTCGTTGCTGGTGAGGAGCGCAATCGCAAGCTCACCACTGTCGACGACCTCGCAATACGTGGTGCACTTATCGGTCGACCTATGGAGCCCGACGTCGAGGCCGATCGGGTGGATCGCTGATATGGCTGCACTGGCTGATGCGTTCCCTGACCTTCGCATCGGCGAGGGTTTTGATGTACATCCGTTTTCGACGGATCCGCAACGTCGTTTGATTCTCGGTGGCATTCACATTCCTGGGTCCCGCGGGCTCGTAGGCCACTCCGATGCCGATGCGGTATCGCATGCGATCACGGATGCGCTCCTGGGTGCCGCGGGGCTCGGAGACATCGGGCAGCACTTCCCGGACACGGACCCGGCCTGGAACGGTGCCGACAGCATTCATCTGCTCGGTGCAACGGTTGGCATGGTTCGAACCGAGGGCTGGCGGATCACCAACGTTGACTCGACGATTGTGCTGGAGACGCCGAAACTTGCGCCGTATCGGACGGCAATGGTCGATCGGCTCACCGAGGTGATCGGGGCACCCGTAAGTGTCAAGGCCAAACGAGCCGAACAACTCGGTTCGCTCGGGCGTCGAGAAGGCATCGCCGTGTTTGCGGTTGCGCTCCTCATTCGCATTGCGCACTGACTGACTCTGATTCGTGCCATAATGGTACGTGCACGTAGTAATTACTTGATGGGATCGCCACGATGACAAACGCAAAACCAGGACGTCGCCCTGCCTCCGGCCGAACAACCGGTCAATCAGCGTCCCCTCGCACTCCGGGTCAGCGCGGTGCCGGCGCAGCGCGAAGCTCCGCGGGACGTCCCGCGGCACCAGGTCGCGGACCGGTTTCCGGGCGTCCTGCCGGTGGGGCGGGACGCCCGGTGGCCGCCCCAGGTCGCGGCGGCGGTCGGGCGGGCGGCGCCGGTCGAGGCGACTCGGGTCGTGGCGAAGGTGCTGCGGGTAACACTGGTCGTCCGGCCGGTGGCGGTCGTGGCGAGGCGCGTGGCCCCTCGCGAGGCGGAGGACGCATTGCGGGCCGTGGCGGCCATACCAGTACGCGCAGCACCGGCAGTTTCGATCCGGTGTTTCATCCCTCGGACCGCGGGCTTGGCGGAGATCTTATCGAGGGACGTCAGGCCGTTCGTGAGTTGCTTCTCGCCGCGCGTCGCAAGGTTCGTGATGTTTGGATGGTCGACGGTACCGACGACGCTGCGATCCTCATCGAGATCGAGGAGTTGGCAAACGAAGCGCGCGTACCAATTCGGCGCGTCAGTCGTGAACAACTGCACAAGGAAGCGCGCACCGAAACACCCCAGGGTGTGATCGCTCATGCAGCCCCGCTTCGTGAAGTCGAGTTCGATGATCTCTTGAAGACCCGCAACGGTCGGGCGCCGTTTCTGCTGGCGGTCGATAGCGTGACGGATCCCCAGAATCTGGGCGCGCTGCTGCGTAGTGCCGACGGCGCCGGCGTGACCGGCATCGTGTTGCCGAAACACCGGACCGTGCACGTTACGCCGACCGTGACCAAGGCAGCAGCGGGGGCGATCGAACGGATCCCGATGGCACTCGTCGGTGGTCTGCCCGCGGCGTTCCTGCGAGCCAAGGAAAAGGTCGACGCCTGGATTCTGGGCCTCGACGCCGATGGGTCACAGTCGCTTTACGACGTGGCTGCGCTCGGCAACGTCCCCGTGATCGTCGTCATCGGAGCGGAGGGTGCAGGTCTGTCGCGCCTCGTGAAGGAACGCTGCGATGAGTTGGTGAGCATCCCGCTGCGAGGCTCGCTGGCGTCGCTCAATGCGTCGGTCGCCGGGGCGATTGCGATGTTCGAACTCGGTCGTCACCGCAACGTTTCCTAGCGGAGGCCCATTCGGTCACGATTTGTCCCGATTTCATCCAGTCGTCACCGCAGTTGGCCGATAGGCTTGGTTCACCTTCGCCGGGTTAGCTCAGGGGTAGAGCAGCTGTCTTGTAAACAGCAGGTCGTCAGTTCAAATCTGACACTCGGCTCCAGATTTCGGCTTTCTGGACAGGGAGGATTCACACCTCAGTCTCCTTGTCCGGTGGCGGGGACGTCGTGAGGACGTGAAAATGGGTTCGGGTTGCCCGCGACGTCGACGCTTTTCTGGCCTTGAGGCCGTACCTCAGTCTGACGCCGGGGCCCGACCAGAAGGGTCGCGAATTGTTGCCACGAGCACGAGGATCAGAATTTCGGTTCCCTGACCGAGGCCCCCGGACAGCCCGCCCATATACCCGCAAGGCAAGGAGAGCTGTATGAGACCGAAACCAGACGTCGGTGAGATCGACACCGACGACGATGAACAGATCGTGGATCGAGTCGCTGCGATCGATGTAGCGAAAGCGTCAGGGATGGTGTGCACGCGTGTCGCGCACCCGTCGATACCCGGGCGTCGTGTCACGAAAGTATGGGAAGTCAAGGCCACGACGAACACCATCTTGGCGTTGGCTGACGAGCTCGTCGAGGCAGGTATCGAACGTGTCGTGGTGGAGTCCACGTCGGACTACTGGCGTGCGTTCGTGTACCTGTTCCAGGCCGCTGGGCTCACGACTTGGCTCGTCAACGCCCACGACGTCAAACAGGTATCGGGGCGTCCCAAGACCGACAGGATCGATGCCGTGTGGCTCGCCAAGCTCAACGAGCGCGGCATGCTGCGTGCGTCGTTCATCCCGCCGGTCGAGATCCGCCAGCTACGTGACTACACCCGGTTGCGTTACGACTTGACCGGGGAACGTGCCCGCCACAAGCGCGCATCGAGAAGCTCCTCGAAGACGCGTTGATCAAACTATCGACCGTCGCCAGCGACATCTTCGGGGTATCGGGCCGGGCCATGATCGAAGCGCTCATCGCCGGTGAACGCAACGCTCGTGTCCTCGCGGAGATGGCCAGAGGACGTATGCGTCCCAAACACGACGCACTCACCGAGGCCCTCACCGGCCGCTTCGACGACCACCACGCGGAGCTTGCCCGGATGCTGCTTGACCAAGTCGATACCCTCACCGCCAAGATCGACACTCTCACTGTCCGCATCGCCGAGTTGATCGCCCAGATCCCCGCAGCAGCGCCACCCGACATCGATGACGCCAACCCGAACGGGCCAAACGTGGCGTTGTCGGCCGTTGCCCGTCTCGACGAGATCGCCGGGATCGGTGTACACGCAGCCCAAGTCATCATCGCCGAGATCGGTTTGGACATGGCCCAGTTCCCGACCGCTGGACACCTGGTGTCGTGGGCGAAGCTATCGCCTCGCACTATCCAGTCTGGACCGAAAACCCGATCGGGCAAGACCGGCAAAGGCAACCCGTACCTCAAAGGCGTGCTCGGCGAAGCTGCGACCGGTGCCGCCAAGACCGATACTTTCCTCGGTGAACGCTACCGGCGGCTCGTGAAACGACGCGGCAAACCCAAAGCTCTCGTCGCCGTCGCCAGATCAATCCTCGTGATCGCCTGGCACCTCCTCGCCGACCCCCACGCCCGCTACAACGACCTCGGGTCCGACTTCTACGACCACCACGTCCACAAAGACCGCAAAACCCGCAACCTCGTCCGCCAACTCCAAGCCCTCGGCCACCAAGTCAACCTCACACCCGCCGCCTGAACCCCAACAACCACTTCGAGACCACGTCCCGAGCGGCACTGTTGCGTTGTTGGCGAGGCGATGATTCGAACCCGTTCACGATGGTAGGTGTGCTTACAGTTTGCTTGTGAGTTCGTCGAATGCTGCCGCAACGCGTAGATGACCGCTTGCACTTTCGGTTCCGAGTTCATAGTTT
>JANOYY010000132.1:0-4203 GCA_031429095.1 Acidimicrobiia bacterium | reverse complement strand
CTGACGATGGACGCCAACATGGATGCCGTGGTGGCTGATTGGGCCCGGCGCAAGCAAGCGGGCGTGACGGTCGGCTTCACCGACTACGTCGTTGCGGCGGCGGCCCGCGCCCTCGGCCAGCATCCGAACGTCAACGCCCAGGTCACCGCTGATGGCATCGCGGTCCTGCCCGACATCCACGTCGGGCTGGCCGTCGCGCTCGACGATGGGTTGATGGTGCCGGTGGTCCGCCACACCGATCGGCTCGATCTCACAGCGCTCAGTGCCGAGACCACCCGCCTGGCCGAGGCAGCGCGCACGGGTTCCTTGAAGCTCGAGGAGCTGGAAGGTGGCACGTTCTCGGTCAGTGCCCTCGGCATGTTCGGTGTCGACATGTTCACGCCGGTCATCAACCCACCGAATGTGGCGATCCTGGGTGTCGGTCGGCTCCGCGACGACGTCATCGTTGTCGACGGCGCCGTCACGACGACCAAGCGCCTCACCCTCAGTCTGACGTGGGATCACCGCGTGCTCGACGGCGCCCCCGCCGCATCGTTCTGCAAGACAATCGCTGACCTGCTCGCCGACCCGACGACCCTCGACTGAGTTCGGTCAGGTCGCCTAACGGTATATGTGTCGCGGTTGCCGACTCTGACGTTGGGCCACCTGCCACTCGGGCTGTCACACGCTGACCGTCTCTGAGACGGTGTCTTGTTGCAGGACATCGCTGACAGGTGATGTCGCGAGACATCGCTGACACCTGAGCTAGGCCGACCACGCTGGGTGGATGGCCGGGAATGGAACAGCGATGGATGTGAAGTTGGCTGCTGGGGTTGCGGGCACGGTTCGTGCCGGCGAGGTCGCCCAGTTCTGTCGGGATCAGGGGCTCTCTCGGCAGACGTTCTATAAGTGGAAGGCCCGCTATCTGACAGAGGGGTTCGACGGGTTGGATGAGCGGTCTCGGCGACCGTTGAGATCACCGACCCAGACCGCGATCGAGATCGAGGACCTGGTCGTGCTGATCCGCAAGGAACTCGACGATTTCGGGTCGGACAACGGCCCGTGGTCGATCCGTCAACAGTTGCTGGCCCGTATCGATCTGACAGGGCAGGTGCCGTCCGAGGCGACGATTTGGCGGCTGCTGAGACGGCGAGGGCTGGTCGTGGTGGAACCGCGGAAACGACCGAGGAGCTCATGGAAGCGGTTCGTGTGGGAACGACCCAACGACTTGTGGCAGATCGACTCGACTCATTGGACGCTCGCTGATGGCACCGTTGTGGAGATCATCAACATCATCGATGACCATTCCCGGGTCTGTGCATCGTCGATGGCCGTGCCCGTGTGCACCTGCACCGCCGCCTGGGCCGCGTTCGAGCAGGCCAGCGAGGTGTGGGGACTGCCGGCGCGGATGCTGTCCGACAACGGTCTGTCGTTCAACGGTTCGCACCGCAACGCCACCGTCGAGTTCGAAACAAACCTGCGTGTCGTCGGAGTGCAACCGATCGCTTCGACGCCATTTCATCCACAGACCTGCGGCAAGGTCGAACGATTCCACCAGACCTTGAAGAAGTGGCTAGCCAAACGGCCGCTCGCCACAAACCTCGAGCAGTTGCAACACCAGCTCGACGAATGGGTCGATCACTACAACCACCACCGCCCGCACCGATCCCTGAAAGGCGCTCGACCCGCAAACATCTGGGCGGCCAACCCCGCGGCGAAACCGGCCGCTCACCCGATCACGACGACCACCACAACCCGACGCCAGATCCGCACCGGCAACAGCGGCGCTGTCCGTGTCGGCACCCACACCGTCGGGCTCGGCAGGCGATACGCCAAACAAGACGTCACCGTGATCGCCACCGGCAACGACTGCGCCGTGTTCCTCAACGGACACTGCATCCGCCAACTCACCATCGACCCGACCATCGGCCACCAACGCATCCCCGGCGCCACCCACAACTCAAACCGACAGCACCTGCCACAATGACCACGTGTCAGCGATGTCTCGCGACACACCTGTCAGCGATGTCTCGCGACATCACAGTTCAGGACAGAAGCCTCGACGTGGTCCGTCGGCCTACAAGTCCCGAGGACGATCACTCGCCCCCTGCTCCGTCCAGTATCCACCGCCCAGGCCATCCTCGCACCGCACCACCGACAACCGGGCCCTCAAGTCCGTCTGGCTCGGCGACTTGCGAATGACGAGTGTCGAGACACTCGCCGGTCAGCGGCACTCACCACGCCCAACGAGGCGGCAGTACTGAGGTCGAGGTGACCTACGGCACACTGACTGACGTCGGGGTTTGGATCTGCGGGGCGAGGGGAAACTCAGAGCTATGGACGACATCAGCGTTGCCATGTTCACGGTTGCGAGCCAAGACGCAGCCATCGCGTTTTACACGCACAAGCTTGGGTTCGAGTTGCGGTCCGACACCCGCTTCGGACCGAACGGTGAGTACCGGTGGGTCGAGGTGGCCCCGCCCGGATCCCACGCTCGCCTGGCTCTGAACGAGCCGATGGGCGGCACACCCGGCGGCGGTGGCATCGGCGTCGAGACGGCCGACGTGCTCGCCGAGCACCGCCGGCTGAGCGCCATCGGTGATATCGACCTCGATCCCGAACCGATGGAGACTCCGGGCGCACCCTTGCTGTTCATGATGCGCGACCCCGACGGCAACAACATCGCCGTCGTCCAGACGCCCGACCCCACGCCCTGACGGAGACACCATGACACCAAAGAACACGGTCTGCGTCTGGTTCGAAGCCGACGCGCTCGACGCGGCAAACTTCTACGCCGCCACCATTCCTGACAGCTCCGTCGGCGCCGTGCTGCGAGCGCCTGGTGACTTCCCCGACGGCAAGGAAGGCGACGTATTGACGGTGGAGTTCACCGTGGCCGGAATTCCCTGCGTCGGCCTCAACGGAGGACCGGCGTTCAGACAGAGCGAGGCGTTCTCGTTCCAGATCGCCACCGATGACCAGTCCGAGACCGATCGGCTCTGGAACGCCATCGTCGACAACGGGGGCGAGGAGAGCGCCTGCGGTTGGTGCAAGGACAAGTGGGGGCTCTCATGGCAGATCACCCCACGGGCACTGACGGATGGGATGGGGGACCCCGATCGCGCCGCAGCGAAGCGAGTGTTCGACGCGATGATGACGATGCGTAAGATCGACATCGCCGTCATCGAGCGAGCCAGACGGGGTTGACCACACGCCCCCGCTTCCGGGCTTCGGCGATGACTGTCTACCGGACATGAACCCGCTTTGGGCGCTGCTCGACACGACCCCCGACGGGCGGGGCACCGACTGGTACCCCACACTCGACGACTGAACGCCCGCCCAGCCAGACGGGGCCAGAGGAACTCAGGCTGGTCACCGCGGGGCTCCGAGAATCACGTCATGGCCTAGGCGGTGCCGACGCGACCGGCGGCCTCTGGATAACTCAGGCGTGCAACGGCATCATTGGCATCCGCTGGCTCGCGGCGGCGAACTCGCAAGTCGCCGTGGTGACGCTCTGTTGCGTTCGGTCTTGGGCCGCACGGGTCACGTCCCGTTTGGTCTGACCGGCGACATGAAGGGTCATTGCGACGCCTGAGCTGTGGCCCTGCGGTTGGCTTTGTCGATCGCAGCGACGAGGTCGTCCTTCGACATTGCCCACCGGCCGCGGATCTCGAGGCGAGTAGCGACCTCGAGCAGGTGCGCCTTGGTTGCGCGGGCGTTCACTCCGCCGGCGGTCTTGACCGGGCTCGTTCGCGCTTCCACACCGGTCTTTGCGTCCTGATCGTCGCTCGGACCCGGCTCGTCCTTCGGCTCCCAGTGATCGCCAACCTTTTCAAAGGAGTGTTTCAGCGATCCGAACGCGATCCGATGCGCGGCCTCACCGTCGCCGTGCACTTGCTCAGCTGACTCAAGGGTGTGCATGTAGGTCGCCTGCGCTTTGGCTGGCGACCGCTTCAACGTGCCTGGGAGCCGTTCCTTCTCTTGCTTGTTGAGCACCATTGACGTGAATCTCCCTTCGGTAACGTTCGAGCAGGCTCGATGCCTGTCAGCTCTTTCGACCCGTGTAAGCCAGCAGCTTTTCCTGCGCCGAAGCCGTTGCGTCGACAATGACTTCTGGTTTGAAGATGCCCTCGCGCTGCTCATCGCTGAACTGGCCGTGGATCGTCTCAAAGGCCGCCTCAGCCAGGCCGGCGGGCATTGCTTCATCCTGGCCTGTGGCCCTGG
>JANOYY010000131.1:0-38921 GCA_031429095.1 Acidimicrobiia bacterium | reverse complement strand
AGAACGAAGGGAAGGACCAGATGGCCAACCAGCAGATCGTGATCGTTGGCGGGGGGTTCGGCGGCTTCTGGGCTGCAGCCGCAGCTCGCCGAGTCGCAGGCGCGAGCATCGATATTGCGTTGGTCGCGCCCGAACCGACGTTGGTGATGCGTCCCCGCCTCTATGAGGCGCACCCGGAGAACCTCGGGGTGGACCTTCGACCATTGCTGGAAACGCTTGATGTCTCCTTTGTCCAGGATGGCGCTTCATCGTTCGGACCCGACAACACCATGGTGCTGGCGAGCGGTGGAACCGTTGGGTTCGACCGACTTGTCGTGGCCGTCGGCAGCGCCATGAAACGTCCGCCGATTCCCGGCATCGAAACGTCCTTCAGTGTCGATACCCAATCCGAAGCGGTTGCCTTCGATCGGCGCCTCGCTGAACTCTCTGAACAGTCTCTTGTACGGGTGGCAGTGATCGGTGCCGGATTCAGCGGAATCGAGTTGGCTCTCGAACTTCACGACCGCATCGAGGTTCACAGCCCGCGGGCTAAAGCGGAGGTCACGCTCATCGATCAGGCGCTTGAAGTTGGGCCCGAACTGGGAAGCGGACCTCGATCGGTCATCGTCGACGCTCTCGAAAACGCAGGCGTGAGGTGCGTCCTTGGCGCATCAGTACGCTCACTTACGAACGTATCCGTGTCGCTCCACGATCAGGTGATCGACGTCGATGCGGTTGTGTTCACGACCGGGCTCACCGCTGCTCCCTTCACGGCACACGTCTCCGGCGAGCGAGACGATTCCGGACGAATCATTGTCGACGAGTTCCTACGTGCCCCCAGCGACCACCGAGTTTTCGTTGCCGGTGATGCAGCATCGGCCGATGTCGGCGATGGCCATCGCACCATGATGTCGTGTCAGCACGCCATGCAACTTGGGCGATATGCGGGCGAAAACGTCGCACGTGATTTGGCAGGCGCTCCACTCGTCGCATACGAACAACTTCGCTACGTCACCTGCCTTGATCTCGGACGCTCCGGCGCGGTGTTTACCACCGGATGGGAACGCGAGGTCGCCATGACAGGTGCCGACGCAAAAGCCCTCAAACGCAAGATCAACACCGAACTCATCTATCCACCGAAGAACGCTTCGCTCGATGAGTTGCTTTCGGCGTCGGCAATCGCGCCGCGCTAGACGGCCGGGCCACCACGATGGGCGGGTTCTTTCGTTGACCGGCTATACAATGTTGGTGCCCGCTTCCACTTCCGACAGCTCACCGTCGCACCCCAACGAGTTCGACATTCGGCCGATCAGTTACGACGACGCGCGGGTGGTAGCCCATCTTCGGGAGTATCTCGCCGAACTTGAATCGAGAGACGAGGCCCTCCGAGAGGAGACGGCCACCAGTTCGATCGACGAGACTCAGGGCGCAAACGCAGTGGCGTCAGAGTTCGTGTCCCCCTCCGGGCTGTTCCTCGGTGCATTTCGAAGCGACGTGTTATGCGGGATCGGCGGCGTCCGTTGTTATACCGACGGCGAGACCCAGGTTGGCGAGATCAAGCGCATGTTCCTGCGACCGGGTGTTCGCGGCCGAGGGCTATCGCGACAGCTGCTCTCGCTTCTCGAAGATGCAGCTGTGGCGTTTGGATGCACAGTCGCACGTTTGGACACGCGCTCCTCGCTGACAGAGGCTCGGGCGCTCTACGCGTCGCACGGGTACCGCGAGATCGTTCGTTATAACGACAACCCGTTCGCCCAACACTTTTTCGAAAAGGACCTACGGCTCGACGTCGCAACGCTCCGCCGCTTCGCGGCGTGGACCGGGATCGACGAGGAACAACTGCCCAGCCAGTCGATGGACCTGTCACGACGGTTAGGTCTCACCGGATCGTTCAACTTCCGTGACGTCGGGGGTTACGTCGGCCACAACGCAATGAGTCTCCGCGAATCCGTGGTCTATCGCAGCGACCACCTCAATACCCTCACTGACAACGACCTTAAGCAGGTTCGCGAGCGAAACATCGCCAGTGTGTACGACTTCCGCCTGAACTCAGAAAGAGAGCGACAGCCAAGTCGTTTCGCCAACGGTTGGAACCCGGAGGTTCACTTGTTGTCGACGTCTGATACCCAAGCCCTCGACGACTCCGTCGTCGATCTCATCCGCGAGGCCCTTGCCGGCCTGCGCCCGATGCCGGCGCCATCGTTTTGGGAAGAGGCGTACGAGGCCGTGCTCGCTGCGGGGCGACCGATGTTTGTGGCGATGTTGAGTGGGTTGGCCGACGAGACCAAACTCCCGGCGCTGTTCCATTGTTCAGGAGGCAAGGATCGGACGGGAATTGCCACGGCACTACTGCATCGAATACTCGGCGTCGACGACGAGGACATCATCGACGACTTCCTGGCGACGAATTTGTACCGGACTCCGATTCGTCTCCTCGCGCTGCGCCAGGGTCTCCTTGACGCAGGCATCGATCCGGCTCAGGCAATTCCAATCATTGGAGTCATGCGAAGCGGCATCGTACGAGCGCTACAACTAATCGACGAGTCCTACGGAGGCGCGATTCGCTACCTCGTCGACGGCGGCATGAACCCAACCATTATCGAGCAACTACGAGCCCGGCTTCTCTGCTGAAGCGAGTGTGATTGACAGGCACCCGGGACGACACGTCCCGAAGTCACGCCCCGAAAATAGGACGGCCCGCACCGACCTTGCGATCGATGCGGGCCAAGTCCGCCACCACACATCTCTTCCTTCGTCCCTCCCCCGGGCCAACTGAAGGGTGTTCTTTCGAAATGGTGCTTTTGACCTATTCCAGCGGGATGCGACAACCCGAGGGCCGAGGGTGGTTCAGTCGAGGGAGATCGGCTGATCGTCGAGTTCGTTCAAGGCACCCTTGTCTTCCACCACGATCAGCCCCACCTTCTGCTTGATCTTCTCGTTGATCTCCATGGTGATCTCGGGGTTCTCGATCAGGAAGTTCTTTGCGTTCTCACGGCCCTGACCAAGTTGTTCACCCTCGTAGGTGTACCAGGCACCAGACTTCTTCACGATTGCGTACTCCACTGCGATATCGATGGTGGACCCTTCACGGCTGATGCCCTTGCCGTAGGTGATGTCGAACTCGGCCTGCTTGAAGGGCGGAGCCACCTTGTTCTTGACGATCTTGACGCGAGTGCGGTTTCCGACCACATCGGTGCCGTCCTTGATGGATTCGATCCGCCGGATATCAATTCGGACCGACGAGTAGAATTTCAACGCCTTGCCACCGGGTGTCGTTTCCGGCGACCCGAACATGACACCAATCTTTTCTCGCAGCTGATTGATGAAAATCACCACCGTGTTCGTCCGGTTGATGTTGGCGGTGAGCTTGCGCAATGCCTGGCTCATCAAGCGTGCCTGCAGACCGACGAAGCTGTCGCCCATGTCGCCTTCGATTTCCGCCTTCGGGGTGAGCGCGGCAACGGAGTCGATGACGACCACATCGACCGCGCCCGAGCGAACGAGCATGTCGCAGATCTCAAGGGCTTGCTCACCGGTATCGGGCTGCGAAATCAACAAGTTGTCGACGTCGACACCGATCGCCGCGGCATACACCGGATCCATCGCATGCTCGGCGTCGATATAGGCGCAGGTGCCGCCGTTTCGCTGTGCCTCAGCGACCACATGCATAGCCAGCGTTGACTTGCCGGAGGATTCTGGACCATAGATTTCCGTGACGCGACCGCGGGGGAGACCCCCGATGCCAAGGGCGAGGTCGACCGCAAGCGATCCGGTCGAGATTGCCTCGACGGTCATATGCGTGTTCTCCCCCATTCGCATGATGGAGCCTTTGCCAAATTGCTTCTCGATCTGGCCAAGTGCCATATCCAGTGCCTTATCTCGTTCCATTGATCTGCCTTTCGGTGGTAGTCGGTTCGGGGAACAGATCTGATCCTGACCGGGGGGTGTGACAGTCTTGCTCGGATTTTGCAAACAAAATCACACGAACGTTGTTTCGAACGAACGTTCGCTACCTTTACACGAACGTTCGTTCGTGTCAAGAACCGGTGCACACCGATCCGCGTGCACGGAACCGGTGTTTCGTAGAGTCACTGCCGTGACGGGGCTCCAACGAAGGCTGTTCGTCATCAGCTGCTTCGTGGCGAACCTGGCCGTGGTCGTTTTGCTCTTCGTCACACCGACGGGGGAAGCAACCTCGGCGACACGCCTGGCTCTCACGACGACACCGGGTGATCCTGCCTCGACGACCTCGACTGTCTCGGCTGTCTCGACGACCTCGACTGTCTCAGCACAACCGACCGACCTGGCAATCGTGGCGTCGACCACCGCGCCCGAGCAGGCACGGTGGACACTGACCTTCGGCGGTGACACGCTTCTCACCCGGCCCCTCACCGAACGCAACCGAACACCGTTTGCGCGCATACAACCGACCATCGACACGAGCGACCTCACAATCGTGAACCTCGAAACCGCGCTCACCACAAGAGGCACGCGGCAGGTGAAGACCTATACCTTCCGATCCCCGCCGGGGTTCGCCAACGTCCTCCAACAAGCAGGTGTTGACGTCGTGTCCCTCGCCAACAACCACACGCTGGATTTCGGGACGGTTGGCCTCTACGACACCCTCGATGCGCTCGATCGGGCCGGTGTCGCCCAAGTTGGTGCGGGACACACGATCGTCGAGGCTCTGGAACCGGTCATCGTCGATCAGGGTGATACCAGCATCGCAATTCTCGGCGCATCACAGATCATCCCGACGCCAAGTTGGGTGGCTCAACCCACCCGGCCAGGCATTGCTTCGGCAGGTAAACATGTTCTCGATTCGAACACCGAACGGGTGTTGCGGGCGGTTCGCCAAAGTCGTACGCGCGCAGACGTTGTCATCGTCGTGATGCACTGGGGAATAGAAGGGGATCCGTGTCCTTCGAGCGTTCAGAGAAAACTCGCTGATGCCCTGCACGACGCCGGGGCAGCAATCGTGTTGGGTTCTCATCCCCATGTCCTCCAGCCAATCGAGTTCAAGGATTCGAACCTCACCGCATTCAGCCTGGGGAACTTCATTTGGGATCCCCGCTCGGGTGCAACGGCTGACACCGGTATTCTGCAAATCGACTTCGTCGGCTCAGCAGCCGTGGGGTATACGTTTCACCCACACCGCCTCGATGGAAACGGCTGGGCAACGAGAATCGATCCCGTCTCAGGCGACGGGCAACGAGTCACCGCGAGGACGACTCGCCGATGCCGCTAGCTCGCCTGCTCGTTCGCACGGGTACGACGACGAGTCACCAGCAGCACGCCCGAACCCGTCAGGCAAAGCGCAAGAGCGAAGAGGAGACTTGACCCAGAGCCCGTCAGCGCAAGTGACTCGGGAATTTCCGGCGCACCAACGAGTGGGTCATAGACCGGCCCATCAGCCATAGACTTCACAGGACCCGTGGCGCTGAGCGCAGGAAGTGCAAGGGGCGCGGGGACTGTGGCCGGCGACAGGGGGGTTTTCGCGCCAGACGAAGCAACGGTCGACGAAACGACAGCGGTCGACACAGCAGACGACACAGCAGACGACGTCGACGCCGGAAGCGTCGAGACCAACTCAAGCTTGCCACGTGCCGGGGTGGTGGCAGCGGCAGGCACCGACGTTGAAGCACCACCGAAGGAAGGCGCAGCACTCGTTGTCGCTGCCCCAATCGGCGAAAGGATCGGCGAGCCTGTGTCAACAGCCCGAATGCTGTGGTTGAAGGTGTCGGCCACGAGCAGGTACCCCGAGGTATCGGTGGTCAGACCTACGGGTGAAGAGAACTGTGCGGAACTAGCCGACCCACTGGCGAATCCGGCCGTTCCGACGCCACTAAGTGTGCTTACAATATTCGTCGCGAGATCGATCGCCCGGATTCGGTTGTTATTCGTGTCAGCGACCAGAAGACGATTCCCGTCGACAATAACCCGATGGGGTGAATCGAACTGGGCGCTCACCGCAGGCCCGTCTTGGAACCCAGCGACGCCCGTACCCGCAAAATCGACAATCGTACGGGCGATCAGGTCGATCATTCTGATCGTATTGTTGAGCCGGTCTGCAACGTAGACATAGTTTCCGGAAACTGCGAGGCCATGGGGCTGACGAAACTCCGCGGTTGTCGTCGGTCCGTTCACGATCCCGTATGCACCGGTTCCTGCGACGGTCGTAACGGCTCCGGTTCCGACGTCGATCTTGCGGATGCTGTTCGTAGCGATGTTGTTGGCCAGATCTACGCCACCGTCAGCCACATACAGAGATCCCTCGCCATCAGACGCAACGTCGTACGGAGTTCCGAACTGAGCGTTGGCACCGATCCCATCGGCCATTCCGAAGGTGCCACTTCCGGCCAACGTCGAAACGGTCGCTGTGGAGATGTTGAGGAGACGGATTTTTCGGTTGAATGAGTCGGCAACGGCCAGCGTCGTGGGATTGACAAACGCCAGACCAGACGGAAAGTTGAAACTGGCGGTCGTTGCCGGGCCGTCATCAGAACCCAACGCCCCGTCACCGGCCACCGTCGTCACGGCGCCGGTCGACAACACCACTTTGCGGATCAAGTTGTTGTCCGTGTCGGCGACATACGCGTTTCCCCTACCATCGGAAACGATCGCCCACGGATACCGAAACGACGCGTCCATGCCCATCGCATTCGTCGATCCCGGCGCACCCGTCCCCGCAATGGTGAGGACGTCACCGCCGGCGGCGTTTGCGCGCCGCGCACCTCCGACCGCCATAGACAGGGAAACGGCCAAGGAGACCGCCCCGGCGATGGCGGCCATCTCTCGGGGGCGATGTGGACGCGTACGCGGCGAAGACCTGTGATTCACAACGATTAGATCGGATGCTTGCCTTCGAGACTGAACAGAGAACTTGCATCGGCACCAGAAGGGGGCGCCCCTCCCCAAGTTGCGAGATGACTACGCGAGCAGATGCCGACGCAGTAGGTCGGCCGCGCTAATCGCCGCAAATTGGCGAATCCGGTCACGGTCCCCCGGTAACTTGAGCTCTTGCACCACGGTGCCTCGTGAGTCGCAAACCCCGACGAAGACTGTGCCGACAGGCTGGCCGTCCTGGGTATCGGGTCCCGCCACCCCGGTGATCGAAAGACCGACGTCGGCCCCCAGGCGATCGGCCACTCCAGCGGCCATAGCCGCCGCGGCGTCGGCACTCACGACCGGCCCCTCGGGAACACCCAGCAGGTCGTATTTCACCTCGCTGGCGTACGACACAATCGCGCCGCGAAACCAGGCCGAGGCCCCGGGGACAGCAACCATTCGCGACGACACCAACCCGCCCGTCACCGACTCGGCCACCGCAACCGTCTTTCCTGTCGCCATAAGGAGCCGACCCGCCACGGATTCCATGGTTTCATCGTCGAGTCCGAAGACCAGCCCGCCGAGGATCGTGCGAAGCGCTGCTTCTTCGTCGTCGAGGATCGCCCGGACGGCCGCTTCATCAACTGCCTTCGCCGTGATTCGGACTTTGATTCCTTCGATGCCGCTCGCCAAGAACGCAATGGTCGCCGGCGGAGCACCCGGCTGATCAAGCGCCTCGAGGCGAGGTGCGACCATTTCCGCAATGGTGGACTCCGCCGCCCCCCAAGTACGAAGAGTCCGCGATTTGATGGTGGCGATCTGCCCGCTGCGTCGCTGCAGATCGGGGATGATCACCCGCTCCATGAAGTCGGTCATCTCATAGGGCACCCCCGGGACGGCGTAGATAACGCGTTCGACTCCGTCGACCATGACCGGACAAATCAGTCCGGGAGCGGTGCCCTTGACCTGTGGCATCACCGTCGCTCCGACAGGGACGTCACCTTGGCGAGCATTGTTCTCCGCCATCACGCGTCCACGGGCCTCGAACATCGCTCGGATTCGATCCACGATGTCGTTGTCGCGAACGAGAGCGACACCCATGACTTCGGCAATCGCTTCGCGGGTGATGTCGTCCTGGGTCGGCCCGAGGCCCCCGCAGCAAATGACGGCTTCGCTTCGAGAGAGCGCTATTCGAAGCGCACTTACCATTCGCTCCTGATTGTCGCCGACCTTGACCTGAAAGTGCGAGTCGATACCGGCCATGGCCAGATGCTCTCCCATCCAGGACGAATTCGTGTCGGTGATCTGGCCCAGCAACAACTCGGTTCCAATAGCCACAACTTCGACGCGCATGCACTGATACTGCCTCAACGCGGCGCACTCAGACGATTCTGCAAACGTTCCCAGCCGCTCCGGGCCGAGGCACCCGCCCCGGCGACTACCCTTTCTGCCTCGTGGGTCTGTTCTCTTCCAAGCCGAAGTCCGCTCGACCGAGTCGCGAGGCGCGTCCTCGGGTGTACCTCTCCAAACAGGATCGCCGTGAGGTGAACCGCCTCCGGCCAATCGAACAAAAGATCGGCTTTCTCGCTGCAGGATACGGGGGCGCCGCAATAACCGCCATCACCGCATCTTCGAAGGATGGTTTCGGGGGACGGTTCCTACTCGGTATGGCGTTTGTTGCGCTGTTCGCCGTATTGCTGTGGAAGACGAATCGCTGGCTCGCCGGCATCGGAGCCATCCTCACGGTCTACGGATCCCCGTGGGGAACGTTGATTCTGTTTGCGTTCCCCGTCTTGGCGTTCTTTGTATGGCTGAACATCCGCATCTTTCGTGACCAACGTCAGCGCATGGATGAGAAGGCATCGGCGGGCGACTTCGGGGTAGACCCACGCGACGTCCCCCGGGGTCGGAAGAAGGTCGACGAGAAAGCGACACAAGACGCGACCGGCCGATCGTTGGCGCCTGCGTCGAAGCGGTACACGCCCCCGAAGAAGAAGAAAAAGTAGTCGCCAATGGCAGCTTTCAAGAAGGTGGTTCCGGTCGTTCTCGATGGGGAACAGGTTCGGATGGAACCGCTCGGTCATCGACACATCGGTGATCTAATCGAAGCGATCGGCACCGACCGGTCGCGCTTCGGATTGACCTGGGTGCCGGAACCGACGGAGACGTCGGTTCGGGCCTACGTCGACGCCGCTTTGACGATGCAGGCGAGCGGCACGGCCCTGCCGTTCGCAACCGTGCGTAAATCGGACAACAGGGCAGTCGGAAGTACACGGTTCGGAAACATCGAATTCTGGTCAATCCCGCCCGGGGTTTCATTCGGTACCGACGTCCTCGACCGAACGACTCCCGAGGCGGCCGAGATCGGATGGACCTGGCTGGGCGCGTCGGCCCAGCGAACTGCAATCAACACCGAAGCGAAACTCTTGATGCTGACGCACGCGTTCGAAGAATGGCGGGTGCTGCGGATGTGCCTCAAAACCGATTCTCGGAACCAGCGCTCACGGGACAACATCGAACGCATCGGGGCTACGTTCGAGGGAGTCCTGCGGAATCATCAGTACGCCTTTGATGGCCAGATTCGCCATTCGGCCTTCTACTCGATCACACTCGATGAATGGCCGGGTGTGAAACATCGTTTGATCGACAAGATCAATTCGTACGGTTCCGCGCCGCATTGAGATATTGCCCTCCGGTGTAGAGGGTGAGCGCCACGGAGACCCAGAGCAGCACATGGCCAATCCAGCTGGCATGCTGCCCAAGCCAAGGTGTTATCGCAAAGCTCACGCACACCTGTTGAGCAAACGTCTTGTACTTGGCCGACCGACGAGCGGGGATCGAAACGCCCTTGCGGCCAACAACTGACCGATACACACTCATCGCAATCTCTCGGGTGGCGATCAGCGCCACAGGCAGCACCCAGAATTCCTTCTTCAGAACCAACACGATCATCGCGCCGAGCACCAGAATCTTGTCGGCCAGCGGATCGAGAAATGCGCCTGACTTCGACACGCCGTAGCGGCGGGCCAATATGCCGTCGGCCCAGTCCGTCGCGCACACGATAACCCAGAGCACGAGCGTGAGAACGTCGAAATGGCGCTGCGCTATCAGGATCAACACCACGGGGGTGGCCGCGAGTCGCACTGCCGTGAGCGCGTTGGCGGGCGTGAGCCATGCGTGCGAGCTGTAACTCGGTTCCTTTGCAACCACGGTCATGAGACCAATTCGGCGGTGAGGTCAGGGCCTTCCGCCGAGACAATCACAACGTCATGAAACGTTCCCGCTTCGAGAGTGATCGGTATAGAGACGATGCCGTCAATCTCGGGCGCCTCACGATGTGTACGGCCGATTCCGGGCTCATCAACGAGCACTTCGACGGTCTTCCCGATCATTGCATCACGACGGCGTGCGGTGATTCGATCCTGCAGTTCGTTCAGTTCGAGGAGACGCTCGCGCATGAGCGATGCCGACACCTGATCATCGAGATCATATGCATACGTACCAACCTCGCGGGAGAACTCGAAGAACCCGCACCAATCCAGCTGCGCAGACTCCACGAAACGAAGCAACTTGTCGTGATCTTCCTCGGTTTCGCCCGGATAGCCGACGATGAAGTTCGACCGGAACGCTGCCTCGGAGTCCCAGCTTCGAATGGTCTCGATTCGCTTGAGGAATCGGTCACCGTCACCCCACCGGCGCATCCGTCGCAGCAACGTCTTGGACACGTGCTGCAGGGACAAATCGAAATAGGGCACGTCGGTTCGTAGGATGGCGTCAACCAAACCATCAGTCAGGTCGCTCGGGTACAGGTAAAGCAAGCGAGTACGTTTCGTCTTCTTCGATACTGCCTTGACGAGGCCGACAATCGCTCCCGCGCCGAGACTCTCTGGCTCATCGACGCCATAGGAGGCAAGATCTTGGGCAACGAGAACGATTTCTTTCGCCGCGAGCTGATCGACCTCTTCGAGAATCGAGGCAACGGTTCGAGACCGCTGAGGACCGCGGAACGACGGAATGGCGCAAAAGCCGCAGTTCCGGTTGCACCCTTCCGCGATCTTTATATACGCCCACGGCAAGGTGCTCTTCGGCCGCGACAGGTTGAGGAGGTCCAAGGACGGGACCGGGCGCTCGGCCTCGATCTCGAGCGCCGACTTCTTCGTACCCCTCGGCTTTGTCTGGCCAAGGGTGACCGGCACTCCGAACCCAACGACGCGGTCCACTTCGGGGAGCGCCTCGGCCAATTCGTCGCCGTAACGCTCAGCCATGCAGCCGGTAACGACGACCGTGGCACCCTTCTTCTTGTTTTCTGTCAGGGCGAGGACGGTGTCGATTGATTCTTGACGCGCCGCCTCGATGAACGCACAGGTGTTTACGACCACGAGGTCAGCACTTGCGGCGTCCGCAGCCAGCGTCATTCCGTCGTCGACGAGCGTTCCGACGAGCTTGTCGGAATCAACCTGGTTCTTCGGACACCCCAGGGTCTCTATCCAATACCGCCTCGTCACGGAAGTGAGGCTAGTTGACCCGTTCGCCCAGACCGGTTTTCTGGCCCGGTGAGATGCTCGGACAAACATATCCCGCACGAAAGATGGCGCTTGTCCCGGGTTCGGCGCGCAATCCACGCGACTTTTTGCCCCGGTCGGGGTCATCTCATCGTGACTGCTGCCCTGCTTGCACCATCGAATCAAACCCTCAAGGACGCTCGGCGCGGGCGAGTGCTCTCGGCACTTCGACGATCGGTGCTTGTGGGCGTCGCAGTCCTGGCCGTTTCGATGGTGGCCGTCTCCGTTCTTGGTCCCTTTTGGAGGGCGTGGACCCCGTTTGCCACCAGAAAGGTCGACCGGACCCAACCGGTGTTGTTGTCGGCGATCGCGAACCTGAGCGACTACCGCGCGGCATCGGCCCAGTTCACGGTCGTCGTCGACCTCGAAGATGACGCGAAGTGGCTCCCCTCGGCCGTGCGCGGTGAACGCACAATCATGTTGGCGACCGGGTCTGTCGACGCGGGAGTCGACTTGTCCAAGCTGGGCACCTCAGCGCTGACAATCGACGAGACCACCAAGTCGGTCGTCGTGCGCCTGCCCCACGCCACGCTGCGCACAGCAGAGCTCGATCTTGCCAACACCACGGTGGTGCAGCACAAGCGAGGGCTGCTCGACCGGATCGGGTCGGCAATCGGCGACGCCCCTGCGGGTGCGAACGCCGCCCTGCGTACAGCCCAGAAGAAGCTGGAAGAGGCGGCACAGAAGTCGACCGTCCTCTCGGTGGCCGAGGCGAACACCACGACCATGATGACGTCGCTCGTACGTGGTCTCGGATACAACACGGTGACCGTGACGTTCGTGGACGATCCTTCGGCGTACTAGACGCCGGACGATCTTCGCTCGTATATATCGTCCTTCTCGGCATCAATTACGGGTCTGTCCCCTGGATGCCCCAGGGTTGTTCATGAATTTTCGGATTTCTTGGTCTTCAAGGCCGAAGCTGTCGCACCCTCGATAGGTCGGCGTAGCCATGGCGATGCGGCGAAGTTTGCTCCTTGACAACCGAATAGCTCGGGCCGGGTCCGATCTGCAAGGCTTCGGCGATGGCCTTCCAACCCGTCGCGAACGTAATCAGCTCCGTCGATGAACTTGCTTTGCACTTCCCTGCCCCTGGCAGGGGAGCGGTGAACAAGCAGATCTCGGAGCTCGATGAGAACTGCCGATTGTTTCTCGCGCACTGCCCCTTCATCGCGATGGGCACAACGAACCCTGATGGGACGGGCGACGTGTCACCGAAGGGTGGCACGCCCGGGTTCGTCGTCATGCGTTCACCGAATCAGGTGGCCTGGGGCGAACTGCCCGGGAACAACCGACTCGACGGGTACCGAAACCTTGTCCGCGATCCCCGAATTGGAGTGTTGGCCATCATTCCCGGACTGGATGAGACGTTACGAATAAATGGCCTCGGATATGTCACGACCGATCCCGATATCCTCGATGCCGTCACACTTGGCGGTCCGCAGAGCGCGCAGCAACGTCGCCCGAAAATATCCGTAGTCGTGCAGGTCGTTGAGGCGTTCATCCATTGCGCAAAAGCGTTCCGCAGATCTGGGCTTTGGCACCAGGAGCAATGGCCCGACACTGCGTCGATGCCAGCAATTGAATGCATGTTGCTGGACCACGCCGGAGCCGGTCAGAGCGCCGACCCAAACGGTTTGAAAACACGCGCCGGGCTCGAAGAAAACTACGCAACGACCCTCTGGAGCAACCCATGAATCTGAGTGTCATTCTTATGTCGACTTACCAATTCGTAAGACCTTCAGAGTATTTCGATGGAGAGCGGCGTGGGTCGTGGTGATCACGATCAGTCAACACGATGCGCGCTGCACAGGCAGCACGGACGCCATCTTCTGCAGTATCTCGCAGTCCTGCGCGTAGCGTCGGGTCTGTCGCCGACACGATCGTGAAGTAGAAGCCGCTGAAAGTGGCGAGGAAACCGGCAACGTTGAGGTGTTCCCACGTCAGCATCAGCGTGCGAGTTGGCACGCGAAGCGAGACGATCTCGCGCGGGGACTGGAGCGTCCACGCCTTCACGACCTCGCCATTCACCGCCAGGAATCCGAATACGACAAAGAACAAACCGACGACCACAGCGACCACCGTCGCAACAACGAGTCGGGACAGCACCGCTACCGCTATCAGGTTCGCTCGCTGCCGTCGCCCCAATGGACAAATCGTCGGATACTGGAGTTCTCCGAAACGGTGTCGCGTAACTCGGGCCGGAACACCTGATGAGAGCAGGACCGTTTCGAGTTCTTCCCGGGACCCAAATCGTGCCAGTTGATCAATGTCTAGGTTTCGGCCCCGGGCGATGAACACGCCCCCGAGCAGGGCGAACAACAGGACCAGTAGCGCATACGGAAACCAGTGCAGGAGCCCGATCGACTGCCATACCTCGGCGGTCAGAAAGAAGAAGGTAACGACGCCCAGCAACAACGGAACAGTACGTGCCAATGCCGTGCCAGTCGTGCCGAGCGTCTGAGCGTCTGAGCGAACTCACGCAACAGCCATACCGTCAGAGACACGATCCCGAAGCTGACAACAAACCAGACGACGGCAAGCACACACAGTTCAAATACCATGACGATAAGTGCACCGATGATTCGCGTCGCGAAGCCATCGCCCTCCAGCAAAAGGCCTGCCGCTTCACTGGTCAGCAGCGACGGAATAGCGGGTCCCACCACGAAGGCAGCCAACTCGAATGGGCCGAGTTCATTCGGCAGCGAGAACGGGCGCTGACGGTGAATGAGGTTGGAGACCAGCCATGTGGCCACCAAGACCGCACCCCCGATTGCCAGGTCGGCCGTGACGCTCTGATCTTTGGTAGCTAACCCCCGCAGCAACATCGCAACATACAGGACCACCAATGCGGGGAGCGCTCGCCCCCAAATCTGAGCCGGTACTTTGGCTACCCGTTCTGACACGAGGAGCGGAACCCCGCGCCGAAGGAACCACTGGTTCTCTTCGAAGTCGAGATCTTCGACTGCTCGCGGCTCTCCTCGCTGTCTTCCTCGGCTCCTCACGCCACAGACATTAAGACCGACACCAGTTCTGCCGTGACATGCTCGGGTTTACGCGAGGTATCGAGGGGAACTAGTCGCTTTGGAGCCAGGTCTGCAGTCTGTTACTCACCTTCGAAACAGATTCCCCCGCTGAACTCGCGATGTCTCGGAAGCGTTCACCGTAGTGAGCGACCGCATCACCAGCGGCAGCGGCCACATCGGCTTCGTCGCCGCGTCGGACGTACTCGCCGCTTCGAATTCGCTCGAACTCGCCGCCGGCAACCCACCGCATGATCTCCGAGGCTCGGCGAACCGGCGTCGAGTGGGTCTGGTTCACAAGCGCAAGAAAGCGGCGCAGGCGATCCGGTCCGTCATCGCATTCCTGATACTCACGGACCTGTTCCATGAACGAGGGTAGCGAGAGTTGCGCTGACGGTAGCCCCGATCCGAGCACCATAAGCGTGCGACACACCAACTCCGGATCATCGACTGCAAGCACCGCAGCACGGTCACAGGTCAACTCAGCGGCACGGAACCATTCCAATAGCGCCAGTCGCACCGCCGTGAGGGGAAGACTTCCCGGACTAAGGAGCGGGACGGAGATGCCCAGTAGAATCTGAAGGGCGGTGTGGTAGACAACGTGGCTGGCCATGATATGCCCCACCTCGTGGCCCATCACCGTTCGAAGTTCGTCGAGGTCAAGCACATCGACCAGTCGGCTCGTCAGCACAACATAGGGGCTCTGCGAGCCGATGGTCATTGCATTGAGCGCGGGATTCTGGCCGACGTAGAGTGCGGGTGGCTTTTGCGTGGCACCCGGCAGATCAAGCACAGTTAGTACGCGTACGAATGATTCGTTCAGGTCAGGTAGTTGCTTCGGACCAATCCGCACCGATGTAGCCAGGTTCTGCTGGTAGAGCGCACGCTCATAGCCTTGCTCGATTAGCCATCGGACAACGGTATCGAGCCCAGGGATAGCGGCGAGGGCCGCCGTGGCCGCTCGATCGGCCGGATGTTGAAACGAAGCCACAGACAGATCTGTGTACTTACGATTTGCTGTAGTCTTGCTCCGGGTGCGTCTCGCCCCCACATTCGCTGCCTTGGCACGTGGCACCAGCACTTTCGGGCTCGATGGTTCGTCCAAGGACCCAGGTTCGGAGTTCTTTTTTGTCGCCATGGGATCAACCCTATCTACAATCGGCGCATCGGGAGAGAGCCAGTGGACCCCAGCTATCCCGGTCCTCCCCTGACCTGACCCTCGATCTAGTGTGCGAGCGGCCTGCCCGCCGTCGGCCAGGTGAGCGCAATCAGTCTTCCGAAACCAGATTGTGTAATGAACGCCGTGCGCATGTCGGCTCCCCCAAAACAGATGTTGGTGGTCAGAGGATCAAAGACTTCCGTCGGCATCAGGTAATGCGTCCACGAGCCGTCGGGAGCAATCGAGGTGATTCCGCCCGGGCCAATAGTGGCAATGCACGCGTTCCCGTCGACGTCCATGGCGAGAGAATCGAACAGACCCGTGCCCGGCGAGGCCAGCACGCCGCGAGTCACCCGATCAACCGGCTCCACTTCGCCCGGTGCGGAAATCTCGCGCCAGTAGGCACGCCCGCTGTGCGTTTCGACCCACACCAGCCGGTCGCCGGAAGGCGACAGGCCGATCCCATTCGGGCCATCGGCGGGATGAACTTTCTCTTCGCAACGAGAGCCGTCGGCGCGGGCGTACCAAATGCCCGTTCGGTCCGCCGTCCGAAGAGTTCGGGTTCCGTGATCGGTAAACCAAAACCCGCCGTGGGTATCGAACATCAAATCGTTTGGTCCCCGAAGGTCAACGTCGGCGTTCGTCGCCTTCCGATACAGCGTGGTGACCGAACCGGACTTCGGGTCGATACGGTCGATGCTGCCCCCTCGCCAAGTGCTGGGCCGCGGTCCGGGGAGAGTCATGCCGTTGATCCGGGCCCACTCGAAGCTTCCGCCGTTGTTACAGCAATACAGAGCACCGTCAGGCCCGACGGCGAGCCCGTTCGGTCCGCCGGGAACATCAGCCACGGTCTCAACGGCGGACCAACCCCCGCCCTGTGGTCTCACCCGCGAAATCCGTTCACCCGCTATTTCGGCAAACACGACGCTCCCGTCGGGCATCGCGATCGGCGCTTCAGGAAATTGGAGACCTTCGGCGAGCACGACACAGTCGGTGATCTGAACAGGGGATGTCATGACCAAGGTTCTACCGCGCCGAACTGCGAGCCACCAAAGTGTTTGCGCACGTGAACAACCATGCCTGTGTCCTAGAGATATGTCAGGCCGTCGAGATCGGCGTCGAGGACGAATGCCTCACCCGACAAACCCTGATCGGCCATGGCGATTGCCCCAGCGTCTCGAACGGCATGCACCGACGTCGAGGGGCAAACCCCGATCAGCGTCGGCCCAGCACCCGACCAGAACGACACCAACGCTCCGGCATCAGTAAGTGCACGTAGTACTACAACCGACTCCGGAAACAGTTCGGTGCGATACTGCTGATGCAAGCGATCCTCGGCAGCAAAAGGCTGGAGAAGGGACTGGTCGGCCATCCCGGCAATGAGCAGTCCCATACGGCCAAGGTTGAACACGGCATCGACGTGCGGGACTGTCTCCGGAATTGCGCCACGGGCCGTCTTCGTCTCCAGCTCCCGCTGGGGGATGATGGCCACGAACGAAAGCTCCGGGTCCAACGGGAGACGCCTCGCCCGAACGGCTCCGTCAACGATCGCCGCGGTCACAAAGCCGCCGAGCACACACGCTGCCGCGTTGTCGGCGTGACCTTCAAAAAGGCCGACCAATGAGAGCGGATCGTCGGCGCCACACGCCGCGGCGACTGCAACGGCCAACGACCCAGACGAACCAAGGCCGCGTGAAACGGGGATCTCGGAGTTGACCTCGATGCGGACGCGATCGTGGCCGAGCACCAGCCTGGCGACACGGGCAGCAAGATGATCGGGACCCGCCGGGAATTCCGCACCAGCGCCTTCACAAATCAGTTCAAGGGCTTCTGCTGGTTCCACCTTGACATCGGTGTACATGTTCAGCGCGAGTCCGAGGGTATCAAATCCAGGCCCGAGGTTTGCAGTGGAGGCGGGAACTCGGACATGCATGAGTGTTCCAGTCTTGCTCATACAACGACGCTCAGACAACGATGCTCAGGCGTACGTGCCAGCATGGGCCATGCTCTTTGGTGATGTAGCCCAGGCAGTTGAAGGCGTCGCGTCGACTCGTTCACGGCTTTCCAAGGCGGCCACGATTGCTGTGGTCCTTGCAGCAACCGAAACTGACCACCAACTCGGTGTCGTGACGACCTGGTTGTCGGGTGCGACGCGACAGGGACGTCTCGGTGTCGGTTGGGCAGCGTTGTACCGCTCGGGGGACCCCTTGGTCGGACACGCAGTCGAATCTTCTCTTACCGTCGACGAGATCGACACGCTTTTCACAACTTTGGCGACGACGAGTGGCGACGGGTCGGTGGGTGTCCGGCAAGCCACGCTTGCGGCGGTGTATCAGCGGGCGACTCCCAACGAGGCGTTGCTCCTCACCGGCTTGATCTCGGGCGAACTACGCCAGGGCGCACTTGGTGGCGTTGTCATCGACGCCGTTTCCAGGGCATTCGGGGTTGACATTGCACTGGTGCGTCGAGCGCACCTCCTGAGCGGCGACCTCGCAGCGGCCGCTGTTGCGGCTCGTGCCGGCGAAGACGCTCTTCGGGCAATCGGACTTGTTGTGGGCAGACCTATCCAGCCCATGCTGGCATCAACGGCCACCGATGTTCCATCCGCGCTCTCCAACTTTGCCGCAGCATCAGTGGAATGGAAGCTCGACGGGGCACGCGTCCAGGTGCATCGCAACAACGACGCGGTCCGAATCTTCACGCGGAACCTCAATGAGATCACCGATCGACTGCCGGGCGTCGTCGACATAGTACGTGCACTTAGGTGCTCGTCCGTCGTTCTGGACGGTGAAGTACTCGGGCTCGATCTCGACGGCCGACCGATTGCATTCCAATCGACGATCAGCACGTTCGCGACCGATTCAACCGATGCTTCGCCAGCTGCCGACCACACCGCATCGGGTGGTGGACTACAGCCGTTCTTCTTTGACTGCATGCATCTCGACGGCACCGATCTCCTCGACCGGCCCCTGCGACATCGCCTCGAAGTGCTCGCCGAGCTTGTCGGTCATCGTCGAATTCCAGGGGTCGTGACCAGTGATCTTACCGAGGCGTTGGCGACGCAGGATGAGGCTCTTACTCGCGGGCACGAAGGCGTGATGGTCAAAGATGCTACGTCTACATATGAGGCTGGCCGCCGCGGATCGACGTGGTTAAAAGTGAAACCCGTGCGAACCTTCGATCTCGTGGTGCTTGCCGCAGAATGGGGACACGGACGCCGACAGGGTTGGCTTTCCAATCTGCACCTCGGCGCCCGACGGACGTCGCCCGACGACGGATCGCATGAGTTCGTCATGGTCGGCAAGACGTTCAAGGGACTCACCGACAAGCTCCTCGCCTGGCAAACCGACGAGTTCCAACAGCGTGAGGTGAAGCGAACGCCGGGAACAGTGTGGCTGCGACCGGACATGGTGGTTGAGATCGCAATCGACGGCGTGCAGCGTTCCACCAGATACCCCGGCGGCGTCGCCCTGCGATTCGCCCGCGTGAAGGCCTACCGCAGCGACAAGGTCGCCCGTGACGCTGACACCCTCGAGTCTCTGCAGGCACTCCTGCCCTAGCCCCCGCTCGCGCTCGCTCTTGGTGCGCGACTTTCACTCAGCCGACGCCGACGCTCGCCACCACCGCAACGCAACGCAACGCAACGCAACGCAACGCAACTGCACCAGCGTGTCAACATGGGCCCACCGACTCGTGGGTGGCCTCCACCGGACCCGGTGCCCGACACGAACGCCGGTCCGTGTCCCGGCGGGGGAGACACGGCACGTAGCATCGACGCATGAACTGGTTTGACCTCAACGATCGAGTAATTGTGGTGACGGGCTCGGGACGCGGTCTCGGAAGGGCCATTGCCGTTGGGCTGGGCCAGATGGGCGCACGAGTGGTGGTGTGCTCACGCACGCTCACCGAGGCCGAGGGCACCGCTGGCGAGATTGTTGCCGACGGCGGCCAAGCAATAGCGCTGCGGCTCGACACCACGGACCGCCCCGGCGTGCAGGCACTCATCGGACGTACCGTCCAGCACTTCGGTGGTCTCCATGTAATGGTGAACAACGCTGGTATCGACATCATCGAGCCTGCGGAAGAAGTCACCGAGGATGCATGGGACACCGTGCTCGACATTAACCTCAAGGGCTATTTCAACTGCTCCCAGATGGCTGCGCGACACATGATTGCCCAGGGCACGGGCGGCTCCATCATCAACAACTCTTCGATCGCCGGCGGCGTCGGGATTGCCGGCCTCAGCGCCTACGCCGCGGCGAAGGGCGGCGTGGATCAGCTGACTCGCGTCCAGGCCGTGGAATGGGCGAAGCACAACATTCGCGTCAACGCATTTGCTCCCGGATACTTCGAGAACGTGATGAGCGGCGCCACAGATGAACACGCTCGCCCCGAAAAGCGCGCGCAGGTGCTGCAGTTCACGCCGATGGGTCGCCGCGGGCGGCCGGAGGAGTTGGTCGGCCCCGTAGCCTTCTTTGCCTCGGAGGCGTCGAGCTACGTCACCGGCGCGGTGCTGTATGTCGACGGCGGCTACACCGCCGCATAATCACCGCTCTCCCCTCCTCTCAATCGCCAAAGGAATCATGGACGCCCGCATCCTCGACTACATGCAGAAGTACAAATTCAAGAAGGTCGTGATGTGCAACGACACCGATACGGGTTTGCGCGCCATCATCGCGATTCACTCGACTGCGCTTGGGCCCGCCACGGGCGGACTTCGTATGTGGACATACGCTTCGGAGAATGACGCAATTCTCGATGCGATGCGTCTTGCTCGTGGCATGACATACAAGTACGCGGCCGCCGGTGTGAACCTCGGCGGCGGCAAGGCGGTGATCATCGGCGATCCGAAAAAGGACAAGAGCGAGGCCCTGATTCGATCCATGGGCCGGTTCATTGATCAGCAGGGCGGTGAGTACATCACCGGTGAAGATGTAGGTACCACACTTCACGACATGGAACTTTTGCACATGGAGACCGATCATGTGGTGACGCTTCCTGAACACTCGGGCGGAGCAGGTGACATCTCCCCGGCCACCGCGCTTTCATCCGTTCTTTCTGCGCAAGCCTGCGCGCTGCGCGTATGGGGCTCGAACTCGCTCTCGGGGAAGCGCATTGCGCTGCAAGGTCTCGGCGTGTGCGGCGAAAAGGCGCTGAAGCTGTTCGTGGAGCAAGGCGCGATCGTCACCGTCGCCGACGTCGACGCCGCCAAAGTTGAATCCGCCGCGGAAACCTACGGCGTGACAGCGGTCTCCCCCGAAGCGATCTACGACGCCGACGTCGACATCTTCGCGCCTTATGCCCTCGGGGCCGTCATCAACGACGACACCATTCCACGATTGAAAGCGCGCATAGTTGCTGGTTCGGCCAACAACATTTTTGCCGACGAGCGTCATGCCCAGGTGTTGCAGGATCGTGACATCGTCTACGCCGTCGACTACGTGGCGAACTCAGGCGGGACGATTTTCGACACGGACCGTTTCCGCAAGGGCGGCTTCCAGCCTGAGCGGGCCTGGGACAACGTGCGCCGGGTCTATGACCGGGTGCTGGAGACCTTCGCTATCGCCGACGCCGACGGGATTACCTATGCCGCTGCTGCTGACCGCATTGCGGAGCAGCGGATCGAGTCGCTCAACCAGGTTCGATTGCTGGCGACGAACCCCAAACCGATGCAGTAGTGCTCGGCGTTACGCCTTGCGACGCGGCATCGGCAACAGGTGCACCGTGAGGTTGCCGGAGCGGAACGGCTCGGTGTCAATCGCCGAGTGCCGGTAACCGGCTGACCTCACGGCCGCCGCAAGCCTGTCGCGTTCCACACCCGTAAGCGCACGTTCGATATCGGCCTCGGAGAGCTCGAGCTTTGCGAGCTCTCCGTAGTGACGCACCCGCAACACGCCATAACCGAGCGCTCGGACAGCGAGTTCGGCCTGATCGATCTGGGAAAGCACGATCGGGTCAACCGGCGTTCCATGCGGCACTCGCGACGCCAGGCAGGGGCTGGCGGGCTTCTCCGCGCTCGGCACCGCGAGGTACGCGGCCATGGCCCGAACCATTGACTTTCCAACGCCCGCTTCAAGAAGCGGATGGCGGACATCGTGCTCGGCCGCAGCGATGAGCCCCGGTCGCCAGTCGCCCTGATCGTCGGAGTTCGCTCCCGAAAGCAGGACCCCAAACCCGCGCGATACGGCCACATCGGCAAGACGATCATAGAGCTCGCTCTTGCAGTGGTAACAGCGGTCGGGGCCGTTCTCCCGGTAGCCGGCGCGGGCCATTTCGTCGGTGGAAATCACTTCGTGGGCCAAGCCGATGGTCGACGCAACATGGCGGGCTCCGTCGAGCTCGCCCGTGGCGAGCGCCGATGACACAGCGGTGATCGCGAGCGCATTTGCGCCCAGCGCCCGAAAGGCTAACGCCGCAACGAGCGAAGAGTCCACTCCGCCCGAGAACGCCACAATCGCACTGGAGTACGAAGCGATCTGCTTCTCAATCCGGGCGATGGTTGCAACCACGTCGGCAATCTCAATTTCATCAATGGCCTTCACGGCTTCCACCCACCATCGAGCTGCGTTCGCGCTGCGACCAATGCCCGGGCAAAGACTTCCTTTACCGGGAGCCCGAGCTTTCCCGCAACCGTTGCGCAGTCGTCGTGTTCCGGCGCAATGTTCATTACCTGGCCGTTTCGACTTCCCACTTTGACGGACACCGACCACGAACCGACAGGCACCGTGAGGAACGCTCGATCGAGTTCCAAACGCTCATATGTACACATACGTACACCCAACGCTGAAGTCTCGAGCAGAAGCGCATCGGCAACGGCAGCCCTATCGCCTGCCCGCGCGATCGCGTGCAGGACGAATCCGGGTCGACCCTTCTTCATGGTGACCGGCGACGTCCACACATCGAGAGCCCCCGCGCGCATTGCTGCCGCTGCCGCGTCGGGGATAAGTTCGGGCGAACAGTCGTCAAGATTGGTCTCGATTAGAACAATCTCGCTGCGCTCCTCCTGAACGGTGAACCGCCCGACCAGCGCACGCACGAGGTTCGGCCGCTCGACCAAATCACGCCCGCCGGCGCCGTATCCGACCGAGGACACCGACATTGGCGGGATCGAACCAAACCGAGTGGCCAGCGACACAACGAGCGCAGCACCCGTGGGAGTGACGAGCTCCTTTTCGATGTCGACGCCGACCACGGGGACGTCGCACAGCAGCTCAAGCGTGGCCGGGGCAGGGAGTGGCAATACGCCGTGCGCGCCACGCACGAAGCCCCGACCGAGCGGCAGCGGTGAACAGTGCACCTCGTTGATCCCAAGCAGTTCCAGCGCCACGGCGACACCGACCACGTCGGCAATCGAGTCCTCGGACCCGACCTCATGAAAATGAACGTGATCCACCGCAACGCCGTGGATGCGTCCCTCGACGACGGCCAGCCGATGAAACGCGGCGAGTGCCCGCTCGGCCACCCGAGGGACAAGGCCTGCGCCAGCGATAAGGGAGCGGATCTCCGCGTACGCACGAGGGTGGGCCCGCGAATCGGAGTGTTCCCACTCGACTTTGATATGCGCGCAGTTGATCGAGTGGCGCTCAACACGTTCGACGGAGGCACCAAGCCCCGGCACTCGGAGTTTGGACAGCGCGTCGTTGATTGCCACAAGCGGTGCGCCAGCATCGACAAGTGCCGCCAACAGCATGTCGCCAGCAACACCACCAACGCAGTCGATGTACAAGATCATGGAGTCGGGATTGCCATCCGTGCGATGCGAGCTGCGATCGTGCCAGCCCCAAACCCATCATCAATGTTGACGACGGCGACGCCCGCAGCACACGAGTTCAGCATGGCGAGAAGGGCGCTCACGCCCCCGAACGCTGTGCCGTACCCAGTCGATGTCGGCACAGCGATGACCGGGGCTGGCGTAATGCCACCCACCACCGAGGCGAGCGCCGCATCCATTCCCGCCACGACAACAACACATGCCGCCCGGTTCAAGTCGGGAATGACCGGCATGAGCCGATGGAGCCCGGCGACCCCACAGTCCTCATGCACGATCACGGTAGTACCGATCAACTCGGCACGGATGCGCGCCTCATGAACTACGTTGCGGTCCGATGTCCCGGCCGAAACAATCGTGACCAAGCCGAGCGGTGCGGGGACGTGGGAGGCAATCCAGGCACAACGGGCCCGCTCGTGCCACTGAACATCGGATGAGATGGCCAGCATGGCGTCGCGATGATCGGGATCGCAGCGTGTTGCCAGGACCGAAGTCGCTCCCGATTCCAGCAGGGCACGGGCGATTGCGGCCACTTCGGTCGGCGTTTTTCCCGCCGCCAGAATGGCCTCAGGGGCCCCTTGACGTCGGTCACGGTCGGTATCGACCCTGGCGAATCCCAATGCTTCAAATCCCTCATTCACAGCGCAACGACCGTAGCCGATCACTGGACCGATTCAGTCAGCCTATCCTCGCTCCATGAACTCGGTCATTGAACCCGCCACTATTGCTGCTCCCGCTGCCAAGTACGCACTCGCCGTTGCAATCCCGGCGGGGTCGGAAATCGTGCTTACCTCGGGCATCGTCGGCGAACGACCCGATGGCACCATCAGCACCGACGTAGCGGAGCAGGCCGCTGAAATGTGGCGGTCCATCGACGCCATTTTAAACGCGGGCGGCTTTACGAAAACCGATGTGGTTGCGTACACCACCTATGCCGTGGTCGGTAACGAACTCGGTGCGGTAATGGCGGCACGTGACGCATACTTCGACGGACACCTCGCAACGTCGACCCTCGTCCCTGTACCAATGCTCGCCCGGCCACATTGGTTCGTCGAAGTAACGGTCACTGCTGCGCGTCAGGTGTAGAACTTTCGTTCATCGGTGTACACACCCACTACGACGCCCAAGCTTTTGGGACACCACGCTCGGTCCCTTGCGGCACCACCGCGCGAGCGCAGATCAAGGCCAAAGTTCAGCGATCGCTCCTGTTGGCGCCCGTACTACCCGCGGTTCTTCAACAACAGCTCAAGCTCTTCGACACTCATCAAGACGTCGCGAGCCTTCGATCCCGTTGACGGTCCAACAATGCCCTTGTTCTCCAACAGGTCCATGATGCGCCCAGCACGTGAGAACCCGACCCGGAGCTTGCGCTGGAGCATCGAGGTCGACCCGAGTTGTGAGCGGACAACCAGTTCCATCGCAGCGTCGAACATATCGTCGGATTCGCCGTCGTCGTCGGGTTCGCCGGTCGCAGGGTTGCGACCAGAACCCATCAGCTCTGCGGCCCCGCCGTAGGCGAATGGATCGGCAGCCATCGGCCGAAGGGGCGCGGGCGCAACGTCGAAGCCGCCTTCGAATCCGAATCCCGGCGTCGACGCGCCGCGACCCGCGTCGGAGCTGAAGTCGACGAAACCTGTTGTTGCCAGCTTGGTACCTGGCTCGTTGCCGCCGACGTTGGTTCCCGGATCGACACCGGGAAGTGCCGGATTGAGCGCTCGAGCGTCTTGGGCCTGACGTTTCCAGAATCCTACGACCGCGCGGATTTCCTCTTCGCTCACGAAGTTGCCCTGCACGCGCTGCGGAATGTTCGATGACACGGTCGTCATCAACATGTCGCCTTGACCGATCAAGCGCTCTGCGCCGGGTTGATCGATGATGACGCGCGAATCGACCAGCGTCGACACCGCAAACGCGAAACGAGATGGCACGTTCGCCTTGATCAAACCGGTGATGACGTTGACGCTCGGACGCTGCGTCGCAATCACCAGGTGAATGCCAACGGCTCGTGCCTTTTGGGCGATGCGGACAATCGAGTCTTCAACGTCTTTTGCCGAAACCATCATGAGGTCGGCAAGCTCGTCGACGACGACCAGAATCGTTGTTAAGCGCGCATATTTCGGCGCCGGCGGCAGACCAATTCCACCGGCCGGATCGCTGGCATAGGGGTCTTCAAGCTCACCTTTGTCGAACGCTGCGTTGTACCCACCGATGTCTCGGAACCCGAGCCCAGCAAGCAACTCATAGCGCCGTTCCATTTCGTCGACGGCCCAGGCCAGCGCGGCAGCCGCCTTCTTCGGGTTCGTGACAACTTGAGTCAGCAAATGCGGGAGTCCGTTGTACTGGCTCAGCTCAACCATCTTCGGATCGATCAGGATCATACGGACCTGGTCCGGTGTGCTGCGCATCAGGATCGACGTGAGAAGCGAGTTGATGCAACTCGACTTACCGGAGCCGGTCGTTCCAGCGACAAGCACGTGCGGCATCTTGGCCAGATCGACGAGGACTGGACATCCGTCTATGTCGCGGCCGATCGCAACCGTCAGCGGCGCGGTGAGAGCCTTCGCCTCAGGTGTGTGCAGCACGTCGCCAACGGCCACAAGTTGGCGCTGCTTGTTCGGGACCTCGACACCGATTGCCGATTTCCCGGGAATCGGGGCGAGGATGCGAACGTCGGCCGTTGCCATCGCGTACGCCATGTCTTTGTGCAGCGCAGTGACTTTCGCAACCTTTACGCCGGGGGCGAGCTCGAGTTCGTATCGCGTAACCGTCGGTCCGACCGTCATTCCAGACAGTCGTGTTTCAACACCATGGGCAGCCAGAGCCTCTTCGAGCACCCGGCCGCCAGCTTCAACAGCGCGCTTATCAACCTCGATGGCCTTGCCCTTTTTGAGCAGCGCCTTCGGCGGCAACTTCCACACAATCGGTGTCGGCGAACAACCGGTCGCCTTTTTGGCGCTCTTCTTCTTCGGGCCGAGGCCGGGAAGGGCAACCAATTCAGCGACCGGCTGCTCCTCGGTCCACACCGGATCCGGCGGGAGCGTTACCCCGACAGACGAGCGCGGGTTCAGTCCTTCGATGGCGGCGTCGAGTGCAGCCTCCTCTGCGGCCACGACATCGATCGTGTTCTCGTCGTCACCAGACGCACCGCGACCGCCATCGTGGCCGGGAGATCCGACGTCGGCCGGAAAATCCGGTCCCGACCCGTACGTCCGCTTCGATCGGCGCCGGGGTGGAGCCTTTTCCAACAGCGAACCCGACGAATACACGTGGGGGTCCGACTCGTCGAGCACATCATCGTAAAACGGAATGTCGTAAAACGAGTCGGCAGAGTCGATATGGCGGCGCGCTGTCGGGTGACGTTGCGCAGAGAGGTCACGAAGATCAGTGTCACCATAAATTTCGAAGAGTGCCCGAAAGGAACGGCCGACAGCAAGCCCGGCAGGGCGAACACCATCGGCCGTCCGGTTGACAGCATCGCGAACGCGCAGTTTTATCGTGATGAGAACGCCGAGTCCGGCGACCACCGTCAACACGAGCACGGAACCCCACGTGCCGACCACGCCATGAAGCGGTTCCGCTGCAAGTGCCCCGACCACGCCGCCGGCGCGCCGCAGGACCGCAAGCGGCGAGTCCCATTTCGGGCCGCCCGAGCGGAGATGAAGAAGACCGCACGTCGCAAACGTCAGCATGCTGGCGCCGATCACAACGCGCGCCGGTTCTTCGCGCTCAATCCCTCGCAGCAAGACGTAGCCAATCCCAATGAGAGAAAGAGCGAAGAGCGGCTTTGCGGTGCCGAGGAGGGCACCCGTGGTCGTTTGCACCACACGTCCGAAGATCCCGGTAAGGCTAAACATGCCGAGCACCATCAGGAGCCCGACCACGATCAGTGAGAGACCCCAGACGTCTTCGACATGTTGACCGAGGCGGTCGCCCAGAAAGTCTCGGATTCGCCCCCGGGCAGGGAACAGTCTGCGACCTGAGCGAACACTGGGGCGCAGCGTGCTTGACGACTTTCGAGGGGAAGATCGCGCCGAGCGCGAAGTTGACGATGGTCGCAATGTTCGGCGCGCAGATGTTTTCGACGTAGGTCGCATGTTGGCAGATCGGCGTCGTGACGCACCTGCCGAGCGAGGGGAAGACCGCTTGGTAGTTGGCACAGTACGACCACGGTATCAGCCGAAAAGAACTTGGGTCGAGCAAAGCTACCCAAATCACTCTCCGCCGGTACTCCAAGCGCGCTTAGTGGTCAATCACCTGCGTGCTTACCAGTCGTACAAGGGTGGAAACCTGACGCCTCTACGCTTCGCGCTTGACCGTCGTCTGGGACAATCGAGTCTGTCCCCGGGCCTTTGCCCGGTTTGCGACTCGTCGGGCAACGGAATTCTTGTTGCGCGTACGCTTTCCTCGCTGACCGCCGCGCTGGGTTTGGACCCATGCTCCCGCCGGAATCGCCGGTGCGTTGATGACAAGTTGTACCGTGCCGTGTATTCGTTCCCACGCCACGACGTTGACGAGCACGCTGAGCAGGAACAACCGTCCGATGACGGAAAAGAAGGTGAGGAACGCCACTACGGCCGCAATCGAACCTGCGCCCGCCGAGGCACTCCGCAAGATGCGTTGCATGAGAACCGCCCCGAACACCTGGAACAGCGAAACACCAACTGCCCCCACGAAGGCGCCGGGAAGATACGCGCGCGGAGGAATTCGGATGTTCGTCAAACAAAGGTTTGTCCACCAAAACAGTGCACCGACGCTGACGACTCCAGCGCCGAATCCCGCAAGCGTGTTTACGAACGGGATTTGGATGAGGCTCACCAAGCTCGTAGCGGTGGCCACCGCCGCGACCAGAACGATTGCACCGAGGAGCCAGCCGAAGCCGACGATCCGGTCAAGAAAGCCTCGACTGCTTACCTGCCAAGCTGCATTGCACATCGCCGCGATCGCTCCAACCACGGCCAGACCACTGAACGTCACACCGATCAAGCCCACCACGGAGGCGGTACCTCGCTTGGCTTCCGCCGTCGACACCAAATCCTTCAACAGGCCGGCCATCTCCCCTTTCAGTTTCAGGTTGGCGACCAGTTCATCGGTGAGCGCCGCGGACCCTCCAGCTCGCCGAGATGCGACGAACCCCAGAACCGCCACAGCGAAGATCAACAGCGGAAACAGCGAAAGGAAGAGCTTCAAGACCAGCGAGTCCACTAACTGGCCACCCCGGATCTCCCCCATTCGCCGACCCACCTCTTTTGCTGCTCCCATTGCGCGTTTCGCAAAATCGTTCACGGCAGAAATCTAGGCGACGAGAAGCTCTCGCTCTTCCTTCAAACGGGCACGCTGTGCCGCCGCAATGACTCGTCGTTCGAGCACTTCGGCTCGATGTTGCTCACGTCGGATGCGGCGAAGTTCCTCCTTTTTCACCCGGCGAAGTACCCGTTTAACGTTGACGATGCCAGCCCGGTGCGCTGACTTTGCGAATCGAAGTTCAAGCTCATCGAGGGTGACAACGCCGCGTCCTACCGCATCGACGATCACCGCTTGGATGACCTCGTCTCTGGTCGAACGTGTAGCGAGATCCAGCACCGTTCGAGCCGGGCTTGTCATTGGAATGCCGAGGGGTCCCACGATCACGTCGTCGGGGAGCAAGTCGCTTACCCGGGTCAAAACCGCGAGCGGATTCGGATGCCGGTCGGCGGCGCCAGCTGTCAAGACGATCGGCCGATCCCGGTCACAGTTCGCGAAGCCAAATACTGCGCCGGCCGTTTCATGCGAAACGATCGCCGGCCGAGCTCGTCGAGAGCTGAACAGATACGCCGCCGACACCCGTCGTTCCCACGATGGCGGCGTAGCGGTGAGGACGTAGACGCCTCGCGCAACGCTGCGCAGTCGTTGCCCGCCGACCCAGCGTTCGATTTGGCGCTCGGTCCAACCGCATTCGACGAGTTGGCGACGAGTAATCGCACCGTGTTGATGAGCAGCCACCGTCGCCGCGTCTTCCAGGGTACGGCGGAGTTTCGCCTTCCGACCGACCGGCTTTCCACCACATTCGGTGGTATCAGAAACACTTTGCATACGCTGAGTGTGCATGAAATGCATTGACATGTCAATAAAACATCCAGAATGCGCTTAAAAATGATATCGGATCCGGCGCGGAAAACCCCTCCTTTGCCCCGTGCAGGCGGCGGTGTACAGCCTCGGGAAGGGGTTTGGTTCCTAGACCTCGATGATTACGGGAACGATCATCGGACGCCGCTTCGTGCGCTCCGAGACGAACTTGCCAGTGGCCTGACGCACGATTCGTTCCATGCCGTCGAGGTCATCGGTGCCGTTGGCGATCGCCTGTTCGAGGCTCTTTCGAATCACGATTGCCGCTTCGCCGAGAAGGTCTTCGGCTTCTGGCGCATACACCCAACCGCGGGTGATCAAGTCAGGGCCGGTCACAATTGTGCGACTCTGAATGTCGATCGTCACGATCACGACGACGACACCCTCGTTGGAAAGCTTTTGACGATCACGCAGGACGCCCTGCCCGACGTCGCCCACGATGCCGTCGACGTAGAGATAGCCGTTGGGTACCGTCGGGCCGAAATCGATCCCGCCGTCGAACAACTCGACGGTATCGCCGTCTTCGCACAGCAAGATGTTCGAGTCGGGAATCCCCATCTCCATCGCAATGCGCGTGTGATGCGTGAGATGACGAAACTCACCGTGAATCGGAATGAAATACTTGGGCTTTGCGACGCTGATAAGCGTCTTCAACTCCTGCCGCTTGGCGTGGCCCGAAACGTGAACGCGAGCGAGACCCGAATGAATCACGTCGGCGCCAAGGCGGATCAGTCCATCGATCACGCGCCCGACAGCGGTCTCATTACCCGGAATCGCATGTGAACTTAGTATGACCGTGTCGGTCGGCACGATCTTCAGGAACTTGTTCGAACCCGCAGCCATCGTGGAGAGCGCCGACATCGGCTCGCCCTGCGACCCCGTTGACACCACCAACACCTTGCCAGGATCGTAGTCACCCATACGTTCGATATCGAACAGATCGTTGTCGCTGATTCGGAGCTTGCCCATCTCGCGCGCGATCTGGATATTGCGGCGCATGGACCGACCAAGAGTCGTGACCTTTCGGCCATCGGCGATTGCTGCTTCCACGACTTGCTGGACACGGTGAATGTGGCTCGCAAAACACGCCACGATGACCCGACGACCCTTTTGGTCGCGGATGATGTCGCGCAGGTTCTTGCCAATCGTCGTTTCAGACTCCGTATGACCTTCCGACTCCGCATTCGTCGAGTCGCTCATCAGGAGTCGGATGCCGTGGGTCTCCGCAATTGCACCGATTTGCGCTAGGTCGGTGGTTCGACCGTCGATAGGGGTTAAGTCGATCTTGAAATCGCCCGAGTGCATGATCACGCCCTGGGGCGTGTGGAATGCCACAGCAATAGCATCGGGGACCGAGTGCGTTACCGGGATCACTTCTATGTCGAAGACACCGATCTTGCATCGCTCCCCATCGCGGAGTGCGTTAAAACTCGTACGTCCGAGGAGACCAGCCTCTTCGATTCGGCCGCGTGCCATCTGAAGCGTCAGTTCCGTTGCGTAAAGAGGAAACGACACGTCACGCAGCAAGTACGACAGGCCACCGACGTGATCTTCATGTCCGTGCGTCAAAATCGCGCCGTCGATGCGATCTGCGTTCGCCCGCAAGTACGAAAAGTCGGGCAGCACCAAGTCGACACCAGGCATGTCCGCTTCGGGAAACATAAGGCCGACGTCGACGAGCATTATTCGCCCCTCGATCTCGATTGCACAGCAGTTGCGACCGATCTCCCCCAAACCACCGAGAAACGTTACGCGGACTCGACCAGCGGCCGGAGGGGCAATCGCATTCACGTCGGGTTGCTCGTATTGCGGCTGATTCGGGTTGATGTTTTGCTGCGACGTCATCGGCTCCTGCTTCTTTTGGGCCGACCTCTTTGCTCCCGCCTTGGGCGTTGCATCTGGTCCTGCTGGCTTCGCCTTCGGGGCGTTCTTGGGCGTCGCGGCTTTCGCCGTGGGCGAGCTCACGCTCCAGCGTTCAAACGTGCGTACACGCCGCGGGCTCGTTCTTCAAGATCCGCCGGGGCACCGTCCATCGGGGGTCGACAATGGCCGACGGGGAGGCCCAATGTCCGCAACATAGCTTTCGTCGGCTGCGGATTCGGGTTGGCATCGCCCGTTTCGAACAGGAACGACTCAATCAACGTGGCGTTGATCTGGCGAGCTCGATCAACGTCACCCTTTTTGAACGACGTGATCATCTCTTTGTGCTGACGTGCCGACCACGCAGTGGCGACCCCGATCACACCCGTGCCGCCAACCGCAAGGAGCCCCAGCGTCATATCGTCATTGCCGCTGATCAACTCGAAACCGGCGGGCGCCTCGGACATCAACTTTGCTGAAGAGGGCAGGTCGTTCGCGGCGTCTTTCACCGCAACAACGTTGGTGCACTCGCGGGCCAATCGCAGCAGAACATCGTTGGAGATCTTGCGGCCCGTGCGGACGGGAATGTCGTAAACAATGACCGGAAGATCCGTTGAAGCGGCAACGGCGCGGAAGTGGTTTTCGATGCCAGCCTGCGATGGGCGGTTGTAATACGGCGTAACGCTCAGCACGCCGGCCGCGCCAATGCCTTTCATCCTTTTCGTGAGGTGAATAGCATGGGGCGTGTCATTGGACCCCGCTCCAGCGATCACCGGAACCGACACGGCCTCACATACCGCCTTGATCAGATCGAACTGTTCCTCGTCACTGAGCGTCGGCGCTTCACCGGTCGTTCCGGCAATTACCAAGCCATCGTTGCCGTTCTCGACATGCCACTTCGCGACCTTGACCGCGGCGTCGAGGTCAAGCGCTCCGTTCGAGTCGAACGGGGTGACCATTGCGGTAAGAACTTCGCCAAATCGTGCCATCTGAGTACTCCCTACTCCGAAACTGAATGAGAGAGAGGTTACTCCTGAACGGCGGGGGCCACCATGAGGGTACGTTCGTGGTCATGGAAGCACAGCTACGAACGGGATCGGACGGCGTCACCCGATGCTGGTGGTGTGGCGACGACGAGATGTACCAGTGCTACCACGACACCGAGTGGGGCCATACCCTGCACGGAGAAAACCGCATCTTCGAAAAGATCACCCTGGAAGGGATGCAGGCCGGGCTGTCGTGGATCACGATCCTTCGCAAGCGGGAGAACTTCCGGGCCGCGTTTGGGGGTTTCGACATCGAAACCGTGGCCGGATTTACCGACGCAGACCGTGCGCGCCTCCTCGACGACGCCGGCATCGTTCGAAACCGGGCCAAGATCGACGCTGCAATCTCCAACGCTCGAGTGGCGGCCTCGATGCTCGATGGCGGGGAATCACTCGATGAGTTCGTGTGGTCGTTCGCTCCACCTCGAGAGGCCCTCGCCAGCCTTGGCCCGGGCGACGCGTTGGCGGCGACGACGCCGGCGTCGGCGGCCATGTCAAAGGCACTTTTGAAACGGGGCTTTCGCTTTGTGGGACCCACCACCATGTACGCCTTCATGCAGTCCTCGGGCATGGTCGATGACCACGTCGAGGGCTGCGAGCGTCGATCCTGAGAGGCTTCTGCGCCTACAACTCACCGCTTGGCGGGTCGTTATCGAGTTCAGAGACTGCTTCCCAGCGTTCGGCCCCGCCGGTATAGCCCCAGTGCGCGTAGCCGCCGCGATCGATACGGCTCCACGCATCGAGGCGGCCGTCTCCCACCGTGACCCTGCCATCGACGAGCGAGAGGTGCAGGGATACAACGGGACTCTGGTCGACAACTTCGACGACATCAGTAGCAAGCGCCCCCTCGGAGCGCCAGCCGACCACGATGTCGTTCTCCCCGTCGCCCGTCACATCGGCCACGATTGGTGGCTTGGACGCTGAAGCAGAGGATCGAAGCACTACGGTCCAAACGTCGGGTCCCTCGTCGAGCCGGTGGGCGAGGATGTCAACGCCCTCGTTCATCGAGACCCATGCGACCTCGACCGAGTTCGTCGTGGTGATGTCGCAGGCTCGCACGGTCGACGCGTCCCGAGCAAGGCTGGCGCATCCCACGCCGGCGTCGAACAAACGTCGATCGGATGTGTCGATCGACCGCAATACGGCACCATCGGTGGATATTGGCGCGTCTGGGGCAACGGACGCCGGTTCCCTTGTTGTTGTCGTCGTCTGGATCGGCGCTTCGGTGGACGTCGTCGTCTCGACCGGGGCCGTGGACTCCACGGTGAGCGGCGCCGTCGTCTCGGCTGGGGCGGTCGTCTCGACCGGCGTTGCGATCGGCTCCGTCGGCGATGTGGCTTCAAGTTGGTTGGTGCGAATCAAGAACGCGCCAATCGCCGCGATCACGAATGGGACGACGAACAACGCCGCAAGGGCAACGGGAGATCGTCGACTGCTCACGATCGTGAGGTTACCGGAGGTTCGCGACGATTCGTGGCCGCCCCTGTAGGGTCTTGCTCCACAATGCCCGAGCCAGACTCCCCCACCGGCACACCGAGTCGCCCGTTGCCGAGGGCGTTACCGTACGTCCTGTTCGCAATCGTGGCCCTGCTGACCGTCGTCGGCACGATAACTGGAGGCGCGGCACCAGAACTCCTCGAAAAGCACCCGCTGCTTCTCGTGCTTGGCGCGCCTCGCTATCGCTGGATCGTGCTGGTCGCTCCCAAAGTCAACGCGCTCGTTCTGATCATCGTGGCGTGGCTGCGGCTGCTTCTTTCCGATCCGGTGTACTTCCTCATCGGGTGGTACTACGGCGACAAAGCGATGATCTTTTTCGAGTCGCTCTTGGGGAAACAGGCCATGGACTCCACTCGGCGATTCTTTCAGAGGGCAACGTGGATCCTCAGCGCCTTCGCCGCTGGTCCGGTGATCTGCGCCATCGCAGGACTCGCCCGCGTAAAGCCCAAACGCTTCTTCACGCTCGACATAATCGGCACACTTATCATTTCGATCTTGTTGCGTCTGTTCGCCGAAGCGCTCAGAGAACCACTGCAGACCCTGATCGATTTCAACAAGAAGTATTCACGTTGGCTGCTCATTATCACCGTCAGTGTGATGGTCGTTGCGCTCATCCGTTCGGCGTCGAAGTTCAAAACGCTCCGCGATGAAGTCGCCAAGTTCAACGAACGCGACTAACGACTGGCGCTGGGGGTGGTCGGCGGGCTCCACCAACCCACTCAACGGCTACTCCACCAACCCACTCAACGGCTCTCCACCAACCCACTCAACGGCACTCCACCAACCCACTCAACGGCACTCCACCAACCCACTCAACGGCAAGTTGCGACGTCGACGGCAGGTTGTTGCTCGCACGAACTCGCCGTCGAGGTGGCAACTTGCCGTTGAGTGTTGGACTAACCGGCAGGCTACAGACCGAGGAAGCCGTCGAGGCCGATGGTGAGGCCGGGGTGGTTCGCGATGCGCTGAGCCGCGAGTACGACGCCGGGCATAAAGCTGGTGCGGTCGGTCGTGTCGTGTCGGATGACGAGCGTCTGGCCGGTCGTACCTAGGATCACTTCCTGATTCGCCACCACACCTCTCATGCGCACCGCGTGGACCCGGATGTCGCCTGCCCCCCTTGCCCCACGCGCCCCGGCGAGCACTTCCTTTTGCGTTGGGTCCGGAGCCCAACTCGACTTCGCGGCGGCCATGCGATTCACCGTGGCAATAGCGGTTCCCGAAGGCGAGTCGACTTTGGCGTCGTGGTGATACTCGATCACTTCGGCCGTTTCGAAAAACGGCGCCGCAAGTTCGGCGAAGCGCATCATGAGCACCGCACCGATCGCAAAGTTGGCGGCTATCAAGCAGTTGCTCTTCGTGAACGCGGCACGAAGTTCCGCGAGATCCGCGTCGGTGAAGCCAGTCGTCCCGACCACTGCGTGGACACCGTTGGCCGCGCACCAGCGAAGGTTCTCCATCGCTGCGCCGTGCACGGTGAAGTCGATTGCAACATCGGGTCTCGCGTCGAGCAGATCACTCGGCGCAAGGCCGATCGCGTCGACCCCATCGGCGGCCACCGATGCCCGGGTGACCTCGGAAAGGTTCGCGCCGACATGGTACGGGTCGACACCACCGACGAGGACGAGGTCGTCGGCCCCCGCGACCGCGCGGCAGACCTCCGCACCCATCCGACCCGCTGCGCCGAAGACCGCGACCCTCGCCACAGAAAGGGAACTGGGCTTGGACTCGGCGCTCGCACTCATGGCCGTCGATTCTGCCAGGCTCCGTGCACGAGCCGGTGAGGAATTTGGCTTAGAAAGCCCCAACGAGAGGATGATCGTCGATCGAAGCGGCGTCGACGGGGCCGACGAGCGCCAAAGTCGCCGGCCGGTCGAGGATACGCTCGATGACGCGGTTCACGTCGGCCATAGTGACCGCGTCGGTCTGCTGCAACAGCCACTCGATCGGCGGCACTTCGCCCACCAGCAATTGCGTGCGACCGATACGAGACATACGTGATCCGGAATCTTCCAGGCCGAGCGCAGTTCCACCGCGGACGGAACTCTTGGCCCGACGGATCTCATCGTCGGCGAGGCCCCGGGTACGCAGTCGGTCGAGTTCGACGGCGATGAGATCAAGGACCTCCGGCACTCGACCCGGGGCGGTCCCGGCGTAGATGCCCATAAACCCGGCGTCTTCATACGACGCCCGGTAGGAGTAGACGCTATACACGAGCCCACGCTTTTCGCGGATCTCATGGAACAGCCGACTCGACATGCCGCCGCCGAGTACGTGATCGAGGATCGCAAGAGCAAAGCGGTCAGGGTCATCGCGGGGAACGCCGCTGAGAGTCACCACGAGGTGCGCCTGCTCGGTGTCTTCGCTCACGACCATTGACTTTGGCGGCGTGTGTATCGGCGCGTGACGCGGCGGTGGTGTCGTCAACGGACGTGACAGCGCGTTGCGGACCTGCTCGACCGTAGCGTCGTGGTCGACCTTGCCGGCCGCAGCCACCACGATCGAAGCCGGTCCATACGTTGCGTCCATGAAGGCACGGATGTGATCGGCCGATGTCGCAGCGACGGTGTCAACGGTGCCTGCAGTGTCGCGTCCGAGCCCGTGGTCGCCAAAGCGCTGCTCGTGCACGATGTCGTGAACCAAGTCTGCCGGTTCATCAGCGCGCATAGCAATCTCTTCAAGGATTACTTGGCGTTCGGAGTCGACGTCGGCATCGCGCAATGCCGGGACCCGTAGGATGTCGCAGAGGATGTCAAGACTCAGTGCCGCGTCCTCGGCGACGGTGCGCGTGTAGAAGGTCGTGAACTCTTTCGTGGTGTACGCGTTCATGTCGCCACCGACCGCATCGATGGCCTGCGCGATGTCGAGCGCGGTCCGCGTGTCGGTACCTTTGAACAGCAAGTGCTCCAGAAAGTGTGAGCATCCCGACTGGTCGGGGTGCTCGTCGCGAGAGCCTACGCCGACCCACACGCCGGTCGTCACGGAGAGCGACCCCGGCATCGATTCGGTGACGACGGTGAGTCCGTTTTCGAGAACGGATGTGCGAACGGCCGGGTCAGGCGGTCGAGAGGGTGCATTCATGAGGCTTCCAAGGTTAGTCGCTGGCGCTCCTTTCTCGTTTTCTCGCCGTTGGCAGGCTGGCCCAGGCGCCCGATCGGTGGCAAAGTCGATGCATGGACGCGCATGTGGTTGCCCGATACGCAACGAACCTCCGACCCGACGACGACCACCCGTACCGAACCGGGCCGTGGCGTCCTCAGCACACCGAACACAATGCGTCAGACCTGGAAGTGGTCGGCGAGCTCCCGGCCGACCTCAACGGGGTGTATTTGCGCAATACCGAGAATCCCCTGCACGATTCAATTGGGCGCTATCACCCCTTCGATGGCGACGGCATGATTCACATGGTCAACTTTCGTGAGGGGACGGCGGAGTATCGCAACCGCTTCGTCCGGACCGTGGGATTCGAGGCTGAGCGCGAGGCGGGGGGTCCGCTGTGGGCCGGGATCATGGAGCGTCCCGAGAAGTCGCTACGCGACGGCTGGGGTGCGCGGACTCGCCTCAAAGATGCGTCGAGCACCGACGTCGTGGTCCACGCCGGAGTTGCGGTGAGCACGCATTATCAGTGCGGGGACGCGTATCGCCTCAACCCGACGACGTTGGAGCCAATGGGTCGCGAGGATTGGCACGGCAACTTTCCGACCGAGCTTGGCATCTCTGCGCATCCGAAGGTCGACGAGGCCACCGACGAAATGATGTTCTTCAACTATTCGAAGAATGCTCCCTACATGCACTACGGAGTAGTCAATTCCCAACGTGAACTTACGAACTACATTCCGATCGAGTTGCCCGGGCCACGTTTGCCCCACGACATGGCGTTCACGGAAAATTATTCGATCCTCAATGACTGTCCTACATTTTGGGACCCCGAGGCCCTGGAGCGAAACATTCATGCCGTACGCTTCTACCGGGAACTCCCCACTCGTTTTGCGATCGTGCCTCGTCTCGGTACCGCAGCCGACATCCGCTGGTTCGAAGCCGATCCCACCTTCATCTTGCACTTCATCAACGCGTATGAAGAGGGCGAAGAGATCGTGCTCGACGGCTTCTTCCAGCTTCATCCGGAACCGGATCGACGCCCCGACGACGGCCCGTTCGAGATGATGTTCCGATTCATCGACAACCATCGACTCCAACCCAAGCCGTACCGTTGGCGCTTCAACCTCCGCACCGGCCGAACAACCGAAGGGTTCATTGATGATCGTCTCCTCGAGTTCGGCACTATCAACAACCGATTCGGCGGGCGCAAACATACGTACACATACGGTGCCACCGCCAAGCCCGGATGGTTCCTATTTACCGGTCTGGTGAAGCTCAATGTCGACAGCGGCGAAACACAGCGCTTCGAGTGCCCCGATGGTGTGTACCTCAGCGAAGCACCCCTGGCCCCTCGGACCGGTTCGGGCCCCGGTGCCGCCGAAGACGACGGCTACCTCACCACATTCATCAGCGACATGCGCAACGACACCAGTGAATGCTGGGTCTTCGACGCCAAAGACATCACGCCCGGCCCGATCGCACGCGTCAAGCTCCCGGAACGAATCAGCTTTGGCACCCACGCCTGCTGGGCCGACGCCTCCATGCTCTGAGGCCTACGCCTGCTGTTCACGTATCAGCCGCTGTCGGCGAAGGCGTTCACTTCAACTTCACGCGTCGCTGCCTTCCGAACGACGCGTCCCCCGACCGTCCTTGACCGTCCTTGACCGTCCTTGGCGCGCTGCGACCCGAGATCAGTCGTGAACTCCGGCATTCAGGAACTGGCGGCCCATGAACGCGGCTCGTTGCGAAGCGGTCAGCTCCGCGGCGGCGACGGCAACTGGATACGCCCGGGCCTTCGAACGCAACCAATCGCCGTCGACAGCAACCTCGAGCACCCAGCGATTCCCAGCGGCGCGCCGCAACTCCAAATCAACAGATGTCTCCGCTCCAACGGAATCGACCGCCACACCCGCTGGAATCGTGCCAACAAGTTCGCCCTGCTCATCAAAAATCGACACCGGACGGCCAGAAACCCGAAAAGCCGGATCCACAACGGAA
>JANOYY010000130.1:0-44022 GCA_031429095.1 Acidimicrobiia bacterium | reverse complement strand
GGATTTGGATATGTGGAACAACGTGACCTCCAGGGTTTGACGAGATCACGATACGGTCACTCTGCGTGGCTGAATATGGGTCGATCGGCCGTGCACCCGCCTTCAGTCGTGAACGCGCAGCCAAAGGGAGTATTTGAACGGCGACGAAGGGTCAAGGTTCGTCGTGGGGGTGCCGATGGCCAAGGAATGGCGCTTTCGGATGATCTCGGCCGCATCGTGACGGGGCGCGCTGCGTCGGGGTCCGTCCAATGCCGTTGGCGAGCGTGCGGCAAAACATGTCGATGAGATCACAAACGTCGTCGCCAGCAAGTGCCTCCGGACCGCACAACGCTACGGCGCTCACCTGGGGACTAACGCTTCTGCTGGCTCTTGGCGCCGCGGCCCTCAACCGGTTGTTCGTCCCGCAAGCCAATGTCGGTCAGCTCCTTGACGCGCTGACCGGGGCAATAGCGCTGACAACGCTGTTCGCCGTCAGCGAGGTGCTCGTCATTCACATTCACGTCGGAACTTCGGCCCATACGTTCTCGGTGGTCGAGGTCGTTGTCGTGCTTGCGCTCATTCATTCGACGCCCGACATGACTTTGGCAACTATTGCCATCGGCACGATGGTCACGCTGGTGGGCGTTCGGCGCCAGACCCCGCTGAAGGTCGCCTTCAACACCGCAAGCTACGCATTCGGGTCCCAGGTTGCCTGGACTGCGTTCGGGCTCACGCCAAATGCCACCTCGACACGTCCGGCGACATGGATTGCCGCATTGGTAGCTATCGTCTGTTTCGCCTCAACCGGAGCGGCCTTCGTATGGATCGTCATTGGTCTGAGGGATCGTTACAACGCGAAACGTCTGGTCGAAGGACTCCGCATCGGGCTCGGGGCGGCAGTTCTGGCAACAAGTAGCGGCGTTGTCGCCGCGATCCTTCTCGACGTTGCACCACTCGCCACGCCGCTGGCGGCCCTTCCGATCGCCGGTGCGTATCTGTCGAACGTAATCTACGCCCGAGAGCGTAGGCGCGCCGAAGAACTCGGTTTCCTCCAGCGATCGTCCGAAACCGTGCTCAACGAAGAGGTTCAATCGAGTGCGTTGCGAGGGGTGATCGAACAGGCGGTTCGTGAACTTCGTCTGCAATACGTTGAAGTTGAACTCGATGAAGACGGCGAGATCCGGCGTTACACGGCACGCAACACCGGGCGTGACGTCGTCGTCGAATCGCACCTCCTCTTGGGGCCGTCGATTGTCGAGCCAGCAGGAAACCAACCCGTACTTGCATCGCTTCTCCGTGCGGTCCGGGAATCCAAAGAAGACTCGGCGACCTTACGCAGGCGCGGTGAACTCGGGTCCGACGAACTCGGCGACGCTATTCGAACTCGCTCACTCGCCGCAGCAGTGGTCGTGCCGATTCGCGTCGCTGAACGCCTGATTGGCGTGATCGCTTTAGGTGATCCCGCTACGAACATCGTCACCTTCGGACCCGAAGATGTACGCGTGGCGGAGACTCTGGCCAGCCATATTGCGATGGTCGTGGCCAATGGTTCCCTGAAGCGCTCGATCGGCGACCTTCGCGACCTCGAGCGACAGCTTGTCTCGGAACTGCAATACGACTCCAGTACTGGTCTGTTCAACCGGTCTGCCTTCTCACGGCGAACTCGTGAACTACTCGAGGACGATCTTTCCTTCTTGCCGCCCATCGCCTTGATGCTGGTCGATCTCGACGACTTCAAGCGTGTCAATGACACCCACGGTCATGCAGCAGGCGATGCTCTGATCTGCGAGATTGGCGATCGACTCCGTTCTGAGCTTCGTCCGGGCGATATGGCCGCCCGTCTCGGAGGCGACGAGTTCGCGGTCCTTCTCACCCGAGTTCAAACCCGTGATGACGCGCAGACTGCAGCGAAACGCGTGACGGTCGCGTTGGCGCGGCCGTTTCACTATCAGGGTGTGGAAATAGTTACCGGCGCAAGCGTCGGCGTCGCATTACCAAAGCCCGGAGATGATTACAGCACGCTGTCCGAACGCGCCGACGTCGCCATGTACCGGGCAAAAGCCAGTGGCAAAGGGACGTTCGAGACCATTGACCCCTCAACCGATGAAGCAGATCTTCGGGCCGCCGAGTTGGTTCGCGATCTTGATCGCGCGCTCGAGCGCCGTGAGCTACAACTCGTATTCCAGCCTGTCGTCCACCTTGCGACCAGAGAGGTGGCATCGTTCGAATCGCTCATTCGTTGGCAGCACAACTCACTTGGCACGCTTCACCCGGCGGACTTTCTTCGCGCCGGACACGACCATTCGACATTGCGCCAGCTCGATAGCTTTGTTGTTGAACAGTCCCTTCAAGCTCTGAGCGTCATCGGGCGGACCCATCCAGGACGCGCAATATCGCTGAATCTGAGCTTGGCCCAACTCGGCAACTCGCGTCTACTGGCGATGTTGGCGCGTCATGAGAACACGACGGCCGCAAGGCTGCGTTTGGAGGTCCCGGCCCGAGACCTTTCCCGCTCGATCGGGGCAACAATTGAAGGGCTCGCTGAGCTTCGTGCGGCTGGATTCGACATCGTGATCGACGACGTGACATTGGACTTGGTCCCCTACGCGACGATTGCAGCCGTCAGACCAGTGCAGCTGAAGCTGTCGCAATCGACAACGGCCAGTTTGGTCGATCCAGCCGTAGCGGCGGTAACCCGATCTTTGGTCGGGGTCGGCGTAGAACTCGGCTTCACGGTCGCAGTGAAAGGGGTCGAGACCCTCGAACAGGAAGAACACGCGATTTCGGCCGGATGCTCGTTTGGTCAAGGTTTCCTCTACTCCCGCCCGGCCGAGCTTCACCAGCTCAAGGACACCCGCGCCCAACTCGACCGTTAGGAACGTGAGGAACCACAATTCCTAAGCGAGTTTCGTGAACATCTTCTGCACGTCGGCGATGTCGTAACCCTCCGCGGCCGAGCGCACCGGGTCCTGCAGGCACCAGGTGAGTCCAGCGGCGACGAGGGTAAAACCAGTTTGTTCAAGCGCTTTGTTCGCTGCCGACAGCTGGGTAACGATTTCACGACAGTCGCGACCGTCGGTCAACATCTGTTGGATGCCGCGTACCTGCCCCTCGACGCGTCGGAGCCGGCGGATCAGGTCGGCAACTGTTTCTTCCGGAAGTTCCATTACCGGTACCCTACCGGTACCCCGACGGGTATCCATCCACGGCCCTCAGGTAAGGGTCGACTCAGACGCCGGTTAGGCACTTAGAGCCCCGTCGGCCTCGATACGCAACAGCAACACGCCGTTCTCGACCTGATCCCTGGGCTTCACACGAACTTCAGCGACCACCCCGTCGACAGTTGCTTTCACATGATGTTCCATTTTCATTGCTTCGAGGACGACGAGAACCTGACGCGCGCTGACCCGATCCCCGACCGCGCAGCGGACATCGAGTACCACGCCCGGCATCGGAGCGGCGATACCGCCGGTTCCTCCAACGAGCCCGGCCCCTTTCACGTGAAAGCGCGGGAGCTGATCAAAGGAAATCGTGCCCTGCGGAACCTGTACATGCACCACGGTTCCACGGCGGGTAATCCGCGCCGACCACCGTCGGCCGTCGACGGCCAGATCGATCGCACTTGGACTCCACGAGTACACCATCGCCGTTTGCCCTGACATATCCCCGCCGATAGCAAAGGCCCCGTTACGTTGAAGTTGATACGCAATCTCAACGGTTTGCTCGCCACGACGGAAAGATATGTGCTCATATGGCATTCGAGAATTGCGCCATCCCGAAGGCATGCCGGGCAACACCTTCGCTGCATCGCGGTTGGCTCCCTGGATCCACAGCGCGGCGGCGATCCCCGCGCGATTCAAATCGCCCTCACTGAGAAGAAGCGACCGTGCAGGATTCGCGCGATCGATAAAGTCGGTCGTCGTGTCACCGGCAAGAAACGACTCATGTCGAAGGGTCGCGGCAAGAAAGTCGCGGTTCGTGACAACTCCACCAATATGGAGACTTTCCAGGGCACGGGCCAGTCGCCCCGCTGCCTCTGCACGTGTCCGGCCATGTGAAATGACCTTTGCGAGCATCGGGTCGAAGTTCACGCCGACGACCGAGCCAGCCTCCACGCCGGAGTCCCAGCGCACGGTTGGCTCATCCGAAGGAGCGAACGCCGAAAGCGTACCGGTCGCGGGAAGGAATCCGCCTTCGGGATCTTCGGCATACAGTCGCGCTTCTATCGCCGAGCCTCGGAACACAATGTCGCTCTGTGTATAGCCAAGTCGCTCTCCCGCTGCGATCCGCAACTGCTCACGGACAAGATCAATGCCGGTGACCTCTTCGGTCACCGGGTGCTCCACCTGCAGCCGCGTGTTCACTTCAAGGAAGAAGAACTCACGAGTCGCATCGTCGACCAAAAACTCGAAGGTGCCGGCGGAGCGGTACCCCAACGCACTCCCTAGGCGAAGTGCGGCGTTGCCCATTGCGGTTCGCATGGCCTCGCCAACGATTGGAGAAGGCGACTCTTCGATGATCTTTTGATGTCGCCGCTGAATCGAGCACTCTCGTTCCCCAAGGTGTACGAGGTTTCCGTGCTCGTCGCCGAGAATCTGGATTTCGATGTGCCGCGACCGAGCGACGTAGCGCTCGAGAAACACTCGCCCGTCGCCAAAACCGTTGAGCGCCTCGCGTTGGGCAGCCGCTACCGCTTCGGCGAGGTCGCCAGCGGCCTCGACCACACGCATGCCTTTCCCGCCGCCGCCCGCGGCTGCCTTGACGAGAAGTGGATAGCCGATCGCGTCAGCATTCGACGGATCATCGCTGGAAGGAAGTGTTGGGACGCCCGCCGCAACTGCGGCTCGCTTGGCGGCAAGTTTGTCGCCCATTGCCTCGATCACGTCCGGCGATGGGCCGACCCATCGCAAACCGGCCTCGATGACAGATGCCGCAAAGTTGGCGTTTTCCGAAAGGAATCCATACCCGGGGTGGATCGCGTCGCTGCCACTCAACACGGCAGCCGCAATCACGGCGTCCCCGTCGAGATAACTGGTCTCAAGACGAACTGCCTCGTCCGCCTCCTTCACAAACGGCGCATTGGCGTCGGCGTCGACGTAGACGGCCACGCAGCGCAATCCCATCGCGCGCGCTGACCGGAAGATACGTCGGGCAATCTCGCCGCGATTGGCTACCAGCAATGTCGTGAAGGGTGTGCCTTTCGGCATCGGGGTCGGCTTCGTGCTCATAGTCGAAAAACTCCGTAGTTGGTCGCACCGGCGATCGGACGATTTCGAACAACCGACAGGCACATGCCGAGGACGGCTCGCGTGTCGCGGGGATCGATGATGCCGTCGTCGCTTACCGACCCGGCCGACTCAAGGGCGAGTGACCCCTTCTCCTGGGCCTCTTCCACCATCGCCACGATCGCTGCGTCTTCGGCTTCGTCAAACGGTGTTCCTTTACGAGCTGCCTGTCCGCGACGAACCATTGACATCACGCCAGCAATCTGTTTCGGACCCATCACTGCGATCTTGGCAGTCGGCCAGTTGAACGTAAACCGATTGCCGAATGCTCGCCCTGACATTCCGTAGGTACCGGCCCCGTAGGACGAGCCGATGACCACCGTAAGGTGGGGAACGGTTGAATTGCTCACCGCGTTAATCAGCTGCGATCCCTTCTTCACGATGCCATCGGCTTCGAAATCTCGTCCGACCATGAATCCGGTGACGTTCTGCACGAACACGAGCGGCACATCGACTTGGTTGCAGAGCTGAATGAAATGTGCCGCCTTCTGCGAAGCGTCTGGGTAGATCACGCCGTTGTTCCCAAGTACGCCTACGGGGTAGCCGTGGATCTCCGCCCAACCGCAGATCATGGTCGGGCCCCACAGAGGCTTGAACTCCTCGAACCGAGAGCCGTCAGCAACACGAGCAAGCACATCTCGAACATCGACTGGCTGTCGGAGATCTCGACTCACGAGGCCGAGAAGTTCCTCCGGGTCATGGATCGGTTCATCAACTGACGACGCGGGGCCCGGGCCAGGTTTGCGCCAATTCAGGTGCGAGACCGCCTCACGACACATACGAATCGCATCCATCTCATCATCGGCGAAATAGTCGCCGAGTCCGGAAACCTCTGCGTGCATACGAGCCCCACCGAGTGTCTCATCGTCGCTGTCTTCACCAGTTGCCATCTTCACGAGCGGCGGACCCGCTAAGAAGATCTTGGATTGCTCTTTGACGACAATGACATAGTCGGAGAGTCCAGGTTGGTACGCACCACCCGCTGTGGACGAGCCAAACACTATGCACACAGATGGTATGCGCATCTTAGAAAGTTCGATCAGTTCATAGAACGGGCGTCCACTTTCAGCAAAATGAGTGGTGGTTGCCCTTCGCCCGCCGCCCGCGCCGCCTTCTACGCGGAGGTCAGCCCCCGCTGACTCCACAAAGCTGATGTACGGCAGGTTGTTATCCCGGGCGATTTCGATTGCCCGGGACCACTTCTTGCCTGCGTACGGCGTGAGCGCACCACCCAGCACCGATGGATCGTTTCCCATGATCACGCATTCCGTGCCAGCAATGACGCCGATCCCAACGACCATGCCACCGCCGATCGTGTAGTCGGAGTCGTAACCCGCCAGCGGGCTGATCTCGAGAAACGGACTGTCGGGATCCAGCACAGCGGCGATGCGCTCGCGGATCGGCAGTTTTCCGCGTGAGCGCATTCTGGCAACGGACGCCTCGCCGCCTCCGGCCTCGGCCTGGCGGAGAAGCTCATCGATCACCCCAAGCTGGTCCAACAGATCCGTGCGGTTTCGTTGGAACGCTTCGCTGACGGTGTCGATTTCAGAATGAAGAGGTGGAGCTAACAACGATGAAGCCATCCATGGACCCTAACGATCCTGCGCAGAGAGCGCCAGCCGCCTACCGTTGTACAACTGAGGTGCGATAGCTTCGCCTCATGCGAGTCGTTGGAGTCGATGAATACGGCGGCCCCGAGGCCCTCAAGGTGTTCGAAGTCCCCGAACCTCATGTCGGCCCCGGGCAGGTCCGGATCCGAGTCGCCGCAGCAACCGTCAACCCGACAGACACCTATACCCGAAATGGGTCGCGGGCCGAAATGCTCAAGCAGTTTCCGCGCCCGCACGTGCCGGGCATGGACGCGGCCGGAGTGGTCGACGAGATCGGCGAGGGCACGACCACCGGCTACGGCCTCGGCGATGCAGTGATGGCGATCGTTCTCCCGGGTCCACACGGGGCCTATTCAGAGTTCATCGTCGTGCCAGCCGACTCGGTGGCTCGCATACCGATGAACTCTTCGCTGATCGAGGCGTCCACCCTGCCGATGAACGGATTGACTGCGCGCTTATCATTTGACCAGCTCGGTTTAGGGACCGGTCAGACACTCGCCATCAGCGGCGCCGCAGGAGCATACGGCGGTTACATGGTTCAACTCGGTAAGGCGCTTGGCCTTCGCGTCATTGCCGACGCTTCGCCGGACGACACTGCCCTTGTGAAATCACTGGGGGCTGATGAAGTCGTGCTGCGCGGCCCCGATGTGGCCGATCGGATCCGAGCGCTGGTACCGGAGGGCGTTGATGCCGTAGCGGATGGTTCGGTCCAAATGGCGGCGTTGCTGCCGGCCGTACGCGATGGCGGTTCCTTCGTATCGGTTCGGGGGTATGAAGGCGAGCCCGTTCGCGGCATTACATTTCACACGACTTGGGTTCGCGAATACCTCAAGGAGCAAGGCAAACTCGACGAGCTACGACAGATGGTGGAAGACGGCAAGATTACGCTCCGCGTCGCAAAGACATTTCCGGTGGCGCAGGCCCGCGATGCGCACCGGCTCCTGGAAGCCGGGGGCACGCGAGGCCGCCTCGTGCTGCTCTTCTGATCTGCGGAGGGACCAGATTCCCGCATTGACCATCCCAGATGAAAATCACCGCTCTTCTCGTGTTGTCCTGAGCGTTCTGCCGCGGCTGGTTCTACACCCGTTCGATAATGATCGCCGGGGCCATGCCGCCGCCTGCGCACATCGTGATGAGGCCCACCTGAAGATCGCGCCGTTCTAGTTCATCGAGCACAGTGCCGATGAGTATTGCCCCCGTCGCACCGATCGGGTGCCCGAGGGCCATGGCGCCCCCGTTGACGTTGACCTTCTCACGATCGAGATCGAGATCACGCATGAACTTCTCGGCGACAACGGCGAAGGCCTCATTGACCTCAAAAAGGTCAATGTCATTGAGCGTCATGCCGGCGCGCTGGAGTACTTTTCTGGCCGCCGGGACCGGTGCGTTCAACATGAGGGTGGGATCGTCGCCCATGTTTGCCGTGGCGACAACACGCGCTCGGGCCTTGAGTCCATGCGCCTTGGCATATCGCTCGCTGGCAAACAGAATCGCAGCAGCACCGTCGACGACGCCGGACGAGTTGCCGGCGTGGTGCACGTGTTTGATGTCGAGATCAGGATAACGCTGATTGATAAGTTCACGGAAGGTTTTCGCCCCCTCCTCATGTCGATAATCAGCGATCTGCGCGAAACTTGGCGCCAAACCAGCCAACGACTCAAGGGTCGTTTGGGGACGCGGGAACTCTTCACGATCGAGTGCGATCGAGCCATCGAGGTTCAAAACCGGTATAAGACTCCTGTCGAAGCGCCCTTCGCTGATCGCTCGAGCGGCGCGCACCTGTGACTCAACCGCCAACGCATCGAGAACTTCACGCGAGATCCCTTCCAAGGTCGCAATGGCGTCTGCGCAGACACCTTGATGAGACTGGGGATGAATCTCCTGAAGGTGCTTGTTGTTCGCGCCCATTGGCAACACGCCCTTCTTCGGAAGCGACATCATCTCCGTGCCCCCTGACACGACGAGATCTTCCATGCCCGCCATTACTGCATGGGCGGCGTAGTTCGCAGTCGTAATACCCGACCCGCAGAATCGATCCAGGGTTGCGCCACTCGCCTTCACGTCGTAGCCCGCATCGAGCGCAGCCATACGGCCGAGATCCCCGCCCTGCTCGCAGACCTGCGAACTCGTCCCCCACACAACGTCGTCGACATCGGCGGTGTTGAATCCATTTCGGTTCGCCAACGCCCCCAGGACCGTGGCGGCGAGATGCTGCGGATGGAGGTGCGTAAGGGCGCCCTTGCCCGGCTTTCCGATACCTCGCGGCGTGCGACAGGCATCGATGATCAGTGCATCAGACATTGGTTTCCTCCGGGAATCAAACGAGAACGGGACGTGACGCAAATCTAGGTCACGGCCCTGTTCCAAAAGAATTTGGGTAGTGGGTCAGTTTGACTCGGCGGTCGCAAGTTCGATGACGGCGCAACGTGTTGCGGCAGACGACGTAGCCACTGCTGCGCGTTGAGCGTTGGTGATTGAACGTCGTAGTCGTTGGAGGTCTGCAATGGCTGCGTCGATCTCGGAGATGCGTTCGGCGAGGAGCGCGCAGGTCCGCTCGCACGGGGATGCCCTCTTGGCGAGTTCGATGATTTCGCCGATGGCGTCCAGGGGCAGCCCGAGGGTTCGTCCGCCGCGGATGAACTTGAGGGTGTCTACGTCATCGTCCGTGAAAAGCCGATAGCCCGCCTCTGTGCGTGAGGGCGCGGCTATAAGTCCGCGTGACTCGTAGAGCCGTACGGCACGCGCCGTGACGCCCGCAGCCTGGGCTGCCTGACCGATGGTGAAGTGCATCCGCAAACCTCTTGACCTTGACCCTGGGGCAACCTTTTACGCTACCTAACGTAACCCCAACGAAAGGAACACGATGGCTTTCAAGCAAGGCGAGAAGTACACCTGTCCCGACGAGTCATGCGGCTGCGAGCTGACCGTCACAAAGGCGGCCCGGAGCGACTGCCAGGGCACCAACGACCCGACGTGCTGCTGCGGCAACACAATGGTCAAGGTGGCGTAGATCGCGCACGTCCCTCGGGTGACCTGTACGCTTCGGTCATGCCTGAGCGCTCAAGCAAACGCCCGAGGGACGTGAACTCCCTTGCAGCGCGGCTCGTCCGTGAGTCGGTTGGCGACGAGACAATCACCCCGCCACCGTCCGAGGACATCGGGGACAAAAACCCCGCTGCCGTGGCGCTCGGGCGGTTGGGCGGGCAGAAGGGCGGCAAAGCGCGGGCGGAGAAGCTGACCGCGCAGCAGCGGTCGGCGATCGCCAAGAAGGCTGCGGCTACTCGTTGGAACCGCTAGTTGGGTCCGTTTCTGGGACATCGATGACGAGAGGGAACCGCTGGTTGGGCGGCTGGAATGCTCGCTCGAAGAGATCTTCGAATTCCTGGCCATTCCTGGCGATTCTCATCAACGTCGTGAAGGTCGAGATCTGACGATCGAGATGAGGGTTCCCGGTATCGTTCGTAAGGAACTGGTGGTGCTTCTTTGCGCGACGACCGCTCGGCAACGTTGGATTCACACGCTCCAGTTCGGCGAGAACGCCGGTCGGTAGCTGTTCGTAGATGTAGTGCTTGATGAGCCTCCCAACTTGGGGGGGTCCGTTTCGATGTGCCGGGGCGGTACTCCCAGTTCTGCAACCTGTACATCGCGGAAGAAGTCATCGGGAAATGCCTTTAGCCACTTTCTGAACTCGGGGCGAACGTACGCTTCGAGAATCGCTTGCAGTTCGTAGCGGGCTCGGACTTCCTGGTAACCCGTCGCCTCATAGACGAGTGCGATGATCCCCACGCGAGCAAAACCGCGGATTAGGATCTCGGCGGCCTTGGCGGCGGGCAGCTGGCTTGGAACGGTAACCCCTTCGTGTCTTGCGCCTAGGTAGACCTCACAAAGCACAGGAAGAATTTCCGCCCGATCCCCGATCGACCGGGAGCCGTTCGGCATCCGGTATTCCACTGGGGTCCAATTCTGCGCAACTTTTCCGAAACATACGTTCAGGTTCCGGGCATAGTTCCCGATGGAAAGCCATGAAGTATCGAATTGACGGAAAAAAGATACTGATTTGCTTTGGTATTATCGCATTGCCGTTCATCTTCCACGGCCCCGCACAAACGATTGCGCATCAGGCGCTCGCATGGGTGCCGGTCGCAGCCGCCATCGTGTTGGTGGGGCGACGTTTCGACCACGCTACCCTGCCGTTTTCTACCCGAGACAACCGAGCCCGCGCAGGGTGGCGGCGCATTGCCGCTGCCCTGGTACTCATGCAACTGGGGGGGCTGGCCTCCGACCTCGGCCCGCTCCTCGGTGGGGCAAAGGCGGTGACGGCAATTGCGCATTGCCTCGTGTTGCTCGCCTGCGTTGCCCTCGCGTGGGGCGTCATAAGGCTCGCCCGCCTATCCCCCACCGTCCGCACAAGTGAAGTCCTCCTCGACGGCGCAGCGATCGGGCTTACCGCTCTTGCCAGTGCGTGGGAATTCTTGTTCAATTCCCTCGGCTCGGGATCGTTTGCCGACGATCTCTCCGCCTGGACCTACCCGATCGGCAGCGCAGTGCTTCTGTGCACTGCGGCCTGGCTCACGCTGCTTCCCGGTCGCGACTGCCATGCCTCTCGCTTCCTGGTGACGTTCTTTGCATGGATCTGCGTGCTCGGCATCGTGTCGTCTCGACTCAACGGTCTTCAAACATTCAATGGCTCCTTCAAGCTCGCCCCCTTCGGGTACTGGCTGGTGGTCCTGGCGCTGGCCACGTCAGATCGTGCCGCTCTCGACAGTCCGGATTCGATCGACGACACGCCGTTTCGCGCACGACATTTTGCTCTGGTCGCGTTGCCGCTGCTCATCGCACCGGTCGTTGCCATTGAACACGCCTACTCCAAAGCAGCGCATCGCGTTGCCCTGGGCACAATAAGCCTACTTGTCGTCTGTCTTGTGCTGCTTCGATTTTGGATCCTTCTCCGGCGAACGCAAGCTCAACACCAGGAGTTGACGTTCCAGGCCCAACACGATGGGCTCACCGGACTCCTGAATCGCAGTGCATACGTGCAAAGGCTGCAAGACCTTCTGGCATCGCCAGTGAAAACGCCAGGGGCGATCGTTTGGGCGATCTTTCTCGACCTCGATCACTTCAAGAACATCAACGACGAGTTCGGTCATCGACACGGTGATGCCGTTTTACGAGTCGTGTCAAAACGGCTCGAACAGGTCTCGCCGTCGGCCATGGTGGCTCGACTGGGTGTCGACGAGTTTGCCCTCGCGTTCGAGGCCACTCGACACAAAGCCCTCGAAATCACCCAGCTCGTTGTTGACCTTCTTGGACTGCCTTTCGAAACAGACGGGGCAACATTCGGACGCGAGCAAAGGACTGAACCGAGTTCGCCGGTTTTCCATAATCGGGCTTCCGACGTTGTAAAGAAAGCCCACCTACTATTTCACCCGTCCGTCAAACACCAGTTGGGGGTCAGCGTCGGCCTGGCCGGGGTAGCGAGTGGTTCAACGAACTCCTCAGAACTGCTCAGTCGTGCGGACCGGGCCATGTATCGGGCCAAACAAAGCGGGGGGTCGCAGTGGGTCGAGTTCGACGAGGCTCTCCAACGCGAACTCGACGGACATCGCGAACTCGAACTCGCTCTCGAGCGAGCAGTGACGGCGAACGACATCGAAGTCGCGTATCAGCCCATTTTCGACGTCGAATCCCTTGGGATTATTGGATTCGAAGCCCTCGCTCGGTGGAGAAGTGATGAGTATGGTCTTGTGTCGCCGGACTTCTTCATCCAACTTGCTGAACGTTCCGCGTTGATTCACAGACTTGGCCTCAACGTTCTCGACCATTCGCTTCGCGAGTTGGCGAACTGGAACACCCAGCGAGGCGATCAAGCGTTATCGCTCTCGGTGAACGTTTCCAGCAGGCAATTCGAAAGCCCGGCGTTTGTTCATGACATCGTCGAACGGCTCATGCTCTCGGGGGTGGCCCCTCAGCAGGTGATACTGGAAATAACGGAACGCCTACTTATGGACGATATCGAGGCAACACTCGGGATCCTCCGTGAACTTCGCAGTCAGGGCATACGCGTTGCGGTGGACGACTTCGGCATCGGCTACTCCTCGCTTGCCTACCTGGAAACCTTCCCGATCGATGTACTGAAGATCGATCGCGCGCTTATCAACCGGGTGACGGGCGATACCAGCTCCGTCAGCGTGGTTTCGGCGAGCATCGATCTCGGTCATGCACTTGGCATGAAGGTGACGGCAGAAGGAGTTGAACGAGAAGAGCAGATCTTCGGTTTGCGAAAGATGGGTTGCGATGCAGCCCAGGGTTACTACCTCGGACACCCTCTCACGGCAACTGAAGCGCTGCTCTTGGTCGTCGAGCCAACTCGTAAGCATTCGTCGCGCACCTAGAGTGGAGGAATGAACGCGGGAACACCCGTTCTTGTAGCGACGCACTCACCCATTTCGCCTCATCGCCAACGCAATGGAACGAGTTCTGCAACAGCGCGGACTCAGGAATGGTTGAGGGCCAGCTCGCTTTTCGGATCACCGGCGATACGGGTGTGCCACATCCGACGTTTTTGGGTCATGTCGAATGGCGTTGCTCGGTGCATCAGTCGACGGTTGTCCCAAAGGAGCGCATCGCCAACGGCCCATCGATGGTGGTGAACGCGCGGCGCTTGGCACGCGAAATCGGCCAAGCTATCGAGGAGCCGCTCTGAATCCGCGGGATCCATACCGACGATGTTGTACGCGTGCCTACCAATAAGTAGGTTTGGCCGAAGGGTGTCCGGGTGCAGCTTCACAAGTGGCCGTAGGGGCGGTTCCAAACCATGGTACCCATAATGGTCATAGCCACCGGCTGCGTTTTGAGTTGGTAGCAAGCCGACTCGACCCTGGCTATAGACCTGCGAATGATACGCACACAAACCATCGACCCTCCGTCGGTTGTCATCGTCGAGCGCCTCATACGCAGCTCGCATGTCGGCAAAACCCGTCGCCGCACCTTCGTTCGGAACAACTTCGGCACTGAAAACGGCACCCTTCGCCTGGACCGGCATGTAGGTGCTGTCATGATGCCAACCTTCGTTGCCTCGCAAGCTCTTCACGAGATCCTCGGTTGGTTCGCTATACACCTTGCCGGCCGCGTCGTAGTTGGTAATGGGGGCCGCTTTGAACTCCAAGTCTCCGAAGAGCAATGCGAATGCGTCCTGATCGCTTCGGGAGAGGAATTGACCGGGAAAGACCAGAAGCCCGTATTCGATCCATGCGTCTCGAATAGCTGTAGCTGTTTGGCTCTCGAGCGCTTTGAGATCAACACCTTTTACAATTGCGCCGAACGTGGCATCGAGCGGTTCGAGATCCAGCAGGTTTGCTGTCATGGCTGGAGCGTACGACCATGACGTCCATTTCGCAACCGCTACCATGACCCTGGCTTCGCACCCGCGAAGCTGCACGCCGGGGAGCCCATGAATCGAAGCGAATCCTCGGACGGCCCGTCAGAGGTTGCGAGAACCTTCATCGCCACCCGTACCGCTCGGGCGATTGCCGACGGACTCCTGGCTGCAACCTTTGCGTCGCTCCTACGTGCACGTGGTTTTGATGAGCGAACTCTCGGGTGGCTGGTCTCGGCGACGCTTCTTGGATCTGCGGCAATGTTGCTCGGCGTCACCTATTGGCCCCAAGTTCTCACCCCGCATCGTGTACTCGTTCTCCTCGGATGCCTGATGACGGCAACCGGGATCGCCTTCGCGTTCACTGCTGCGCTCGTGGTACTGGTCCCGCTCGCGATCGTCGGGCCCCTGAACCCCTCGGGCGGCGACGTATCGGCCTTCCTTCCTGCCGAGCAGGCATTGATAGCGGACGCCACGAGCGACACATCTCGGTCGGCTCTCTTCGCAAAGTACGCGTTCGGCGGATCGGTCGGGGCGGCGATTGGTTCCCTCGCCACCGGCCCCACGGCGTCGCTCGGTCGGCACTTGGGATTCGCAGCCACTCAGGGTGGGGCACTCGCACCGCTCCTCTACGCGACGGTTGGACTGGCCGTTACCTTCGCCTACGTGCGGGCCGGAAGTCGTCGCGGCGCTGTCGTGACATCCACACCAACGCGACTCACCGACTCAAAGAAGGTGGTCTCGGAGTTGGCGGCGGTGTTTGCGCTCGATTCCGCAGGCGGTGGGTTCGTCGGTAACGCGTTGATCGCGGCCTGGTTGGCCCGTCGGTTCGACTTCGCGCTCGGGCAAATAGGCCTCGTGCTCGCACTCGCCTCGACAGCGAGTGCTGCCTCGGCCCTGTTTGCTCCCCGCCTGTCGCGACGCTTCGGGCTCGTAGAGACAATGGTGTTCACGCATCTCCCGGCCAACGCGCTCCTCATCGCGGCCGGTTTGGCGCCGAGCGCTCCTTGGGCTGTGACACTTCTCGTAGCTCGAGCGCTCCTTTCACAACTCGATGTCCCAGCCAGACAAACATTTGTGATGTCTGTCGTTCCACCCGTCGAACGTGGCGCCGCGGCTGCATTTACCAACCTGCCACGAAGTCTGGCCGCCGCATCGACACCGCCGATCGCCGGTTGGCTCTTGCACCGTTCAACGTTTGGATGGCCCCTCATCCTTGGAGGGTCGCTCAAAGCGATCTATGACGTCGTTGTGCTGATTCGATTCCGTCGTTTGAGCACGCGGGTCTGATTTCGTCCGTCAACTCGAATTGAATTCAACGGCGGTTGTAGCCTCCGCCCATGCCCCACGCCGAGCAAGGCCCGACAGCGCCTCCAGAATTCGACGGCGGCCGCGCCTGGCTCGACATGTCGCTCGCCGGGTTGTCCATGTTCACCGTGTTCGCAACCGCCTACTCCTTTGGCACCTTCGTTCGGCCGATGGCCGAGGAGTTCAATGCCGGGCGTGGGGCCACAGCCTTCGTGTTTGCGATCACTGCGTTCTTGTACTTCTCGCTTGGAGCGGTGACCGGACCGCTGGTCCACCGAGTCGGGCCACGGCGGATGATCCTTTTCGGGACAGCGGTTCAGGTCATCGGAATGCTCCTTACGACACGCGCCCATTCGCTGTGGCAGGCCTACATAACATATGGCATTGGAGTCGGAATCGGCGTGGCCTGCGGGTACGTACCAATGGTTGCGGTTGTGGGCGGCTGGTTCACGACCCGGCGAGCAACAGCGATTGGGATTGCAGTTTCGGGAATCGGGCTTTCGAGTCTCATCGGGGCCCCGCTCGCTGCTCGATTGATTCGATCCGTTGGTTGGCGTGACGCGTACACCGTCTTCGCCATAGCAACTGCGGTGTTGATGACAATCGTCGCCATCGGTATTCGAACTCCACCTTCGTTTGCCGACCAGCCTTCGTTTTCGTTGAGCACAGCCTTACGTACACGTACGTTCGGATTTCTCTATGCGAGTCTCGCTCTCGCCGCAGTAACTCTGTTCAACGTATTCGTGAACATCGTCCCCTATGCCGAGGACAACGGCATTGCGAAAGTGAAGGCGTCAACGCTGCTGAGCATCCTCGGTGGAGCGTCCATATTGGGACGCAATGCCCTTGCGGTTCTTGCCCGCCGCGTCGGGTCACTCACGGCCTACATCGCAGCCATCGCTACCATGGGGTTGACCCAAATCCTGTGGCTTGCTGCCGGCAAGAGCTACGCCATACTGGCTGTTTTCATGGTCATCTTTGGAGTCGCGTACGGCGGGCTGATTGCCCTGGGACCGACGGTTCTCGCCGATGTCTTCGGACCAGAGCAACTGGGTGGCCTTGCCGGCGTGAACTACAGTGCCGCTGGCCTCGGCGCCCTTGCGGGTCCGACGCTGTGCGCTTGGCTCGTGGACCGTACCGGTGGGTACACCACGGGGTCGGTCATCGGCCTCATTCTTTCCCTCGTCGCGGCGACGCTGTTGTTGTTGGTTCGACGATCCACGATGACCGCAATTGCCGCCCGCTAGGAAGTCGCTGATCGAATCACCGACACGGACCGCTCGAGGTTGGCGATCTGTTGATCTGTGGACTTACCGATTGGAGCGATACGTAGGGTCGTGATACCCACGGCCGCTGTCGTTCGGATTCGTTCCGCGACCATGGATTCGGTACCCACGAACATGGCGGCCAAGACGAACTCGTCCTCAACCGCTGCGATTGCGGCTGCCTTGTCGCCCGACACCCAAAGGGTCTGGACCTTCTCCGCCATCTCCGACCATCCGGCTCGGCTGTAGGCGGCGTTGTAAAAGTTGGTCTTCGCCGATCCCATTGCTCCGAGCGTGAACGCGGCGGTCGGCCGGTACTTTGCGATCAACGCATCGACGTCGTCGCCCACATCTATCGTGGCGTTGATCTGAAGGTCGATGTCCTTGATCGAGCGGCCGGCGCGATCTGCGCCCGCCGCGATGTGCGGTAGTACGTGCTCCGCCGCCTCGGCCATGAACGATGTCCCCAACCAACCGTCCGCGACCTCACCGGTGAGTTCAAGCATTTTCGGGCCGAGCGTCGCCAGGTAGATCGGAAGGGCCGGCTTTGGCGGCATCGACAGCCGTAGGGCCTTCCCTTCGCCTCCCGGACGAGGAAGCACGTTGTGGACCCCTTCGAAGGTCACCCGCTCGCCCCGTAACCCCTTCTTCACGATCTCGATGTATTCCCGAAGTCGAGCGAGTGGCTTGTCGAAGGGAACACCGTGCAGGCCCTCCACGACCTGCGGTCCGCTCACGCCAAGACCGAGACAGAATCGATCGTTCGTTAGCCTCGCCATCGTGAGTGCCGTCATCGCGGTCATGGCAGGGGTCCGGGCACTGATCTGCATAATGCCGGTGCCGAGCCGAATGCGTTCAGTCAAAGGGGCAAGATAGGCCAACGGTGCAATAGTTTCCATCCCCCACGCTTCTGCTGTCCACGCATCGTCGACACCAATACGATCGGCGAACCGAACCACTTCGACGAGATCCTCCCAATTTGCTCCGTCGTAGTACGCGCTACCGATCGACAGTCCAATCCTCATCCGAGCAGCGTAGCCACCTTCGGTTTGATGTTCACGGCCGCAATGATGGCCAACGAAGAAACCGCAGCAGCCACGACGAATGCAACGTGATAAGAACCAGCCACTCCGTCTTGGCGCAGACGCGAAACCTGTACCGTCTGCATTAACTGCACGCCACCCGCTGATCCAATTTGCAGCATCATCTGACTTGTCGCCGACGCCACGCCCAAATCGCGCTGCCCCACCGAGGTGGTGAGCATGGCCATCAGGGGGGCAACAATGATGCCCACGCCAACTCCTGCGAAGGCCAACAGGATCACGATCTCGAACTTCGAGGTGTTCGCGCCGATTTTCGTGAGCATCAGACATCCAACGATGTTGAGCATCACTCCAGAAAGGACAACCCGGCGATCACGAAATCGATGGACCAACCACGCGGATGCAGGACCGGCGAGACCCCACATCATCGGCCGACCAATAGTAAGAAGACTTATTTGTGTCGCTGTGTACCCCTTGAGTTGCGAAAGCAGCAGCGGCATCAACACGAAGCCTCCCTGATATGACACTTGGCAGAACGCCTGCGTCACCATTGGGATCGTAAACTCGCGCATTCGAAAATAGTGAAGCGGTATCAAGGGGTGCATCGCTCTTCGCTCCCACCATACGAACCCAACAATGGCGAGCGGATTCACCAACAGGAGCGCCAGCACGACAACATGAGTCCAGCCCCACAGAGGCCCACGGTTTACCGCAAACATCACGGAAAACGCCGCAGTCGCGAGCAGAAACGTTCCCGGAACGTCAAAGCGAACGTCGGGCAATCGCTTCGACGTCGGCAGGAAGAGGTACGCCAAAACGAACGCAATGATTGTGAGTGGCACCTGCCCGACGAAGATCCACCGCCAGCCGAACCTGTCGATCACCGGTCCACCGATGACGAGGCCGAGGACAGGCCCGCCGGCCATCACCAACCCCCAATACCCAAGTGCCTTCACGCGCTTCTCGGCCGGAAATGCCTCGCTGATAATCGCCATCCCGGTAGGTGCTGTCGATTGCCCGAACACGGCGCTCGCCGTCCGAAAGAGAATGGCGGTGAGTGCCGTTGGCGCCAAGGCGGTCAAGCCGGCAAAGAGGCAGCAACCGACGAGTCCGAGGAGGTAGATCCGACGGCGGCCGTACAGATCGCCCAACTTTCCCGATGTCGGCCCAAGCACGGCGAACGCAAGAGTGGGGCCGACAACCAGCCACGAGACAGTCGAAGGGGGCGCACCGAAGTCGTCAACCAATCGAGGCACGATCACCGCAAGAACGCTCACGTTGAAATTCGTACTGAACAACCCGTAGAGAGCGACAAAGAGCAGACGCTGCGATGACCGAGAAAGGCCGGCCGAACCAGCCGAGGTATCTTCCCTCAATGACGACTTCACGGACATTAAAGCGGACACTACTGGGACAGATCGTGAGACTCACATCCTCTCGACGCACCACAGGGTGAAGTTGTGCTGTTCAAGTATCGCCACGTTGCGATTAACCCCGTTGGTTTCCGGGTACCGCTTTCTCAATGGATGCAATCCCCCACCCTGAACAACTCGTTGGCCTTACTCAATCGGAGGCCAAGCGAAGGCTCGCTGCCGGGGAAGCAAATCGGACGACTCGCCGGTCGGATCGAACCGTTCGCGACATCATCCGATCGAACTTGTTTACACGTTTCAACGCGATATTGGGAACCCTACTGGTCATCATTGTAACCCTCGGGCCGGCGGTCGACGGTCTGTTCGGGGTCATTCTGGTTGCCAATGTCCTGATCGGAATCGTGCAGGAAGTCCGGGCCAAACGGACTCTTGATCACCTAGTTCTGATGACCGCTACGACGTCAACGGTGCTACGCGACGGCAAACAGATCCAGGTAGCCGCAGGTGATGTTGCGCGTGAAGACCTGGTGGGCCTTCGAAGCGGATTTCAGGTCATCGTTGATGGGCCGGTCGTGGCAAGCGACGAACTTGAGGTCGACGAATCACTCCTCACCGGCGAAGCCGAACCGCAGGCTAGGGCAACCGGAGATCAGCTTCGATCCGGCAGTTTCGTAACTGCGGGCACCGGCTGGTTCCGGGCTGAGAAGATCGGCGATGAGTCCTTCGCCAACGCGCTCTCGAACGAAGCGCGCAAGTTTGCCCCGGTCGAATCTGAACTACGCGCCGTCACTGATTCGGTGTTGCGCGCTGTTACCTGGGCAATCGGTCCGATCGCCGCGGCTCTCCTCATCGGCCAACGCGTCGGCGGTGAGACCTGGACGAGCGCAATCTTTGGATCGGCCACCGGAGTCGTCGAGATCGTCCCGGAAGGATTCGTACTTCTCACTTCGATGACCCTCGCCATGAGCGTGATGCGACTCGGGCGTCATGGCGTGCTCGTCAAAGAGCTGGCTGCCGTTGAAGGGCTCGCTCGGGTAGACACCATATGTTTTGACAAAACGGGCACCCTAACCGAAGGGGATCCGGTGGTCGAAGCTATCGTTGATTCGGAAGGAACGCCGGCAACGAGAACCTCCGGTGACGTCTACGCAGTGCTACGTGCACTGACTATTGATTCTTCCAATGCAACCTCAAAAGCGATAGCAGCGTTCGTGGACGACGCCACGACTGCGACGATCGAAGGGGAAGCGGTTCCATTCAACTCGACGCGAAAATGGGCTGCCCTTACTAACGTGTCGACAACGTGGATCATGGGTGCGCCCGAGATAGTCCTCGAGGCGAAGAAGGAAACCAATCGACGGGTACTCGAACATGTTTCGAAAGAGGCCGCCCTCGGAAAACGGGTTTTGGTACTCGCCTCGACGACCACCGCGCTTCCCAGCGAGGGATTACCCGCCGATTTGGAGGTTACCGCAGTCATTACGCTTATCGAGAAGATTCGAACCGACGCAGTAAAGACGTTGCAGTACTTCGCAAAACAGGGCGTTGAAGTCAAAATCATCTCGGGAGACAATCCAGCAACTGTCGCCGCAATTGCTCGAGCAGCGGGGATGGAGGGTCTCGACGCCGCCGACGCGATCATCGACGCAAGGACAATCGCGGATGACGCAGCCATTTCCCAAATGATTTCGGCGGCGCGAATCATCGGACGATCGACACCAGAGCAAAAGCAAACCATGGTTGCGGCCCTGAAGGATCAGGGGAAGAACGTTGCCATGACCGGTGATGGAGTCAACGACGCTCTCGCCCTTAAAGCTTCCGATCTCGCTGTCGCTATGGGATCAGGGAGTGAAGCAACACGCGCCGTCGCTCAACTCGTTCTCATCGACGGAGGGTTCTCAAACCTTCCGGTGGTCGTCGATGAAGGACGCCGAGTAATTGCGAACGTCGAGCGAGTTGCCAAACTCTTTCTGACCAAGACCATCTACGCCGCAGCACTCGCAATTGCAACCGGTGTGGCTCGTATTCCGTTTCCGTTCCTGCCGCGCCAACTCACACTCGTCAGTGCACTGACTATCGGTATTCCTGGATTTTTCCTAGCCCTCGCACCGGATTCTCCGCCTACCAAACCGGGGTTCAAGCGACGTATTGCTGAATTCTCGGTTCCGGCAGGTCTCACCGCAGCAATCGCAACGTTTGCGGTGTACCTGTCGGCCCTTCACACGAAACACGTCACGGTCGAGCAAGCGAGAACAACCGCAACGGTCGCGCTGGGACTTATCGGACTATGGATCGTTTCAGTGCTTTCGCGCCCGCTAACGATCTGGCGCGATATTCTGTTGGCGACGATGTCTGTCGCGGGAGTGCTTTCGATTGTCGTCCCGGCGTCGAAAACGATTTTGAAACTGGATTATCCGCCAATTCTCGTCGGTGTGGAATCAATCGCGATCACGGCCGCCGGAATCGCGATTATCGAAGGTGGCTGGCGTCTTGCGACCCATCGACGCCCTACCAGGACCGGCAAGATCGCACGTGCCTAGGAGACAAAATCGTAAGTGCGGTAGCTCGGTTCAGGACTGGGAGATCGAACCTGGCTGCCTCAGCGGCCCGGCTCGATCTACGTCACCTAGTCGGACTCTGGCTTGTCCTTCAGGTATTCCACGACATCGTCAGCCTTCCCCCGCACTACTTCGAAGGCATCCTTGGCATTGCCTGCGACCTGATCCATTTTTCCCCGTCGCTTCAGCTCCTTGTTGCCAGTCAACGCGCCCGCAGCTTCCTTCAATCGACCTTTGATTTCATCGATGGCACCCATGAAAACTCCTTGCATTATGCGGGGTCGTGCACCGCCGCTTCTACCCCGTACCCACGACTGTCTGACCCGAAACACTCGCCGTTGTGTCAGACATGGCGCGCAACCTGACTGTGGTGCCAATGGCTCGTATCGCCAAACAGATGTTTCGAGGAACCACCGGTGGGTATGTGCTTGGTACGCGATCCAGGGAGTGGACGATTGAAGCCGACGGATGGTCATCGAGGGACACGGATCGCGATCGACACATTTGTCGCAATTCTGTTGGGCATCGCGACCTCTGGATTGTCCCCGCCAGCATCGGGAAGCACCAAACGGGTCTCCATCGAAATGCTGGGCACACAATCCGTTGTTGCCGGAAAAACTGCGCGCTTTCCGTTTCTCCTGAACGTCGGCAGTCGCCCCGTGACATTCCTGGTCTCCGGATTGGTCGATGGAGTTCATGCGGAGATAAGTCCAGGCGGCAACGATAGGTACGAACTGTTGTTGCACACCGCCGTCAATTCACCGGGCGGACACTTCACCGTGTCTATTCGAGCGCGCTACGGATCGGCCGTGATTTCGAAGTTGGTCTACTTGGAGATAGCCCGATAGGGCGAAGCTCGATCGGCAACCGAACCACTTCGACGCGATCCCAATTTGCTCCGTCGTTATAGCGCTACCCTGCTCCGTCGTTATAGCGCTACCCATGAAAATTCGGCCACGAGCACGCCCCCTACCGAACACGAGCACGCCCCCTATCGAAACGGAACGCTCAACAATTGCTACGCGTACGTTGTAATATCGAGCGTGATTCCCTACAAGTGCCTGCGTCGTGTTATGCGCCACCGTTGCCAACCTGGCGCCAACCGGGGTTGCGGGAGTGCCAACGCTCGCATGCCCGTCGAGTTGCCCAGCCAATGACTCGTTTCGCCAGCGGACACAGATAGTCACAAACGCAATAGTCTCATGCAGAATTTCTTGAGTTCGTCGGCCCAGAGCACGATACTCGCCAGGCCAAAGCAAACAAGCCAGTCGCCGGTTCCCAGCGGAGCGGTGTCAAACGCCTTGTTCATGAACCCAATCTGCACAACCGCGACCTGCAACGCGACTGAAATCGCAATCGCCGACCACAGCCATGGGTTTGCGAAAAGGTGATAAAACGCGCTCACCCGGTCCGACCTCGCGTTGAAGGTATTGAACAACTGGGCAAACACGAGTGTCGTGAACGCCATGGTTCGTGCTTCGACAATCGTCCCTGAACCGGGGAACAACCCACCGGGTAAACGCATATCGAGTGCCGCAAGCGTTACGAGAGCCATTATGAGGCCAACCCACGCGATGCCGATCCACATGGTTGCGTCGATCACTCGATCTGTTGGTTTGCGCGGATTGCGTTGCATCAAATCCTCGGGAGGCGGATCTACTCCCATCGCCAGCGCGGGAGCGGTATCAGTCAGGAGATTGATCCACAGAATTTGAGTGGCAAGCATTGGGACCGCGACGACGGCACCGCTCGTGCGTAGTCCGAGTACGCCTGCGAACACCACTCCCAGAAACATCGTGAGAACTTCACCGATGTTGGATGACAAGAGGAACCGCAGGAACTTCCTAATATTAGAGAAGATCGCTCGCCCTTCGCTGACAGCGGCGACGATCGTCGCGAAGTTGTCGTCGGCGAGAATGAGGTCGGCGGCCTCTTTCGTAACTTCAGTTCCGGTCAGGGCCATAGCCACACCGATATCAGCAGCCTTGAGCGCTGGAGCATCGTTGACGCCGTCGCCGGTCATTGCAACTACGCTGCCGTCGGATCGAAGTGCCCGAACGATACGAAGTTTGTGTTCTGGTGTCACCCGCGCGTATACCGACACGCTTTGCGCCTGCTTTTGGAGTTGGTCGTCATCGAGTTGCTGGATCTTGTCACCGGTGAGCACGTCGCCGTCATTGATCGATGAGTTGGGTGCCTCATTGATGATTCCTAGCTCGGTGGCTATCCGGAGCGCTGTGTGGGGGTGATCGCCGGTGATCATCACGATTCGTATTCCAGCGTCGTGTGCCTGCGCTATCGCAACTTTCGCCTCAGGTCGTGGTGGGTCGATGATTCCAACCATCCCGAGGTACACGAGTTCCTTTTCGGTCGATTCGTGTTCAAGCGGTGGCACATCATCGTCGGTTTGGCGGAACGCTACAGCAAGCGTTCGCAGGGCGCGGTTCGCCAATCGTTCCACCTGAGCCTGCACTTCGGAGCGCCGTTCGTCGGTAAGCGGACGTATTACTCCACCAACTCGTTCGTCAGTACAGCGCTTCAAAAGCACATCCGGCGCTCCCTTGGTAACAACAGCAATTCTCCCACCGCGTTCAATATCGGCCTGCAATGTCGTCATCAACTTCCGTTCGGAGGTGAACGGAATCTCCCCTACACGGGTGAAACGGGAAGTGCGCTGATATTCGACATCCAATTTCGCTTCCGCCACCAGGAAGGCACCTTCAGTGGGATCACCCAGCACGGTCCAAGTACCGTCCTGCTCACGGAGTTCTGCGTTATTCGACAGGCTCCCGCCAACGATGACGAAGCGGACTTCGTCAAGCAGCGCCTCATCGGCGAGCGGCTGTCCTTTCAGCAGCAGTTCGCCCTCCGGCAGGTACCCCGTCCCAGTGATATCAACTTCTCCCGACGGAGTCACAACTGTTCGAATTGTCATTTCGCTTTTCGTGAGCGTGCCGGTCTTGTCAGTGCATATGACCGAAGCTGATCCAAGCGTTTCGACCGACGAGAGCTTCTTCACCAACGCCTGCTTTCGAGCCATGTTGCGAACCCCTCTTGACAGCACTACCGACAGAACGGCCGGGAGCCCTTCGGGTACTGCAGCAGCGGCGAGCGACACACCAATAAGCAATATTTCGACAACATCGCCTGCGTCGTTTACGTCGGAACTCGCAATCGTGGTGGCGATCACCACAATTGCGATAGCGATGATGGCGAACCCAAGCATGCGACCGATACGGTCAATCTCTCGTTGCAACGGCGTACGTTTCTCCGCGATGTCACCGAGTAGACGAGCGACATTGCCCATCTCCGTTGACATTCCAGTCGCGGTAACAATCGCCCGCCCTCGCCCTCGGGCTACTGCAGTTCCGTTGAACACCATGTTCACTCGGTCGCCCAGCCCAACGTCGTTGTGGAGCACACGGATCTCCTTGAGCACCGCTTCGCTCTCCCCGGTGAGGGACGCCTCGGCAACCATCAATGACGTTGCCTCAACCAGTCGGGCGTCGGCGCACACCGCATCGCCTTCGGCGAGTAACAAAACATCGCCCGGTACTACTTCGGATGAAGCAATCCGTTCGGCCTTCCCGTCGCGAAACACGCTTGCTGCGGGCGCGGCCATCCTTTGAAGTGCAGCGACTGCGTCGGCCGCCCGGGCTTCTTGCACATAACCCAGAATCGCATTCGTGCATATGATCAGCAATATGACGATTACATCAAAGGGAACGCCAACAAAGCCTTCGATTGACCATGCGACGAACGAAACAAAAACTGCGAAGAGCAACAGGTAGACAAGCGGGTCGCCAAATTGGGCCAACAGTTTGCGCCAACTGGGGATAGGAACTGTGGCATCAAGTACATTTGGTCCGCAACGGACTAAACGGCTCGCCGCTTCCGCGCTACTAAGTCCACCTTCGATCTGGACCTGTTGGTCAGTCGCAACATCTGCGATCTCACTCCGCCACGGTTGACGCTGACACGTCGGTGATTCATTTGCCGGCACCGTGATTTCGGAGCCCGTCATCAGGCCAGAACTTTCGGGTGCTTTGGCGGCCCCACCCGTTTAATGTTTGTTGGCCCACCAGAGTACGGGACGTCACCACAGGAGCCTTCGACCCCAATGGTCGAAGCTCTCTCGATCATACGGACCAGTATGAACCAGCGGGCAGCGGTCAATCGAGGGTCAATAGTCCCCATTCTGGGAGGACTCTCGCCGAGTCGCATACTGAAACGCAGGCGTATGGTCGCACTCACATCGACTCACCTGGGATGCGGGTCATGCCTCCTTCTAGGATCACATGCATGACGCTGCGCTCGGTACCGACCTTATTGAACATGGCAGCGGATCGTGATCCACACGCCCCCGCTCTGACCTGTGGCCAACATTCGGTAACACGACAGGAACTACGCGAACGAACCAACCTGATGGCGCGAGCCTTTGGCGACCTCGGCGTACGAGAAGGTTCGCTCGTCACGATCGCGCTCCCGAATTCGATCGCGTTTCTCGAGGCAGCCGTTGCTGCTTGGAAGCTTGGCGCGGTGCCGCAACCGGTTTCGCACCGTCTTCCTGATCGCGAACGCCAGGCAATTGTGGAACTTGCCGACAGTGCGCTCGTACTTGGAGCCAATCCCGAGGCCCATCCAACGAGGACCGTCTTGCCAGTGGGTTGGCAGCCGGATCCGAGGTTTTCCACTGACGATCTTCCCGATGCCGTGTCGCCGAACTGGAAGGCCCCCACCAGCGGAGGGTCGACGGGCCGGCCAAAGCTGATCCTCTCCGGTACTCGATCTGAGTTCGAAGACTCCGGCGCTGGCTTCGGCATCGGGGTCGACGGCGGCGTCGCCATCCCCGGTCCGCTCTATCACAACGCGCCGTTCCAATTCAGTTCGCTCGGCCTTTTCTACGGCAACCACGTCGTGATCCTGCCGAAATTTGATGCCCGGGCAGCGGTGGAGATGGTTCATCGCTACCGTCTCGACCTGATCTTGTTGGTCCCGACGATGATGAGCCGGATGGTGCGCCTCCCCGAAGAGGAACGTTCACAGTTCGACATGTCATCGCTTACCCACGTGTGGCACATGGCGGCTCCGTGCCCCCAATGGTGCAAGCAAGCCTGGATCGACTGGGTCGGCGCGGAAAAAGTTTACGAGTTGTACGCCGGAACAGAAGCACAGGCCGTGACCATCATTCGAGGCGACGAGTGGGTTGGGCACCGTGGGTCCGTTGGACGCGTCGTCTCCGGCGAAATGCGAGTACTCGATCCCGAGACCCACCAGGAGCTTCCCGTCGGGGAAATGGGCGAGGTGTTCATGCGTCCAAAAGGAACTAAGCCCACATATAAATACCTGGGTGCAGAGGCCAACCGAATTGCCGATGGATGGGAAAGCCTCGGCGACATGGGCTGGTTCGATTCCGATGGCTACCTGTATCTCGGAGACCGCAAGGGCGACATGATCCTTTCCGGAGGCGCGAACATCTACCCGGCAGAAATTGAAAGCGCGCTTGCTGAGCACCCAGCGGTGCTTTCGAGTGCTGTGATAGGCCTCCCCGACGAAGATCTTGGCAAGCTGGTACACGCAGTGGTCCAGGTCGATCCACTCGTTGGGATCGCAGGAATCGACGAAGGCGAACTACGGCAGTTCCTCGCCGAACGCGTTGTCCGATACAAGGTCCCGAGGTCGTTCGAGTTCACACTCGATGTAGTTCGCGACGACGCCGGGAAGGTACGCCGCAGCGCACTTGCCGCTGAACGCTCGACGCCATAATCGGTTCGAAGCGACGGTGGCCACGCTTGGCCAGATGGACTTCATCTCGCCGAGACACCTACGCTCGGCGAAGTGACTGCTCGCATTGGCGCCTCATCCGCCGCCCCTGGCATGTGGCAACCAATGCAAACTCGAAGCTTTCGACGGTTCTTTCTGGCCGGAATCGTGTCCAACGCAGGGTCTTGGATGCAGTCCGTCGCCGTCCCGTTCGCGGTCTTTGAAATATCGAACTCAAAGACCTGGCTCGGGGTAACGGCCTTCACCGGCATGTTTGTGGCCATGATTGCGAACACACCCGGTGGAATGTTGGCTGACCGGTACCCGCGGCGAACAGTTCTCGCCGTCACCCAGGCGATTCAAATGCTTTCGGCGATCCTGCTCTGGGCCCTCTGGTCGTTCGGTAGGCCCTCAATTGCGACGATGCTCCCGTTGCTCATCGTCGGGTCGATCGGGGGTGGCCTGAACATGCCGGCATGGCAGAGCTTCATTCCCAGCCTGGTGCCAGCCCACGAAATCTCTGCGGCAATTCGATTGAATTCGATGCAGTTCGCGACCGCCCGTGCAATCGGCCCCGTGCTCGGCACGGTGACGCTGAAGACGCTCGGGGCATCGTCGTGTTTCATGATCAACGCGGTGTCGTATCTGGTCATCATCGCAGTGCTCGCTGTTGCACCAGTCGATGCCCGGCCGACATCAGACCACGGCCGGTCCGGACTTCGACAGGCTCTTCGCGACGTCGGCGACGGTTGGAGATATCTCGCCGGTCACCCAGCGCTGCGATACGCACCCACCGCCTCGCTCATCAACGCCGCGTTTGGGTTCGGCCTGACGACGCTGGCGCCAGCTCTTGCCAAAGAACAGTTCGGCCATGACAGTAGCGACAACGGAGTGCTCATCACCGCCTTCGGAATTGGCGGTGTCCTTGGTGTGTCGATGGTTGGTATCTTCGCAAAACGGACCCGAAACTCGATGCAGGTTCGTTGGGCGTATGTGGCCTGGGTCGTTGCGTATGTCGTGTTGTTGGCCACTGGGCAGTTCGCCCTGGGACTGGTGGCGTTCGCAATAGCCGGGTGCGCCAACAGCGTCGGGGCCACGGCACTCAACACGGCGCTCCAAACACAGGTCGACGACCAGTACCGCGGACGAGTTCTCGGTGCGTACATGCAAATGTTCTTCCTCGGTGCGGCGCTGGGATCACTGCTCCTAGCCGTATTTGCTGATCTCACCTCGCTCCGCGCCGCTACCGGGTTTGCGGCCGCAGTCTTCGTCGTGTTCCACGTGTGGTCGGTAATCCGATTCGATCGGCTCCGAATGCTCGACTCGTAGCGCTGGGTCGTTCGGCGATAGCCTCTTACATGGACGATTTCCGACATCGCATCAATACTGTCAACGGAATCAGAATTCATAGCGTCGAGCACGGCGAAGGACCCCTCGTACTTATGGTCCACGGGTTTCCCGAGTCGTGGTACTCCTATCGCCACCAACTTCGTGCTGTCGCCGCCGCCGGTTATCGCGCCGTTGCCATAGACGTCCGGGGCTACGGCAGATCATCCGCACCGCTCGCAATCGAGGCGTATCGGATGATGTGTCACGTCGGCGACAACGTCGACTTGGTACACGCGCTAGGTGAGACAACGGCAGTCATAGTCGGTCATGACTGGGGAGCGCCGATCGCATGGAACTCGGCCCTGCTGCGACCGGATGTGTTCCGAGGAGTCGTCGGAATCTCTGTGCCCTATTCCGCACCCGGACTCGACCGGCCCACAAAGGTCTTCCGTATGATGGCGGGAGCAGAGGAGTTTTACATCGAATACTTCCAACAACCCGGCCGGGCGGAGGCTGAAGTTGAACTCGACGTGCGCAAATGGTTGCTCGGCTTTTACCACTCCGCTTCCGGAGACGCCCTGCCGATGCTTCCTGGGAACGGATCGATGGCCACAGTCGCACCCGGCATGATGATGTCGTCACGATTCTCCTACCCCGATGCGATGCCCACATGGTTGACCGAGGACGATCTCGATTTCTATGCCGAAGAGTTCGAGCGAACTGGATTGACGGGAGGTTTCAACCGATATCGAAACGTGGATCGGGACTGGGAGGATCTTTCCGCACTACGCGGTCGGGTCATCGAGGTACCCGCCATGTTCATCGGCGGCGACAAGGACGGGCCGACGATGTGGGGGGCCGCGTCGATCGCAAAGTTCAACGTCACGCTGCCGAAGCTCTATAAGTCCATCATCTTGGCGGGATGCGGTCACTGGGTCCAACAGGAGCGCCCAAAGGAAGTCAATGCGTCATTGATCGAATTCCTCGACCAGCTCACCGAGACGTAAGGGTGGCGTCGTTCACCGGAGGTGTTGAACCTCGCTGGGCGAGACCCCGTCGAAGCGTGCCCGAAGGCGGGGCATCACCTCGCGGGCGAATCGCTCGATCGATCCATTCATCGATTCGGGCGCAATTCCCGGAGGTGCGCCCCAACACATGAGATCGGTCAGTCCGAATCGCTCGATTGAATCGCCAAGTTGCGTCTCGACCTCATCGGGAGTGCCGACAGCCCACACCTGGGGAATCGCGTCAGGTCCACCAAGTCCAAACGAGGCTTCGGCCTCGCTGAAGAAGCGGCCATACAACTCCATCCGGTATCGCTCGGCCGCGCGAACCGGTGGCCAGTCACGCTCGCGATCGTCGGTTACGAGCCACGATCTCAGAAGGCCCACACGTCGTGTCGACGCGTCACGGTCGTGAACGCGCCAGGTATCGAGCACCTGACGCGAACCCTGCGGCAGGAAATGGGTGCCGTACCGTGCGGCCCGCTGCGCACCAGCGTCGGTCATCGCGGCAATCCACAGCGGAGGTCCGCCAGGCTGAACGGGACGAGGGGTCACCTGCAGTTCATCAAAGTCATAACGCTTCCCGTGATAGGCGAATCGTTGGCCGGCCCATGCGAGCCTCAGAATGTCAAGCGCCTCGTCCATCAACGACACTCGCCGTGATATCGCGATACCGAACCCGGCAAACTCATGCGGCGCATACCCGATGCCGACCCCGAGCTCGATACGGCCACCGGAGAGGTTGTCAAGCACGGCAACGTCTTCAGCCAGTCGAAGCGGGTTGTAGAACGGAAGAATCGCGATGTCCGTCGACACCCGCACCCGACTGGTGCGACCGAGAACAGCGCCCGCAACGGGAACCCACGATGGCAGGTACCCGTCGTCGACAAAATGATGTTCGCTGAACCAGATCGTGTCGTAACCGAGCTGCTCCGCCAAGACTGCCTGATCGAGTACCTGGGCATAGAGACTCGGCGTGGAGAGTGCGGAGCCGGGTGGATTTCGGAAATCGTACGCCAGGCCAAAGCGCAGTCTCGGTCGGACGGGTGAGGCAGAAACAGCCATGAGGACCCGGGCTCTTTACTTCAGAGCAGGTGCAACGTCGGACATGAACTGAACAAGGCCGGCGAGGCGACGTTCCGGGCCGCCTCGCCCGGTGATGTCGAGGAGGACGTGTTCGTAGCCCAGGGATCCTAAGCGCGCTGCTGAATCGGTCATCTGCTGTGTTGAACCGGCAATCGACTTCTCGGGGTTCGCATCACCGTCAAGATCGAGGTAAACGCGTGTCGAGAAACCGATTTGCTCGGGGTCTCGACCAGCCGCGTTGCATGCTGCGATCACGCCAGCCCGGTGTTCGACTAGTTGCGCTTCGGTTTGGAATGCCGCGTGAAAAACGTCGCCGAAACGGGCCGTGCGCCGATATGCGGGTTCGCTGTCACCACCGACCCATACCGGGATATGTCCGTTTTCCGGTCGCGGGTAGAATCCAATCGCAGGAAACTTCGTATACCGACCTTCGTAGGACGGCCAGTCCTCACCGAAAAGCTTTTCGAAGGCTTCGAGCTGTTCATCGGCTCTCGCACCTCGATGGTCGAACGGCATCTGGAGTGCTTCGAACTCCTCCCGCATCCACCCAACTCCCACGCCGAGGAGCGCCCGACCCTTCGACAACACGTCGAGTGACGCCCACGCCTTTGCCGTTTGCACAACCGGTCGGTACCCGAGAATCAGAACAGTGGTTCCGAGGAGAACTCGTTCGGAGAGTGCTGCGGCGTAAAACAGGGTCCCGATCGGGTCCAGCCAGGGAATACCCGGTGGGGCCGGGAACGACCCGTCGTCGGTGTACGGGTACTTCGCCTGGATATCTTTCGGCCAGGCGATGTGATCGCTGCTCCACACGGAATGCATCCCGATTCGATCACAGGTCGTGATGAACGACGTGAGATGCTCCGGTGTTGCCTGACGGCCCAAATGTGGAAGATGTGCGCCCCAATCCATAGCGAAGGACCATACCTGTTCTTCGCTGGCGTTTCCCAGTACGGAACTCCGCCCTCGTGCTAACAACTTCATTGCCCCCGAATCCGTTGCGCACCATGTCCGATGACAACGCGATTCATGAGCAGACTAGAGGCGTGTCTCCCATCACCCCAGCCGACTCGAACACGCTCCAGTCAATTGTGACCCTCGATCTGGAGGGGGTATTGGTGCCAGAGATTTGGATCGCGGTGGCCGAGAAGACCGGAATCGAAGCACTTCGACGGACGACTCGCGACGAGCCTGACTATGACGTACTCATGCGGGGCAGACTTGCGCTCTTGGAGCAGCACAATCTGAAGATGTCCGACATCGAGGCCGTGATTGCCACAGTAGAGCCACTCGACGGGGCGCGAGCATTCCTTGACTCGCTCCGAGAGATGACCCAGGTGCTCATTCTCTCTGACACGTTCGAACAGTTCGCTCGCCCACTCATGCGCCAACTCGGTTGGCCGGCAATCCTGTGTCATCGCCTGGTGGTCGAACACGATCGAATTGTCGACTATCGACTTCGCACTCCGGACCAGAAGCGTAAGGCCGTTGTGGCCCTGCGCGAGCTCAACTACCGCGTTATCTCGGCTGGCGATTCCTACAACGACACAACCATGTTGGGAGCTGCTCACGCCGGGTTCTTGTTTCACGCCCCCGACAACGTGCGCCGCGAATTTCCCCAGTATCGGGCTCTTGATCAGTTCGACGACCTGCTTCGCCACATCGCTGTCGAGCTCACCTGAGGATTGCCCGGCATCACGGTGCTGCGAAGAGGTAGGACAGGCGAGCCTTGGGCGAGGCCTGACGACGGGCTGCCTTCATCAGGTCCGGGTACCCGCCAACGAACGCTTCGCTGGCGGAGTCAATCGACTTGCCTCCAACAAGTCCGTACACAACGGGAGCTGTTTCTCGCTCGTAGGTTCCAAACATACGGTCCCAGATAATGAACACTGCGCCGAAGTTCTTATCGAGGTATTCCTTGTTCGACGCATGGTGCACACGATGTGCAGATGGCGTCACGAACACCTCGTCAAGCAACGTGCGCTTACGACATGCCGTTGTGTGCTGGAGCTGGCCGAGGGTCGCAGCGAACACGTCTAGTGCAATGAATGCCACCGGATTGAACCCAAGGAGTGGCACCCACATTCCGATCCAAGGCTTGTAGACAGCTTCCATCCACGGCACCCGAATCGCCGTTGCAAAGCCGATCGTGTCGGGCGAGTGGTGAATCATGTGTGACGCCCACAGAACCCGCACCTTGTGCTCCGTGCGATGTACCCAGTAGTAGACGAAGTCACGGATCAGAAAGACGCCGATCCATACGTACACATTGCTTAGATCGAGCGTGAACAGGCGATGATTCTGGTAGAGGTACATGGAGAGGCTGAAGATCACCAGCTTCGAAATGATGTTCTTTGCAACGAGGAACCCGGCAGCCGATGCCAGCGACGTCGCTGACTCTCGCAGATCAAGCGAACGACGACGGGCTCGGTGCAACGTCTCGCCGACGAGGGCCGAAACGCTGGCCACTGCGAAGACGATGACGGCGTGTTGCGAGTACCACTGGAGAAGGGAGGAAGCCATGTATCCAGCGTGACGGAACGTGGAAATTCTCCCTATCGGCGGGTTCCCCCAAGCTGGCGTGGGGAGGCCCCAGGCAAATGATCGCAGGCCGCAGTCGCGCGTACCTTGACTCACACACCGAGAACCGAAAGAGTGGCTCATGACTTCTCGATGGTCCGTTCGACCTACGGCGCCGGCTTGTGGGGCCGAGGTGGTTGGCCTGGACCTGAGCGCGGCCACCGAAGATGATCTCGCCCGCGTCACCGAGGCATTACAAGCGCACAGCGTGCTCTTCTTCCGAGACCAGGAGATTCAACCCGAGCAGCAGCTCGACATCACCCGGCGTTTCGGCCCCATCCTCCGAGTTCCCTACATCAAGCACCTCGACGAGTTCCCCGACATCATCGCCGTGCTGAAGGAAGCCGACGAGCAGCTCATCTCCACATTCGGAGGAACCTGGCACTCGGACTTTTCCTTTCTGGACGAGCCTCCGAGCCTCACGCTCCTCTACGCAATCGAACTTCCGGAGTTGGGGGGCGACACGCTGTGGTCGAGCCAGTACGCGGCCTATGAGGCCTTGTCAGATGGCATGAAGTCGCTGCTGGGTCCGCTACGAGCCATGCAGACCGCCTGGCCACACGGAACGAAAGGCCCGGCGACAGGCGCTGCGGTGAGCCGCTCAATCGGTATGGTACGAAACGATCAATCTGCGGATCGCGAAGTAGCCCAGCCAGTAGTTCGAATTCACCCAACGACAGGCCGAAAAGCGTTGTTCGTCAATCCGGTCTACACCCAACGCTTCGACGATATGACCACTGACGAGTCACGACCCTTGCTTGACTTCCTCTTCAACCATGCGACGAAAGCAGAGTTCACCTGTCGCCTCCGTTGGGCGCCGGGAACCTTGGCCATTTGGGACAACCGATGCCTCCTCCACCTCGCCATCAATGATTACGACGGGAGTCGCCGACTCCTCCATCGAACCACCGTTGCGGGCGATCGCCCACGGTGAACCCAGCCTCACTTGTCAGAGGTGCCCTTAGGGAACGGTGCACAACGACCGATGTTCTCACCGATGCTGACTGACCCGGGAACCAGAGGGGGACGCCGCAGCGTCGAAGTGGGCATGGTTCAAGGTGTCAACCGCATGAGGTGGCTTGCTCTCATCACGGTATTGCTGGCCACCCTGGTTTCGTCCTGTACCAACGAGCATCGGCGATCGCTGCATCCCACCACCACCCAGCCACCGACCACGGCAGCGGCGCCCACGGTCACACGGCCAGCCACGACTGCACCGACGACGGTGACGCCTCCACGTGTCGCCCCATCCTTTGTGGACGCCACCGGGTTCAACGACCACACCGTGCCACGAATCCGTTCGACTGCCGACTTCACCGCCTTGGCCCACGGCAACGACACCGGTCAGGCCAGCGTGAAGTTCGTCATCCCTCGTCTGTTGGACCCCGCTGGCGACGCAACCTTCGACAACTCACCGGTGCGCTGGGCCGACGGAAACTTCTACAAGCTGCACGACGAGTGGTACTGGTATCGGCTTCTCAACGGCCACAGGGTGCCCGGAATCTCCACGCTTCCTATCGACGGCCCCCGCTTGGATACCGTTCAGGAGATATATACGTGGGCTGAGAAGCAGTCTCGCGCCGAACTTCCACTTGACCTCAGCTGGGTGAAGCAAGACAGCGACAACCGCCTGTACTCGCCGTACTTCTACCAGGTCGCACTCAACAGTACGCGTACGTATGGTATTGGCAGCTTAGTTCGATTCCCCGATCGCAAGCCTGGTGTGCCGGCGCACTGGCTGATCGAGTTGGAGTACGTCGACAGCGTATCGCCGAGCGAGGTCGCCGCCTATTTCGAGAGACTCCACGCTACGCTTCCCAGCGAGATCGGGAACAATTTGGAATGGGTCGTGCGGTCCCCGGAGCAGGAAACAAGTGCTCGGGAAATGGTCGACGCACAGCTCCCCTTCCACGATCGGGTCGTCCACTTCAGCGATCTTGTAGCCCCCGGAACGGTCTCGGTGTACAGCCAAGGGATCACCGCCGGTCGGCTCCTCTACGTGGGAGAAGGTGGCGAGCAATTGAGCGACTCCACAACCGGCGACATTCTTGTTACCGAACGCGTCCCCGATTGGCTACCACCAGCAAGCGCGCTTATTACATCAGACCCGCAGACACCGTTGGCTCACGTCAGCCTTCTGGCTCGAAATCGGGGAATCCCAAATGCTTCGCTCAGCGGTGTGCATCTCAATGCCGGTCTGCGGCAAGCAGCTAGCGCGCGGGCGTATGCGCTCGTCGCCGCAACCGTCAGTCCCTCGGCGGAAAAGACGCTTCGAGTCATTCTGATCACACCGGAACAGCTCAATGAGTGGCGTCAGCAACGCACGCCGCCACCTACGAACGTCGATGAAATCCCTACGGACATTCCGCTCGTCGTCGACCTGACCACGGTTGCGCAAACAAATTCGACCGCCGAGGCAATTGACCGGCAGAGGCCGATCCTGGGTGGCAAGTCGACTGGGTTCCTCTCGCTCCTCAGCACACCGGGCCTGACACCCCCACCAACGCCCGTCGCCATCACCGTTCGGCCCTACCTTGAGCACATAGCGTCCCTCGAGCCAATCATCGTGGCCGCCATCAGCGATCCAGCCTTTGTATCCTCGACACGTGCCCGCTGGCTCGTGCTCGAGGGACCAAAGGATTTCGCAACCATGTTCCCATCACCGGCCGACGAAGAATTTGCCGAGTCGTTTCAACGAGAGCAGACCGGAACTGTTCTCGGGCGACTGCTCGAAGCACGGGGTCTGCGCCAGATGGTCGAAGATCGCCCCGTGAACCAACGGACACTCAACGAGATCACTTCTGAACTCACCCAAACGTTTGGCAGCTACGCAACCGACGCCGGTCTGCGCTTTCGTTCGTCGAGTTCGGTCGAGGACATCGAGGGATTCAACGGGGCTGGCCTCTATACGTCCTACACCGGTTACCTCAATGCAAAGCAACTTGGAGGTGAGCTCCAGGACAAAACTATCGAACGTGCACTTAGCAAAGCGTGGGCGTCGTATTGGGGCTTTGAGGCCTTTCAGGAACGAAGTCAGGAAAACATCAACCACCTCAGCGGCGCTATGGGATTGACCGTTCACGCCCGCTTCGACGACGAGTTCGAGCGCAACAACGGAGTCGCGACCTTCACGTTTCTTCCTGGCGGGTCACCATCGGATGCGCTGCTGGACGTAAACGTCCAGCAGGGTTCAGTGGACGTAACCAATCCTGACCCGAAACGCAACGACCTCCCCGAAGTGATTCGAGTTCACAGAAAGAACGAGCTCGTCACTATCGAAAGAGTATCGGGATCAACGATTGCTCTTGAAGGGCGAGTCCTTTCCGACAACGAAGCGAAGGAACTCTTTACCCAAACTGCTGCCGTGGCAGCCAAGTGGCGGGCGCGGGAAAACGAGTCACTGTCGAAGGATCGCCGAGTTCAGACGGTCGTTCTCGATTTCGAGTTCAAGACCATGAAGCTCGGTTGGCCGCGTCTGGCAGCAGGCGCCAAACCGTTCCCGCCTCGCCTCGTGATCCGACAGGTTCGAAGCCTCGAACCAGGCATGCGATCGCTCCCCGCCGCCGTACGCGCACTTCCTGTGCCGCTCGATGTCCTCAGGCGATCCAGCAAGATCGAGATCGTTCATTGCGATTCCACTGACACCGTCGTAGTTCTGACCGATCCCCTACGCGCTCCTGACATGGGCTACGCAGTGATTCCCTTCACCAGAAGAATCACCGGACAGTCCAAAGACAGTCCCTGTACACGGGAGACCCTCTACGAATCGTCCGGCGGGTACTTGAAATCGCTCGCTTCGCAATCAAACGCTCTTGCGTTGATCGACGGAAAGAATCCATAAGCGCACCTAGGAGATTTTCGGAGCGTCGACCCCGAGGAACTGGGTACGCAACTCGCGCTTCAGAACCTTCCCCGTTGCATTTCTGGGTAGCGCCTCGACAATTGCGATGTCGTTCGGAACCTTGAACTTCGCCAGCCTGCCAACACAATGCTCAACGACCGTCGCTCGATCGATCGACATCCCAGGCTTCAGTGCCAACACCGCAAGCCCAACTTCTCCCCACTTTTCGCTGGGCACCCCGATGATCGCGGCCTCGGCCACCTCAGGAAGTTGGTACAGCACGTTTTCGATTTCGGCTGGGTACACATTCTCCCCACCGGAGATGTACATGTCCTTCCATCGGTCGACGATATACACGAAGCCTTCGTCATCGAACTTCGCAGCGTCGCCCGTCTTCAACCAACGACCCTCGAAGCTGGCTGCGGTTGCATCGGGTCGGTTCCAATACCCAGGGGTGATATTCGGACCCGCAACCCACAGCTCACCTATCTCTTCAGGGCCACAATCACCGCCCTCATCGTTGACGATTCGCATTTCCGTATGCATCAATACCTTCCCCGTCGAGCCAATCTTTCGGAGGGCATCTTTCGGGTCCAGGAAGATACAGGCGGGACTCGTCTCCGTCATGCCGAATCCTTGCATCACAAGTACACCTCGCCCGGCCCACGCCTCCATGATCGTAAGTGCGCATGGTGCTCCACCGACGCCAGCCACGCGCAGACGTGAGAAGTCAGTGCTCTCGAAGTCGGGATGCTGCATCATGAATTGGTACGGCGCCGGTACAGCGAAGAAGTGGGTGATCCCCTGTTTCGGATCATCGATGAGACGCAGGGCCTCGCCCGGATCAAACGCCTTCATGATCACCACCGTGCCGCCGGCGTGAAACACTGGATTCGAAAAGCAGTTCAACCCACCGGTATGAAACAACGGAAGGACGCTGAGGTGGACCGTATCGACACTCATACCGCACGGGATTCCGAGGTTGACCACATTCCAAAAGTTCATTCCGTGGGTGATCATCGCTCCCTTGGGGTGCCCCGTCGTGCCCGAGGTGTACATGATCGTGATCACGTCGTCATGGGTGAGCTCGACAGGCACCGATGCCGTGCCGGCCAAACCCGCAAGGGTTTTCTCATACGGGCTTGTGTCGGTCCCATCGGTCATAAGAAGTGTCTTGATCCCGCAACGCCGTTGCAGTTCTTCGGCTGTCTCGGTGAACGCTGCATCGTGAATGAGAAGCTCTGGCGAACTGTCGTTGAGGATGTACTCCAACTCCGAGACGGTTAGGCGCCAGTTCAGAAAGACGCAGATCGAACCCGTGCGAGCGCACGCGAACTGGACCTCGAAAAACTCGACTCCGTTCTGGGCGAGCACCGCTACTCGGTCGCCGCGCTCGATCTCCTGCGACACCATGTACGCCGCCAACGCATCAACACGCCGATCGAGTTGTGAGTACGTGAAACTCCGACCGGTCCCGATGTCACGAATCGCTTCCTTCTCGCCGCGAGTGTGTGCGTGGTTCGCGATCCAGTCATAGGCCTTTATTGCGCCGTGGCCGCCCGGGCGAGACGACGTCATCGACCGCAACTTCTCGGCATCAGGTACAAAGCTGGATCCGTTCGACGACACTGGATTTCTCCTCAGGCACTCGAATTTTTCGAGATCGAAATTTGGGGCCACCCTAGTTGTTCGGGCGGCCCGATTCCGAGAACCTGTACCAACACGGCTCGTGATTCAACGATTTTCGGGATTTGCGTAGTAGACATAATTGTGTCGCCCGGCCACCACGCCACCACTGAGCCCGCGCCACGGAGAACCAATGGACATCGTCGTCGTCATGGACCCAGTCACGAAGGTGAAATGGTACGGCGACACCTCCTTTGCGCTGATGCTGTCGGCGCAAGAGCGCGGACATCGTGTGTTCCACTGCTCAATGGGCGACGTGTCCCTCATCGAGAACCATGTGTGGGCAACGGCACGGCTCGCCACCATGACCGACGAGGTAAGTCCGCCGATCAAGCTCGGTGATCCGATCGAGCTCGACCTTGAAGCAGTTGACGCAATCTTCATTCGCACCGATCCGCCGTTCGAGGGCCGCTACCTAACCATGACGTTGGTGTTGGAGCATCTCCGTGGTCACACCCTCGTCGTAAACGACCCCCGCGGTCTACGCGAAGCGAACGAGAAGCTTTACGCCTGCCGATTTCCTGATCTCATGCCACCCACGGTGGTGACTGCCAATCGTGAGCATCTTCTCGCATTCGCACGACGGCACGAAGGGGCCGTCCTCAAGCCCATCAATGGCCACGGCGGACGAGGCGTGGTCACCTTGCAGCCCGGCGATCGCAACGAACGTGCGATCGTCGACCAGATGACCGACCGCGGACGTCGACTGGTTATGGCCCAGAAGTTTCTCGAGGAGGTTTACCATGGCGATGAACGAATCCTGCTTCTCGACGGAGAACCGCTCGGTGTGCTTCTGCGAACACCAACCCCCGGTGATTTCCGCGCCAACATAGGCGTCGGTGGCACCGTGACACTTGTCGAAATGACGGATGCACACCGCAGTATCGCAGCAGCTATGGCACCGAAGCTCCGATCCGACGGCTTGTGGTTCGTGGGGATCGACGTCATCGGCGGATGCCTGAGCGAAGTCAACGTCACCAGCCCGACGGGGATGCGCCACCTCGGACGCCTCACGGGTACTCGTCCAGACCACACGGTCATCGAGTGGGTGGAGAACCGCGTCGCGAATTCGATATAACGACCGCGATTCGAAATCGTTGCGGATCGAAGACGTTCGATCGATTCGTCTTGTGCCATCCATCCCTGCGAGAGTTGGTCGATGGACGAACTACAGGGTCGAACAGCTTTCATCACCGGTGGCGCCTCGGGAATCGGACTCGCCACCGCCCACAAACTGGGCGCGGTGGGAATGAATCTGGTCATCGCCGACGTCGAGGAGGCCGCGCTGGGCTCCGCCGAAGCCGAACTCATCCGAGCCGGGTATCGCGTGCTCGGACTGCGTTGCGACGTACGAAAATTGGAAGCGCTCCAAGATGCGGCATCTGCCACGGTGTCACACTTCGGCGGCGTCCACGTGGTGTTCAACAACGCAGGCGTCGTGGCCACCGGGCGGGTTGAAGACCTCTCGCAGGAGGCATGGGAGTGGGTCATCGATGTCAATTTGTGGGGCGTCATTCATGGATGTCGCGTGTTCCTGCCAATCATGAAGACTCAGGGGGTACCCGGGCACATCGTGAACACGGCGTCGATGGCTGGCCTGAACGCTGGCGGACTCATGGCGCCCTATTTCGTTTCGAAATTCGGCGTTGTCGCGTTGTCGGAATCGATGTGGCATGAAGCGCAGATGGACGGCGTCGCGATCGGTGTTTCGGTGCTGTGTCCAGGATTCGTGAAGACTCGGATTCATGAAGCCGACCGAAATCGTCCCGACGCCCTGTCGTCGGCCTGGGTCGGCGACGCAGGAAACAACTTCATCGCACTCCTCGGCGCGGGTGTCGAGGCGGGTCGCGAGGTTGGCGATATCGCCGACCTCGTCGTGTCCTCTATTCGGGAGAACCGATTCTGGATTCTTCCTCACGGGGAGCAGTCGCACGCGACCGTACGCGCTCGCGCCGAAGCCATCGTCGACGGCACAACTCCGATCATTGCGGCACGGGGCTGACTCACCAATCGCCCCACCGGGCTCGAAGCTCTAGCTCGGGCGAATGACCGATCCGGCGAGGATTCCCGTGTGTTCGCCATGGTCCATGAAAACCTGGCCGTTCACGAGGGTGTACGCATAACCGGAGCTTCCCTGCACATATCGCCCTGCTCCATTCGGCAAGTCATGCGTGTACGTAGGAATCGGGAGCTGAAGGTCGTCGAGTGCGAACACGTTGATGTCCGCAAAACCGCCCACGCAGATGCGTCCGCGATCAGCTATGCCAAACAGGTCTGCAGTGTCTGAGGTGAGCCGACGGACGGCCTCTTCGAGAGACCATCGCTTCTGATCGCGTACCCAGTGGGTGAGGAGGAACGTCGGCTGCGACGAGTCCATAATCTGACCGACGTGGGCGCCGGCGTCGGCGAGGCCAAGGGTCACGATCGGGTCATCGAGCATTTCCTGTACAGCGTCGAGTGAGTGATTCAGGAACGGAACACTCACCATTGCCGCACCGTTGGTCTCGTCGGATATCTGGATAAATGCCTCCACCGCCGAAACTCCGCGTCGAGCAGCATGAGCGGCCAGGCTGTCTTCGGGGCGACAGTCATAGCGGGCCGGTCCGGGCACCAACACAAACGCCTTGTGCATGTCGATCGGTGATTCGCCCTCGGTAGCCTCGCGGATCAGTGTGGCCCGGGTTTCGACATTCCGTATGGCTTCGAGACGCTCCGCCAGCGACTTGTCGCGAAGGGCGCGCCATGCCGGGAACCGATCGAACGGCGTCCGGTTGTGCAAACCGAACAAGATACCGATCCCCCGAGCCGTCGTCTGTGGACGTACGTTCGCGCCGTTGGCATTTTGCTCGTGGCACATCGCGATGACGTCGGCATAGAGCGTCGGTCGTCGGTCGCTCTGCGTCAGGCCGAAGGAGACGGGTCGGCCGCTCCGGCGCGACATCTCCCCCATCAACCACACTTCATGCGCGGTGTTCGTCCCATCACGATCGCGCTCGCCAAGTCGATACGCACCTTCAAGCACACCCCGCCGGTGAGTGCCGAGTACGTCGGCAAAGGCCAACATTTCATCATCGGCCGCGTAGGTGCCGGGAACACAACGGCCGTCGGGAACGACGTGGAGAAACGTACGGCTCGTGGAGAAGCCGAGCGCCCCGGCAGCCATTGCCTCGTCCACGAGGCGGGTCATGATGGCCAGATCGTCCGCAGTAGCGGGCGTTTCGTCCAGGCTTCGTTCGCCCATCGCGGCAACTCGCACCGCACAGTGTCCTACCAGGCCACCAACATTTGGGCCCTTTGGAATCCTATCGAGCCATGCGAGGTAACCGTCGTAGCCTGTCCAATCCCAGGGGAGTCCTTCAAGAATCGCCTGACGCGGAATGTCCTCGACGCTCTCCATCATCTCGGCCAAAAACGCCCGTGCGCCCGGATCATTTTGCACGGGTGCGAACGTGACACCGCAATTGCCCAAGGTCACCGACGTGATCCCGTGCCAACAGCTCGATGTGCCTAGCGGATCCCACGCCAGCTGCGCGTCCAGGTGGGTGTGGATATCGACAAATCCCGGAGTCACCGACTTGCCCGTGGCATCAATGGTCCGTGAGGCGGTCCCCTCCCAGCTCGGTTCCACGGCAACGATTCGGTCGCCGGCGATTGCGACGTCAGCGACGCGTGCAGCGCCCCCCGTCCCATCGACCACACTGCCGTTACGAATGACGACGTCGGCTTTCATTCGGTTCCTCCTGGTTCTGTGCCCTTTTGTGGCCCAATAGTCGCGCACATACTCCTTCGCAAACCACTTTTCGGCATCAATCATCCATGCAAGTCGACTTTCTTAGAAGAGCGTGACCTGCCCGTTGGGCCAACCTGAGGCTGGTGCCACTGCGATGCCTCGCTCCGTCAACTCGGCGATCAGTGTGCGCAGCGTCGCTGGGGCGTGGCCCTCGTAGTGGTTGTTGGCGACGACGTAGACGCTGCGGACGCCGCGGGCGATCATGTCGGCGATCTGACCGACCCACCAGGCCCGGGCTTCGGTCTGTGGCCGGATCACCCGGCCCTTGCCGATGCCGTCGTGCTGTCCGATGAGACGGATGTACGCAGCCTCGTCACACGTGTCGAACGAGGCACGGGAAAGGTCGTAGTCGTGGAGGTCGTGGCCGACGAGGGTGACCTGGTGATCCCGGCAGAACTGCTGCAGTCCCTCCGTTCTCCACGAGGCATTCCGCAGCTCGACGGCCAACGGTATGCGCGCAGACCATTGTTCGACGAATCGACGCAACGCCCACGCGTTGTCGGTCGTGCGGGCGAAGCTCGGGGGCATCTGCACGACGATGCGCGCCACCCGGTCCCCGAGGTGCTCCCGGAGTGAGTCGCAGAAGTGGCCGAAAGGAACATCAGGCACGCGCAGTCCCGTTTCCTGGGTGAGCGCCTTCGGGGCCTTCGGGGCAACGCGGAACGACGCGGGCATCACCCTCGCCCACTTCTGCAACGTGGTCACCGCCGGCGCGGCATAGAAGGTCGAGTCGATCTCCACGAAGGGGAACGCCTCGACGTAGCGGGCCAGCGCTTCGGAGGAACCGGTTCCCGGTGGGTAGAACGGGCCGACCCAGTCGGGGAGATACGACCAGCCGGCCGTGCCGAGCCAGATCATGGCCGGGAGGGGAGTGCGTCGACCGGTGGCATCGAGCGGCGAGACTACCGAGTGATGTCTTCCACCTGGACCAGTGACACGCTCCTCGAACTGTTCGTCGAGATCTCCGAATCGATCCGGCGTGCGCTCGACGGGATCGACGACTGGCGCAAGCCGGGGGAGCGGTCGGGCCAGTACGGCCTCGACCTCACCGCCGACGACGTGGCCCTCCGCCTGCTCGACGCGGCCGGGCTTGGTGTGCTGTCGGAAGAGAGTGGGCTGCGGCGGGCCGAGCAGGGGATCGTCGTCG
>JANOYY010000129.1:0-5407 GCA_031429095.1 Acidimicrobiia bacterium | reverse complement strand
GGCATGGTTCTCAAAGGTCACCACCGGTCAGCAGTGGACACTCCCGGTCGGCCACCCTCCCAGCAACGACGCCGGCCGCGGTCACCAACGGACACTCCGTGACTCTCCCGGACAGCACCGGATACCCGGTTTGAGAGGACTCCGGATCAGAAGGTTGGGAGTTCGAATCCCTCCGAACGCGCCGAAAGCCTTGGTCATGGCATGTGTCGGACAATGACACCGTCATGGTGAGAACACGCCGCGAGAACATTGGGTGTTCGAAAGCTTTCTCGGAGGTCTGTGATGCCTCGTTTCAAGGGCGTCTACCGAGACGCAAATGGCTGGTATTTTAAGGTGCGCACATCGAAGGGTCCGCTGACCGGCAAGTGGACCCAGGGCGTCGTGGACCGACAGTGATGCCGACATCGCGTGCTTGTCTGCCACCCACAACCGCGTGGAGCCTTCCACGTCGGTCCACTAGTGTCCTGAGTCAGAAGTTGGTCGCGTAGTTGGCGAGCCATGTTTGGTCGTCGCGAGGACGCAGGAGGCACTGCCTGCTTTACCCAACCAGAACGACGAGGACGCCGCGACGGCCGAAGCTGGTCGAGTAATTACGCAGCGGATCTCTGACTCAGGACACTAGGGTGAACAGTCAGTGTGGGCTACCCCGCCGCAACGATGTGGACTTGGAGGCGTTCGGACCGCGCTGCCTCGAACAACGACGGGTTCTCGCTTCGTGCCGCCATAGCCAGATCGGCACCGAGGCTGAGCGCAGCCGCAAGCGCTTCGAGCGAAAGTGCGTTGAGGCGGTGCCGCTGGACCAGCTCGGCCATTTTGGGAGCGAGGTCGCGGAGGCTAACGAGGTCCACGTTGTCAGGCAGGCGTACGAGTGCCGCAATGGCGCGAGAGCGAACGTCGTTCGGAGCGGTGAGGAACGGCCCGGAGAGCGCACCGACGATGACGTCGGAACGGATGGCATGACACAGGCGGTAATACCAAAGTCCCGTCGTGGCCACCGTGCGCCGACGGCATAGGGTCCGGAGGCGGGTCGAGCCACCGTCTAGCAAATGGTCGAGCAGAAGCCGATCGTCCAGAAGCAGTGGCCTCACGATCACGCTCCCGGTCAGTTCGCAAGATCGGGGTCTTCGATATCTCGAACCGACCGCTCGTAGCGTCCACTGGCGATAGCGGCTCGGAGTGCCTTCTTCGCTGCATCGATCCCGCCTGGAACTAGCAACAGGGCACCATCAAGGTCGATCACGCCAATCTCCCCGCCGCCTTCCACGCCCCACCGATGCCGGGCCGAGGCTGGCAAACTCATCTGCCCCCGGCTTGAAACCTTGACAGTGGTTGCACTCGACATGGTTGCATTGTAACAGCCTCGCTTGACAAGGGGACAGTCCGCCTCGAGCTCACACTCGGGACTGGTGACCTGACGGCCGGAGTAATCGGGTACCTCACCGACAACACCGCGCTCGTCGTGCTCGACAACTGCGAGCACCTCATCGATGCGTGCGCCGAGTTCGCCGAGGCGTTTCTGGCCGTGCACGGCGCAGCAACGATCCTGGCGACAAGCCGCGAAGCCCTCGCGATCGATGGTGAGCAGGTGTGTTGCCCCCGTTGGCGGCTGATTCGGGTGACTCGCCTGGCCGTACGGCTGTTCCTGGATCGTGCAACCGCAGTCGATCCTCGCTTCGAGCCGTCCGACGCGAACGCCGAGACGGTGGCAGCGATCTGTTCACGTCTGGCGGACACGTGCCGTTGCAGCCCCGTCATGAGATCGGTATCATGAATCTCATGACGAAACTCACGACGATCTCCGTGACGACCGAGCAGCATGAGCAGCTCAAGGAGATGGCGAACAGTGAGGGCATCGCCATGTGGGAACTCGTCGACCGGTTTCTCCGTCGAGAGCGACGCCGACGGATCGGCCAGATGCTTACCGAGACGAACGCCAACCGAACAGGCGAGGAGCGACTGTTCGAAGCGGCAGTTGCTGCCGCCGGGAGCCGAAGCGTGCGCGATGCGCTCCGGTGACGTCTACCAGGTCGATTTCGGATCACCACTCGGCAGTGAGGCAGGGTTTGTCCGGCCGGCGGCGGTGATCACCGACGACGACATTCTTGAATCCATTTCTGCGACGTTTCAGGTAGTTCCGTTCACCTCTACGGTGCGCAACTGGCCGACGGACGTGTCGAGCAAGTGGGGCGAAGCTCAGGTCCACCTCATCACGACCGTTTCGTCGCTAGCTGCAGGCGAACATCTCGGCTCCGTCGGCCCCGCAAAACTCAGTGCCCTGCGCGAGGTCCTGGCCGACGTTCTCGGGATGTCGTGACATGCGGTCACAGGGATCGAACACGACCTCGCGGTGATGAGCGCGTCAACGATGCTGCGAGCAGCACCCACGCCGCAGACAGCCGGTCGTCGGCCACGAACTCAAGGAACGCGCCGAGTTCATCCGACGACCACGTCGGGAACTCCACCCGCAGAGCGCAGGCGGCCGTGCCACCGCTGCCGCGTTGCGCGCCACCAACCCGAGCCGCTCCGCATCGGCCAACGCACGCAGCACAGTGTGCGCATGATGTGCCGTCTTCGCCGACAGTGCACCACCGTTGCGCCGACCCGACGAAAGCAAGCGCGCATACATCGACTCGACATCCATCGGTGTGAGCGACTGCAGCGCACGCGCCCCGACACACGACGTGATCAGCGCAACGGCAGGCGGGAGCCCGAATGCTTCGTCGCCCGCAGGTTCTCCGGCTGGTTCTCCAACCATTCGCCCAGGTACGCCGCGACCGTCACCGTCGACCGTCCCACCAACCGGCCCCGTCGGCCGCCACCGCGGCCGCACGCAAAGCGACCTCCGCCGACTTCTTCGTCGCGAAGCCGCCCTTCCACCGTTGGCGCCGCCTCCCCGTCGCCGGATGGCGTGGCAGCGATGACGTACGACCACGCCGCACCACGCTTGAGCACCGACCCCCCGACGCCTTCTACTGAGAGTAGAGCCGTTAGCAACGGTTAGCAAGAGGCCTTCCGGACCACCCAAACGACACGGACGAAATCACGTTTTACCTTCAGACGTGCTCGGGACGGGGGTCGAACCCGTACGACCCTTTCGGGTCAGAGGGGTTTAAGCCCTACGCCATCGTCTCAAGATGGACGGAAGCCTGGCGCCAAAGAGGCAAACCACCGATCGACGCCAGTTCCCGAGAGATCCCGCGTGCGCTCGCAGGTTTGCGGCCGCGCCGAACCGTCGTCGACGAGCTGATATCTGCTGTACATGCCACTTGTGCGATGATCGCATGTCTGCGATGATAGGTCGGTGTTCGAGATCGAACTCCACGCGAGGTCGAAGAATGGAAAGACAACCTCACCACTGAGGAGAGGGACAGGGCGATTGTTGTGGTCGAGCGTCTCGCCGCCGACGGCTTCACAGCGCGAATGCCGTACTCGCGGGCCTCGGTCACGGGCTCTTCGAACTGCGCTTCACGCTCGGGACGACAGCTCGGCGTATCACCGACCGGTTCACCTCCGACCAGCGGATCATCCTGCTCACGACATTCCGCAAGCAACGCAATAACGAACGCAACGAGATCACCCGAGCCCGCGCCGTCGCTGCCGACTGTGCCCGCCGTAACCCGTAAGGACAAGACATGGCCAACTACTCCCGCTGGGGCGACATCAAGAAGAAGCACCCCGAACCGGCACCCGAGGTCCGTGCTGGGATCGAGCATGACCTAGCGCTTGGTCAGCTCATCTACGACCTCCGTACCGCTGCCGGGCTGAGCCAGCGTGCCCTTGCCGAGCGCATGGGAACCACGCAATCGGCGATCTCGCGTCTCGAAGAAGGCGGCGGTGCGAAGAACCGGCTCGATACGCTCGCTCGTGTCGCCGAGGCGCTCGACCGTCACCTCATCGTGTCGTTCCCTGAAAAGGTCCCAGCGCGCCTGAAAGACGCCGTCCAAGTCGTCTAGTCGAATCGTGTCTCCTGCATCGGACCGGGGCTGGCGGTCGCTCGACTACGAGGTCGAACCGCGTGGCTGCGCCAGCGGACACCCTCCTCCGGCCCGAACTCTGCAGGCTCAACCACCGGGTACGACCCCGAGGGGTACGCGCACGCGACCTGGGTCCTTCACGCCATGTACGAGCCTGTCGACCTGAAGTCCGTCCCGCCCGTGGCATCCGATCCGAACGACATTGCAGCGACCTGGGGTGCCCCGCAACAGCGAGAGGAGCGGCTGCACGGTGTCGACTTCGCTCCGCTCGGCGTCGCGAACCCGGACCCCGGGCCTGGCTGGCGACGGGTGAGATGGGGTGAACTTGCCGCTCGCCTCGGGAGCAGCCTCCAAGGTCAGCAATTCCCGCCGTGCTTTCGATGGTTCCCCGATGAGGGCTGGCCTGACGACCTGCTCCCTCCAACCGAAGGATCGCTTGATGAACCGACCGCCCGTCGGCTCATCGCGCATCTGAGCACCGCCAGTAGCTCGTCAGAGTGCGTCGCTGCCTACTCCTTCCTCGCCGGCCGCTGGCCGGACAACGGAAACCCGTGCTTCGTCGGTCAGGTGGACCGCCTCCTCGATCTGTGCGAACAGGGCTTCGGCACGCCCAGCAACTTTTGGGCGAACGACCAATCCTGGTTCGTGTACACCGACTGGGATCTCTGGGCGACCAAAGTGAACGGACCACGATCGCTGATCGCCGCGCTCGAAGCGGACACCGAACTCGAGACGATCTCATGGCCCGACCCGGAGATGTAATACGCGTACATATGGAATACGACTGAGAACATTGACCAGGTCTCATCCGGCGCCACCGGTCACCAGGACTCCCGGTCCGGCGCAATCGCAGCGAGGATGCCGATCGCGGTCTCCATCGGTCACTCGATGAGCCTCCCGGATAGCACCGGTTACCGAGTCTGAGAGGACTACGGATCAGAAGGTCCGCCGATGCCGCACTGGTCACGTCCGAGGCTGGACACGAGGCGCCAGACTCCGAGCACACGAAATGGAGCGACAGCAACTCGGCGCATCCGGCGACGCGCTCGCCTACCTCCACGCCGATTTGGAACGGCGACGCCGTGCCCTCGACGAGCTTGCTGCCGACGCCGACGCGTTCGGCTTCTTCGAGGCGTGACATCTGTCGTGACCGTTCGTGGAACACGGTTGTTGCTCGACGCAGACGTGCTCTTCCCAATACGGATCTGCGATTTCATCCTGACCGCAAGCACGAACGGTCTGTTCCAGCGGCCGATCGTAAGTGAACAGATCCTTGCCGAGGCGATCCGCAACGTCATCGCAGATCTTCCAGATCTCGACGAGGCACGAGATTCAACGACGCTTTGCCAACGTTACGCGTCGCCACGGACGGACACGGGATTGCTGTGCCAAGGCGGTTCGTTGCCGAAGGGATCGTGAACGAGAAAGACCGG
>JANOYY010000128.1:0-1954 GCA_031429095.1 Acidimicrobiia bacterium | reverse complement strand
TCGCAGTAGTCGCTCACGTCGTAGCCGAAGTCGCGCATCGGGCTCGTGAAGAACGGCGAGATCCACACCGCATCGACGCCAAGATCGGCCACGTATGCGAGCTTCGAGGTGATCCCGGCGAGGTCACCGATCCCGTCGCCGTTCGCGTCGGCGAAGCTGCGCGGGTACACCTGGTAGATCACCCCGCTCCGCCACCATTCGTCGGGAGCAGTCGTGGGCGTCGTTGCGGGCACGGGCCGCGAGGCTACCGGGCGACGCAGTCAAGGTTCACTGGGTCCGCTGGTGTTCACTGGGTCAGCTCAGCGCCACCTGTGCACATACCCCGACCCGATGCAGCCCACCCGACCCAGAATGCACTTCGGATCCGACGTGTTCATCCACCGAACAGATCGACGGGACCGTCGGGCATCCCTTGGAAGGGCGCGACCGGAAGATCGGCCTCGGCCAACTCGGCGGCGAGGGTGCGAAGGGTCTGCGGCGCGTGGCCTTCGTAGTGGTTGTTGGCGACCACGTAGACGTCACGAACCCCTCGCTCGGCCAAGGCAGCAATCCGTTCCACCCACCACGCTCGGGCCCTCGGTTTGTCGAAGGGCCGATTCGTTACCCGCAGTACAGAGGAACGATGGTTGCATTTGCACGACGATCATGGCAAGTCGACCTTGGAGTTGATCCGCCAACGGCCCGCAGAAATGACCGAACGCCACCGCGGGGACATTCAACATGGAGTCTTGGACAAGCTCTTTGGGTGCCTTGAAGCTCGCCCGCCCCGAGCCAAACGACACTTCGGACTGCGTTACCGCCCGACAAACGTCGGCTCGGTCTTCTCGACGAACGCGGCAACCGCACTGCGATGATCTTGTGTCGACATGGTCGCCACCATGTTGCCGGCCTCGGCGTCGAGGCACGTGGCGAGATCGGCGACGAGCGCTCTGTTTATGTTCTCCTTTATCGCCCGATTCGCAAGAGTTGGACCGGCCGCTATTCGCTGGGCGAAGAGACGCCACTCGTCCGCGAATTGATCATCAGCAAACACCCGATTGACGATGCCAAACTCCATGGCTTCACGCGCGCTCATCCGCTCACTGAACATGTACATCTCCTTCGCCTTCGAAGGTCCAACGAGTTGGGTCAGGAAGTAACTGCCGCCGAAGTCTCCCGACGCGCCGATCTTCGAAAACGCGCTGACCAATACCGCTTTCTCCGTGGCGACTCGGAAGTCGCAGGCCAGCGCGATTGACAAGCCGGCGCCAGCAGCCGCTCCGGGCAGGGCGGCCACCGTCACCTTTGGCAAACGATGAAGCGAAAGCGAAACCTCCGCCTGTCGACGGCGAAGACTGTCGATCGCGGCAGAGGGGGTCGGCCGTGTTGCTGCAGCTTCAGGGCGATAGCTTTCGGCAAAGCCCTTCACGTCGCCCCCGGCACAAAAAGCTCCCCCCTCACCGGTTAGAACCAGGCATCCGATCTTTGGATCCTCGGCAATGAGGGGAAGAACCGTGGCAAAGCCGTTGTACATCTCGCTGGACAGAGCGTTTCGATTCTCCGGCCGGTTGAAGCTCAACACCGCTACCCCGTTCGCCACCCATCCCAAAAGGTCCTTGGTCCCCGTTTCCAGCACTCGACGGTCGCTCATCTTGCTCCTCAGTCCTGTCGGCATTCGCGTTTCCGGTCGAAGCACCAGTCGACACGCAAGATCGTAGAAGCGTCGGGAGCTTCGAGGAAATCAGTCGTCTTGGACCCGGCATCCTTCCCTGCGCTAAGTCCGTGCACGGTGCACGCACCGAACAAGGGAAGGCACAATTAATAGGTAGCTACTTCCCCCGGAAGAAGTCTGGCGATTGAGGTTGTTGGGGGTGTGGCTCGATCGGAAAGCGCTGGGCGTGTTGCCTGTGTGCCTTAAGGTCGCTCGTGAACCCGTTAATAAGCGCGCTGAGTAGTCTCCTGGGTGTTGCGATCG
>JANOYY010000127.1:0-3612 GCA_031429095.1 Acidimicrobiia bacterium | reverse complement strand
CTCCATCATCAAAAAGGTGAAACGCGTCGCCGCCGGCTTCAAAAACTTCGACAACTACAGGGTCCGAATCCTCCTTGCCTGCGGCGGCTGCAACTGGAACCTACTCACCCAATGACCCCGCCCGATCGCGAAGAGCCAGTTTGTGAGGAAGTGAGCCTTGGCTAGCAATCTCATAGGAAAACGCTAATCTCGACAATTACGTCGACATCCCTGGTGAAGTCAATTAGGGGAAAAGGTATCCTCCGAGTTGCTCACGATCGGGACCCAGCCGTCCGAATACTCGTAGTCAGTTAATTTGAGCTGCTGGCGCGTTTGCGACGCCGGATTGAACCGGTTACGTGTCAGGATTCAGAACGGTTGCAGCGGGGACGCTTCGAAATCGGCGGAGTGCGCATTACCAGGCTCAACCTGTGGACCAACGCCGTCACACCGACGTTGCTCGCCCGGACGGGACTTTGCGAAGCTCCGACACCACGTTGGTATCGAAAAGGAACATCAGTCGAACCCAGCTGGCACCAGCACTGTCCGGTCGGCTAGAACTTCGAAGTCGATGGCGGCAGCGTCGGTACTTTCGGACAGCGCTTCGGCAATTGATCTTCCCTTGCCGACGAGAAGCATCCGCTCCTCGTAGGACAGAAGTACATGAGACGGCCGCTCTCGGTTGGTCCTCAACCAAACCCGAGCGGCCTGACAAGCCACCCTAAACTAGTCGAGCCAGTCTTGGTTCGGCATGATTCGAAGCATGAACTGATCAAAGAGTGGAACGGTGAACGCCGTGTCCCCGTGGTTCGGGCTCCACACCATTCCTTTGCGAATGAGCGTGCTTCTCGTCGGAGCGAGTTGGTTTGCTTTCCGACCGAGACGTTCAGCGATGTCGCCAGATCGATGAGGCCCCGGACCGAGATCAGCCATGGCCCGTAGGTACAGCCGCTCGGATGGCGTGAGTCGATCGAACCGGACCCGGAAGAAGCTCTCGTCGAGAGCAGCAATCGCAGAGAGCGAACCTCGGACCACGTCTCCGCGCGTTATCGGTGAGGCTGTTGCCGCGTCCCATGAATGCTTGCCCCACTCTTGTAGAAAGTACGCATAGCATTGTGTCCGGGCGACGATCAGTTCCACCGCATCCTCGTTTATGAGCACACTCTCTTGATTAATAGGTGCACGTATTGCTAAGCGAGCGTCCTCTTCCTTCAACGGTCCGATAAACGGAAAATCGAAGAGACGCTCAGCGTATGACTTTGCCTTGCCCATTTGCCCGGCAAGTTGGGGAAGACCGGCGCCGATGAGGGTGATCGGCAATTGACGTTGAGCGCACCGGTGAAGGGCCGTGATGAGCGCGGCGAGTTCTGCCTCGGCAACGTATTGCAATTCGTCGATGAACAACACCACCGCTGTTCCCTCAGCTTGCGCGGCTTCGCCGACACTCTCCAAGAGCGCCACGAGGTCTTGCTCGAGATCGCCATTGTCGGCAAGGCCCGCCTCGGGATCGAAATCCAGACCGACTTCTATGTCCGCATACTTGACCTTCAGGCCCCTGGCGAAGCCGGCCAGTGCGCGGAGGCTGCGTTTCGCCTTCTCTCTGGCTCGATCACTGGTACTCATTTTGAGCAGCGTCACGCGGAGTTGCGGTGCCAACATTGCCGGTAGCGATCGCCCCTCGGGAGCCTCGATGCGTATGGCCCGGATGCCGGAGTGTTCTGCTACTTCGCGCATCCGGTCGAGCAGCACCGTCTTCCCGACGCCGCGCAATCCAATCAGCAGCAAACTCTTCGCCGGTTTTCCTCGGCGCACGCGCTCGATGGCAACACGGGCCGACTCGAGGAGATCATCGCGGCCCGCCAGTTCAGGCGGAGGCGTTCCGGCCCCTGGCGCGAACGGGTTGGCGACTGGGTCCATGGACGGAAGTATACAAACTTTATGGAAGTTATGTAGTAACACTAACTTTACAAACATTGCTAGTACCGTCCAGGGCGCAAGCGAACGCGCTGCCCCGACGTAGACACCACAAGCTCAGTAAGGTCGAGCGATGCCCGAAGGCGACACGATTTTCCGAGCCGCAACCAGCCTCCGCACCTGGATGGGCGGACGCGTCGTCAGCGCGGCCCGTTCGAAAAGGCCCATCGGGATCGACCGGTTGATCGGGCGCCATATCGAACGCGTCGAGGCGAACGGCAAACATCTGCTGATGCGCTTCGTGCATCCCGATGCCGAGCACGCCCTGGTGCTGCAGACCCACATGCGCATGACCGGTTCGTGGCACGTCTACGAAGTGGGTGCGACGTGGAAGCGTCCCAAACACCAGGCCACCTTGGTCGTGGAGGCCGGTGAACGTGTGGCCATCGGCTTCAACATACCGATCGTGTCGCTCGATACGGAGCACTGGATGCGTTCGACGCCAGCGCTACGTTCGCTCGGCTCCGACATTTTGTCGGCGAGTTTCGATCTCAACGACGTGCTTCGTCGACTCGCAACCCAACCCGCCGACCGCGCGCTTGGCGAAGTGCTGTTGGACCAAATGATCGTCGCCGGAATCGGGAACATCTACCGATGCGAGTCGCTGTTCGCGTGTCGCCATAATCCGTGGGCTCCGCTTGGCTCCCTGACCGAGGCACAGCGTCGCAACCTTATCGGGAGTGCGCAGTCGCTCATGCAGGCCAACGTTGGTACCGACGTCGGCCGCGATTTCGGTCGCGGGAGAAGCGTGGCGAATGTGTACCGCCGAACGCGACGGCCATGCCGCGTTTGCTCGACGCCGATCGAGTCCGCACTCCAGGGCACCCAAGCGCGGCGCGTGTACTGGTGCTCGGTCTGCCAGTCGCAAGTCGCTTAGGGCGGCTCTCAGTCGCTGTTGGAGCGGCTGGCAGCTGACTCTCTCCCTGGATTCCGCCGCCTTTGTCGCTCCAGTGACGAGCGGACTACAAGGACTGATAGGCCGACGACCAGGCTGACAATCGCCACCAGGGCCAGTGTCCAAAGCGGAGTGAAGAGTGGCGAGGCAGTGCCGGGCAGATGAGGCTCGAAGCACACGTCGGTGCAGTCGCCGTATTCCCCACCGGTTGCCTTCCACAGAGCCTCTCGCGCACCGAGGCCCGCAACCAAGCCAGCCATGACGATTGGCATGATCAGCACGCAACGACGGAAGGGGCTGGACAAGACGATGAGGAGAGCAATGACGAGAACAAGTGCGGACATGGGTTCAGCATGTGCACCTGCGGCCGTGAAAGATATCCGTGGATTCCCCCAATACCTCATAGGGCCGTCTCGGTCGCTGCTGTCGGTGCAGGCAAGCGCTGTCTAGGGGGCACCATCAAATCGACGAAACGTCGCACTCATTAACGAACCCGGAAATGAGTTTGTTACTTGGGCCAGCGCTCAACTCGGCCATACGGTCGTTTTCGCGTTTATGGTGAGGGCGTCCGCCACTTGGATTGTCGCCGCTGAGCCTGGCCTGGAGGCCAGCCGGTGTGTCGACGGCGAGTACCCTCGTGACCGTGAGTTTTGACCAGCAGACGATGCAGACGGAGCCGTTCACCCTTCGTACCCTCGAAGAGATCGAAGGCATCATGTCGGGCGTGGCCCGATCGATCGAGGCGCTCGACACCGGCATATACG
>JANOYY010000126.1:0-8095 GCA_031429095.1 Acidimicrobiia bacterium | reverse complement strand
CGGTCGATTGAAGAAACTCGGGAGCGAAGATGTGACGGGCCCAGAGATCCTCGAAGAACAGAAACGCGTGCTCGCCGACCTCCCGGACGAAACACCGGAGTTTGTAGAAATCCGTGACGCTATAACGTTGTTCATCGGAGTCGCATCGTGAGCCGGTCAAATGTGAAAGTGGTCGACTTCTTTTCCGGTTGCGGTGGCACGAGTCTCGGGTTTCAGCAGGCGGGTCTTGAGATTGGACTTGGGATCGATTGCGATGCCTATTCGGCTGAAACGTTTAGACGAAATTTTCCTGCCGCAGGGTTTCTTGAGCGGGATATTCGGCACCTGAAGCCAACTGATCTCACACCATTTCTGGGGTCAGGTCCGAAGCTTTTTTCCGGCTGTGCTCCCTGCCAACCATTTTCTCGGCAAAACCGGTCAAGTACAAGCGCCGACCCGCGGCGTTCATTGCTCGCGGAGTTTATGAGATTCATTAAGTTCTACCTCCCCGAATTCGTTGTCGTGGAAAACGTTCCCGGTGCGCAGCGGATCGCGAACGACGGTCCTTTTCGGAAGTTTTTGGCAAACCTCCGCCGAATGGGCTACTCAGTTGCATCGGATGTTTTACGGGCGGGCGACTTTGGAGTCCCACAGGAGCGTCGCCGTCTCGTCATAGTCGCGTCTCTGGACTCCGAGGCCCGACTTCCTGTGTCGGTGGCGGTCAGTGACGTAACGGTCCGACGCACAATCGAGGACCTCCCGCCACTGTTCGCTGGTGAAGTTCATCCCGACATGGAGGACCACGCATCCATGAAGCTGTCTGATACGAATTTGCGACGAATTCAAGCCACTCCAGAGGGCGGCGGCCGTAGGGACTGGCCACAGAACCTTCAGCTTCCGTGCCACGGAAGCTACACCGGGCACTCCGACGTCTACGGTCGCATGAGTTGGGATCGACCGTCGTCGGGTCTGACCACTCGCTGTCTCAGCTATTCGAACGGTCGCTTCGGTCATCCAGACCAGGATCGGGCGATTTCGGCGAGGGAAGCAGCGCGGCTGCAGACCTTTCCGGACACGTTTCGATTTAGTGGGCCGCTCACAGAGAAGGGCCGTCAGATCGGAAACGCCGTACCACCGACTTTTGCGAAAAGCATTGTCGAGGCACTTCTCAGTCCACAGCGAAGTCGAGCGGCCTCGACAGAGCCCTTCTCCGTGTCGACTGCCCCCGTGTCATGACACGTACGACGCCGTTCCCCGAGCGCTCATCGACCTCGGGATTCCTGTGCTCACCACAAACTACGACGACGTTCTCACGAGCGTGTCGGGGCTGCAACCGGTCACCTGGGCAGACCCAATCGGTCTTCAAGCGGTACTTCGCGGAAATGACCAAGCGATCGTCCATCTACACCGACACTGGCGGCGCTCCGATTCAGTGGTCCTCGGAATCCGTTCCTACGAAACGATGCTCGGAGCCGCTGAAATACAGTCGCTAGAGAGAATCTTGCCGTCAACTTGGTCCCTCCTCTCGTCGGTGTCGGAGACGGTGCGAACGATCCGAACGTGGTGCTTTGGGGGCTTGGTTGGGCTCAACTTTCCCAGGCTCAGAGCATCGCCACTAGAGACTCTGCCGAAACGACGAGTTACCTCGCCTGACGAGCGAGCATGCAGCGCCACCGAAATCTCGACCGGCGAGATCCACTTCTCGGGTTATGGCTCTTGTAGCCGTCCTCGTTGCGATAGTCATTTTGGTGTTGATGATGCGGGTCTTGGTCTGAGCAGGATTCGCGGTTCGGGATAAGGTTGTGAACCGTGCCGAGGCGCGTCTCAGCTTGCTTCACCTCGAAGCTATCGCGCCGCTCCTCGCAGCCAATTCACCGTCGCTGCCATGTCGCTGTCCTTTCGCAGGATCTCCGCAAGGGCGAACTCGGCTTGCTTCCCGAGCTGATCGTTTCTGAGTGACGAGAAGTGCGCCCGCCGTGCGTTGAAGTCGGCAAGCTCCATTGCTTGATCTACGGCTCGAGACGTTCGGACGGCGCTCTTCTCCCGCGAGGATCCAGCTGCGCACGCCAAAGCATCGGCCAGAACTGCATGCTGACTTCGGTCGACGGAATTGGAACGTTCGAAGAGCAGCGTGCCATGCCGAGCAAGACAGCGAGCATCTCGTAGGACATATGCCAGGCGCGTTTGTTCGAACACGTTGTCGGCGGTCGTCGGCACCAGGACCCGTTCCGCTATCCATTCACGATCCCTGTCACTGATCGCATCGACAACGCTTCCGGCATACTGTCCGCATTGTTTCGCGAACGTGCGGGTGAGCCATGGGTATCGCTCCATGATGGGCAGAGCTGCTGGATTCTTCTTTGCCCGCAGCCCGCCAAGAATGTAAGCGACGCGCTCCGAGTCCTGATTGGCACAGCGCAACTCGAGTTCAGAGGCATTATCTGAGTGTTCGACTCGCGTGACAACGTCATCCTCGTCGTTCGTGCCGGACATGTCGGGATGTGAAGCGTGACCAATGTGCTCCACCTTCGTCTTGGCATCGTTGAGGGCTTGCTGCCCCAGGTCAAGAGCGGAGGCAATTGCGGCAATCGTCGCGTGAATGTTGCCTTCGCTCTGATCGGCAATCGACAGGTCGTCCATCCAGCGAACGGCCGACGCGATTCCGCTTCGTTCGATAACCCGATCGATGGGAATGAGGTACGCCGTCCCGAGGATTGCTGACGCTTCAGCGCCGATCGGCAGTCCGCTTGGAATCCGGGAGAAGCCGTGCAGTCGCGTAAGGAACCTGTTGACGCAGTCAACCGACTGTGGACTCACGGCGAACGATTGAAGAAGGAAGGCGAGGCGATCGAGGGAGACGGTAGGAAAGTGGTTGGCGACGTCGAGCGTGGCGACGAAACCGCCCCCGCGTTGTTTGAGCGCTTGGGTTACCTCGCGGGCTCTGTCCGCTCGGACCTTCCGTGCAGCGCGCCAGTCGTCCGCCCTCCAGCAGCCATCTGTGGTGCGCTCGGGGCGGACGTGGACCACGGATGCGGACAAGTTCCTACTCGCAGCACCGACGGCTTGCGTTGCGATAATGCGAAATAGCAGGTGGGCTAGGGGGTCCATGTAGGTAAATGGCCGCTGACCACCACCTGGTTTGGATACTCGAAAGCAGTGAGGATGGCCGACGAGCCTGTCTTCGGCTATCCGTGCGGCCAGTACTTGTGCGGTGAGCGCTGGCGCGAAGATCAAGTCTTTTCCAAGTAGCGGGTCTGGAACGTCGGCGTCGAGTTCCCACCTACGCGCCGCACGAAGGTGGCGGTGAACCACGTCAGCGGACAGCTGGATTGGCAGGGGCACGATGGTCATCACCGCCTCGGATCGAAGTATTACAAGCGTGTAAGACTCTACAAGCCGTAGTTCGCAGGCGACGACTGGTTTTCCACAGGGACCTGCTCGCCCGGTGAAGAAGCTTTACCTGCGAGTCGTATACACACAGGTCGAACTGTTTCAGGTGGTGGACACCGCACTGACTTTTGACCCCGTTGTCGGCGGTACGCAAAAACGCCTCTCTTGAGGACCGCTCCGTGCCCCTCGCCGCGCCCCATGACTTCTCCACTGGGGCGCAACTGGGGCGCGAAACCTCAAAATCGTCGCTGCGGCAGAGAGGTCGAGGTCCCGCCTAAGCCTCTGACCTGCCGAAATGTGTGGAGCGGGTGACCGGGATCGAACCCCGCTTGGCCTGCTTGGAAGCCTGGCGTCCTCGCTGTTGAGCGAGTGAGTTCCTCGCGCAGGTCCTGGTTCGCGAAGGTGGAGTGCGCATGCAGGCGGCAGCATTCGACCGCTCTGCGTGGCCTCCTTCGATGTCCGAAAATCGCCACTCAAAACATGGGTCCGGAATCGCGCGCCCTTTTCGCGCCCTTCGGGCTCCGTCTCCGCAGGTCGCACCCTCTCCGACCTGCGGAAACGTCTTCAAAACACGGTGGAGGTGGGGGGAATCGAACCCGCTTGTGTCGCCCTTCTAAAAAAACTGCCGCGCTATGTCACGCCTGTCATCAACCACACCTCAACGTCCACGCCCACGCTGTCCCTTCTGGCGATCGGGCAGCAGCCGAACAATTAGCTTCCGTTGGGGTCAACAGCCCGTCGAGATTAGCGCCGCCGTTTGACTCATCACCTGTCTCGCCGCTTCCCGCTTGTCCCACTGCCGAGGGCTCCGGCGCAGGGGTCAGTTTCAGTAGGGTTCGGTAGTAGTTGGTTGGGCGCAACGGTAGAAATCCGTTGAGGTAGAATTTTCCCGTGGCACTGGTGATCACACTTCCTGATGAAGAAGCTCAGAAGCTCAGTGCTGCTGCGTTGCGTCTTGGGGTGAGTGTGGATGAAGTCGCCCGGTCCTTGGTTGCTGATCATCTCCCCGCAGCTGTCACTCCCGAACGTTCGCGTGCGTTGTTGGAGGGTTTTGTGGGCTCGGTGTCGGGGGATGGGTCCTTGTTCGATGTTCACGAGGCTCGTCGGGAACTTGCGACTCGGCGTGCATCGCAGGACTCCCGTAACTTGTGACTCTTCTCGTCGATTCCAATATTTGGATTGCGGCTCAGGACAGGCAGAACCGTGATCACGGAGCGTGTTCTGCCCTGCTCCTTGAATATGCGGGCAGACTCGCAGCGACAGTGCCGGTGATCATTGAAACTGCTTGGTTCATTGAGGATCGACACGGTCCGGCTCGTGAATCGGAGTTTCTTCGCTTGGTTACGTCAGGCGTCGTGCAGGCAATAGATCTCACCCTGGAAGATTGGGCTCGTTGCGTGGAGTTAATCGACACGTATACGACGCTTCGTCTGGGAGCCGTCGATGCTTCAGTTGTTGCCGTGGCGGAGCGTCTCAAGCTCACGGACATCGCAACGATGAACGGCCGCGATTTTTACGCAGTCAGACCCAAACACTGCTCGGCCTTCAAGCTTCTTCCTGAAGGTATTGCATCGGCGTAACGACCTTCGCTTCATGTACTCGCCGGAGCAAACCGACTGGGGGGTTAGCCGTTTGCTGGAACTATGTGTGCTTACTTGTCGTGCCACTTTCGTGCCACTTTGATCGGAATTGAGGGGCATTTAGGGGTGTTGAAAGGTATGACGCTGAGTGTCCAGATGGCTGCTGACCTGGATAAATGCTGGTCAGGGAAGTGTGAGATATCGATGACCATCGATTTGCCAAGGTGAGGGTCGCGGGTTCAAATCCCGTCTTCCGCTCCAAGTAAAAGCGCAGGTCAGGCACCCTTTCGAGGGTGCCTGATGTGGTTTGGGGCTGTGGTAGACCGGGCAATTTGCCTACAACCCTTACCCTTGTTGACCAGCGGAAATGATTTTCGACGCTAAATGGAGCTCGAAAGTGATGCTCTGCTATTCGCCAACTTTTTGGGTTGATGGCGAGTCCGAGATGACGTGCCGAACCCTCGGTTGCTAAGCGCGCTTACGTAGACCGCTCTAGCAGTTGGCTGCCCAAGCGTGTTCCGCATGGGAGTAGTTGGCGGTGGAATTTGGTCGACGGTGGTCACCTCGTCGGCACGGAGGTTCAGTCGTGGCGTCGAATACCGGGCCGTTGCGGGCTCGGTTTCACTAGGTGGTTGGTTTGCCACAGTCTGTCGATTGGGCACACGTGGATTCGGTCGTCGATCCGGTAGGCCTCGGTGCCGGTGTTGAGCAGAAAGCCTGCTTGGAATTGGTCGCCGAGCGTTTCGCGAAGTGCGAGGAGGCCGCGAAGCGCCTTTTGATCGACTTCTCTGCCAGCTTTGATCTCGAAACCAATGACATTGCCGTCGTGGGTTTCGGTGACGAGGTCGACTTCTTGTCCGTCGTGTATTCGCCAGTGACCCAGCACGCGCACGTGGTCGCTCCAGGAGGCTTGTTTCAAGATCTCGCCGACAACGAAAGTTTCGAAAAGATGACCGAACTCGCTCAGGGCGGCGGGATCGCGTCGTGCGAGCTTTTCGGGAGTGATCCCGAGGAGGTAGGCGGCCAGTCCTGAGTCGACGACATGGAGTTTCGGCGAGTGCGCAGCACGGGACCTGAGTGTGCGTCCCCATGCCGGTAGGCGACGTATGAGGAACAGTGCTTCAAGCAGCCTGACATAGTTGTCCCCCGTGCGGGGCTCGACGCCTGCGTCGTTGGATGCTTTGACGATGTTGAGGACTTGGCCGGTCTGCCCAGCGAGGCGTTCCATGAGTCGCGGGAGCACGTTGATCTGCCGGACTCGAGAAAGATCGAGGATGTCTCGGGTCAGCGCAGTCGCTAGGTACGAGCGGTAGAAGTTTGCACGTCTTCGCATCTCGGCGCGAACTGCCAAGGGCATGCCGCCACGGCACGTACGTTGCTCGTACTCCTCGCGTTCGGTGACGCGACGATACGGAACGGTGAGAGCTTCGGGGTCTGTCAACGCGATGTCGAGGAAGTTTTCATGTGTCCCGTCGATTTCGCCCTGGGAGAAAGGCATTACTTCGACGAGTTGCATTCGACCGGTAAGTGCCTGGGTGCCACGGGGCAACGCCCAGAACGAGGCCGAGCCGGTAAGGAGCCAACGACCGGTGTCATATGACTTGTTCAGTTCGGCTTTGATGGCTTGCAGTAGCTCGGGCACGTGCTGGTACTCGTCAATGCAGACCGGTGATGGACCGCGTACCGCGTCCGACGGGGACGCTTGTACCCGGGAGCGGACGGCGGGATCGTCGAGGTCGGTGATCTCCACGTCGTGCGTTCGAGCAAGTTCAGTGAGCACGGTTGACTTGCCAACCGAGCGCGCGCCTTGAAGCACGACCACAGGTGCTTCGGTCATCCGATCGGCTATGACCGACAGGATCCGACGGTCGATCACGTTGGCGGGCATCGCATGAGCATAGCGTTTCTTTCTGGATTGGAGGGTATTTACGTTCTGGATCCGAGGGGTCTTTCTTTCCAGGTTCGAAGGCCTGGCGTCTCCGTGGCCGATCTCCACGAAGCGTTGTTTACTGCCCGCAGCCAGAGCGCATTTAGTAAGCGCGCGTACGTAGACCGGTCTACGAACTGGGTGGACGCAGGGATACCACGTGGACAAATCCTGGACGTCGGCGTACAGAATCGCAGCTGGTGGACGTGGTGGACGGTCATCCGCACGTTGCCAAGGTGAGGGTCGCGGGTTCGAATCCCGTCTTCCGCTCCAAGCAAACCGCAGGTCAGCCGGGCTTTCGAGCCCGGTTGAGTGCGTCCTCGGCGGATGGTTTGCCCATGGTTTGCCCATGCCGTGGCCCATGGGTGTTCTCAAGTGGTTGTTTCGGCCGGTCGATGCTGTTGTGGTGGTGGGTAGATCGAAGCGGCCGTTTACACCTTCGGGGTCGATGCGGCAGCGCGCGTCCGGGTCGTGGGAGCTTCGTGCGTATGCGGGTGTTGATGCGTTCACTGGGCGTGTCACGTATCGAACTCGGACTGTTCGGGGAACGACGGCCGAGGCTGTTGCTGGTTTGCGGGAGCTCGTTGCGGTCGCTCAGTCTGGACCTGCGTTTGGTGCCCGTGCGTCGTTTGCGTCGCTTCTTGAAGCATGGCTCGTGGCGAAGGCTGCGACCTGGTCTGCTAGCACGTTGCGGGAGACGAAGTCGATCGTGGGGCATCACCTTGTGCCTCGTCTCGGTTCAGTCCCGGTGGGTGCGGTGACAACGGCGCAGATCGATCAGATCTTGGCTGATCTTCGGCGCACTCTTTCGGTGGGGACGGTAAGCCGGATTCGCATGGTCATTCATGCCTCGCTGGCGCAGGCCGTCCGGTGGGATTGGACCAGAGTCGAACCCAGCGACTCACTCAGTACGTTTCGAGGTCGGCCCGAAAGCACACGACGTGCCGTCGGTTGAGGTGGTCCAACAGGTTCTGGACTCGTTACGCACGACTGACCCGGCGATGATGTTGTTCGTGCGGCTCGCAGCGACCACTGGCGCGCGTCGCGGCGAAGTCCTTGCGCTGGTGTGGGCCGATATCGATTTCGTGAATCGACGGGTGAGGCTTGTCCATGGGATCGTTGAAGGTGCCGGGGGTCCGGTTCGACAGGAACGCAAGACGAAAAACGCGAATTGTGTAGACCTTGATGACGACACGATGGCTTTGCTGCTTGAGCACAG
>JANOYY010000125.1:0-4394 GCA_031429095.1 Acidimicrobiia bacterium | reverse complement strand
GTACCCGGTCTCGGCTCGGTCGACTGGGCCAAGCTGATCGACACGCTGTACATCGGGGGTTTCGACGGCGTGCTGTCGGTCGAGCACGAGGACCCGATGTGGGGTGGAACGCCCGAGAAGGTCGAGGCAGGCCTCGAAGTCGCCCGGCGAACTCTGCGTCCACTGATGGTGATGTGAGATGCGAACTGAGCAAATCGTGCTGGTCGCAACCTTTCACGCTCGTCCGGAGACACGCGACGAGTTGTACACCAGGCTCCTCGAGATGGTCGAGTTGACGGTCGTCGAGCCGGGCTGCCTGCAATACGAACTACATACCAACGACGCCGATCCGATGCAATTCACCTTTGTCGAGACGTGGGCGTCCGCCGCTGCTTTGGCCGGCCACGACGACAGCACCCACGTCCGAGCAATCATCTCCGACATCCCGAGGCTGACGTCGCGACCCCTGATCATCCAACGACTGCGCCGGGTTGGACACAACGAGGAGTTGTGACCGTGCAACGAGGTTGCAGCCTCTCGACTCCGGCCCTTGTACAGCGCCCGGGAATCACGAGTCACACGCGAGTCACGACCGCACTTGGTGACCAACGACCGTAGACCGCTCGCCCCAGGCTGCGGGAAGGAACATTCCGGTGAGCGCTCGATATCTACCGATCAGCGCCCGACCTCGCGTGCGGTTCCGTAGTCCGGTATCGAGCGGCCGCCGCGGTTGGGGTTCGCCGGATATGGAGCCCTCGGGTTCGGATGTTGATGCGAGACTCAACGAATGCGCTTCGAGGCCATGACTCACCCCGAGATCCTGGCCGCCGCAGGTCACGGCGCGGTGATCGTGGTTCCGACCGGGTGTACCGAACAGCAAGGGCCTCATCTCCCTGTTGGTTTCGACAGTTGGTTTGCTCAGCGACTTGCGGAGGACGCTGCCGAGGAAGCAGACCGTCGAGGTGTTCCGGCTCCGGTGATGCCGACGATGCCGTTCGGACCGACATCTGCATCGGGGGTTCGGGGCCGGCTACGTCGATCTTCCGGTCGAGATACACAACGCGGTGCTCAACGCCGTAGTTCGGTCAGTCATCGATCAGGGCTTCCGACGGATTCTCATCTGGCGGGGCTGCGGTGGTCACGATCTGCGAGACGTCGTTGAAGGTGTTCGCGAAACCGAGGGTGAGATTCTGGTTGCGATGCCCGAGATGCCATTTGCGGAACTGTGGTGCAGGGGTCGGGGACGCGAACGTTCCGGGCGGGCATGCCGATAGCTTCACGACCGCGATCGCACTTGCGTTGTGGCCCCATACGGTGCGACGAGAGCTCATCCCCGGTCCGTCCCGAGTCCCACAATGGGATCGAGAGGCTTTGAACTTCACGGACTTCTCCGATAGTGGCGTGATCGGCGACGCACGCTTCGGATCGGCAGAACTGGGCCGCAAACTGCACGCTGACTCGGTCGCGTGGCTGGCCGGTCAGATCGAAGGACTGTCATGACGGTAAGCGCATAACGGCCCTTACGAGCGGGTCCTGCGTAGGTCGAGAAGCGCCAAGGCGGCGCCGGATGACACCGGAAGGCCGCTGACGTCGGAAAAGTAATCGCGGGAGTCCCGAGCCATCGCGCACCTCGCACCTCGCCGACGATCGAACGCTCCCAGCGCGAACCGGCGGGCCGACCATCCTCACAAGAGGCCGGAAGTGTGCGGCTTGGCTGCACCCGACGCCTGAGCGAAGTGCACCCCGAGCCGTCCGCAGTCAGCGTCGTCCTGCGTGGCGCTCTTGCATTTTGCGGACGTGGAATACCCCGACGAACCAATTGAGGTACAGGCCCGTGTGCAAACTACCCGCGCGGTCGGCCACGACATAGGCGGGGCGGATGCCGGGTGAGGGGTGACGCGAACGCTCAACTTGTTGAGACACGAGCCCTTACCACCACCCGACGGTGGGGTATGTTGCAGATTCACGAGCGAAGGGCAGCAGCTATGACCGACGAAGGCTCCCCCATTCTTCCGGGCCGACTTGGCTCGCCGAACATGATCCTGGCGGAAGACCCGCGGGCCGACCCTCGGATGATCGCCACCCTTCTCCCGCTCGGGCTGGCCGGTCCGGGCGAACCGATACCTGTCGACGGAGACACCTCGATGGAAGCGCTCCTTGAGTTTGTTTCCATCTCGGAGGAAGGTTTCGGTGCGCTCGGGGATGTGCTGCTGGCCAACGTCGCTCCCGTCGAGGGGGTCACCCGAACGGTTGAGGTGGTTCAAGGTGTCGACGGCAACGAAATCACGGTGTTCGTACACCGACCAACGTCAGCTACCGGTCCCCTCCCGGCCATTGTGCATCTTCATGGAGGGGGAATGGTTCTTCTGGAGGCAGCGGGAGCCAGTTATGTGCGTTGGCGCGACGAACTGGCTGCCACGGGCCTTGTGGTGTTCGGCGTCGAGTTCCGCAACGGCGGAGGCAAGCACGGCCCGTACCCGTTCCCGGCCGGACTCAATGATTGCTCTTCGGTTCTGCAATGGGTATCAGAACATAAGGCGCGCTTAGGGGTTTCCAAGATCGTCGTCTCGGGCGAGTCGGGGGGCGGCAATCTCACGTTGGCCACCACCCTTAAGGCGAAGAAGGACGGACGCATCGCCTCCATTGACGGGGTTTACGCCCAGTGCCCGTACATCTCCAACGCGTACGGCACCAAGATCCCGGCATTGACCTCGCTCTACGAGAACGACACCTACTTCCTCGAATGCAGTCATCAGATGGCGGCTCTGGCGAAGGTGTACGACCCATCCGGGGAGAATGCGACCAACCCCCTAGCGTGGCCGTATCACGCGTCTATCGACGACCTGATCGGCCTGCCGCCCCACGTCATTTCGGTGAACCAGCTCGACCCATTGCGTGACGAGGGTCTGGCGTACTTCCGGAAACTGATCGATGCGGGAGTCAGCGTATCGAGTCGCACCGTCAATGGAACCTGCCACGCCGGTGACTGCCTCTTCCGCGAGACGATGCCCGAGGTCTATCTGGGCACCATTCGTGATATCAAGAGCTTCGCCGATTCGCTGTAACCCGCCGCTGTCTCATCGTGACTGGGTGTGAATTGTTCGGCGGCGCCTACGAAGTGGGAGTAATGGCCCCGTGTTTGTCTGGTGCAAACCCCTGATTCCGGAGTTGGGTTGGGTTTGTTATGCGGCTTTACGGTAGTGGTCGTGGTGTGCTTGGTTCGGTGTCCGCAATCCGAGACTCATATGTGCACGCCTATTATTGTACCAGCCTTCGATCCAATAGTAAAGATCTCGTTCCAATATTTTCGGGTTGTTCCAGTGATAACGGTAGATCAATTCCCGTTTCAGCGTGGCGAAAAAGGCTTCGGCGGCGGCATTGTCCCAACACACACCGGTCCGGCCCATTGATTGACGGATGTTGTAGAGCGCACACACTTTCCCGAACTCTGTTGATGTGTATTGCGACCCGCGATCGGAATGAAAAATGATCCCGGCACGAATCCGGTTGCCGCGACGTCGGACCGCGGCGTGCAATGCAGCGGTGACAAGATCGGTTCGCATGTGGTCAGCGAACGCCCACCCGATCACTTGTTTTGTTGCTGCGTCGATCACCGTGGCGAGGAACCAGAACCGGCCGTTCACCCAAAGGTAGGTGATGTCTCCGTACCAGACGATGTCGGGCCGGCAGGGCTGGAAGCGTCGCTCGACGAGGTCCGGGAACGGACACGTTTTCGAGTCGCGTAGCGTTGTCTTCATTGACGGGGTACGGCCCGACACCCCGAAGATACCGTGCACGGCCATCAGTTCGGCGACCCGCCGAACCGAAATAGTTCGGCCTTCGCTGGTGAGTCGGTCGTGAATTTTCACGGCACCGTAGGTTTCGTCTGACCAGGCGTGAACAGCCCGGATCTCCGCCACGATGACGGCTTCCTCGGCGGCCCGTTCGGTTTCCAGGAGGCGACCTGTTTTTGCCCAGTCGTAGTACGACGATTCCGGGACGCCGAGCACGTGACACATCAACCAGATCCGGTGGTTGGCCTTCTCCGAGAAGATGAAACGGTAAATCAAGACCCGTTTTCCTTGACAAAGAAGGCCGTCGCTTTTTTCAGGATTTCACGTTCTTCTTCCCATTGATACTTCTGTTTGCGGAGTAGACGCAGCTCGGCAAGTTCGGTCAACGTGAGTTCACGCTCGTCACGGTCACCCGGAACCGGTTTAGGTATTTTTGATTTAGCCATCCACTTGTACAACGTAGCGTCCGAGACCCCGAGATCGGCTGCGATCTGCACACGGGGTTTCGACGACGAACGAACCAGCTCACAAGCACGAGCACGAAACTCGGCATCAAACATCGACGGTCTAGACACTTTCAGAATCCTTTCGGAAGGACTCCGGAATCAGGGGTGAGGTTCA
>JANOYY010000124.1:0-3945 GCA_031429095.1 Acidimicrobiia bacterium | reverse complement strand
ACCTTCTGGCCGTTGACGATCCACTGGTCGCCGTCGCATACGGCGGTGGTGGTGAGGCCAGCGAGGTCAGAGCCCGCGCCTGGTTCGCTGAACAGCTGGCACCATGTCTCTTCGCCGGTAAGGATGCGGCGCAGAAACCGTTCTCGGACATGATCAGGCCCGTGCGTGAGAATCGTCGGCGCGGCCAGCCCGGTGCCGCCACCCAGCGGAGTGCTTGTCATCCCGAGCTCAATCAAACGTGCACCGACGAGATCATCTGCCCACGTAGGGAGTCCCTGGCCACCCCATTGTGCCGGCCACGACGGCGCTGCCCATCCGGCGTCGGTCAGAAGGTTCCGCCATTGTCGTAGCGATGAGTCAGGATTCCAGTTCCCGAGAGCCCAAGTTTCAAGCTCGGCAAGGACCGACTCCGGCGTTGCTTCGCTCATTTTCGCTTCCCATCCCCCGTCGTTGGGTCATTTCGAGTCGCCGGGGGACCATTACCGACCCAACCTCGGTGCGGTGGGGCTGTGGGCGGGTGTTCGGCCAACCACGCGGCCGCCATGCGTTTCGGGGCTCGGGAGAGCCACGAGTCTGCGATGGCCTCGGCAAGTTCGTCTCGCGTGAGTTCGCCGATGCGGCTCGTTTGCACAAGGACGGCTGCATAGCCGTTGAAATGGGAAGTGGTGAAGAAGGGCGTGGTTGGATCCTCGACCAGTGCCTGTTTTTCCGCTTCGGATTCGACCCACAGCACCACGACGTCCTCGAGTCGCTTCCCAGTTGCGGGATCGACTGCGTCGGGTCGAGGGTTTCGAAGGTACACAAACGATTTCTTCCGCACCTGGTAGACAACGTTTCCGAGGGGGCGTCGTACGTCTCTGCTCCCGGCATCGCTACCGCGATGTCGTGGATGTCTTGTGGTTTTGCTCGACGTGAACGTGCCATCGAGGAGCTCGTTAGTCGGCCGGGGTGCGGTAGCGGGCGATGAGCTCACGCTTGAAGAGTTTGCCCGTGGGGAGGCGGGGCAGCTCGGTTACGAAGTCGACGCTGACCGGACATTTGAAGTGCGCCAGCCGTGAGCGACAGTACGCAATCAGTTCCGCCTCAAGCACGGGACCTGCCTTGGTCGGGTCGGTAGCGATGACCACGGCCTTGACCTCTTCGCCGAGGTCGTCGTTGGGCACACCGATCACGGCGACGTCGGCCACATCGAGATGCATGGTCAGCTCGTTCTCGACCTCCTGGGGGTAGATGTTCACGCCACCGGAAATGATCATGTGTGACATGCGGTCGGTGAGGAATAGGTAACCGTCCTCGTCGACGTAGCCGACATCACCGAGGGAGCTCCACCCCTGGGTGTTGAACGTCTTCGCGGTCTTCGCCGGGTCATTGTGATATTCGAAAACCACGCCGCTGTCGAACCAGATCTGTCCGGCTTCACCGGGCCGGAGCTCAACGCCGTCCTCGTCGCAAATATGGATCTTTCCGTGCATCGGTCGCCCGACCGTACCGGGGTGAGCGAGCCAGTCTTCGGGGCCGACGGCCACGAACCCATTGCCCTCGCTGCCCGCGTAATACTCGTAGAGCTTCGGTCCCCACCAGTCCATCATCCGCTTCTTGACGTCGACCGGACACGGTGCGGCTGCGTGCACTGCGACCTCGAGCGAAGAGAGGTCGTAGGCATTACGCGTCTGCTCGTCGAGCTTCAACATGCGGACGAAGTGCGTCGGCACGAACTGCGCATGCGTGATGTGATGCTTTTCGATTTGAGCCAGTGCGTTTTCGGCATCGAAGCGTTCCATCATCATGACGCAGCCACCCATGCGCTGAACGGTGGTAGACCAGCCAAGTGGTGCTGCGTGGTAGATCGGAGCAGGACAGAGGTAGCGCGTATTCTCCGAGAATCCGTATGCGTACTGGATAAGTTGCAGCATTGCTCCGCCACCGGTGCCGAAGGCATCGTCGAGCAACCGGCGTTTGATTCCCTTGGGACGACCGGTGGTTCCTGAGGAGTAAAACATGATCGCGCCCTCGACCTCGTGATCCAGCGGTTCAGCGGGGTAGCCGGCGATGGCGTTTTCGTAGCTTTCGAAGCTTTCGAAGCCAGGTATCGTGCCGTCGACGCAGAGGCGGATCTCGACGGCTCCCATGGCCGGTTCCAGCTCCGCGGCCAGACTTGCGAGGGTGGAGGAGGTGATCAGTGCTCGGGCGCCGCAGTCGCCGACGATGTACCCGGCCTCCTCGGGCTTGAGGTGCCAGTTGACGGGGGTGAGGTGAAGCCCGGAGCGGATCGCGGCCCAGAAAACTTCGAAGTAGCGGGGATGGTTCTCCATCAAGATCGCCACGTGGTCCCCGCGGCGAAGGCCGCGAGCCCGGAAGAGCTGGGCGAGCTGCTTGGAGCGTTCGTCCAGGTCACGGTAGGTCAACACGACATCGCTGCCGGTCATGTGTACGGCTGGTCGATCGCCGAATCGTTCGAGATGGTCACGTGGTTCCATGGCCCCATCTTGACGTCTCGCGCCGATGATTTCCCAGCCCGCAGCTGCGAGCCCGCGAAAAGGCTCCAATACAGCAGCGAGGCAGGCGGGCATGTGTAAACATCGTGCTGCAATTTCGGGGCGGTAGCTCAGTGGTTAGAGCACGGGACTCATAATCCCTTGGTCGTGGGTTCGATACCCACCCGCCCTACTTCATTTCCCCAGGTCATCAGGGCCGTCGCAAGTCTCGCCCAGGCCGGTTTTGCGGTTTGTCCCACATTTGTCCCACGGATTTGTAAACTGTCCCACATGCGAGGGTCTCTCCGTGAGAAGCGTTCGGGGTACTGGGAGGTCCGGATCGATGCCGGGATCGACCGGCTCACCGGCAAGCGTGTGCAGGTCAGCCGGTCGGTCGAGGGGACTCGGCGCGATGCCGAGCGCGTGCTGAACACGCTCATATCGAAGGCCGAGACCGCATCGATCGGCGGGTCGACGACGGCGACCTTCGGTGCTCTTGTGAACGCCTGGCTCGACCATGCCGAGAGCGACCTCGCGTACCAAACGGTCCTCGGCTACAAACGCCTGATCAAGACGCACATTGAGCCAGCGCTCGGCCCGATCAAGCTCCGCAAGCTCGACGTGGCGACGCTGGACTCGTTCTACCGATCGCTCACGAAGAAGGGTCTCGCTCCCGCGACGGTGCGGCAGGCGCACGCAATCATTCGATCAGCGCTGAAGCAAGGCGTGCGATGGGACTGGGTGCCGATCAACGTCGCCGAGAAGGCGTCACCGCCCCGGCTCCGAAAAGCGACCACTCGTCCGCCGTCGCCCGAGGAGGTCGCACGTTTGGTGGAGCGAGCAGCATCGAGTCGGTACCCCGAGCTGGCGACGCTGATTCATCTCGCCGTCATCACGGGAGCTCGTCGAGGTGAGCTGTGTGGTCTGCGCTGGTCAGACATCGATGATAAGCGCGCGGAGCTACTGATTCAGCGCTCAATCTTCGAAACGACGGACCACGAGATCGTCGAGAAGGAGACGAAGACGCATCAACCGAGGCGCGTCGCAATCGATGAGGGGACGATGCTGCAGCTGCAGCGCCATCGCCAGCGTACGGAAGGTCGTGCGGACTTCTGCGGAGTGGTGATGGACCCGTGTTCTCAGATCACGAACGAGGGCTCGAGCCTTGGCGGCCCGACCGAGTCACACACGCGTTTCGGCGGCTTTGCGCCGAGCTCGAGCTGACCGGCATCCGCTTCCACGACCTCCGCCACTTCGCAGCTACAAGCTTGCTGTCCGCTGGCATCGACGTGCGCACCGTCTCCGGCCGCTTGGGCCACGCCAACGCCGCCACAACACTCGGTACCTACGCCCACTTCGTCGGCGCCGCGGATCGTCAGGCAGCAGAAACACTTGGGCGGCTGATCCCGCAAAGGCGGTGATCCAGTGGGCAGCTCCGGCTACGACGCCAAGGCACGAAGTAGTTCGTCGG
>JANOYY010000123.1:0-6933 GCA_031429095.1 Acidimicrobiia bacterium | reverse complement strand
GCGATTGCGAAGGTGTCCAGGTCAGTGCCCATTGATCCTCCTGATCAGTGTTGGTAAGCACACTGATCATGGACGCCCTCGCGCGCAGGGTGGTGGACCCGCGCGGACCGCGCTCATCCCTTGGAATCAATCGTCTAGTGGGATGGGACCGGGAACTTCACCACACATCTGCGAGGTCCACGGACTTGCCCGCCCGCCCAGGTGACGGCACTCGGATCAACGAGTTCGAACTCGGCGATACGTTCCATCCACACCTGAGTGGCCACGCGAACTTCGAGGCGGGCGAGGTTGGATCCCGCGCAGCGGTGAATGCCCGCACCGAATGCGACGTGGCGGTTCTGTTCACGATCAAAGTTCACGGTGTCCGGATCGTCGAACACTCGAGGATCACGGTTGGCCGACGGAAAAGACATCAAGACGCGATCGCCTGCCTTCATAGGACAGCCCTGGAACTCGGTGTCGTGGTCCACAATCCGCGCCATTGTCACGGGCGCGTAGACGCGCAACAGTTCTTCGACAGCGCGCGGCCACAAATCGGGGTTCTCCCGAAGTTGTTGGCGATGTTCAGGGTGTTGCGCGAAATGCCACAAGATGGCACCGATGGCCGACCAGGTCGTGTCGACCCCGGCCACGAGCATCAGATTGCACACGCCGAGCACGTATGAGTCGGTCACCGGGTTTCCGTCGCCATCCTTGGCGGCGAGAAGTTCGGTAATCAAGTCGCCCTCGCGGGGATTGGCTTTTCGATCGGCCAGGGTTTTCACGAAGTAGCCAATGATGCTGTTGCGACTCGCCAAGCGCACAACCGGATCCTGCAGACCTGTCTCCAACACGCCGCGCACCCAGCCGGTGAACTCGTCGGCCATGTCGAGCGGTACACCGAGCATCAATGAAATGACCCGTACCGGAATCTGCTGTGCATATTCCCCTGCGGCATCTCCCTGCCCAGTCGCGATGAACTTGTCGATCAACGCGTGGCAGAGTTCGCGCGTTGTGGCCTCATATTTGGCGACCGATTGTGGCGAGAACACGGGCAGGATCAATCGACGGTGCCAGTGGTGATCCGGAGGATCCGAGGTGATGGGCGGAGCAGCAACGCCACCATAGGCACCCTCTACCTGTTGTGGCGGGGGAGGGGTGACAATGATTTGTCGGGAGGTGAATGTTTTATGCTCATGCGCAATAGCCACGATGTCCTCGTATCGTGTCGGCAGCCACGAGCCCTGCCAGCGCTGTGTATGGGCGATCGGACATTGTGATTCGCGTATCTCGTTGAGAACAGGAAACGGGTCGACGACATAGTGCGGATCGAAGATGTCGTAGTCGTTCATCCAGTCCTGAACCGGCGGGGTCATGACTCCTCCAAGATGATCGCCTGTTCCGGGCAGTTGCCTCGGGCGGTGCGCGCCGACGCTTCCAACTCTGTCGCGATGTCTCCTTCGAAAAGGAGCACTGCATTCCCGTAGTCGTCGCTCCCGAACACCGCAGGCGCAGCAATCGCGCACATTTGGTGTCCAGTGCAGCGATCACTATCGATCCGTACTTTCACGTTTCCCCCTGATTGCCTTGACCGGAGTACACAGTACCCGGAACGAAAAAGGGCGCCGACTCCCGAAGAAGTCGACGCCCTGGCGGAGCGGCGGCCGGGAATTAGCCCGGTAGGTCGGCGCCCAGCAGGGTGATTGAACGTCGCAGTCACGGGCTGACCGTGATCTTCTCAAGCTGGGCGAGGGCTTGCTGACGAAGCGTCTCGGGTAAGCGCGCCAAGTCGGCCGGGGAACGCTATGAGGCGGTGCGCATGGTGCGGGCGACGGTGAAGCGGCGAGGGGTGTGGGCTCGGCGATGGTCGCGGTCCAGCGGATGAGGTTGTGGGCCAGGACTGCGCATTGGAGCCATGCGCTGTTCGCGGAGAGCGCCAGCACATCAACACCACCCCCGGACGCTCCGCCTCGATGACGCACGGCTTGTGTGCTCATGCAGCAACGTCATGGTGTCGTCGTCAACGCGTCATCTAACGTGTGGCGGACTCTAACCGAACCGACCCGTGATGTAATCCTCGGTCCGCTTCTCGGACGGATTGGAGAACACTTGATAAGTCGGTCCGTATTCGACGAGGCGACCGGTGCGTTCACCATGAAGCCCACGACCAAACCGGCGGACAGGGCGTTATAGATGTTGATCTTCCCAATGCCACCCAGCCCCGGGAGCTTTTGTAAGATGTTGGGCGTAACGAAAGTCAGGGCGAAGAACCCGTAGACGACCGTGGGAACGCCCGCCAGAATCTCGAGCAGCGGCTTGAGCACCTTGCGGGTGCGCGATCCGGCTTACTCGCTCAGGAACACCGCCGCCGCGAGCCCGAACGGAACGGCGACCGCCAAAGCAATCAGGGTGATCAAGAGTGTGGCAGTGAACAGCGGCCGAGCGCCGAATTGCGCCGGCTCAAACGTCGGCGACCAGTTCTTGCTGGTGAAAAACTCCCTCAGACCAATGCTGCGGAAGAAGTCGATCGCCGGGCTGGCCAGAGCCGCCACGATAGCCACAGTCGTGCCGACCGACACGAGTGCAGCGGCCACCAGACCGAGTTTGATTACGGATTCGCCGCGGCGTGGCCTCGCCGACTCCAGCCTCGACAGATCGAGAACTGGAATCGGCGACACACTGCCAGCGTCGGAGGAGACGCCGAAACTCATGAGAAGAGGCTCCGTATCCGGTTCAGCCGAGCTGCTTCAGCTTCTCCAGCGAGGCGCTCGCTGTCGCCTTCTGCGGAGCGGTCAACGGAATGAACAGGGCCCGCTTGGCGAGATCGTCGAGGTTTTCGAGCGTGAACTCCAAGAAGCCCAGCACCTCCGGCCGTTTCAAAGCCTTCGCACTGACGTAAACGAAAAGCGGCCGGCCAAGAGGCTTGTAGGTGCCATCCTGGACCGTTTTGGTCGACGGCACGATGCAACCATTGCCGCTGTCAACCGCCACGATCTTCACCTTGGCGGCATTTTCAAGGGCATAGGACAGTCCGAAGTAGCCAAGCCCGCCGGGGCTGCCGGCAACGCCGACGACGGTGACATTGTCGTCTTCGGTGGCGTTGTAATCGGAGCGGCTCTGCTTCGCTTTTCCGTTGATGGCTTCGGTGAAGTAGTCGAAGGTACCCGAGGCCGTTCCGGCCCCGAAGAGCTTCATCGACAGGCTGGGGAACAGCGGGTCAACGTCTTTCCAGTTGTTGATCTGAGAATTAGCGTCCCAGATCTTCTTCAGTTGCGCCGTGGTCAAGCACGCCGCGAAGTTGTTGCTGGGGTTCACGACGAGGGAAAGGCCGTCGTTGGCGACGGTGAATTCCTGGTACTTGACACCGGAGTCGGCGCACAGCTTCGTCTCCGCCGCTGTAATGGGACGAGAGGCGTTCGAGACGTCGGTCTCCCCGACACAGAACTTCTTGAAACCGCCGCCGGTGCCCGATTCCCCGACCGTCACCTTGACGTCCTTGCCGGCACCGTCCTTCGAGAACAGCTCAGCGGCCGCCTCCGAGAACGGAAACACCGTCGAGCTGCCGTCGACCTTGACGGATCCGCTGAGCTTGGCCGAAGCTGCTGGAGCTACGGCCGTCGTCGCCGTCACCGCAGCTACCCAGACCGTTTTCTTGCCCTGGGTCTTGCAGGTCAGGATGCCGGACGTCTTTCCTACGGACTTCTTGGCACACGTGGCACCGGCCTTTGCGGTCGCTGCCTGCGCGCCCGGCGCGGTACCGACAACGGTAGTGCCAGCGAGCGCGATGAGCGCCAACGTGGTGGTGAATGGTTTCAACATGTCGTCTCCTTGGGGTGAATATCCGCACCGGTCACGAGCTCCGGGTAGCGAGTTGGCACCAACCTAGGAAGCCTCTCCCAACTGCAAGCTGCTGGCAGATGAACTGAAACTGAACGATCAGTGAAGAATGCGGTGTCAGGCTTTCAGTCGTCGCCTGGCAATGGGTGATGTGCGACCGACAGTCCTTTGGCGGCGTAGCGGACGCGGTTGGCGATGTTGACCGCGTGATCGCCCAGCCGTTCGTAGAAGCGGGCGACGAGCGCCAGATCGATGGCTACCTGCACCAGCGGTTGGGAGCCGACGATTTCCGCCGTTATGGCGACATGCAGCTCGTCGAGCTGGTCGTCGCGGACCCGCAACAGTTCGGCCTCGTCGACGTCCCGGCTTACGTAGACGGCCGCGGCTCCCTGCCACAATCTGCGGTTGGTGTTGGGGGTCTTCTGGCCCGCATTGACCATCACACACCCGTGAGCGGGTGGATCCTCCAGCGTGTCGAGCGACCAAGCCACGACCGTTGGAGGAACCAACAGGAGACGTAAGTGAAAGTGCATGAACTGCGAAAGCAGGCTGGACGCATGACGAGATCGCCGTGGAGACCGGGTTCCACCCGGCAACGATCTCCCAGCGGTTGAGCGCGGACGGGCCGCCGACCAAACGGCAGGTTCCCGACACTGCGTAGGTGATGAACGCGTTCTGGAAAGATCGAACTCTGCGTTGATCACGACCCGTGGTTTTTGGGTCAGCGTGCACAACAAGCCGGCGGCGGGTCGCCGGGAGCGATGCCGTTCCCAGAACCTCGCCGATATCGTTTACGACGCCGCGACGTCTACTTGCGAGGGTGTTGTTGAGCGTGGGTGGTGCCGTGACCAGCGATCCTTTCAGAGCAAAGATTGAGAGGGCTCAAACGCGGCGATCGTTGGGAGTGCGTCGGCTGGACAGGGGGACGGATTGCGGCGCTCTTGGTAGCGTCTTGACAAACGAGCGTGCGTCAGCCGAGGACGAGTCGTTGTTCAGTGAGGTTTAGCGACGGATGTCATCAAGTCCGTTACGTTCGTTTGTTCGGTCGTCACTTGCGGGCACCGACGGCACGCGGTTCCTTCTTGTCGCAGATGCCTTGTTCGCGCGTGCGCTCAGGATTGCGAGGTCGATTGACTTAGCGATTGTTGGCATTGTGTTCAATTCCGTGTGGTCCATTCCGTCGACTGGATGCGGCATGAATGCAGCATCGTGAGAGGCAGGGGAGGCGCGCGACATCTCGGAACTCCCGCGACAACTTTGTCCACATCGACTGCACAGCAGCGGTGCGACGTCGTCGCGATGGCGTGCGGCCGCTCGGAAGGCTTGAATGTCGGCGCGCGTGCAGGACTCTCGTAGGTCAGACGACGTCGTGAGATGTTCGATGCCGACAAGATCGGACGCGTTTCGCGTGTGGAAGCGGGCGGCGTGCGCGAGTGCGGTTGCCGCGATAAGGAGATCCATCACGCGAGGGGGAACCCGAAACGTTTTCGTCAGTCCTTCAGCTGCGATCACCACCGAACCAACAGTACACAGGGCGATCGTCGAGGTCCGCAGTCGTGTAGCGCAATGCTCGGCGGCAATGGCGACGTTCGTGCGATGGCCTCGGAAACGACTCCGGAAGCGCTCCTCGTCAACGAGGTGATCAAGCGCCTTCGCGCAGCACATCCGGACATCGGGGTTGCGGTGGCGAACACCGGCGAGAATCGCAGCAGGGGAGGGTGCAACGTCACCCACCATCCTGTGCGGGACTTGGCAACGGGATCGACATCGCTCTCACCACCCGACCGCTACGTCACCCGCCAACGAATCCGCCGCCGCCCGAACCAGCGCAGCAGCAGGACCCGACCTTGCCGTCCGCATTCGGGCTACAGTTGCTATATGAGTGTAGCTACATCATCGTTGTCATCAACAGTTGGAGTCCGCGAACTGAAGAACCAACTCAGCAGTTTCCTCGATCGCGTGAAGGCGGGCGAAGAGATCACAGTGACCGAGCACGGTCGCCCCATCGCTCGGCTGAGCGCAGTCGACGGTGACGTTGACCGTATGGCGGATCTCGTCGCCGCTGGCATCGTTCAACCCGCGACCAAACCAGAGCGTCGGCTGCCCGCAAGGAAGGCGAAGATCGTCGACGGGAGTTCCTCGCGCCTCGCAGACCTCGTGGCCGATCAACGAGGATGATCACCTACGTCGATACCTCGGTGGTTCTGAAGCTCCTGATCGATGACGAACTTGGCGGGGATGCAGCCGAGCGTCTCTGGTTGGATTCGGACTTCCTGGTATGCGCCGAAATCGGTTACGCCGAAGCCCGTGCCGCGCTTGCAACTGCACACCGCAACGCCAGGCTGACTACTCGCTCACATACATCGGCCAAGTCGGAACTCGAGGGCCTGTGGTCACAAGTCGACGTGGTCGTAGTCAACACCGCCCTGATCCGATCGGCCGGAGAACTAGCCGAGAATGAACGACTCCGCGGCTACGACGCAGTCCACCTCGCTGCTGGTCTCGTCTCGGGTGCCACCGTATTCGCGTCGGCCGACGATCGCCTTCTCGCTGCAGCTCAGCGACTCAGATTTGCAACCTCAAACCCCGCCAAGCCGCTGGTTTAACGTGCCGATCGAGGCAATGTCGGGATCGGTCGTAACGCTGGCCATCGTGGGTCGGCGTGGCCGGCTGCTTCTTGAACGTCGCGGAGCGAGACGCCTGGTGTCGAGCACGGCGCGAAGGAAGGGTGGTTCAGCTGGTGTGGTTGCGGAGGAAGTCACGGACTGCGTCGTCGTCGGGGTGTCCCCAACCGATGCAAAACGGGTGCCCTGCGGGGTCTGCATAGACGCGGTGGCCTTCGCTTGCGGTCGGGTCGCCGTCTTTGAGCAGTCGTGCGCCGAGAGCGACGGCTCTCGCGTGAGCGGCGGCGGGATCGGTCACGTGAAGGTCGAGATGCACTTGTTGCGCAAGACCATCGGGCCAGTCCGGTGGCTGGTGGTCGGGTGCGAGTTGCACTCCGATACGCCAGTTGCCGGCAGCGTCGAACACGGTGTGGAAGCGGTCGTCGGTGAACACGCGGCCGCCAAGCATCGCGGCCCAGAAGGCGCTTTCGGCAGGAAGATCGGCTGCGTCGAA
>JANOYY010000122.1:0-3809 GCA_031429095.1 Acidimicrobiia bacterium | reverse complement strand
CTTCGCGCCGAGCTCACCGAACGCGTCGGACTCATCTGGGAACCCGTCCACAACGGCACAGCACCCGTCGCCGGATTCGACCAACGCCTCGCCCGCGAGTTCTCCTCCCGGCGTCGCAGCATCGAAGACGCCCTCGACCGCAACGGACTCGCGTCACCCAAGTCGGCCGCCATCGCAACGCTCACCACCCGCCAAACCAAACAACTCGACGTCGAGCTCTACGACCTCCAAACCAGCTGGGCCCGCCGCGCCGAGCCCTACCGCGACTCGCTCCGCAACCTTCCACTCCAACCACGACACGCCACCCCAACCATCGACCCCCGAGCACTCGCCGCCACGGTCACCGAGCAACACGCCACCTTCGACCGTCGCACACTGCTCCAAGCCGTCTGCGACTCCCTCACCAACGGTGCACGCCTTCCCCAAATCGAACACGCCGCCGACACCTTCATACGGTCCGGACACGCAATCCCGCTCGGCCCCGACCGGTGGACCACACCGGAGATCCTCGCCCTCGAACAGCGCACCGTCGACACCGCACGCAACGGACGCCAACGACACCTCGCCGTCGTGTCGAACCACTTCGTCGACGACGCACTCGCCGCCCGACCATCCCTCGGCCACGACCAGGCCGCCGCTGTAGCTGCCATGGCGCGCTCTGGCGACGCCATCGAGATCGTCATCGGACCAGCCGGACACGGCAAGAGCACCATGCTCGACGCATCACGCGCCGCATGGGACGCCGCCGGCTTCCGAACCATCGGAGCCGCACCATCGGCCCGTGCCGCCGCCGAGTTGCAAAGCAGCTCCGGCATCCAATCACAAACAATCGACCGCCTCGTCGGGGCGCTCGACACCGGACACGAACGCCTCGACCGACAGACCGTGCTCGTCATCGACGAAGCCGCAATGGTCGGCACCCGCAAGCTCGCCAACATCATCGACCGCGCCCACCAAGCATCGACCAAGGTCGTGCTCGTCGGCGACAACCGACAACTCCCGGAAATCGACGCAGGCGGACTCTTCAGCGCGCTCACGACCCGACTCGAACCCCACACCCTCACCGAGAACCGCCGCCAACGAGACGGCGTCGAACGACAAGCAGCCGCCGAACTCCGCTCCGGCGACATCGAGACCGCAATCACCCGACTCCACCGGCACGGGCGAATCGTCACCGCCGACAACGCCGACCACCTCCGCGACGGACTCGTCGCCGACTGGCACCACGCCCGCTCAGCCGGACAAGACGTCCTCATGGTCGCGCCCCGCCGGTCAGTGGTCGACGACCTCAACGAGCGTGCCCGCTCACTACTCCGCTCGACCGGTGAACTCGGCGAGCCGATTCTTCGACTCGACGACCACCAATACGCAACCGGGGACACCGTCGTCGCCCTCCGAAACGACTACGACATCGGCATTCTCAACGGCGACCGCGCAAGCGTGAAGTCACTCGATGACACGGACTCACCGTGTCCCTTCGACGCGGCCACGACATCACCCTCCCCCTCGACTACGTCGCCGAACACCTCACCCACGGCTACGCCACCACGATCCACAAAGCCCAAGGCATCACCGTCGACGAAGTCTTCGTCCTCGGCGACGACACCTACGCCCAAGAGCACGGCTACACCGCCCTCACCCGAGGACGCAACGCCAACCGCGCCTACATCGTCCGCGCCGAACCGCCCGACCACGCGCAACCCCACAGCGACTACGCGCCCGAGCTCAACCCGCTCGACGCATTCATCAAATCGCTCCAGCACTCCGCCGCCAAAACCGCAGCCATCGACCTCACACCCGACCACAACCTCTAAGGAGAACCATGAACAACAACACACGCCCCACCGCAAACGACACCGGGCCCGAAGGCCCGATCCTCGCCCTTCTCTTCGTCGCGACATGTCTCGCAACCGTCGTGTGGGCAGGTGCGGAACTCGCCGCCTTCCTCCGCCATCGGTAGTTCTTCTCCACGTCGATCAAACTCGTCCTCGGAGCAATCGGACAACTCCCCAAGACCCTGGGACAACCCAAGCGCGCCTGGCCACCTGAGGTGGCCGCCGTGCTTCCCGGTCCGGTCCTCTACTGGGCATCAACGTTCATCGTGTTCGCCGCGACAATCGCGCTCGCCGCCGGAATGGTCCGAGTGTTTCGGGGACCGCGAGACACACTCGATCGCCGCGAACGCCTCGGCGCCCAAACCAACGCACGCTTCGCCAGACCACGAGATCTTCGACCGTTACTTGTCAAGACGCCGCCACCCGACCGTCTCCTGCTCGGCAAACTCGGACGCAAGTACGTTGTCACCGAAGCCCACCGAACACCACGCAGCAAGCCCGGGCGCGACGTAAGCAACGGCCGCGGGGGAGTCGCCGCGATCGGACCATCCCGTTCGGGCAAGAGCACGCTCGCGAAACGACAGATCGCACACTGGGGCGGCCCGGCCATCATCGTCTCCGTCAAGAGTGACCTCCTGGACGACACCATCGCCCAACGATCGTCGCTACGGAACGCCGACGTGAAAGTGTTCGACCCGACCAACGCCGCTCGCCTCGGCACCGCCACGTGGAGCCCGCTGCGTGGATGCGGAACACGAGAAGGAGCGATGCGGGCAGCGTCGCACCTCGTGAAGGCCGCACCGTCATCGGCGACGATCGAGGGCGGCGACCACTGGCGCAAACAGGCCGAGATCCTCCTGTCCGGCCTGCTCGCAGTAGCAGCCGGTTCCAACAAGGCGATGCACGACGTCGCCACCTGGGTCGCATCCGAAGACCGACCGACCGAAAAGAAGATCGGCGAAGTCGCACCACTGCTCCAGGCGCTCGGTGCCTCCACTGATCGCGACAAGCGCGACCTCGCACGGTTCGCCCAGATGGCGCTGCTCGGCCTGTGGGAGAAGGAACCACGCTCGATCTCACCCGTGTACTCAACCGCAGCGAACATCGTGTGGCCGTGGGTCGACCTCGGCATCGCGGCCTCGGCATCGTCGTGCGACATCGACCTCGACTGGCTGTGCTCAGGCCCGAACACGCTCTACATCGTCGCCCCACTCATTGACCACGACCGATCCGCCGGAGTGCTCGGAGGACTCATCGGCGACCTCGTCGGCCAAGTGAACCAGCGCAATCTCCAGGGTCGGACGATCAACCCCGAGATCCTCCTGCTCATCGACGAGGCAGGCAACATGCGACTCGACGACCTACCCGTGTGGGCATCAACCCTCGCCGGCATGGGCGTTCAACTCGTCACTATCTGGCAGTCGATCGCGCAGATCAAGGCGAAGTTCGGCCCCCGGTCCGACGTCCTGCTCACGAACTTCCTCACCAAGATCTGGTTCCCCGGAATGAGTGACCTCGAAGGACTCAGCTACGTCGAAAGCGTCAGCGGCGAAGAACACGTGCCGAGTTCACTGACTCGCTACCAGCGCAACGACGACCGGCCCAGCGTCGCCACGCTCCCGCTCATCCAACGCAAGGCGCTACGAGAGATGCCCATCGGCAACGTGCTCGTGCAGCATGGTTCATTGTCGCCGGTGGTCATCGAAGTGTTCAAGCAGCGCCTTCGGCGCCGGCCGACCTGATCGCACGTGAGCTCGTGAGCGCGCGTCCGTTCCTGCCTGCCTCGGCCGACAACCGCCTTGTAACCTTCCCTTCGGACAGTTCGTCCGGGTCTGTCCGAATTTTTGTGTAAGCGTCAATGGCGGTTTGGCGTCTGGTGGGATGAGAATGGGGTTGTTGTTCGCTGACGTCGGAGTCACTTTGGTGCCGGTTGAGTTCGAGTGTAAGCGTGACGCTGGGAGGCCCGATAGGCAT
>JANOYY010000121.1:0-2803 GCA_031429095.1 Acidimicrobiia bacterium | reverse complement strand
GTTGACCTCCCAAGCCATACCACCATAATAGATCAAAGTCTATATTGAGTCAAGTCGATGTTGAACCGGCCCAACACCTAAACCTGGGCGTGCCGGTCGGGCCAAAGTGTGCGTGCGAGTGGTGCCGAAGGTCGCTTGGTCTTGGGTGGCGTCGGGCGCACCCGTTTCAACTGAGAACGAACGAACAGTCGACTTGCGGGTGTGACGTCGAGGTGAGCCGGCCAGCTACGAGCAGGACCCGATAGTTCTCGTCGAGGTGGGAGTAAAACAGCTCCCCGCACATTTCCTGCAAGCCCCGAGACTCCGTCACTACGGCGAACGGAGCGTCAGCTACTGGATTCGATGCCTCCGCTGAATAGGTCGTGAGGACCGAAGCGAGGCCGCGCATGTCATCCAATGCGTGGAGGGCTCTGACGATCTCGCCGCCCACGCGTCGAGCGGAGACGAACCACGAACGAGACCCGGCTACCAGTGCGATGCGTGGCGTCCAGATGGGAGGGTCTGGCTCCGGCTCGATTCCCTCGGCGATCGTCTCCAGGGGCACGCGCCGTCCGAGTGGAGCAGTAATTACATCGACATGGTCACCGTTACCAACCACCAAGGTGTCATCTGCCCACCGAGCACACGCGTAGTGTCGAAGCACATCGCGCTCTGCCGTTTCGGTGGTCGGCGTAACTGTCAGGCAGTCTGTCTCAGCCCGCACGCGACGAGCCTTTGAAGCAGCGCTTCGACCGGTGATGAAATACGCCCACGCCGGTCCGTGATCGTCAACCAGAAAGATCAGGCCTCGACCAGGGTAGACAGCGACAGCGTCTTCGACCGGCACTCGACAATCGTACCCGCTCAACACCAGCGTTCACACGAGCCACGACGATTGGGCCTAGCGACAGCGGTTGGGAGGCAGACTCGTTTTCTTGGAGACGCGATTTGCTGAGGTGTTCTCGACTTGCAAGCTCGCCGACGATGATGACGCCGGGACGCCCGATAACGCTCAGCCAAAACCTGCAAGACAGCGCAACACTTCCGGCGTTCCCGGGCGGTATCGGGACGGACGTCGCCCGGCGACGATCTGCGATAGTTCACGAGATGGCGGCGTCGCTCGTATCCTAAGAGCATGGCGCGATGTACAGCACCCATACGAGGTCACCGCTCCGCGGCCGCTGCCGCAGACTGTCCTGCGTGCGGTAGCCGTTACCGTTCGTACTCGTCGTACAGTCCGTCCTCGCGATACCCGACGGCGGGCGAAGGTTCCTACGGCGGCGGGCCGTCGAGGAGTAGCTCGTCCGGTGGTGGTGGTGGCACACGACGGCTGCGAGGCGGCGGGACCGTGTCGTACTCGCCCACCGAGTGGCGAACATTCGAGCCGGTAGCCCGTGTGGCCGAGGTGCAAGCGCGGACCTACCCCGACCATCGCGACCTCTTCCTCTGCCAGGCCTGGGATGACCGGCAGGGCGTAGCGAAGGATCTGTACGACCAGCTGGTCGCCAGCGGTGCGACGGTGTGGTTCAGCGAGACCGAGGTCGGACTCGGCAAGTCGCTCCTCCGAGAGATCGACAGGGGCCTTGCGATGTCCCGGATCGGGATCGTGCTCGTAACGCCGGCGATACTCCAGAGCCTCGAAGCGCAGGGTGTCGCCGACAAGGAACTCTCTGCGCTGCTCTTCACTGACCGGGTGATTCCTGTCGCCCACGGCACGACGTTCGATGCCCTCCGAGAGGTGAGCCCCCTGCTCGCGGGGCGGTCGGGCCTGACCATCGGCGACGGACTGTCGATCCGTGACGCCGCCCAGAAGGTCGCCGCAGCGGCGGCTACTGAGCGCAGCGACTGACGAGAACAGCCAATTTCCGTTCGACGACACACGCAGAGACGCCGGGCCGCCGTCACAACGAAGCGCCCGCACCGATTGTCGGTGTCGCACCTGGCGCGTTCGAGCATCTCCACCAACACTCGGACAACCGAGCGCGGGGTGTAGAACTCGCCGCCACGCTTGCCCTCTGCCCCGGCAAACTCGCTGAGGAAGTATTCGTACGCCCGTCCGAGTAGGTCTTTAGCTTCGCCCGGCTTCTCATTCAGCGCAACGTTTGAGAACAGATCGATCAGCTGCCCCAGCATCATCTTGTTGAGAGCGGGGCGGGCGTAATCTTTGGACAGGACGCCCTTGAGGGATTCGTTACCCTTCTCAATCGAGCGCATCGCATCATCGATCAGCGTTCCGATGTTCGGTTGCTTGGCGTTCGCTTTCAGGTGCGACCATCGAGCATCGGGCGGCACAAAGAACACGTTGTCTGCGGTGTACTCGTCCTTGTCTTCCGCAGCTTCGGGATCGTCAGTCAGAAGTTCCTCGTGCTTCGCTTCAAACGCGTCGGAGATGTACTTCAGGAACAACAAACCCAAGGCGACGTGTTTGTAGTCAGAGGGCTCCATGTTGCCGCGCAGCTTGTCCGCTGCCTTAAAGAGGTCAGCCTCAAAGCCGAGGTCGCTCCCGTTACTCTCCGAATCCCGTTGGGCCATCGTTTTCCTCACTACTCGTTCGGCGCTCCGCCAGACGGACCCGATCGAGAGTTTGATTACGCACAACGAATCCAGCTGCAACCTTAGTGATCGCCGGACCTGCCCTGGAGGGATGATCAGGCGACGTTGGCCACCAACAGCGGTCGCGGCTGATGTCCGAAAACCGCTAGTCAAAACATGACTTTGTGATGACACGCCCTAAATGCGCCCTTTGACGCCCTGACCAGAGAATCACACCCTCTCTGAGACGAAAATGGGTTGAGTGGTCGCGAGGTGTGGGCGCGCGAAGCGG
>JANOYY010000120.1:0-4958 GCA_031429095.1 Acidimicrobiia bacterium | reverse complement strand
CGAACTGGGCTACGACGAGTTTTGGTGCGGGGAACACCATTCGACGGGCTGGGAGATGATCGCGAGTCCCGAGATGTTTCTTGCTGCGGCGGCCGAGCGAACGAGCCGCATCCGCCTCGGCACGGGCGTCATCTCACTTCCGTACCACCACCCATTTCAGGTAGCCCAACGACTCGTGCAGCTCGACCACATGAGCATGGGTCGTGTCATCTTCGGAAGCGGCCCGGGGGCTCTGCCGTCCGATGCAGCCATGCTTCGGATCGACCCGCTTCGCCAGCGCGACATGCAAGACGAGGCGATCGGCGTCATCACGCGGCTCCTGAACGGTGAAACGGTAAGCCACGAGTCCGATTGGTTCGTGCTGGACGAAGGCGCTTTGCAGATCCTTCCGTTGCAGGAGCAGATGCCCATGGCCGTTGCTTCGTCGATCTCCCCTTCGGGAATGAAGCTCGCCGGGAAGTACGGAATCGGGGTTCTCTCCATCGCCTCGAATTCGACCGAAGGGCTCGTCGCGCTTCCGACACAGTGGAGCTTCGCTGAAGACGCCGCCCGGCAAAGTGGTAAGTGTGCAGATAGAGACCAGTGGCGGGTGCTGATGTCGTGGCATCTTGCGGACTCACGCGAGCAGGCCCGCAATGAGGCGGTCGACGGTCTCCAACGATGGAACAACGAATATCGTGTACGAGTGCTCGGTGCTGCGGATGCGGTACACGTCGACGACAAGTGGGAGATGCTCGAGCGGGCGACGTCGGGCACGAGTGTGGTCGGTGCGCCCGACGACATGTGTGAGGCGATACAACAGGTAATTGATCTCACCGGCGGTTTCGGAACCGTGATCGGGTTCGCCCACGATTGGGCCAACCCCGAAGCCACGATGCGGTCGTGGGAACTGTTTGCCCGTCGGGTCATGCCCGAATTCAACGGAATGCTCGCCCCCTTGCGTCGATCGGCCAGTCGGGTCAGCGCGAACAAGGCGACGCTCATCGCCGGTGCCGGGGCCGCGATCGTCGCCCAGATCAAACGCGATCCGCGGGCTTCCGCGGCCTTTGCGATCACGCTGGCCGAGCGCGCTGCGATGGGTGCTGGCGCTTCCGCGGCCGCGTCGTCGGCGCTTGCGGCAGCATCGACCGACGCAAAGACAAAGGCGCCCTCAGTTGCGCCGAAGACTGCGTCGACATCCGCCGCACCGGCCAAGAAGGCTGCTCGAAAGAAGCCGGCGAAGTCCTGAATTACCGAACTGAAACGAGGCCGTCTGGGCTGAGGGACGGCGAGAGTCGCACCGACTCTCGATTGCCCGCCGGCATATCCAGCCGAGAGTTCATCGGCGTTCTCGCGCTGATCATGATGATCGGCGCGCTGGCGATCGACACGATCCTTCCAACATTTCCCGGCGTACGCACCTACCTCGGTTTGCCGGCTGGCTCGAACAAGCTGTCGCTCCTCATCACGATGTACATGTTCGGCATGGGGACCGGCCAGATTCTGATGGGCATGCTGTCGGATCGGTTCGGTCGACGCAAGGTGCTGTTCGTGAGCCTCACCGCCTATGCACTGTGCGCCGTGGCGACTGCCTTCGCACCGACGCTTACCCTCATGGTGCTCGCGCGGTTCGTGTGGGGCTTCAGCTCGGCGGGACCGCGCGTGGCCGCCGGTGCCATGGTGCGCGATACATACGAGGGCGTGAAGATGGCGCAGACGCTTTCCTACGTACAGTCGATCTTCGTCATCGTGCCGGTGTTCGCTCCAACCGTTGCGTCGGTCATCATGCGAGCCACGAACTGGCGCTTTGCAGTGTGCTTTCCGGCGGTCGTTGCTTTGGTGCTAATCGTGTGGATCATTCGCATTCCCGAGACGCTTCGCCCCGAGAACCGGCGTGACCTCGACTTTGGATCGGTCGGTCGAACTGCGACAGAGTTACGACATCACCCGGCGACGATGCTCTACAGCGTCGGCATCATGTTCTTGATGGGCTCGCTGACCTCATACATCGGTCTGACCGAGCAGATCATCGAGGAGACCTATCACCGAGGCAGCCAGTTTGCCGTGATCTTCGGCGCGCTCGCTCTTGTCATGGGCGCGTCGACACTGGCCAACGCTGCGCTCGTGGGGAGGTTCGGCCTGCGCCGGATGGTCCAAATCGTCCCGGTCCTCCTCTTCGTCCATTCGAGCGTTTTCGCAATCGTAAGCGTACTTTCTAAGAACCGAACACCGTTTCCGGCGTACTGCGTAGGTATCGCCGGGCTGTTGGCCATGCAAACGCTGGTGATCCCGAACTGCAACGCAGCGGCCATGCTTCCGGTCGGGCACTTCGCCGGTGCAGCGTCGGGCGTCATCGGTACGGTTAACACGATCGGCGGGGCGACGCTTGGCCTCATCGTCACCAACCTGCACACCAACGGAACCAACGTGCTGATCATCGCGCAGGCATTCTTCGCCGGATGCTGCCTTGCGGTGACCGTGTTGGCCCGTAAAGCAGACACCCGAAAGGCAGACACCGGAAAACCTGACACGCAGGAATCGCCGCCGTAGAGTGCGTCTATGACCGACGGAACGAACGAACGACCAACGAACTCCGGTGGGTTTGCGACCCCGCAACCCGCGAATCCACCGCAGTTCCCCAACCAGCCGCAGTTTCCGAATCCGTCGCAGTTTCCGAATCCACCGCAGTTCCCCAACCAGCCGAGCTTTCCGCCTCCTCCGAACTTTTCGAACCCGCCGGGGTTCTCGACGCCCGGAAGTCCGGGCTCCGGTTTTCCGCCTCCGAACAGCGGCTATTCCGTCGCGCCCGTCCAGCGAAAGAAGGGACGTTGGTGGAAGATCCTGCTCATCATCGTTGCCCTCATAGTTCTCCTCATCGGCGGGTGTACAGCGTTCCTCGTGAAGTCGTTCAAGGGCGTCACCGATCACGGCAACAAGTTCCTCGGTGCGCTGTACATCAGTGCCGACTCGGCCGTTCCGCTCGCCTGCCCGGGCACAGATCGCGCCGAACTCGACGAGGTTCGCAGCGGTCTCCTGGCGAGTGGTTGGACCGGAGCTCGACGCCTGTCGTCGGTGTCTACGAACACGACCAACGGTCGTTCGACCGGGAGTGTCAGCGGCACCGTAACCCTGGCGAGCGGCCCGCAGCCGATCACGCTTGTGATGAGAAAGGATCCGAAGTGGTGTGTTTCAACCGCCTTGGTCGGCACGGATTCGGTCAGCTCTACGAACTCCTCGACCGTGGGCACGACGGAGACCACGAAACTCCGCTAGCGCCGCAGCGGCGCGCCGCGGCGACACGTCGCGGCGACATTACCAACGCGGCCGTGTGTTAGCGGGCGAAGAGGACCTGTGGCGGTGGCGGACTGTTCGCCGTGCGACTGTCAGGCCACTCAAAGATCAGCGACGTATGGTCACGATCCCACCGGATCTTGATGCCATTCTTGTGCACCCACCGGTGGTGAAACTTACAAAGTGCACATAGGTTCGTAAGCTCATGAGTGCCACCACGCTCACGTTCCCTTATGTGGTGAATATCAGTCCACCGCGCCGGACGCGAACAACCCGGCGCACGACAACGATGATCCCTCGCCAATACCGCCCGCCGATTCCGGGCCGGAACCGACGACCACGGCGTACCTACATCAAACGGCGTCCCATCCGCACTCAACCACACACTCGTGGTCACACAATCACACAGCAACATGTCACGCGTGAACGACGACAGCCGCAACCACTGCGACGTATGCGCAATCCCCGACCCCGCATCAACGAACACCGTCACGTGCGGACGTTCCCCACCAACCACCGAACGATCCTCATTCGCCAACGACTCGTTGGCAATATCGACCAACGCATCATGACGACGCTGCGCTGGAGTCCGATTGTCACCCTCACACGGTTTCGGCATCGCCGATTCAAGAGCCAAACGCAACGCGTCGCCACCCAACGCATCAAGCAGCCCGCTCAAAAGCCACATGCCATTCGCGACAGGAGACAACTGCACCCGACGCTCCTCCTCATGCTCCTTCTCCACCGTCGGCTCGCTCAACGTGTCGTCACACAACGACACCCACTTCGCAACCGCAACCCGAAAATCCTTCAACGACAACGACGTTGCGAACCGCAACAACATCTCCGCATCACGCTGCAAGAAGGGCAAACGACGCCGGTTCAGCACCTTCGCGATCACCTCGACATGCGACGACCCAATCACACCCGCAGTCGCAGCATCAGCCCAACCCGCCAACTCCGCCAACACCAGCGCATGACCAACACGCGTTTCGCCCTCCGACGGACGAGCATGGGTGTTGCCCGCCAACCACTCCGACACGTTCCGAAACCCGTCATCACGAATAACCGGTGACCCGTCAAAGTCCGCGACCGTACGTGTACAGAACAAATCGGCCTGATCCACAATCGCTCGTGCCGCCTTCACAATCGACGCATTCACGACCTCGCCCGAGCAAAGACAATCGGTGGCCGAAGCCAACGCCGACGCTGCAGCCGCAAGATAGTGGTCAATGGAAGATTCCACGTACGCATTGTACCCGACTGACACAAACATATGTTCGAGTTTCCCCCAACAGCGAAAGAAAAATCCCTGGTTACACCACTTTTCGCCCCATTTTTGCAACCGCCGCCCGGAGAGGGCCGCAGGCCGATATCGGGGTTGAAGAAGCTGGTTGTAGCTTTTCGGGTGAAGGCTTTCGGGTTGGAGTAGCGAAACAACGAAACGATGGAACCTAAACGCTTGTCCTCGAAGTCCCGCCGCATCGAACGGCCGATCGACATCACCGATCCGCGGGCCATTCGTGGACGTCGAGTCTGGCCCTGGATCGCCGGTATGGTCTCCGCAGTTGTCGTCGTAGCCGTCGTTGCGAATTCGCCCGAGGAGAAACGCGTGGATCTGATGCGGATAACACGGAGGGCGAATTGGCGCACCGACGTTGGCCCAAAGATCGACGTCGATGAGTGGC
>JANOYY010000119.1:0-24912 GCA_031429095.1 Acidimicrobiia bacterium | reverse complement strand
CAAGGTCTACAACAACATCCAGGTCGGCACGAACTGTCTCGTCACCGAGACCCGTTCCGACGGTGCAGTTGCTTCGTATGCGGACAACAGCGGTGACAACACCACTGACGGCCGTGTCACGATCAAGGCCCGCAACAACGGCTGTGCGGCCGCTGGCTCGCCGACCTCTGCTGCTCCTGGCGGCCCGACGCCGGTGAACACGTTCAACGAGTGCTTCGCCAACGTCATCGTCACCAACAACTACAACCCGCCGCCAACGACCGCCGCTCCGGCTGCTCCGGCAACGACCGCTGCTCCGGCTGCTCCGGCAACCACGGCTGCTCCGGCAGTCGAGGCCGCTCCGGCTGCTCCGGTTGAGGCCACCCCGACCTTCACCGGCTGATTTCTCCTCCGGTAGTCGATTCGTGAACGAGGGCCCCGCTTCGGCGGGGCCCTCGTCGCGTCTGCGAACATATTGCGAACACGTGTTGGGAAACATCGCCGGATGCTCACGAGTTGATCAGCCGAGTTCCCAAGCTTGCTCATCTGTGCGACCTAATCTTGGACCATGCGAGTTTTCCCCACCTCGAAATGTTCCTCGATTCTGACTGTTGCCGTCCTGGGCGCCCTCTCGGTGCCGACGCTGTCGGCAACGGCTGGTGCCCAAGACGCCACGACTGCCACGACTGCCACGAGCACCACGAGCACCACAGCCACGACCGTCGCCGGTGCGCTCTCGACGCCCAGTGCCCCGACGAACCCCTCAGCGAACCCCTCAGCGAACCCCTCGGCGAACCCCTCAGCGAACCCCTCAGCGACGGACGTTTTGAATGCGACCAGTGTTGCGCCGGTGAAGGACGGTCGATCTGGTGCGACCTTTACCGTGTATGCGTCGGCGAGTACGGCCAAGCCGCTTGCCAAGCTCACCAACCTCAAGAATGTGTTCGGGCGGGTGGTGTTCGTCGTGCAGGAGGACCAGGGCGACTGGTTGAAGGTGCAAGCCCCGATCCGACAAAACGGGGGAATTGGCTACATCCAAGCGTCGATCATTGACCGGCGTTTCCTCCATGACTGGAAGATCAAGATAGAGCTCAGCAAGCGCCAACTAACGCTCATGCGCGGTGCTGAAGTCCTCATGACCGAAAAGGTTGCGGTTGGCTTGGCGAAGACGCCAACGCCGGTCGGGAAGTTTTACACGGTCGATATAGTGAAGCCCAAGCGGGCGAATGGCCCCTACGGTGCGTTTGCCTACGGCATTTCGGGGTTCTCCCCGGTTTACCAGAAGTTTGGGGCCGGCGACGGTCGCATCGGGATCCACGGGACGAACGATCCCTCGAAACTCGGCACCGCAGCATCCAATGGGTGCGTACGAATCTCCAACGCAGCCATCACGAAGATGCGCAACCTGTTGCCGCTCGGCGTGCCGGTTGAGATCGTCGCCTAGCGCGCCTTCGGACCCGCCTCGTTTGTTTGGCTCCTAGGCCACGATCTCGACGGGCACACCCTGGGGGAGCGTCTTTGCCAACTTGGTGATCGATTCATTACGAACTCGGATGCATCCGTGGCTGGCATTTGTGCCTAACGCGTTCGGAGCGTTGGTTCCGTGGATTCCAATTTGACCATCGCCTCGACCGAAGGTCTGCAACACGTTGGAGTACGCCGAAAGTCCAAACGCCCAGGGCCCGTATGCACCACGGGGATTGGATGGACGGGCGAGTTCACGAATGAAGAATGATCCCGTCGGCGTCGGGTACTTGCCCTGGCCGACGGCGACGGTTTCGCGCATGAACTCCTTGCCGCCCCTGTAGACAACGAGACTGTGTGCGGAAAGCGTGACGACGATTGCGTAGTCATGCTGATAGAGCTTCACGTCGGCGGCTTTGACCCAACCCGTTCGACCGTTTGGTCGGGCCGGCACCTTGACCTGGAGCCACTGGCCGTCTTGGGCGACAACGACGAAGACGTGTCGGCCGGAGAAGTTCTTCCGATTGTCGAGACTCAGTGTGGGTTTTGTACCGCCGACGCTGGCGTAGATCGGGGTAAGGCGGTTCTTTGCCGCAGCAACGATGGTCTTTGTGGGAACCCAACTGGGAGCGACGCCGGCGGCCGGGGAAGCGCTTGCGCTCACCAGGCTCGGTGGAACCGGCGAACCGGCGATCGTCGTCGATGTCGTTGACGCGTGCGCCGCTGTCGAGACGCCGAGAAGTGTCGGTCCGACAACGATTGCGGTGAGCGCCCAGACGGATCGCAAGGTGCGTGATCGAAGATGCAGTGCCATCAGAAATGTTCCAATCGGGGGACGATTCAGCCACGTTACGTCGCCGTGGGGATCATCGGCCACGCTCTGTCGATACTTGACCTACTCCTCCGAGCCCGTTGTGCGCAAGAGGCATGTGCAAACGTAGGCCGTTTCGCGACCAACAATCCCGCAACGTTTTGATGGATTGCTCCAGCGACGCCTACACCTGAATGATAACCGGTGTGCCGAGCGGCAGGAATTTGGTGAGCTGCGTGATTGCGTCGTTGCGCATCCGGATGCAGCCGTGCGACACCTGCTTGCCCAATAGATCGGGACGGTTTGTGCCATGGATACCAATCGTCCCGTCACCGCCGTTGAAGGTTTGAAGGACCGGCGAGAAGCCGGAGAGGCCATAGGCGAAAGGGCCGTAGATGCCATCAGGTTTCGGCGGTTTGAGCAGCTCCTTGATGTAGTAGCGGCCGTTCGGTGTCGGGGTGGCCTGGGTGCCGATGCCGATTTTCTCGTCCATCACGAGATCAGTTCCGTTGAACACCTTCAGGGTGAGCGCCGCCAGCGCGATTTCTATGCGATAGCGGTGTGATCGCTTGATGCCGACGTCCACGGGGTTCACCCATCCGGTGGATCCGTTTGGGCGGATGGGAAGGAGGACCTTGTACCGAGTCGAAGTCTGTCCATCGACAAGAAGCGTGAGGGGGGTACCTGAGGGAAGCGGATTGTCGAGTGTCTGCACAACCTTGTTCGACGTGGCCGACTCGAAGATTCGGACCTTTTCGGTTGTCGCCTGCAACACGATGTGCTCATCCTTGGGCGATTCGACATAGTCATTGAGAAGTTCCAACGACGGTGTGTTTTGCAGTGCCTCCGAGGGTGTGGCAATGACCGAAGAGTCGACCTGGGCCTGCTGGGAGCTCACCGGCACAGCACTCGTGGTGGTCGCCGCGTTGCGCCCACTCGGTGTCTGTACGCCCGTGGTCGTCACCTCGGCCGACGACGCGGTGGAAGCCAACGACGACGCGGATAGCGTCGACGCGGCATCGGGGTCCTTGGAGCCCGAACAGCTCGTGAACACGAGCAGCATGGGGAGGACGAGCATAGGGAGGAGCGACGTAGGGAGCAACGCCCTTGTTCTGTGGGAGGACTGCGCTCGAAACATGGACTTCACTGTACCCCCGACCCGAGTGAAGGAAGCGTCGCGTCGCTTGACACGTGACACACATCGCTGCGAAAGGGCACGCATCGCTGCCGAAGCGCGAAGGCCGAACTTTTTCTGCCTTCGCTTCGCAAAAGCCACCTCGTAACGGCTCGTCGACAGTATTGTCGTGCACCGTATGACGCTCGCCGAGGGGAATGCGGCCCCGCGGCCGTGGGTATCGGTCGTCTTCCCTGCGTATCAGGAGGAGGCGTTCCTGGACCGTGCGGTTCGCGACGTCGTGAGTGGTTTGCGTGCGGAGGGGCAGGTGTTCGAAGTCCTGATCGTTGAGAACGGATCGAAAGACCAAACCCGTCAGGTCGCCGATGGCTTGGCCCGTGAGTTCGCTGAGGTCCAGTCACTGTCGAGTGCGACCGCCGACTACGGAAAAGCGCTGCGTCATGGACTGCTCGCTAGCTCAGGCACGTTTGTCGTGAACTTTGACGTCGATCTTTACGACTTGGCGTTTCTCCGAGCGGCCATCGCCCGGCTCGGTGACGATGGCGCAACGGGGGCATCGGTGGTCGTTGCTTCCAAGCGCGGGGTCGACGCAAACGACACCCGTCATTGGACGCGCAAGGTCGTGACCGGAGTGTTCAGCACGCTTTTGCGAATCGGGTTCGGCCTGAAGGTTTCCGACACGCACGGGATGAAGGCCATGCGTCGCGACGATGTTGCCGAGCTTGCGAAGAACTGCGTTTTCGGGACCGACCTTTTCGACACCGAATTGATTCTGCGAGCGGAGCGCGCCGGGCTTCGGACGGCTGAAATCGGCGTCACGATTGCGGAGATGCGTCCTGCCCGGACGCCGATTGCGGGGCGAATCGCTCGTTCGATGAAGGGTCTGGCTGTCCTGTGGTGGAGGCTGCGATCGGAGGCGAAGCAAGGCCGTTAGCATTGCCCGCGGCAGTCGGCGAGACCGATTGCCGCCGAGCCTTACGCGATTCGAGAGCGCTCAACACCAGTGCCAGGACGCCGAAGAGTGAGAGCGCGAACGAGAGCGTTTCGGTGGTGGTGTATCGGAACTTCAATGACACATCACGCGTTTTAGGAACGACGACCATGAAGTTCGGTCCGACGCGGTAGGGCCCCGAGGCGCCCGAAACTTGCCAGTTCGGGTAATACGAGACACGAAGGAGGATCGGCTTGCCGGGCTCGTCGACTCGAAAGGACAAGCCCTGTTGTCCGACCTTTAGGTTGGAGACTTCGGCCGGTGCGATCGACTTTGACGCAGTTGCCAGGGATAATCCATCACCACGTTTTCGTTCCGGCGGCTTCGTGCCTTTCGTGCCTGCCTTGATGTCGCTCGGAGGTAGCGGGTTCTGTTTGAGAACCGCCCGGGTCCACGATGACGGTCCCGTGTCGGCGACGACTGGCGGAAAGTCAGCGGGACGGACCCATTGCGCGATCGCGACGTTGGCAAAGTTCTCGAGGCGTTTCCCGACCGGTGATGTTGCGACAACCGGTTCGGTATCGAGCGGAACCACGACCGCGCTGTTGTCGATTTCATAGATCGTAAAGGGCCCCGTGTTCACTTTGAATCGCAAGTCCGGGATTTGGCGAGCGGCTTCTTTCGCCGTGTCGGAGCTGAGAAGTACGTAGCGGACGCCGAGAGAGCGAAGTTTCGCCACGCCGAGCTTCATGTCGAAAGACGGATACGGAAGGCGACGCTGGGCACCCGCGGCCTTTGGTGACATCAGCTTTCCGGTGAGGTAGCTATACGGAGTGGTCTGGGATGCCTCGAAGTACAGTCCGTCGATTGTCTGGATGCATGACTTCGTCCAATACGGCAGCGCTGTCATGGCCAGCGACGACCCGTAGTCGGGATAGCGCTTCACGCCTGGTTCGGAGAACATGCGGCCGCACTCGAACGTCTTGAGGACGTCAATCAGGCCGCGGTATTCGGGGTAGGCCTTCCGGCCCTCCGTGCCGATGTAGTTGCCGTTGGCCCACGCGAACGGGAGGTGGGCCTTCTTGGAAATGGTGGCGGGGAGAAGCGCTCCGAAGGCGATGATGCCCGCGAGGAGCACGGGTCCGGCGAGCGAAGCGGGTGCGGCGAGTTCGTGGTGAATCGGGCCGGATCTGTCGAATAGTTCCTTCCGGCGAGTCAGCGCTCGTCGCACGAGCGAGTTGAGGAGTCGGATCGTGTAGAAGGCTCCTGATGCACCCAGCACGTAGACGCAGAAGAACCACGCAGGGAGGAGGCGGTTGTTCCACATCGCCCCACGTGGTCCGAGCGCGAACTCCAAACCGGCCAGGATCGCCGTGATGGTCATCGTGGCAATGAACCTGTCCCGTCGCCGAAGTCCGACAACGATGCCAATAAGTGCACATATGAAGAACAAGGAAGCGAAGGTGACGCCATCGGCTGGTGTGTGCAACGTCGATGAGTTCCGGAGAATGGGAATAAGGGACCGGAGCCATCGAGTGTTTCGCTCGTAGTCCATCGAGTTGGTGTACCGAAGGTTGGCCCCGAACGGGATGATCCAGAAGGCGGCAACTGCCAAGGCGGTTAGACCAACGCGTAGAACGTCACCGAGCTGGCGTTTCCAAACCGAGCCTCGCAGCTCGCACAGCGTGCAGGCCAACGTGAAGCCGATGGCGAGGATTGAAGGCACGATGTGACAGAGCCCCACAGCGGTGAGGAGCAACGTCGTTCTCGTCCGTCCCTTCTGCGTCCTGAGGAGTTGGATGAGCGAGCCCATGTACAAGACGGTGAAACACAGACTGATGGAGAACGAAAACTCCCCCGCCATCGTCGACATGATGTTTCCGCCGAGAATCTTGAAATGACGAGCGAGGAGGAATGGGAAAACGCCCGCCGACAGCAGGAGCGGTTCTGGCCAAGGCAACGATGCCTTCCTGCCCAGCCGATACACGGAGGCTGGCAACGCGAACACACCGATTGCGCTGATGATCTTGAACGCGATCGTGTAGGGAATCACGTAGCTCATCGCCACGATCGTCCACGTCGGCAGGGGAAAGTACGAACTCAGGACTGGTAGGCCCGCATATGAATCCATTGACCAGCCGAACAAACGACCTTGCGGGATCAGGACACGCTTCAAGTAATCGCCGGTCCACACATGCACGGCATTGTCTCCGCCGGTTGGCGTCGACACGGAAAAGATTCGGTCGATACGCATGAGCACCATCAACAGCGCTGTCGCAGACAGCAGGATCGTCCACGTGAAGACTTTCTGCCCTACCGCTTGCGAGACCTGCTTTTGGCGTTTTTTTTGATGGTTCCTCTGGTGTTTCCTTTGGTGTGGTGTGTGGGTTGTGGGGTTGAGAGCCGGGGTCGGCGGTTCGGTCGGTCGGGCGGCGTCGACCGCCACCGCTTCGTCGTCGATCATGATTGCTGAAGCTCGCTCGAGTTGTCGTCGATGATGTCTTGGTCGTCGAGGTTGTCTTGCGCGAGGTTGTCTTGCGCGTCCGCGGGGTCGCAGCCGTTGTTCTTGTTGGGTCGGCGCGTGACGACCGGGTCTTCGGACAGGTCGCGAGTCATGTCGCGTCGGCGGGTCTTTCGCAGGCCGATGACGCCGCAAAGGCCGGCGAAAGTCGCAAGGTATCCGATCTTGTCCGGCCCCGAGTAGCCGTAGTCGAGTTGGACGTCATTCTCGGTGGGAATCACGACGATGAAGTTGGGCATGATGCGATACGGCCCTTTTGCGCCGGTGGCCTTCCAGTTCGGAAAGTAACCCGTCTTCACGACGACCGGTACGCCAACCTTGTCCACGTGAAAGGAAATGTTCACGTTGTCGCGGGCGATCTTGGAGACCTTGACGATCGGTAGTGGCCGAACGGGCGGATTTTCGATCGTGGTGTCCGCTCCGTAGTTGTGCACCTTTTTGGTGACTTTGGCTTTCACCCGTTGCCATTGCTTCGGGCCGCTCCACGCAATGTTTTTCGGGTAGTTGACGCCTGCCGAGTAATACCACTCCTGCTGGACGTCGAGCCAGCCACCGTCTTGGTCTTGGTCGATACCCGTGACAACGACGGGTTCGGTGTCGAGCGGCGCCACCAGTTCAGACCCCGATACTTCGTACACGTTGAATGGCCCTGTGCCGCCGACACGACGCAGCAGCGGATGCGCGGAAGCTGTCGTCGCTGCTAAGTCAGTGATCGAAACGTAGTAGCGAACACCTTCCATCTGCATTTTGTGGACGCCAGTATCGAAGTACTTGGGAAACTCCTCCGTTGGGAATCCAACCGGTGGGTATCGCAGGAATCGCTGCGGGTTCGACGGCCCGCTGTACTTCTTCGAGCCGTCGGGGTTCTTGGTCTCTGGGGCACTGATGTGCGCTGCGGTGAGCCAGTGAAAGGGAGCTGTCGCCGATGATTCGAAATACACGCCCTCAACTGACCCGATACACCCCTTGGTCCAATAGGGGAGAAGCATCAAAGACAGCGTCGTGCCGTAGGAATTCAGACGATCGTTGTCGTACTCCCAAAGCGCGCGACCGCATCCATTGTCTCGGCCGATTCGATTCGCTTCATCCATGAACGTCTTGTACTCGTTCCAGGCTCGGGCTTCATACCCGGCAAAGTTGTAGGCGGCCCAACCCGGGCCGGGGTTGGAGTCCGCGCTGTCGCGGGCGAGCTGTACCCCGAGGTGACCGTTCTTGACGTCCGGGACGGGAAGACTTCCCGGCACAAGGTTGAGGGGGAGTCCCAGGCCAACGAAGGTTGCGAACGCAGCGAAGCCCGCCCCGAGCACAGGACCGCCGGCGATGGGGCGTCGCGGCTCGGCGTACCTTTTTATAAGTGCACCGATTAACTTTGGAATCTGAACGGCACCAAAGGCAGCAAGGAAGTTGATCGACAGAAACCAGAACGGGAGCGCGCGTGCGTTCCAGAGTCTGAATTGCGGACTGTAGCGAAACAACACGGCAATCGTCCCGATCACAAGGCTGAGCGCGACTGGCCAGCGATCGAACTCCTCACCGCTGGCCGCTATGCGCGTTGCGATGATCGTCAGACAAACAATGCTGACGATCGCCACGGTCATCGGCGACTTGCGAACGATGAGGAGGGGAGTGATTGTCATCATGATCACGGCACCCACCACGAAAAGGGCGCCGACGGTTGAACGATCACCGACCGCTGCATAACCCACGTACATGATGATGACGGTGGCTCCTCCAACAATGAACCCCAGCAGGAGGTTTGAGGTCAACGCTGCGCCGAGCCCGAGGAGTGATCCGACGATGATGGCGATTGGAAGCACCGATTGCGACCATTCGGAGTAACCCGTCGCAAGGCGTTTCAGCGCACGAATCACCGATGCCCACGCGGTGAGTGCAGCAAGGGTTGCCAGCGACATTGCGACGCCGACGATTCCTGAATCGGCGTAGGGCTTGAGTCCTTTTCCGTTGCCGTCGTTGCCGGGCCAGAACGGGAAGAGATTCGCGATGTACTTGGTCATCTTCTCCCAGCCCATATCGTTCGAATACGGAAGGTTGAAGTAGAAGGGGACGAGCCAGAATCCGGCGATCGCCCCGCCGAACCCGAGGATGAGGAGCGCATCGCGGAACTGGCCGAGTCCGAAGGTGCCAGTCGCCCAGTCAAAGAGCACCAGTCCGAAGAGCAGCACCCCGAACACCGCTATAGCGTGGGGCTTGGAGTCGGCCAATGCGACAATCGCGGCGATGACAGTAAACCCGGCACTCACCGCGCCGAAGAGCGGAAGGCGCTTGAATCGCAGGCGCGTTTTGTCGACGTGCATCAGCAGCAGAAAAAAGGCAACCATAAGTGCCCATAGTGTTGGCAACAGGTGGCAAAGGCCGGTCACGGCGAGCACAACGGCGGCCCGTCCACGGTACTTACCCGTTTTCAGGGCTCGTGTGTAAAGGCCAATGAAAAGCACCGCTGCACTGAGACTTATTGAGAACGAAAACTCTCCGGCCATGGTGGATTGCACGTTGCCGCCATAAATCGGCAGGTCGAAGTTCCGGCTGAAAATGAATGCCATCCCGGCAAGCGACATCAGCATCGGGATCGGTCGGCGTACTCCTGCAACCGAGCCAGCCTTCCACGCGCTCACGGGCATCGCAGCCAGACCCAGCACCGTCACGATCTTGAAGGCGATGCCGTAGGGAAGCAGATAGCTGAATGCGACGATCGTCAGCATGGGAAGCGGAAAATAGAAGTTGATTACCGGAATTCCGAGGAACCAGTCATCGGACCATCCCGTGAGGCGACCCTTGGATATCAAGCCTCGCTTGATGAAGTCAGGTGTCCAAACGTGTGCCCCCATGTCGCCTCCCGTGGGAGTGGTGTTCTTGAGCATGTCGCCACGACCCCATCGCCACGGAGTGAGCCAGTCGGTGAGGCTGCGCCATGCGGTGAGACGCGGCGCTTCCTGACTAGTTCTCGCCGCCTTCTCGTAGGCAATTTGGCTCGGAAGTTTGAACGCTCCCATCTTCCAGATCACGATCAGGACCGAGACCCCGACAACGAAAGCCGTGAGGTAGCTCAACGCATCGAACCGTGGGCCTATGGGTACGGGGGCGGGTGTCGCGTGACTGCCGTCGGGGGTTTGGGCAGGAGGGCGAGCTGAATCAAGACGGTGTTCGACACTGGTCTCGGCTACCTCGAGGCCCTGGCCTTGTGGCACCTGATCAAGGCTCATGCTCCGCTCCGGCATTCGATCGGGTTCGTGTTCAAGGATGAGTGGTGATTCGCTCACGATTCCTTCTTCGTCGTAGAGTCGGCAAAACTTGACCGCACCTGGGGACCGGGCGCGGTGCAGTTGAGTGGACGGACGGCGCGTCGGGCGCGCTTGTCGTCGAGGGGGAAGTTCGACACGTCCCCAGCCTAAACCGCCCTGCACTCGGTCTGTTGGTTGTCTGTTCTCAGCAACAATGGCGAAGAAGTGACGAAATGTGATCATGGATTGATTGACCGCTGCGGTGGGGTGGTCTGAGGTAACTTTTGCTGGCCTTGTGGTTGGCTTGCGTGGATACGCGGTCTCCGGCGAGGGTGAGCGAGGAGCAGTTGTGTCGACGTCAACAGTGCATGCGATCTTTAAGGCCTATGACATCCGCGGTCTTATCGACGGGCAGATAACGCCAGAAATTACGAAGGCGATCGGTGCTGCATTTGCCAGTTTTGTGGATGCTCCCACCGTTGTTGTGGCCCGTGACATGCGAGAGTCCGGTGTTACGCTTTCGGCGGCGTTTGCGGAAGGCGTGAATAGTGCGGGCGTGGACGTGGTCGACATCGGGCTTGCGTCTACGGACTTGATGTACTTCGCCTCCGGGCGACTCGGCGTTCCTGGCGCAATGTTTACTGCGTCGCACAATCCCGCCGCCTATAACGGCATCAAGATGTGTTTGTCCGGAGCCCGTCCGATCGGCGAAGACACCGGTCTCTACACGATTCGAGACGTGGCCCAGGAGTATCTTGATGGGAAGCGTGCCTATGGTTCCGGGAAAGGAACCGTTCGGGGGATGTCTCTGCTAGATGAGTTCGCGAACCATGCCCTTGGTTTCGTCGACTGGAAAAAAATCAGCGGGCTTAGGATCACCGCTGACACGGCGAACGGCATGGGAGGCCTTGTCGTGCCGGCGGTGCTTGGCCGTCTCGATGTCACACTTGATGTGCTCTTCGGTGAACTCGACGGGTCGTTTCCGAACCACCCCGCTGATCCGATTCAGCCCGAAAACCTCCGAGATCTCCAAAAGCGTGTCGTCGCCACGAAGTCCGATATCGGATTGGCGTTCGACGGTGACGCAGACCGGGTGTTCCTGGTCGATGAAAAGGGTCAGCCTGTGTCGGGGTCGACAACGACGGCGATGTTGGCGGCGTCGATCCTGAAGAAGTATCCCGGATCCAAAGTCATCTACAACTTGATCTGCTCGAAGTCAGTACCCGATGTCATCCGTGAAAACGGTGGGGAGCCGATTCGTACACGGGTTGGCCACAGCTTCATCAAGGCGGTTATGGAGGAGACCGGCGCCGTGTTCGGCGGGGAGCACTCCGCTCACTATTACTTCCGTGACAACTGGCGGGCCGATTCGGGTCTCATTGCTGCACTGCATGTGCTTGAGGTGATGGCACTGTCCGGAAAGAAACTGAGTGAGCTTCGTGTTCCGTTCGAGCGCTTTGCGGGAAGCGGCGAGATCAACACCAAGGTTGCGAATCCGGCGCTCGTTGTCGAACGAATTGAAGCGGCGTACGCGTCCAGGGCGATCTCCGTCGACCGTCTCGACGGACTCACGGTCGATTTCGGTACATGGTGGTTCAACCTAAGGGCGTCGAACACCGAACCGCTACTTCGCCTGAATCTCGAGGCTGCAACGGAAGAGGAGTGCACTGCGCATACGGCCGACGTTGTTTCCGTCATTGCGGGGCTGGCCTCCACGAAGTGACCGAAACAAGGGCAAAAACCACACAAGGTGGTTTTTTCCCGAAACCGTTGTCTTCGACCTGACGTCGGCTACACTGTGTGGTCGTCGGGCCGATGGCTGTCATCCCGTGAGCGGGACCGACCGAAACACCCGTCCAATTTCCGTGCGCAAACACCTTGAATAGCGCGCGTCCGCTCGAAAGATGATTCTCTATGCCTCGCTTGTCTGACCACGACTACAAAGTCGCCGACCTGAAACTTGCTCCGTTCGGCCGCAAGGAGATTCACCTTGCCGAACACGAAATGCCCGGCCTGCGGGCGATCCGCAAGGAGTTCGGCCCATCGAAGCCGCTGAAGGGTGCGCGTATCTCCGGTTCGCTGCACATGACGATTCAAACCGCTGTGCTGATCGAGACACTGGTTGAGCTGGGTGCCGACGTCCGATGGGCCAGCTGCAACATCTTCTCGACCCAGGACCACGCGGCAGCAGCAATCGCCGTGGGACCCGAAGGAACCCTAGAAGCTCCTTCCGGTATTCCGGTGTTTGCGTGGAAGGGCGAATCGCTCGAGGAATACTGGTGGTGCACCGAGCAAATGATGACGTGGCCGGCCGACGCCAACGCCAACACGGGTCCGAACATGATCCTCGACGACGGAGGCGATGCCACCCTCGTTCTTCACAAGGGTGTCGAATTCGAAAAGGCGGGAAAGGTTCCCGATGCTGGCGAGGCTTCCAACCCCGAGTTCGCCATCATCTTGCGTCTGCTCGAAAAGACGATCCGCGAAGACCCCACGAAGTGGACTCGCATGGCCGCCGGAATCAAAGGCGTTTCGGAAGAGACTACGACCGGTGTTCATCGCCTTCATCAGATGCATGCCCGCGGTGAGCTCATGTTCCCGGCAATCAATGTGAACGACTCGGTGACGAAGTCGAAGTTCGACAACCTCTACGGCTGTCGCCACTCGCTCGTCGACGCGATCAACCGGGCGACGGACTTCATGATCGGTGGCAAGACTGCGGTCGTGTTCGGATTCGGCGACGTCGGCAAGGGGTCGGCGCAGTCACTTCGCGGACAGGGCGCGCGAGTCATCATCACCGAGATCGATCCGATCAACGCTCTCCAAGCAGTGATGGAGGGCTATCAGGTCCTCACGATCGAAGATGTCCTCGACTCGGCCGATATCTACGTGACGGCCACCGGCAACGCGAACGTCATTTCGGCCGAGCACATGTCGAAGATGAAGCACAACGCCATCGTTTGCAACATCGGCCACTTCGACAACGAAATCGACATGGCGGGCCTGGCTCGATTCCCCGGCATCGAACGCATGGAATTGAAGCCCCAGACCGATCTGTGGCGCTTCCCCGACGGTCACAGCATCATCGTGTTGGCCGAAGGCCGCCTCGTAAACCTCGGATGCGCCACTGGTCACCCGAGCTTCGTGATGTCGTGTTCGTTCGCGAACCAGGTCCTTGCCCAGATGGAGTTGTTCAACCATCTTGAGAAGTATCCGCTCGGCGTCCATGTGCTCCCCAAGCACCTCGACGAAAAGGTCGCTCGTCTGCATCTTGATGCACTTGGCGTGAAGCTCACCCAGTTGACCGACGAACAGGCGGAGTACCTTGACGTTGCGCCCAGCGGTCCCTACAAGGCGGAAACCTACCGATACTGATCGGCTCCGCGGAGAACGAATCGAGGGACGAATCCGGCGCAACTGCGTCGCGTTCGTCCCTCGAATTGCGTTTGGGGGCAAGGCATGCAGGTACGATTCGTGCCATGACGTTGTCGCCGAAGCTGTTAGAAATCCTTGCCTGTCCGGAAGACAAGGGCGCCCTTCTGTACCTCGCCGACGAATCGCTGTTGTACAACCCGAGGCTGCGGCGCAAATACGACGTCAAGGACGGCATCGCGGTCATGCTCGTCGATGAAGCGCATGCGGCCGATGCCGCGGAGCACGAGCGGATCATGTCGGTGGTTGCCTCGAAGGGCATTTCCCCGACCTTTTAGGACCGGGCCAGGACCTTTAAGACCGGCCAGGACCTGTGAAGACCGGCCAGCCCGGGCCAAAGTTGTCACACCCGATGGGCACGCTCGGGAAATGCTTCGGTCGTTCCTCGAGATTCTTGCGCCACTTTCGTGTCCGTGTTGTCATGCTTTGACCGATGGTCCGTGTCGGGGATGCGTGGAGACGTGGCAGCCGGCCCCGACGCTCGCCATTCCGCGTGGCCTCGCCGAATGTCGCTCGGTGTTTGCGTACGCGCATGGAGTCGAATCCGTTGTACTGGCGATGAAGCGGACTCGATGCCATGGCTTAGCACGTTGGATGGCCCGGGAGATGGCATCAGCCGGTGCCGCAATGGGTGCAGCCGACGTGATCACGTGGGCTCCAACGACGGCGCTTCGGATCCGCGCCCGGGGATTCGACCACGGCGAGGAACTCGCCCGATCGGTCGCTCGGGAGCTCGGTGTTCGGGCGCAGCCACTGTTGCACCGAACGTGCGCATCGGCATCGAATGCGTCGGCCTCCGAGCGGTCTCGGGTCACCTTTGAACTTTCGCGCCGCGGATCGCAGTTCATTGTCGACGGTCAACGGATTCTGGTCATCGACGATGTGAGGACCACGGGCTCGACCTTGGCTGCGGCGGCCGCCGCCATCCACTCCCTGCACCGATTGAGTACCGTATGCGCACTGACGTTCGCCGCGACTGCAGAGCATCGGCGTCGTTGAAAGGGTGGGCGAATGCCCCCGACCGGAGTGTGAACGCTGGTTCACAAAAGTATGTCGAATCAGTGCTCGACAACACCGGGGGTGATGGGTATAGGGTGCCTTATGGGTTGCTCCTTAGGTCTGTGGTTGCAAGTCGATGCCAGTCGCAGGCGAAACGACCCACGTAAGGCATGGGCCAGCTGATGATCCCATCAGGGGGCTCATGGTGAGCATGGTGCGGCTTAGAAGTAAGTCCTGCCCGTCCGTCGTACCGACATCCGGTGCGCGATGGAGAGAAGCCGAAGCGGTCCGAAAGACCGGCACGTTTCCAGCAGGCGGGTGTGGGGTCAAAGACCAGGTCAGCTGGGGAGCAATTCAGTCTCTCGAAGTGCCAGAGGTACACCGGGAGCAAGCATGCGAAACGGCCATGCGATGCAAAAGAAGCGTTACGAGTGCAGAGGACGGTCACCCACCGGGGCCGTCCTCTGTCGTTTTCACCACGCATTCCAACGGTGACTGAAACCTTCCCAATAAAGGAGAACAACGTGCAGGTCGTCATTCGAAGCCGAAACATCGAAGTAAACGAACGCCTCCGAGAGGTGTCGACAGAAAAGATCACCCGGCTGGTGAAGTACCTCGACGGAATGGACCATGCGGAGATTTCGTTCTTTGAAGAGCGAAACCCACGAATCGCGAAAAGCGAGGTGTGTGAAGTAACGCTTTCGGGTCATGGGCATCATGTGCGCGCGAAGGCATCAGCTGGCGATGCCCATGCTGCGGTCGACCTTGTGGTCGACAAGCTCATTCATCAGTTGACCAAGCTGAAAGACAAGTTGATGACCAAACACCATCAGCGACACCATCATCCGAAAGGCTGGGAAAGTACGAACAAGGGTGGTGTGGCATTGCTTGAGCCCCTCGCGCCTGCCCCCCTCGTAACGGAAGATCCATCGATTGCCAAGGTCGTGAAGACGAAGCAGTTCAAAGTTGCGCCGATGTCCGTTGACGACGCTGCGCTGCAAATGGACATGTTGCAGCACGATTTCTTTCTGTTCACCAACGACGAAACAGGGCGATCCGCGGTTCTGTATCGGCGCGACGATGGCCACCTGGGACTGATCGACGCGGCGAGTTAGCGCCTTCGAGCGCAGGCCTACGGTGCAGGGCCGGTCGGGTTCGCCTGACCGGCCCTGCGACGCGTCGTGAGAGATCACATTTTCGAAACATCAGGCATACAACGAGCGAATGAGCGACGGCGAAGATACCTGTGTCGGATATCGATGTCTGGCTCCGGTGCTTCCGGGATAGTGTTTCGTTCCAAGGTCGTCGTCGTGTCTCTTCCCGCAACCCCTCAATCCTCCGGTCGCCGTCGCCGAGCTGCTTTTCTGTGCGTTTCGATGCTGGTTGCGACGGCCATGACAGGCATCGCAGCACCCGCTGCCTTTGCGCAAAAGGCAAAGAAGCCCGTCGGTGTTCGCTGTGATGGGTCGAACGGATGGGCGGTGGCGACGGGCGTTCCTGCGAGCTTGGCGGGGAATGGGCCTTTGGGGCTCTATGTGTGGAATCAAAAGGGAGTTTGGCGAATCACGGCCACGGGCCCGGAGCGCAAACTGCACACCTTCCAGGGAACGGTGAGCTTTGATGCCGCAGTCGCCACGAAGTCGTTTGGGCTTGAGGGCCGAAGCGATGCCGTCGCCACGTCGGGCAGCACGGTGTCGTTTCGGTTTCGAAACTTCGGCCAACGCGACGGAATTGGCGTGGAAGCTCCTTGTGCCACGACGGTGACGATCGCCGCAACGATGGACGGGGTGGCGCTCGCCCCGACGCAGGTGTTTATTGGTGCCGCAGCGGCGGCGGCGCTGTCGGTTCCGGTCGTCCTCCGGAAGGACTCGGCCTCCGCGGGCGCGCCCACTGGTGCGCCCGTTGAAACCGTGGCCTCGGCGTGCCCGACAACGGCCTGGGCGTCGAACACCGTCGGGCGTCCCTCTGGATTGAAGCGGGCGAAGGGGCGGACGCTACATGTGTGGTTCGAAAACGGGACCTGGCAGTTCGTCGCCGCCAACGACGCCGGTCGCGCGCAAGTGCTTGAAGGACGTGTCACCTTCAACGCCCCCGTGACGGTAACCGCAACGGGGTTGGAGACGGCCGATGATCTTCGAGTCGAACCGCGTTTCGACGGTTCATCAGTGGTTTTTTCGTTCCGAACGGGTGCACTCAGCGACGGATTCCGGGTGGCCTCACCGTGCGCGAGCCAATTGACCATCGAGCTGTTTGCCGATGGCGCAGCGCTTCCCACCTCGAGCCTGCTGGTCGGGCCGGGAGCGGCACCGGCCACCGCTATGCCGTTCGTGATCAGCCGATAGAACTGCCGTTCGGGTCAAGGTGACCCGGCGCGAAATTGGTCTGCGCCGCACGCATCGAGCGCGGGTGCCCGGCAAGTAGGATTACACCTATGTCAATTTTCCGACGTGTTCTTCGCGCGGGCGAAGGAAAGAAAGTACGAGCGCTTGAGGCGCTTGTGCCCGATATCAACGCCTTCGAACCCGAGATGCAGCGTCTCGACGATGCCGGTTTGAAGCACAAGACAGTCGAGTTTCGTGAGCAGTTGGACCGTGGTGAACTGTTGGATGACTTGCTGATCGAGGCATTTGCCGTTACGCGCGAGGCCGCGTTGCGCACGATCGGCCAGCGTCACTACGACGTGCAGATGATGGGCGGCGCGGCCCTTCACTTCGGATGGATCGCAGAAATGAAGACGGGCGAGGGCAAAACCCTGGTGTCCACGCTTCCGGTGTATCTCAATGGTCTGACCAAGCGCGGCGTTCATGTCGTCACCGTCAATGACTATCTGGCCAAACGCGACTCCGACTGGATGGGCCAGGTCCATCGTTGGCTGGGCCTCACCGTCGGCCTCGTCATCGCGGAGATCGGTGACTCAGCAGCCAAACGCGCCGCCTACAACAGCGATGTCACCTACTCCACAAACTCCGAACTCGGCTTCGACTACCTCCGTGACAACATGGCGATGTCGTTGGAAGACCGGGTGCAACGCAAGCCCTACTTCTCAATCGTCGACGAAGTCGACTCGATTCTTATCGACGAAGCCCGAACACCCCACATCATTAGCGGCCGTGTCTCCGATGCGGCGAAGCTCTACGTACAGTTTTCCGCCATTTCCAGAAGTCTCCAACGCGACGTCGACTACGAAGTCGACGAAGAGAAGAAGCAGATCGCCGTTACCGAAGAGGGAATCGACAAGGTCGAGGAGTCGCTCGGCGTGGAGAACATCTACGACGATCCAAGCGCGAACTTCGTGCACCACCTCAACGCCTCGATCCGTGCGAAGGAACTCTTCAAACGCGACGTCGACTACCTCGTCCAAGATGGCGAAGTAAAGATCATCGACGAGTTCACGGGCCGAATTCTCGACGGCCGCCGGTGGTCCGAAGGTCTTCACCAAGCGGTTGAAGCCAAAGAACGCGTGAAGATCAAGGAGGAGAGCCAAACCCTGGCCACCACGACACTGCAGAACTATTTCCGGCTCTACGAAAAGCTCGCTGGAATGACCGGTACCGCCGAGACCGAGGCGAGCGAATTCGGTTCGACCTACAACCTCAACGTGGTTCCGATTCGTACGCATCGTCCGTTGGTGCGCCTCGACAAGGCGGACCTGATCTACAAGACCGAGCAAGCAAAGTTTGAAGCGGTCGCCGACGATTTGGCCGAGCGTCACGCAAAGGGTCAGCCGGTCCTCGTTGGTACAGTCTCGGTGGAAAAGTCGGAATTGGTTTCGCGTCTCCTTCAAGAACGCGGAATTCCTCACGCCGTGTTGAACGCCAAGTATCACGAGGCTGAGGCGGAGATCGTTGCGCAGGCGGGGCGGCTGGGTTCAATAACGGTGGCCACGAACATGGCCGGCCGTGGCGTCGACATCTTGTTGGGTGGCAACCCCGAAGGCATGGCGCGGCGCCAGTTGCACGCTGAGGGAATCAACCCGGACCTAGTCGACATCGATCTCGAATCGCCGGTGATCAAGGCGCAAATCGAAGTGCAGCCGGAGTACATCGATCTGTACCACGCAGCGGTGAAACGCCTCGCTGAGCTGAAGGCAGAGTTCGAAGTGTCGTGCAAAGCAGAGGGCGACAAGATACGTGAGCTTGGCGGTTTGTACGTGCTTGGAACCGAGCGACACGAGAGCCGTCGTATCGACAACCAGCTTCGCGGTCGCGCAGGTCGTCAGGGTGATCCGGGCGAGAGTCGCTTCTACCTCTCCCTGGAAGACGAACTCATGCGGTTGTTCGCCACCGGTGCGATGAACTTCGTCATGGGTAAGGCGCTTCCCGATGATGTTCCGATTGAGGCGAAAATGGTCTCCAAGGCGATCGAACGTGCACAGACGACCGTTGAGTCTCGCAATGCGGAAATCCGCAAGAACGTTCTGAAGTACGACGAGGTAATGAACGAGCAGCGCAAGGTGATCTACGCAAAGCGCGATCAGATCCTTGATGGCGCCGATCTTCGTGAACAGTTGATGGCTGATCTCGAAGAGGCGATGACCAATGTAGTCAACGAGCACACATCAACCGAAGACGGGTGGAACCTTGAAGCGATGCTTCTCGATCTGCGCGCGTACTACCCGTCGAAGTTCACGGTCGACGACCTTCAGAGCGCGTCGACTCCCGATCAGCTTACGAAGAGCTTCCTGGCGGAGGCGAAGGATCTCTACGAAGCCAAAGAAGCAGATCTCGGACCGGACACCGTCCGCGACATCGAACGCAACATTTTGCTGTCGATCATCGATCAGCGCTGGCTGGAACATCTTGGAGCGATGGACTATCTGCAAGAGGGCATCAACCTTCGCGCAATGGGGCAGAAGGATCCGCTTGTCGAGTGGCAGCGGGAGGGGTTCGACATGTTTGGCCGTACGATCCAGGCGATCGACGACGATTTTGTCCGCTACGCAATGCATGCCGAAGTTATCGAGCAGCCTCAGGGTCCCGATATCCGAAACATGGAGCTTTCATCGGCCGATGAGTCGAGTATCGGTGGCTTCGGTGTCGACGTCGGGGAACTCTTCGCAGCAACTGCGCCTATGGACAATGAATCAGAGAGTCTCGTGTCGCGGGTGGACGACCGGCCCGAACAAGCCCAGAGGCCGATTGTCAAAGACGCGACCAAGAACCTCGGTCGCAATGAGCCGTGCCATTGTGGCAGCGGAAAGAAGTTCAAGAATTGCCACGGACGCTGAGACGACATGGCGCTGCGTGAACACCTTGAAGAGATCGACTCGCAGAAGGCTCGCCTTGTAGAGGCGCAGAACTACCTCGGGCTCGAGCACCTCACCATGGAAAAGGGACGGCTCGAAGCGGAACTGTCGGATCCCGACATCTGGTCGGCGAGTCCCGAAAAGGCTCGCGGGCTGGGAAGCGAACTGTCGGCGGCGAATGCTGACCTCGAGGCGTTGTCGAGTCTTGCCTCAGTCATCGACGATGCCTCAACTCTCTGCGAGCTTGGAATAGAGGAAGGCGATGAGTCGTTGGAGGCCGAAGTCGTGGCGGCCATGGCCGACGCCAACAAGCGACTTGAAGCGCTCGAGCTGCGTAGCCTGTTCTCGGGTGAGTATGACTCGTCCGATGCGGTGTGTGAAATCCACGCCGGGCAAGGTGGCGTCGATGCTCAAGATTGGGCGAACATGATGCTGCGCATGTATTCGAGGTGGGCGACCAACCGAGGATTCGAACTTGAAATCGATGATGTGAGCGAAGGCGCTGAAGCGGGCATCATGAGTGCGACGTTTATCGTAAAAGGTAGGTACGCATATGGCTTGCTCGCTGCCGAACGTGGAACCCATCGGTTGGTGAGGATTTCTCCCTTTGACAATCAGGGACGTCGCCAAACGAGCTTTGCTGCGCTGACGGTCACCCCCTTCATGGAGGACATCCCGGATGTGACGATCGAGGACAAAGACATTCGTGTCGACACATATCGGGCAACGGGGGCCGGCGGCCAGCACATCAACACGACTGATTCCGCGATTCGGATAACGCATTTTGCGACCGGCATTGTAGTCACCTGTCAGAACCAGCGGAGCCAGATTCAGAACCGTGACCGAGCCATGCAGGTGTTGAGGGCCAAACTGGCCGAAGTTGCCCGTGAAGAACGCGAGGCACAGCTGGCCAATATCAGTGGACCAAAAACCGAAGCTGCGTGGGGAAATCAGATTCGTTCCTATGTCCTTCAGCCGTATCAAATGGTGAAGGATCTGCGGTCCGAACATGAGACCGCAAAAGTTGATCAGGTGCTCGACGGGGATCTCGACGAATTCATGGAAGCATGGCTTCGGTGGCGTCGGACCCCAACCGCAGTGTAGCGAGCGGCCGCCGAACCTTGGCGGGAGCCGCGATCGTTTTGGCGTTCATAAGTCTGCTTTCGATTTCTGGACTGAATCTGCTCCACACCCCGGCTGTGTTCGACGACCTTCTGATGCCCGGAGGTGCGACACGGGCCGCATTCGTCGGCCACGGACGTCTTGTTCGCGGCGACGAATACCTCGTGGAAACGCCGGTCGCGATGAGTCAGGCCCGGAGCGGGCGCCACGAGACGATGCGCATTGGCACGCAAGACCAGATGGTGCCGCGTTCACGACAAGACGCCGACGTGCACGCATATGCCCCGGGACCGGTCGCTTCGATGGTGTTTCGACCGCTGAACTTGTGGTTCCTCGTCCTGCCCGCTGGAGCGGCAGTGATTGCCCGGCACTGGTCAGTTCTCGTGCTTGGGCTCCTCGCGTTTTCGATGTTCGTTCGGGCGTTGGCGCCCGGGCTCGGTCGTGCTCCCGTCATGGCGCTGGCGGTATCGTCGGTGTTTTCACCTCTGATGATGTGGTGGTTTACGACTACGCATCATCTCGCGGTCGCCTTTGGGGTGCTCGCCGGCACGCTCCTGGTGCTCTCAGGATCTCGACGACGGGTCCTCGTCGGGGCGCTCTCCGCCGGATATGTAGCGGGTTTAGGTGCCGTGACCACGTACCCTGCCTTCTTTTTGGGGTGTGTGCTCGTAAGCGCGCTTTGTATGGTGCCCGTGTGGTGGGGGAGTTCGGATCGAGTGCTTCGGGTGCTCGTTGCAGGGGCGGCTGCGGCAGTGACGGTGGGGTCGTTTTGGTTCGCGAATCGTTCAGGGCTTCGCGCAGTATTCGACACGGTGTACCCCGGCCAACGTGTGTCGTCAGCGGGCGAAGATTCAATTTTTCGAGCTATGTCTGGCCCGTTCAGTCGCTCGCTGACCGACGACCGGCCGACCGGATTCGGGAATCAAACCGAAGTTGCCTCGCCTCTTTATCTCTTCCCGGCAGCATTGATGGTGATGGCTTTCGTCGCCCTGGCAAAGAATGGCCGACCCTTCCTCCGTACCGACAACCGTCGAGTTTCTACCGTCGAAGGCACCAGCACGCTATTTCCGTTCGGAGCAATCCTTGGCCTAGGAATTCTCGGAGGGTGGGCCAGTGGACTTCTCCCCACTTCGGTTGGACGGGTCATTGGCATGGGGGGCGTCCCGGGGGCGCGGACCTCGATGGGCCAAATGGTGGCCTGCACCGCGATCGGTGCCTGGCTCGTTTCCCAAGAACCTGGCCAACGTCTCGTTGTTCGAAAAACTGGTGGTTCGTCGGGAGCTCGCTTCGGGGTGCCGCGCGAAGGGGCCGCTTTCGCCGCGTCGACGGTGCTCGTCGGTTTCGCTGTGTTCGGCACCGGGCTCGGCCTTCGAGACCGATTGTCACCGTCGCACTTGGCACTTCGAGAGGTTGCCCTCTACACGGCACTGTTCACGGCATCGATGCTCGGCATCGTCCTGCTCCGATCGACCACCCACCGCGCGTTTGTGGCGGCTGGCCTGTCATTGGCCTTGAGCGGTGGGGTCCACCCAGTCTCGGTTGGGCTGGGCCCCGAGGATCGATTGGCGCAAAATCTGCGCAGGTTCGCTCAGTCCGACTTGGCCGCGATGGCGGGCTCACTCCCCGGTAGTCGGAATTCCAGCGGTGGGCGATGGGCGGCCCACGAGGACGTCCGGCTCAATGCAGTCGTGGTGGCAAGTGGGCTGGATTCATTGAGCGGCGTCTATTTCGTGCCTGACCTCGCCCTTTGGAAGGTGTTCGATCCGAACGGCTCAATGAAACAGGACTGGAATCGGTATGCACACGTTGTTTTTCGATTTGGCTCCGGCGGTGCCGCGAACTTGGAGCCAAGCTTTCGGGCGGTGCAGGCTGATGCCATCGTGATCGACGTCGGGCTGTGCCGACCCGAATTGGCTCGGCTCGGTCTGCGCTACGTCTTGTCATTCGATGTGTTGGATGCCCCGTGTGTTGTGCAGCAGGCCGTTGCGAACCCGGGAGGTGTGCACATTGCCCGCCTTCGAAATTCGGCGGCTGTCGAGCCCTAATGTTGGGAGAAGACACTACGGCGACGGGTGACGCAAACGGTTGAGTTGGTCGTCCACGAATGACTGTGCGCCGTTTCGGTCGCAGCGACTGCTAGTTTTTGATCGCCCTTGAACTGTATGTCCCGGTTCGTGCACCTTCCCCCATGATCAAACTTGAAAACGTCACGAAGGTCTACAAGAACAACACGGTTGCCATCCGCAACGTCTCGACGGAGATTGGCAAGGGTGAGTTCGTGTTCTTGGTCGGCTCCTCAGGCTCCGGTAAATCGACGTTCATGCGACTGCTCCTGAAGGAGGAGGTCCAGACCGAGGGAACGATTTGGGTCGCTGGCAAGAGTATCGGTGAGCTTTCGAATCACAAGGTGCCCTTCTTGCGTCGCAATATCGGGTGCATCTTTCAGGACTTCAAGCTGCTGCCGTCAAAGACTGTTTACGACAACGTTGCGTTCGCCCTGGAAGTTATCGGCCGTCCCAAAAGTCTGATCCAGAGTCAGGTTCCGCAGGTTCTCGAACTCGTTGGGCTTTCCAAAAAGGCCGACAACCTACCGAGCGAACTTTCCGGCGGCGAGCAGCAGCGGGTGTCGATTGCTCGGGCATTCGTCAACCGGCCGATGATCTTGCTCGCCGACGAACCGACGGGAAATCTTGATCCCAATACCAGTGTCGGAATCATGCGCTTGCTAGATCGAATCAACCGAACGGGAACCACCATCGTTATGGCCACCCACGATCAAGGAATTGTCGATTCGATGCGCCGACGGGTAATCGAACTCGACCGCGGCACGTTGGTGCGAGATCAGGCTCGCGGCGTCTACGGGACGCTGGAGTAACCGTGGCTATCAAGATCTCCTATGTTGCGAAGGAAAGTTTCAACAACCTCCGGCGCAATTTGTTGATGACGCTTGCCGCGTTGCTGACCATCGTGATCTCGTTGTCTCTCGCCGGGGCGGCATTGTTGTTTCGTCGTGCCGTTGGCAACGCCACGGTGACTTTCAAAGAGGGCTTTGAGGTCACGATCTTCATGCAGCCCGAAGCTACGAAGACGCAGGTCGAAGCGGTTCGCAAAGAGATCGCGGCCATGCCCGAAATCGATAAGTCCGAGTACGTCACGAAGGCACAGAGCTACAAAGACGTGCAGCGGATTTTTAAAAACCGCCCGGAGTTTCTGGAAGGTTTCGCAGGACCGGAAGATGCACCGGAGCAGTTCCGGCTCCGTCCGAAGGATCCCGACCAAATTGACCTGATCGGCGAGCGCTTCAAAAAGAGACCCGGCGTTTATTCGGTAACGGACTTTCAGGCCGTAAAGAGTGTTCTCGCGTTCACGAACAAGATTCAGTTGGTAATTCTCATCGTGGCGGCGGCGCTCATGGTGTCGGCGGTGGTGCTCATTTTGAACACGATCCGGATGGCGATCTTTGCGCGTCGACGCGAGGTTGCTGTGATGAAACTGGTCGGTGCGACGAACGGATTCATCCGTTTGCCGTTCATGGTGGAAGGGATGCTCCAGGGTTTACTCGGAGCCCTGGCGGGCTTCGGATTGTTGGCGTTGGGCTCTCGATTGGCTCAAAACTCTCTCCGGGCTTCCGATAACAAGATTCTGGAGACCCTTTCGGTGAGCACCGGCGAGTTGGTCGGCACAGGCATTGCAATGCTGATCGTCGGTGCACTGGTCGGAGCGGTGGGCTCTGCGCTCGCTGTCAGCCGATTTCTCGATGTCTGATCGCGATCCTCAATCATCCGACCTGGACCCTCGGGTCGTGCCCGCCCTGGGTATCAGGCAAGCGCCTTCATCAACCCCGACGACGGAACGTTTGATCTGACGAGCGAGGCCCAGGGATTCCTTGGGGTTGGCGGAGCGCTCCTCGTCTTGACATTCCTTCAAGTTCTGCCCGTGTCGGTACGACGCCGCAACGCTGTGCCTCCGACCAAGCTTGGGAGGCCAGCCCGGCAGCCGGATTGACGCGGAGAACACCCCTTCGAGGCGATCGA
>JANOYY010000118.1:0-29602 GCA_031429095.1 Acidimicrobiia bacterium | reverse complement strand
CGTGGCGCTGTACCAAAAGTGCGTGCACCTCGGATGCAAGGTGCCGTGGTGCGGGAGTTCGCAGTGGTTCGAGTGTCCGTGCCACGGTTCGCAGTACAACCGAGTCGGCGAGAAGAAGGCCGGACCAGCACCACGAGGCCTCGATCGTTTTGCCGTCACCGTGGACGACGGCTTCGTCATCGTCGATTCAGGCGCTCTGACCAATGGTCCTGCGATCGGTGCCGATTCCACCGGACAACAGGCCGAAGGTCCGCACTGCACCAGCGGCGCTTCACACTAAATTCAGGAACCTCTGTGATCACCACTCCATTTGTCGCGGCCATTCCCCAAAAGGCAATTGCCCTCACGATCTTCGCCGCTGTTCTCCTGATCTGGGCTGTCTACCTGATCACCGAAAATCGTCGGACAACAAAGACCAACGTTGAGAGCTTCCTCAATGCCCCCAACCGCAAACTGGCTCCCGACGACGAAACGTTCGAGGGTCCGCGACTTGACCGGTTCCTGGGATGGGCGCTGATCGGTATCTCACTCACCGCGCTCTCGTTGCCGCTGTACTGGCTCGGTGAGCGTGGACGCCAGGAGGGTTCGATCCGCGGGTTCGACCGTCGATCGGTGCATCGTGGCGAAACGAGCTACAACGAGGTCTTCCTCTGCCTCAACTGCCACGGAGCAAGTGGCGGCGGTGGCCCCGCGCCGTGGACCGTCGCCCAATACAACACAGACGGCACGCCCAAAATCGATCCCGCGACCAACAAACAGGTTCTGAAGGCGGTCTCGTGGATGGCGCCGCAAATTAACAACGTGGGCCTGCGATATCGCGAGGATCAGATCCGAAACGTGTTGATCTATGGGCGCGGCTCGAACAAGCCGATGCCGGCATGGGGGCTCAAGGGCGGTGGCCCGGGCAACGAACAACAAATCGACGACCTTGTGAACTTCCTGAAGCACTGGGCAATCGAGAGCAACGAAGCGGCCGAAGCTGCTTACACCAGGGAATGGAAGTCGAGTCGTAACTCCGACAAGGCGTTCGAAGCGGCCTTTGTGGCGGCCAAGCTCGACGCGCAGGGCGAGACCACAAAGCAGTTGGAGGACGCGAAAGTTGGCGCCAAGAACAATGTCGCCCGTCTCGAAGGCAAAGACCCGAAGGCCATTGACACCAGCCTCGCTGCGGTAAGAAAAGTCCTCGAAGAGGCAACTGCGGCCAAGGATGAAGGCAAGATGCAAGCTGCTCAGCGCAAACTCGACGCTTCCGAAAAGCTCTATGAGGATTCAAAAGCGTTGCTCGCGAAGGAGGACGGGCAGATCCTCTTCGAGAGCAACTGCGCACGGTGTCACACGAACGGGTGGAGTTATAACGAACCCAAGGAAAGTGGCGGGGGCTTCTACGGACCGAAGCTCAGCACCGAAAGCCTCAAGCGCCAGTTCCCCGAAGCCGAGGCCCAAGCTGATTTCATTAAGAACGGCGTCGAAGAAGGCAAGGCATATGGCACCGGTGGCGTGAATCATTACGCCGGCGGCGGAATGCCGTACTTCGCCAACGTACTGACCGACGAACAAATCGACGCCATCGTCAAATACGAGCGGAGCCTCGGATGAACCTTGTAGCGACACTTCGCTGGGACCCCACCATTCGGGGAATCCTCTTTCCGGCTATTCAGTTCCTCGTCCTTTGCGGCAGCTGTTACTTGATCTTGGCGACCAACGTCGGAAATCGCCTTGGGTTCCTCATCTCGTCTGCAGCCTTCTGGGGTTGGATGACTCTGATGGCCATCGTGTGGCTCATTTATGGAATTGGTCCGAAGGGCGACGCGCCTTCCTGGAAGCACAATGAGGAACTTTTCACCACGAAGTATGCCCAGTACGCGAAAGTGAAGAACCTTCCCGATACGCCGAGCAAGAAAGCTCCCGTGGGCTGGAAGGTGCTTCCCGCCGGAAGCCCCGTACGAGGTGAAGCGCAATCGGTCATCGACGCGCATCTCGGAAAGCAGGCGACGGAATGGGTGTCGATTGGCGGCTATGAAACTGGCGGTGAGCAGCGCCTGAAGGTATGGCCGAAGCGGAAGAAGATCGATGCTCTCCAAATGACGCGGGAAAAGGCGGAGAGGGCCGCGAATGATCTTGTGCCGCGGGCGCAACGGAAGAAGTCGAGCGAGTTGTACCGGGCGAAGCGGTACCACTGGTACGACCCGCGCGATTACGAATTCCGGGGGCTTCTTCACGGCAAGCGTTATTTTGTCGGCCAACAGGGCTCTGTCCTGAAAGAACAAAAGGTGATCGACGGGATCAGGCAATATAAAGACGATGGCACCCCCGACATGGTGACGGTAATGAAGGCGGGAAAATCCGTCGTTGACCCGAAGGGCAAGATAATCTCGCACGTGTTGGTCCGAGATTTGGGAACCTTGCGACTGCGTTCATTCCGGGTGTTCTTCTTTTCGCTGATTCTGACGATCGTGAGTGTCATCGCATTGCACTACCGCGACAAAAAGGTGATGGCCAGCCTCGGCAACATCAAGGCGAAGGCCGCCTGATCATGGCCGACTATCTGCCGATCGCCTTACTGCTCATCGTTGCGACGCTCTTCGTCTTCGGGTCGTTCGTGGCATCGGCGGTTCTTGGACCAAAGCGCCAGGAGTCGGCAGCCAAGATCGGACCCTACGAGTGCGGGATCGTTCCGGACCGCGAACCGGCGCAGCGGTTTCCGGTCAAGTTCTATCTCGTTGCGATGATCTTCATCATCTTCGATATCGAGATCATCTTCCTTTACCCGTGGGCCGTCTTGTTCGGCGAGCTTGGCCTGTTCGGCCTTGTGGAGATGATCTTGTTCTCCATCGCCGTTGTCGTATGCTTCATCTATCTCATCTCCAACGGTGCCCTCGATTGGGGCCCGATCGCTCGTCTACGCGACCTAGAGGGTGACATTGGCGAGCGCTCGTCAGCCAAACCAGCCCGCTCCACGACCGACACGATTCGTCGCATTCCGCGACAAGCGCCCGGAGAGGCAGCCTGATGGGTCTCGAAGATCTCAACCACAACTTCATTACCGGTCAAATCGAATCGTTGGTGAAGTGGAGCCGGTACAACAGCGTCTGGCCGGCATCATTTGGTCTTGCCTGCTGTGCGATTGAAATGATGGCCACCGGGGCGTCGCGGTTCGACTTGGCACGATTCGGCATGGAGGTCTTCCGCGCTTCTCCACGACAGGCCGATCTCATGATCGTGGCTGGTCGCGTGAGCCAAAAGATGGCGCCGGTTCTTCGTCAGGTCTACGACCAGATGATGGAACCGAAGTGGGTTATCTCGATGGGCGTGTGTGCATCCTCGGGTGGCATGTTCAACAATTACGCGATCGTGCAGGGAGTCGATCAGATCGTTCCGGTTGACGTGTACGCGCCGGGATGTCCGCCCGGACCGGAAACGCTCATCCATGCGATCCTCACCCTCCACGAAAAAATCAAAACAGGCGAAATTGCGCAGCGACGCAGTGAGAACGGCGGCGGGGCGGCCCTCCTGCTCGATGCTGCGCCAGCTACCATTTCGATCGGTCGGCCGTCGTGAACGCGAACCTCTCGAATAGGAAACGGTAGGGCATCGTGAGCGACCAGACCCCTGCGCCGGACGACGCCGCCAACCAGGCGCCCCCCGAGCCAGAGGCTCTCCACGGTGCTCTTGTGACCTACAGCCGCGGGCAGCGAACGGTACATACCGATGCCGCTGGTTACCTCAAATTGATAAGCGCGCTCAAGGTCGACGGTTACAACATGTGTGTCGATCTGTGTGCGGTTGACTACCTCACCAACGAGCACCGGGATATCCCTGCCGGGATTACGCGTGAGCGGTTCGAAGTTGTTGCGAACCTGCTGTCGCACGCCAACCGCCAGCGCATTCGCGTTCGGGTCCAGGTCCCGGCATCGGGCGAGATTGCGTCGCTCTTCGATCTGTACCCTGGAACCGAAGCAATGGAACGTGAAGCGTGGGACCTTCTCGGTGTTGTGTTTACCGGACACCCCGATCTGACCCGCATCTTGCTGCCCGACGGCTGGGAAGGCCATCCGCTGCGCAAGGATGAAGCAACGGGCCGAATCCCGGTTCAGTTCAAGGCAGGCAACGCTTCTGCCACCACCGTTTCGGCCAACGCATCTTCGACGAAGTAGTCGAGAGGAACAGACGATGAACTTCAGCCAGGAAATGTCTGACCGCGACGACACGAGCGACAAGGAACTCAAACGCGAACAGGGTGCGGTCCTGCGCGGTGTCAGCGACGACGATCCGCTCGTACTGAACCCCGACGACTACGACATCGAACTCGGCGACGACGAAACGATGATCATCAACATGGGTCCTCAGCACCCTTCGACCCACGGGGTTCTGCGCGTGATGATGGAACTCAGAGGAGAGCAGGTCCTTCGCTGCAAACCGGTCATCGGCTATCTCCATACGGGGATGGAAAAAACGGCCGAGGGCCTCACCTACCTGCAGGGTGGCACGAATGTCACCCGAATGGACTACCTGAGCCCGTTGTTCAACGAGTTGGCGTTTTCGTTGGCCACCGAAAAGCTGCTGGAGATTGAGATTCCAGATCGTGCAACGTGGATTCGGATGCTCATGAGTGAGCTCAACCGAATGAGCTCGCACCTCTTGTTCATGGCGACCAACGGCATGGACCTCGGCGCCGTGGGCATGATGATCTACGGCTGGCGCGAACGTGAGTTGGTTCTGAACTTCTTCGAGCGGGCGACCGGTCTGCGGATGAACCACAACTACATTCGCCCCGGCGGTGTTGCGGCGGATCTCCCACCCAACTGGCAACACGAAGTGCTCGATATCTGCACCGCCGTGGAGCCGCGTCTCGACGAATACGACACCCTTCTCACCGGTCAGCCGATATTCGTCGACCGCACCCAGGGCGTCGGCATGATCACGCAGGAAGAGGCCATCGCACTCAGTGCCACCGGTCCGATTCTGCGCTCGACAGGTATCGAATGGGACCTTCGTCGTGACATGCCCTACCTGGCCTACGACCAGGTTGACTTCGACGTCATCTGCGGCACCCACGGTGATGCCTTCGATCGATACGCGATTCGGCTCAACGAGATCCGCGAGTCCATTCGTATCGTGCGCCAAATCGTTGACATGATGCCCATGGGTGATTACCGCACGCAGAACAAGAAGGTCACCCCGCCGCCTCGTGGTCGTATCGACGAATCGATGGAAGCGCTCATCCACCATTTCAAGCTCTTCACCGATGGTTTCAAAGTTCCGGCCGGTGAGGTCTATGCCGCCGTGGAGTCCCCGCGCGGGGAACTCGGCTGCTACATGGTTTCCGACGGTTCTCAGAAGCCGTACCGCATGCATATGCGTGGGCCAAGTTTCGTGAACCTGCAGTCAATGCCCACCATGATGAGGGGTGCGATGGTCGCCGACGCCATTGCGATCATCTCCTCGATTGACCCTGTCCTCGGCGAAGTGGATAGATAAGTACGCATATGGCTCGATTCTCCCCCGCAAGTTTGGAACGCGCCCGCGAGCTCGTGGGCCATTATCCGCGTCCGAAGAGCGCAACGATTCCGCTTTGTCATCTTGCGCAGGAACAGGACGGGTACCTGACCGATGCCGCGATGGAACACATTGCCGAACTCGTCGGGTGCACGCCCGCCGAGGTCTACGGCACAGCGAGTTTCTACGAAATGTTCAAGTTCCACGCGGTCGGGAAGTACCTGATCGGTGTGTGTACGAACATTTCGTGCATGCTCAACGGAGGCGAAGAACTTCTGGACCACGCTGCGGAATCGCTGGGTATCCGCGCCGGAGCCACAACGTCGGACGGGTTGTTCACGCTGGAAGAAATGGAGTGCCTCGCGGCTTGCACCGAGGCACCTTGTCTGCAGGTGAACTACCGCTACCACCACAAGGTCAGCAACGGCGAGTTCGATCAATTGGTCACCGATCTCCGGGCCGGCAAGACCAACACGCCACCGCACGGAACGCTTGGCCGCGTGCGCCAGTCCATTCCCGCTGATCGTCGTGCGAACAACGACAGAATCTGATCACGAGTCGAGAGTCCACAGACCATGCCTGCACCTCTAAAGATGATCACCAGCCGGTGGGACCAACTCGATGGTCACACCCTTGAGGGCTATGAGCGAACCGGTGGCTATACCGCGCTCCGCAAAGCCCTCACGATGGATCCCGATGCCGTCGTTGAGGAAGTGAAAGCGGCCAACCTTGCCGGACGTGGTGGAGCAGGTTTCCCGTGCGGAACGAAGTGGTCGTTCCTTCCCAAGGACGTGTTCCCCCGCTATCTCGTCGTCAATGGCGACGAGTCGGAGCCGGGTACCTACAAAGACCGCATTCTTTTGGAACGCGATCCGCATCAGCTGATCGAAGGTGTACTTATTGCTTCGTGGGCGATCAAGGCCAGACAGGCTTTCATCTATATCCGTGGCGAAATGCCACACGCCCACGAGCGGATGGCACAGGCGCTCAACGATGCGTACAACGCCGGCTATGCGGGTAAGAACATTTGCGGCTCTGATTTCTCGATCGACGTGATGCTGCACTGGGGTGCCGGTGCCTACATCGTTGGTGAAGAAACGGCGTTGATCGAGTCGCTCGAAGGCAACCGCGGGATGCCCCGGCTCAAGCCCCCGTTCTTCCCTGCTACCCAGGGCCTGTATATGCAGCCAACCGTGGTGAACAACGTGGAAACCCTGTCGAACCTTCCCTGGATCGTGAACAACGGGGCGAGTCAGTTCACGAGCTACGGAAACGAAAAGAACACCGGCACGCGGCTGTTTGCAGTGTCGGGTCACGTGAAGAACCCCGGTGTGTTCGAGGTCGAGTTTGGTACGACGACGTTCCGGGAGTTGTTCTACGACCCGCAGTTCGGGGGCGGCATTCGCAACGACCATAAGATCAAGGCCTTCATTCCCGGTGGCGGTTCGGCTCCTTGGTTCTTCGAAGAAGATCTTGATACGCCCCTCGACGCCGGCGTCGTAGGAGCGAAGGGCTCGATGCTCGGGTCCGGTGCAATCGTCGTGATGGACGAAACGACCGACATGGTGAAGGCCACGTGGCGGTTGGTGAAGTTCTTTGCCAAAGAGAGTTGTGGCAAGTGCTCGCCGTGTCGGGAGGGCACCAACTGGTTGGAGAAGATCTACCGCCGCATTCTCGAAGGACACGGTCGACCAGAAGATCTCGAACTTCTGCTCGACGTCGCCGATAACATCAGCCCGGGCCTCACCTGGCCACCAAAACAAACCACGATTTGCCCGCTCGGCCCGTCGGCTGCCGCAGGTGCGCTTCCTGGGTCGGTCAAGCGATTCCGGAGCGAGTACGAGGCGTACATTGCGGCCGCCCGTCCGCTCATTCCGGTCAATGGCCACTGATTCGAATCGCTCGAAAGACCCACGATGACCGACACGCAAAGCCCCGAAGCCCCGAAGAAAATCACGCTGACCGTCACGATCGACGGTACGTCTATTGAAGCGCACCCGGGAGAGCTTCTCATCGCGGCGGCAGAGCGCACTGGGACCTTTATTCCCCGTTTCTGCTGGCACCCCCGCATGACCGAGGTGGGAATGTGTCGCATGTGCCTTGTCGAGGTCAGCGGTCCCCGCGGCATGAGCTTGCAGCCAGCATGTATGCAAAAGTGCGGTGAAGGCATGGTCGTGGAGACCAAGTCGGAGGTCGTGAGGAAGGCGCAAGACGGTGTTCTCGAGTTCCTCCTCGTGAACCATCCACTCGACTGCCCAGTCTGCGACAAGGGCGGCGAGTGTCCGCTCCAGGATCAGACGCTGACCTTTGGTCCTGGCGAAAGCCGTTTCGTCGAAGAGAAGCGTCACTTCGAAAAGCCCATTTCGATTAGCGACCTGGTGTTGCTCGATCGTGAGCGATGCATTCTCTGCGATCGTTGCACGCGGTTCTCGAAAGAGGTCGCTGGCGATCCGCTGATTCACTTCATCAACCGTGGCAACACGACAGAAGTGAACACGTTCCCCGAGGATCCGTTCTCGTCGTACTTCTCCGGCAACGTGGTACAAATCTGCCCCGTAGGCGCGCTTACTGCTTCTCCGTATCGCTTCGCAGCTCGGCCGTGGGATCTTGATCAGGTCGAATCGACGTGCACGGCTTGCGCCGTCGGGTGCCAGACCGTTATCCAGTCGAGCGGCGATCAGATCACGCGTTTTCAGGGGGTCGACTCCGATCCTGTCAACTGGGGTTGGCTGTGCGACAAGGGCCGCTTCGGCTACGAAGCCGTTTCCGCGGAAACTCGGTTTGGTGGCCCGCTCATGCGCGACTCGGGCGGCGAATTGAAGCCCTCCACATGGATCGACTCCCTTGATGCCGTCGCCACTCGTCTGCGCGCATATCAACCGAACGAGATCGGATTCATCGGCGGTGCACGTTTGACCAACGAAGATCAATACGCCTGGACAAAGCTGGCCAAGAGCGTCTTGCGGACCGACAACGTCGATGCTCAGCTCGGCGACGGACTTCCGGCCGAAGCCTGGCTCGGTTTTCCGTCGGCAACGATCGACGATCTCGCAAACGCCTCGCTGATCATCAACCTCGGCCCCGACCTGAAGGAAGAACTTCCGGTACTTTTCCTGCGCTTGCGCGACGCTGTGGTGAACAAGAAGGGCACTGCCTTTGTAGACTTTTCGACGGTCGCGAACGGACTCACACCAATCGCGCACGCGTCGTTGCACTATCGACCGGGCGAGGTTGCGGTGCTCGTTGATGCGGTGCTCGATGCTGTTGGCGGAAAGCCCGTCGAGCGACAGATCAGCGGGCTAGAGCCAACTGCGATCAACGCCTTCGCCGGCGTTGTGTCAAAGGCAACCACGTCGGGCGGGGGAAGCGGAAAAGTCGTCGTGCTCCTCGGACGCGCCTCACTTGCTGATTCGACGGACTCGGTGATTGAAGCGGCCGGTCGGCTGTTGGCGAAGCTTCCCAATGTGGCGTTTCTGCCGACGATGCGTCGGGCGAATCTCCGTGGTGCGCTTGATCTGGGTATGAGCCCTGGTCTTCTTCCGGGTCGGGTGACCCAAGCCGATGGACGGGCCTGGTTTACGTCGCAGTGGACCAATGTTCCGTCGGGTGTTGGTCTCGATACGGTTGGGATGCTGGAGTCGGCTGCGGCCGGCGGCCTAAAGGCACTGGTTCTTCTCGGTGCCGACCTCCTCGCTGACTTTCCTGATCGTGGGCTGGTGGAGCGTGCACTGTCGAAAGTCGAATACGTCGTGGCGGTTGACTCGATTGTGAACGAGACGAACGCACAAGCCCATGTTGTCCTCGGCGCCGCGGGCTTTGCCGAGAAGAACGGGACGACGACCAACCTTGAGGGTCGAATCACGACCGTCGCGGCAAAAGTAAGCGCGCCTGGTACTTCGCGACCCGACTGGATGATCGCGACGATGCTCGCATCACAGCTCGGTGCCGACCTCGGCTTTGAAAACGTCGAAGCGATCACTGACGAGATTGGTCGAGTTGCGCCGGCCCATGTCGGTATCAGTTCGGCAGCCTTTGGTTTCCGCGCGAACGTCGACGGCATCTTGATTCCGATCCCTTCTGCGGCGGCGGAGGCGGCGACCGCGGCCACCGACGAATTAGCTGCGGAAGGAGTCGCCGAAGGCGAGTCACCCGAACCAGTCGTCGACCCCGGACCGGCGCTTCCGCCCGTGTTGTCGATTCGTTCATCGTCGGTTTCGGCAGTGGTCCCCACCCCCGATAGCTATTCGTTGCGACTTGTGGTGAGCAGAACGCTCTACGACAACGGCGTACATACACAAAGCTGCCCGTCGCTCGCCAAGCTCGCACCGCGATCTGGCGTCCGACTCAACCCGGGCGAGGCCGAGCGTCATGGCCTGCGTGACGGCGACTCCGTGAAGGTGCTTTCCCAAACTGCTGATTTGATCACGACGGTCATTACCGACGACCGCGTGCCACGCGGCGTCGCGCACATGTTCCACAATCAGTCTGGAGTTTCGGCCACCGTTTTGATGGACCAGGTCGCGATGCAGGCCGAGGGCATCACGAAGGTCCGACTCGAAACGATGGGGAGCTGAACATGTTTGCTTCGATCAGTGCAAGCGCCGCACGTTTCGTCGTCGAGGCCACCGATGCGACGCTTACGCGCAACGCCATCGAAAACGGTGACCCAATCCTCGGCGGACGGTTGCTCTGGGCACCACTCATCATCGTGTTCATCAAGGTGGTGTTCGCATTCGTCGTCTTGCTGGTCGGCGTGATGCTCATGGTGTGGTTTGAGCGCAAAAAGATTTCCGACATGCAAAACCGGATCGGCCCGAACCGCGCCGGCCCGTTTGGACTCCTGCAAACGCTGGCCGACGGTACCAAGCTCTTCTTTAAGGAAAACCTTTTTCCCGACCGGGCCGACAAGATCGTATTTCGTCTCGCTCCCTATCTCAGTGCCGTACCTGCGTTTCTCACCTTCGCGGTGATTCCCCTGGGCGGCAAGGTGTCGCTCTTCAACAAACCGGAGTGGACGACGTATCTACAGGTTGCCAGTCCGCCCATGGGCGTGCTGTTCAGCCTCGCAATCTCATCGATTGCGGTCTATGGCGTCATGCTCGCCGGTTGGTCGAGTGGTTCGAAGTATCCGTTGATCGGTTCGGTTCGAGCCAGCGCGCAAATGGTCTCCTACGAGGCGGCGATGGGCCTGTCGCTCGCTGCGGTGATCCTCATCACCGGCACGCTCAGTACCCAGGGCATTGTCGATGCTCAATCTGGTTACAGCTGGAATGTGTTCACCACCGGACTCATTCCCTTTGTGGTGTTTGCAATCGCCGGGACGGCCGAATTGAACCGTCCGCCGTTCGATCTTGTCGAAGCAGATTCGGAGCTGGTCGGCGGTTTTCACACCGAGTACTCCTCAGCGCGTTTCGCATTCTTCTTCCTTGCCGAGTTCATGAACACCATCACGATGTCTGCACTGATCGTGACGCTGTTCCTTGGCGGACCCCGAATTCCGTGGGACATAGCGTTCTTCAGCGCCGTTTCGCCAGTGTGGTTCGTACTCAAGCTCTACCTGTTGCTCTACGGCTACGTCCTGTTGCGGGCGACACTGCCACGCTTCCGGTATGACCAGCTGATGGACCTCGGGTGGAAGCGGCTCATTCCGGTCTCACTTCTCTGGCTCCTCGTGATTGCGGCGTTCCGAACCGGATCGGGTGCCGAGCGGTTCCGCAATGGTGCGGTCACATTCGTCGGTGCCCTGATCGCGGGCGGTCTACTCTTAGCGGCCATGCGCGTCGGTCGTCGAACTTCAGAGCTCGAGCGGGCCGGCAACGCTGCGGTTACCGATAGTCGTGGACGAACGGGAAGGTTCTGATGGGCTACCTCGAAGGTTTCCGAATCCCACTCCAGGAGGTGTTCCGCAAGGACGTCCGTACGGAGTCCTATCCCGACACGATTCGCCCCAAGCCGGAGCGTTTCCACGGCCGCCATGTGCTGAATCGCTACGAAGACGGCATGGAGAAGTGTATCGGCTGCGAGCTCTGCGCAGGCGTCTGTCCTGCGAAGTGCATTTATGTCCGTGGCGCTGACAACGATCCGCTAAACCCAACGTCGCCGGGCGAGCGATTCGGATTCGTCTACGAGATCAACTACCTGCGCTGTATCCACTGCGATCTGTGCGTGGAAGCTTGCCCGACCGAGGCGATCACCGAATCGAAGATCTTCGAGTTCAGCTTCACGAATCGCCGTGACGCGATATACACGAAGGCCGAACTGGTTGTCGACGACGAGGGCAAGCCCCGAGTACAGCCATGGGAAGACGATCGCGGTGCGGAATCGCCGATCAGCGGTTGGATGCGCGCCACTGCGCCCGGAGGTTCGGCTGAGTTCCGCGGGGATACGCTGTGGTCCGGAGAACTCGGTTCTGGCGTTCGCGAAGCCGAACCCGGCCAAGAAATCGAAGCAACGGAGCGGGCCGCTCGACTTGTCGCAAAGAACGCCTCGAAGGCGGCGCCTGTATCGGGCGGTCATCACTGATGACGATTGATTGGATTGTCTTCGTTGCTGGTGCCGCGCTCGCGCTCGTCGGCGCCGTTGGCCTGATCGTGGTGAAAAACCCGGTGCACTCGGCATTGCTCCTTGTCATGACGCTGTTTGGCGTCGCTGTCTTGTTCGTGACCCTGGAAGCGCATTTTCTTGCTGTCGTCCAGGTGATTGTGTACGCCGGTGCAATCGTGGTGTTGTTCTTGTTCGTGATCATGCTGTTGGGCGTTGATCGCACGACCGACGAACTACGCACAGAAACGTTGAAGGGTCAACGCCCCGCAGCGGCGGTGCTCGGCGTGCTTGCCGTGGTCGAGTTGGTTTTGGTGAGCCGTGTCAACTTCATTGTCGGGAAAGCCAGCGTTGCCGGATCCCTCGTCGACGATCAAAGCAACGTCGAGCAACTCGGACGATCGGTGTTCACTCGCTACCTGTTCGCGTTCGAGATCACTTCCGTCCTGCTCGTGATAGCGGTGGTCGGCGCTGTCCTTCTCGCCCGGAAACCAAAAGCGGCGCCCGAATCGGCGAGAGGGTCGAAGCCATGAGCACACAGTTGTTGGCGGTGGGCGCCACGAGAATTGATCCCCGTTACTACCTCGCGGTGGCGGCGGTCTTGTTCACCATCGGCGCTGTCGGGTTGCTCATCCGCCGCAATGTGATTGTCATGTTCATGTGTATTGAGTTGATGCTCAACGCGGTGAATCTCACGTTCGTTGCCTTCTCCCGTCTCCTCAACGACATCGGTGGCCAGGTGAGTGTTTTCTTTACCATGGTCGTCGCTGCGGCCGAAGTTGTAGTCGGACTCGGCATCATTGTGTCCATCTTCCGCCGTCGTAAGACCGGTGCCACTGCCGACAGCGCCAACCTTCTCCAAGGATGACCGAACATGCTTGACCTGGTTTGGCTCATCCCAACATTTCCGCTCCTCGGCTTTACGATCCTGCTGCTGATCGGCAAGCGCATCGGAGAACCGATTGCGGCATACCTCGCTACTGCGATGGTCGGTCTCTCGTTCATCACGGCTACGGCGGTGTTCTTCACCCTGACGACCAAGGGCGAAGAGGGGCGGGCATTTACGAAGGTGCTTTGGTCCTGGATACCGGGTCTCGGCGTCGACGCGGCACTGTTGGTAAATCCGCTCTCGATCACGATGGTCTTGTTCGTTACCGGTATCGCAACACTGATCCACTTGTTTGCGATCGGGTACATGCACGGCGACCCGGGTTTCGCACGTTTCTTCACGTATCTGAACCTCTTCGTTTTTTCGATGTTGATGCTCGTCCTCGCCGACAATTTCGTGTTGATGTTCCTTGGCTGGGAGGGCGTGGGTGCGTGTTCGTACCTGCTCATCAGTTTCTGGTTCGAGCGGGAGTCAGCGGCGACGGCGGGCAAGAAGGCGTTCGTCGTCAACCGCATCGGTGACTTCGGTTTGATGACCGCAATGTTTTTGATCTTCCAAAACACCGGTTCGCTGCGCTACCACGACGTGTTCCGCCATGTCGCAGAGGTGGGAATCTCGTCGACCACGGCAACATGGATCTGTCTGTGCCTGTTCCTCGGTGCCGTTGGCAAGTCAGCCCAGTTGCCGCTGTTCGTGTGGCTGCCCGACGCAATGGAAGGTCCGACGCCGGTCTCGGCGTTGATCCACGCGGCGACCATGGTTACCGCCGGCGTGTATCTCATGGTGCGGGTGCATCCGCTGCTTGAACTGGCCCCGGGTGTGATGACGCTGATTGCGTGGGTCGGGGCGCTCACGGCATTGTTCGCGGCGACGATTGCCACGGCGCAAGACGACATCAAGCGAGTCCTCGCCTATTCCACAGTGAGCCAATTGGGATACATGTTCCTGGCGGTCGGAGTAGGCGGCAACGTCGCTGCCATCTTCCACATGGTCACGCACGCCTTCTTCAAGGCGCTCATGTTCCTCGCCGCTGGTTCGGTCATCCACGGTATGCACGGAGTTGTTGGCGAAGAGCAGAACATGAAGTGGATGGGCAACTTGAAGAGATGGATGCCTGTTACTGCAGGCACCTTCTTGATTGGTTGGCTGGCGATTGCTGGCGTGCCACCGTTCGCTGGCTTCTGGTCAAAAGATGAGATCCTGCTCGATGCCTATCGGGAGAACAAGGTGCTCTGGGCGATCGGACTTCTCACTGCGCTGCTCACGGCGTATTACATGACCCGTCAGATCGTGCTGGTGTTCTTCGGCAAGGAGCGCTTTGGGACCGCAGCGCACGTTGTGCACGAGGTCCATGCTGCCGATGAGGTCCATGCTGCCGGCGACGGACACAGTCACGACGCCCAGGGCCGCTCGCCTCATGAATCGCCGATCCTGATGCTCCTGCCGCTCCTGGCACTCGCCGGTCTTTCGATCGTCGGTGGACTTATCAACGTGCCGTTCCTCGGAAAGAGTGTCGCCTTCAAGCTTGAACACTGGTTAGAGGAGAGCTTCGTTCCCGGTACCGAGATTCACGCCTTCTTCTCGCCGCATCACCCAGCATCGTCGAATCTCAAGCTTACGCTGGCGATGATTGCAACGGTGGCTGGCCTCGTGGGAATAGCGATCGGTGTCAAATTGTGGCGGACGGGTGATGTGAACGAAAAGCAGTCCTTGGAAAATCCTCTTCTCAAGCGCGCATATGGTGTCGACGCGATTTACTCGACAGTGATCGAGAAGCCGGGTTATGCACTGTCGAACGTTCTTGCCTTCGTCGTCGATCGAAAAGGCATCGACGGCGTCGTGAACGGCGTAGGCCTCGGAGTCCGATCGCTTGGTGGTCAATTGCGTCGATTGCAAACCGGCTACGTGCGTAACTACGCCCTCGGTCTGGTCGGTGGGCTTGTCGCACTGCTTGCCTGGGCCATCTACCGAGGCGGAATGTGACCATGAACTTTTCGGCCCTCACCACAGGTATCGCTGCTGCCACCGAGCACGGAGGCGGACAAACACCGTTTCCGTTGCTGACGGCGCTCATCCTGCTTCCCCTGGTCGGTGCGCTCATCACTGCACTTGTTCCGCGGACCCGCACGGAGATCATTCCGATTTTCGGGTTCCTGTTCTCGATAGCAACTCTTGCGCTGAGCGTGTGGTTGATGACGAACTTCGAAACCGGTGTTGGGGACTATCAGTTTGTGGCAAACCAAGAATGGATTCGCCAGTTCGGCATCTCGTGGACGCTGGGTGTCGATGGAATCTCGCTGTGGCTGGTCGTTCTCACCGGTTTCTTGTTTCCGATTGCGCTGTTCGGCCCCGATGAGCCCAAAGACATCAAGTCTTATGTGGCGTGGATCTTGCTGCTCGAAGCCGGCGTAATGGGCGTCTTCTTGAGTCTTGATCTCATTTTGTTCTTCGTGTTCTTCGAGGTGGTTCTTGTTCCGATGTACTTCCTCATCGGGGGATGGGGCCACGGCAACAAGACCTACGCCGCAACCAAGTTCTTCGTGTACACGATGTTTGGTTCCGCATTGATGCTCGTTGCGTCCATCACGCTGGCCTTCCTCGCAAAACCAAAACTAGGGGCGCTTACCTTCGATATCCGCGAGTTGGCAAACGCGAGCCTTGGGGTGACCACATCTCGCTGGCTCTTCCTCGCCTTTGCGTTGGCGTTTGCGATCAAGGTCCCACTCTTCCCGCTGCACACCTGGTTGCCCGACGCACACACCGAAGCTCCTACCGCCGGCTCAGTGATTCTTGCCGGCGTCATGCTGAAGATGGGTACCTACGGTCTGATCCGCTTCGGCCTGTTCCTGTTCCCCGAGGCAAGCAATTGGTTTGGCCCGGTGATGCTCACGTTGGGCACCATCGGCATCATCTACGGAGCACTTGTCGCCGTGGTCCAAAAAGACCTGAAACGGCTCGTTGCCTATTCGTCGGTGGCTCACCTTGGATTCATCGTGATCGGTACGTACTCGCTTACGAATCAGGGACTCTCGGGCAGCGTGTTGCAAATGATCAACCACGGTCTCTCGACCGGTGCGCTGTTCCTTCTCGTCGGGTGGATCTACGAACGACGTCACACCCGTGAGATCTCGCAACTCAAGGGTCTTCAAAAACTCGCTCCGGTTATGGCCGGCGTCTTCACAATCGTGATGATGTCGTCGATTGGAGTGCCCGGCCTGAACGGGTTCGTTGGCGAGTTCATGATCTTGACGGGTACCTTCTTGACCGCTCGTTGGTGGGCGGTCGTGTCAGCGGTCGGCGTGATTCTCGCCGCGCTGTACCTCCTGTGGGCATACCAACGGACCTTCCATGGCGAGCCTGATGAGGAAAACCGTGAACACATGTTTGACCTCACACTGCGCGAACGCCTGGCGATCGCACCCCTCGTCGTGATGATCGTTTTCATGGGTGTGTATCCGAAACCGTTTCTCGATCGGATCGATCCGTCCGTAAAGGCGCTCATTTCTCGAGTTGAAGAGGCCACCGGACGTAAAGAACCTGCCGTTGCGAAAGCCCGAGGGGTTGTCTCGGCGGTAGAGACGGGCGGTGCCAAAAAGGTCTCGGAAGGTTCCGACGAAAATTCCGATGAAGGTTCCGAAGAGGAGAACCACGGATGATGTGGTCCGCCATTTACCTGCAGGATGATCCATCCGGCGTGACGTCGCAGCTGGTCGATCGATCTATTGACGTTCCGAAAATCGACTGGAAGGCGCTCGGATCGATCAACGTGTTGATCGCTGGTGCGCTGGTGTTGTTGGTCGTTGCTTCCTTGGCCCGTCATACGCGCTGGATCGACGGGGTATACCGATGGTTCACGATTGCGACCGCTGCCGTCGCCGGCGGTGTCGCCATGTGGCGATGGGACGCCGCTCGAGACCTGGCCCGGGATCCGGGGGCGGTCAGCAACGCGATCAAGGTCGATGGGTTCAGCGTCTTTGTCACCGTATTGCTCACCGGGATCGTCATTATAGGTGCGCTTATTGTTGATGACTACCTACGGCGCGAAGTTCTGCATGGACCTGAAGTCTTCGTGCTCATGCTTCTTTCGGCGAGCGGCGGTGTCATCATGGCCTCGGCGAACGATCTCATTGTGTTGTTCCTCGGCCTCGAGATCTTGTCGATAGCGCTCTATGTGCTTGCTGGTTCCCACGTGCGCAAAGCCGAGTCGCAGGAGGCCGCGCTCAAGTACTTCGTGCTTGGTGGCTTCTCGTCGGCAGTATTCCTCTACGGGATCGCGCTGACCTACGGAGCGACGGGCTCGACCAACCTTTCCGACATTGCGAACTATTTGGGATCGAACGTGATCTTCGGCAATGGCCTCCTTCTGGCGGGAATTGCGTTGCTCTTGGTTGGTCTCGGCTTCAAGATTGCGGCGGTTCCGTTCCATATGTGGGCGCCCGATGTGTATCAGGGCTCGCCGTCGCCGATCGCTGGATTCATGGCTGCAGGGGCAAAGGTCGCAGGGTTTGCGGCTCTGCTTCGGGTGCTCCTCACCGCAATGGCGACGCAATCCCTTGATTGGCGGCCGGTCGTGTGGGTGCTCGCCGTTGGGTCCATGGTTGTCGGTGCGGTGCTTGCGGCGGCCCAGACCGACGTAAAGCGTCTTATGGCGTACAGCTCGATTAGCCACGCTGGGTTTATCCTGATCGGCCTCCAGGCTGCATCGACCGACGGCACTTCGGGCGCGCTGTTCTATCTCTTTGCGTATTCGTTCATCGTGCTCGGGAGCTTCGCCGTGATCTCGGTCGTTGGTCGACTGGGCGACTCCAACCATTCGCTCACGGATTACAGGGGACTCGGCCGTCGTGCACCTGCTCTGGCGATCATGTTCACGCTGTTTCTTCTCGGCCAGGCCGGCATACCTGCGACCAGCGGCTTTATGGCGAAGTTTGGCGTGATTCGGGCGGCTGTCGACGTCAGGTCCTATGCGATTGCCATCATCGCGATGTTTGCCTCGGTGGTGGGTGCCTTCGCCTACCTGCGCATCATCGTGTCGATGTTCATGGCCGACGATGATGGCGCAGAGGCCGTCGCTGCCACCGGGGATGGGTATGTCGTTGCGTGGGGGACGCGGGTGGCAATCTTCGTTATGGCTGGCGCCACTTTGTTCTTTGGCCTCGCGCCGCAGCTCCTGGTCAATTTTGCTGCCGACGCGCTCCTGCGCTAGTGCGGCGGTGTTGTCCGCGTCGCCCGAAACACTTCTAGGATAGGTAGACCGTGTCGCAGTATCTCCGCTCGTATCTGACGATCTCGTTCCTCGCTGCTGCTGCCTTCCTCTTGGTAGGCGGCACATTGGGCCTTTCTCGCCTCATCCGCCCGAAGCGTCCGAGTGAGCAGAAACTCATTGCGTATGAGTCGGGCGTGGATCCTGTCGGTGTCGGCTGGTCGCAAAGTCAGATCCGTTATTACATCTTCGCCCTGCTGTTCGTGATGTTCGACGTCGAGGCAGTGTTCTTGTTCCCGTGGGCCTTGCGGTTGGAATTGTTCGGCGTGTTTGGGCTTGTCGAAATGGGCATCTTCGTATTTATTCTGCTTCTTGGCTTGATCTATGCATGGCGCAAGGGCGTGCTGCGATGGATCTGATCGCTCGTACGCAGAAATAGGACTGAGGGAACGATCATGGGTCTTGTCGAAAATGGACTGCTTGGAAAGAAGGGTGCCAAGCCCCTCACCTGGCTTTTGAACTACAGCCGCAAGTACTCGCTGTGGTGCTATCAGTGGGGTTTGGCGTGTTGCGCAATCGAAATGGGTGCCGCGTTCGGCTCACCTCGCTACGACGTCATGCGGCTCGGCGTGATTCCCTTTCCGGCATCACCGCGTCAGGCTGACCTCGTTGTGGTTTCAGGTACCGTGACCGACAAGATGGCACCGGCGATTCGGCGTCTCTACGAGCAGATGCCTGAACCGAAGTATGTGATCTCGATGGGGAGCTGCGCGAACTGCGGTGGGCCCTACTGGGACTCCTATTCGGTAACGAAAGGGATCGATCAGATCATCCCGGTCGACGTGTATGTGCCCGGTTGCCCTCCCCGACCCGAAGCGTTGCTCGAAGGTATTGTGCTGTTGCAAGAGCGCATTCAAAATGAAGTGCTCGCCGACAAGTGGCGCGGCGAGCCGATTTTTGTCGGCGACTGACGAACTTCACCCCAGCCCGCTTCTCTGAGGCGGCTGATTGTCACCCATCACCGTCGGTGATGATTCGCGTCGGCTTTGTCTGATCCGGTTTGTCCGTAGGCGTTCAACATCGCGCGTTGTGCGGTGAACGCTGGGGTCAACCGCGAACAGCGGTTCAAAACTGTGACTGATGACCTGAGCTGAATGACAATCGATAAGTGCACAGCGTGAAATTCGAAGGTGCGCGTAAATTTGTTCGTTTGTGTACGTATTACTCTTTTGCGGTCCGCCACACTTTGCTGTCTGATGTCGGACTCTTCCCGAAAGGAATGCCCATGAAACGAATCAACGATTCGCTATGTGTACGTACTATTGCTCTACTTGTCGGCGCTTCGATGACTGTCGGCGCGCTCGGCTCGTACTCAACGGCGGGCGCTGCAGATTTCGTGGGGTCTGTGGCCAGTTTTGCACCGGATCCCGGAGCGGTGTTGAACGGCACCATCGTGTCATGGCAGGGAGAGGTGCTTGCCGCAAAAGCCGCACCTGGCGGCTTCTCGGCTTATAATGCCGCCACGGGCGCCGCTGCGCCAAGTCCGCTTGCGCCCGCTGGCGTTGCAAAGTCTCCGATCGTTTTCAGCGGTTTGTTGTTGTGGATCGACTCGACAGCGAACGTCATTCGTACGGCGAACGCCGGGGGAACCGTAACTGCACTTACTGGTTCGGCGGCTGGATATGACTCGATCATTGCAGTGGGCGCTGACCTGTGGATGGCCAAGACAGGTGCTGTAGACAAATACACGCCAAATCTCGCCACATCAACACTTGGTGTCGCGACTCCGATTGGAACGTTCGCCGCGACGAGCACGATGCGCCCTGCCGTTGGGCCGGATGGCAATGTTTGGATCGTAGAGAAGAGCGCGGGTGTCGATACTCTGAATCGCTTCACTCCGACCGGTGCGGTAGTTGGAGCCGCCACGAACTTCGCGAGCAACGCGGCCGATCCGACCGCAATTGTTCTCGGACCCGACAATGCAATGTGGGTCATCCAGTCGGGCTTGAACAGCGTCGCCCGCTTCGAAGGCAATCTGGCCAAGGCGGAATTCGCGCTTCCTGCCGGTGCCGCACCGACTGCGATCGCGGCCGCGACGGATGGCGGTGTCTGGCTCACCGAAACGGCACTCAACAACGTCGCCCGGCTCTCTTACGCCGGTGGCACATTCGCTCGAGTGGCGTATTCGGCTCCGAGCGCGTTCGGCCTCAAGGACCTGATTGCCGGACCCGATGGGAACGTCTGGGCAGCCGGCACTGTCGCGAACCGCGTCGCAAAGTTCGGCACCGCGGTTCCGACGACGATCGCTGCGACGACGACTGCCGCGCCGACAACCACTGTTCCGGCAGCGACCTCGACCTTGGCGCCAACGACAGTGGCTCCGACCACGACGGCTGCGACACTGCCACCCCCGACGTCGAAAGTGATCAAGGGCACCGTCTACCGGTGCGCGAAGTCAGCCCGCAAACGCCTAAAGGTCGGCAAGAAGTATGTGTACAAGATTGTGTGCACCAAGTTTGTGAAGGTCTGACGGGCGATAGTCGCTCCCGCATTGCCGGAACCTCGTGAGCTCTACCGTTTACGAGGTTCCGGAGCTGTGCGAGCGGCGGTAGTGGTCGGCGAGCACATCGCGCCCAAAGTCACCTTCGGGATCACGCCACACACTGTGCACGTGATTCGCGTTGCGAGCTGCATTGTCGTATTCGATCACCAGACGGGGCCCTTGAATTCGATAGTAATGAGGGGTTCCCGGTTCAAATCCTCCCGCCCACAGGAACGTCAGCGAGTCGAGGCGCCGTCCGGCGAACTTGGCTGCCTCGATTTCGGCGAGGGAGTCGGGCATGCGGCCAAGGTAGACGTCGAGGAGTGCGCGGACCCGTCGCTTTTGCGACTCCATAAGCGTACCTATGACAATGCCTTTCGGTGCTGTTGTGTATCGAACCGCGTCGAGATGATGGGGGAGGAGGCCCGAAGCACGCTCCATTCCGTCCTGAATTGCCTCGACACGTTTACCGAGTTCGCCGGCGAAACGGCCGCGCCAGACATCGGCGAGACGTAACGGCGTGATGCCGTCGACAAGTTCGGTTCGGTTTCCCCCGACGAGATCGACCGGCGCGACAGCGCTCACCACTGCTGTCTGGCGTTGGGTGTCGTCGAGTGCGAGCACCAAGTCGCGCCCGAGGTCTTCGACACCAGCGAGGGGTCGGAGCGGATGCGGCCCGAGGAGCGGTGACGATGCGGGATCGGCGCCAAGGAAGCAGGGCGTTACTGCCGTCACGCACCCGTCAACAATGGTGTGGTTGATCGACACGTGATGCCCGCCGAAACGCCACGACCAACTTCGGCCTGGACGAGGATCTCCGAATATTCGGAGGTAGTACAGACCGGGGTCACGGCCTCGTTCTCGCCCCCAATTCGAGCTCCAGCCTTCGAGTTCGTCGAGCACGTTGTCGAGGCCGATGATCGTCGACACCGTCACGTAACCCGCCCGCGAGAGACCTGACGCCACGAAGTGAAACGCAAGACGCTGCTGCGCGGGGGTCATTGCGCTCAGGGGTAGTCCCCCGTGGTCGGTCGGCGTGTAGAACCAGAGTTGACGCTCAGCGTCGGACGGAAAGGACCAGACCGCGCGGTCGCGTTGTCGGTCATCAAGGCTGCCCGTGAATGCGTTCGCCGCTTGGGCCATCGAATCGGCGAGGGCGACTCTTACCCGGTGTCCATTGTTCGGTGGGCTCATTGACCGGGGCCTCGTAGCCCGAAGATGTGCGATGGGTCATCGGGTCGCCACGTACCGTCGAATTGCGATTCTGCACCGATGCGGCGAGTGCGCTCGACTAGTTGGCGTCCGAGTGCCAGCCGTCCGATCTGCCACATCTGTAGTGCGGCGCTCACGTTGTCTGGGTGGTCGGCCAGCGCATCGGCGAGCGCCCACGCGTCGTCGGCCGCCTTTGCGGTACCTGCCGCCGCGTGGGGTCGCGCCACGAACGCCGCGTCGCCCAGCAGACATACACGACCAAAGGCCATCTGCTCGACTTCAGCGTCGAACACAACCTGGAGGAAGGGCTCCGCCGTCCGTTGCACCACCGTCGAAATCACCGCAGGAAGGCGCGCCAACGCATGGTTCTTCATCTCAGCAATGTGCTCGGCACGTGCAGTCCCCGGCGGCAGGGAGACCTCTCGTTTCACGCCGTCGCTTCCCGTTAGGACGTCGTCGAGGTCGGCACCGTCAGCATAATTGCGGTACCAGACATAATTGATGAGACGCCTCCCCGGCTCGACCGATCCGTCAATGCCGGGAATCGGGTACACGAGGATGTGGGAGTTGGCGTAGACGGAGTAGGTGATGGCGTCGCCCAACTGCGAGGTGACCGGCCGCTCTAGCTCGCATTCAGGAACCATGCCGCGCCAGGCCACGTAGCCAGCGTAGCGTTCCTGGAACGAGGGGAGGAAGTGACGGCGGAACCGGGAGCCCACTCCGTCGGCACAGACCACGAGGTCGGCCTCGGTCGTCGCCGCATCGACGAACGTGAGCGTCGCTGCAACTGCGGTCTGTTCGATCCGGTTTACCTCGCGGCCCAGTAGGTAGCGCTGCGAAGTGAACTCACGGAGAAGACGGCGGTAGATCGTGTTCCAGGAACTGAATCGATACGTGTGCTTCCTTTCGTGGATGACTGTGCCGGACCGGTCAAGGTGACGGATGTAGTCGGTTCTGATGCTGATGGTGTCGAGATCGAGGCTGCGCCGCTCAGAGAAATATCTTGATGTCTCGCCGAGTAACCCAATGCCGGCACCTCGTTGTTCGAGCGGCACCGGCGAGCGTTCATAGACGGTGACGTCATGTCCGAGGTCACGAAAAAGAAGCGCGGCGGTGAGGCCTCCGAGGGAGCCGCCGATAATAGCAACACGCATGTCAGCGGCTCCCGTGCGAAATCGTGTTCGTTGGCAACGGTTGCGTCAGGGCGTTCCAAACACCGCTACGCGATCAACCGGGCACTCGAAGAGCACGCGCCGCTCATTGATCGAAGGGTCACGAAGTCCGTAGGGCGCTGGTTGCTGTGTGTACTTCGTCCAGATCTTGTCAAGTTGGGCGGTGACCCGAGGTCCTTCAGTGGGGTCGTCTTCGAGGATCTCACGGGCGACGGTGCATTTGATGCTCATCCAGTGATACATGTTCGCCGGGTTCACGATCGCGACTGTAAGTTGGGGATTCGCCCGAATCCACTCGACCTTCTTTCGTTGGGTGGCCACGTTCACGAGCACGGTCGAATCGTCATAGTCGAACCACATCGGGGTTGAGTTCGCGCGACCGTCTTTGCCCATCACCGTAAGCACGCATGCATACGGTCCATCGATCAGCTGCTTGTAGATCGGGTCGAGGTCATTGAGTGAGTTGACCTGGTTGTGTGAGCCAACCGAAAACTGTTTCGGCTGCAGACCATCGGCGACATCGAGAAACTTCGCGACCTGTATTCCCATGCGGGTACTCCTCGTTCGTGGCAACGGCATCTCCGCCGCCGGTCTGTAACTTTCGCAGCGGACATGTGTGAACGCCAATTCGCGTTCGCAACTTTCACCGCCGACGCCCACGGAGTAAGTTTCCTGCATGATCGTCGAGACACTCCAACTCACCGCCCAGCAATTCGGAGCTCAAACCGGATGGGAAATCAAACCCGAGGGGGCATGTAAGGCCGACGTCTGTGTCCCCCTCGGGTCCGGGCCATTCGACGTTCGCTCGGCCGCCGAGCGGTTGGGCATGGCAATCGTTCACGATGCTACGGCCGGATTGTATTCAGTTGGACCTGAGTCCCTGGGCGATCGTGCGCTGGTCAGCGCCCAGGCGCCCGAGCTCGAGCTCAAGGACCTTGATGGCAACACGTTTCGGCTCTCGTCATTGCGTGGCAAAAAGGTGGTGATCGTTTCGTGGGCGCCCTATTGAGGCTGCGCCTTTGACCTGCCCGGGTGGCAGGCCTTGCGCAACGAACTGAACCCCCTGGGTGTGGAAATCGTGACGGTGTCACTCGATATGACGGGCGGCGAGGGCTCGCGTAGCTACATCGAAGCAGCGAACCCGCAACATCCGTCGCTGATCGACCCGACGCACACGATGGATGCGGTCTTTGGCGTCGTGAACATTCCGAACGTGATCTGGATCGACGAGCTTGGCGTGATCGTTCGGCCGCCTGAACCGGGGTGGCCCGAAGGGCAACCGGCGATGCCGAAGAACTTGATCGAGTCGATTCCAAAGACGGTACCCGCTCCCAACGCGCCGCCGAGACCCGCGAATGTTGATCCTCGTGCGAACTTTGGTGTGGGTCAGGACCGTGCGACGTATCACGAAGCGATTCGTGATTGGGCGGCAAATGGTGCGGCGAGCCCGTACGCAATGACCCCGGAAGAGGTTGTGGCGAGTTCACAGCCCCGACCGAAGTCGAAGTCCGAAGGCGCCGCCCATTTCGCGTTGGCACTTCACCTGTGGCATCTCGGTCAGCGCGACCTCGCGGTTGCGCACTTCAACGAGTGCAACCGTTTGGTACCGGACAACTGGACCTACAAGCGTCAGGGCTGGTCGTTGGTCGGTAGCCAGAGCGTGGACAGCGAGTACAAGATGTTTGTGCAGGGGCCCTTGCCGGGTGAAGAAGCGTCGTGGCCCTTCGACTCCGACTTCTGGTCCGATGTTTCCAACGTGGCCCCCGGCAGCTACTACCCCAAAACGCTCTAGACAGCGCTCTGCGTCCGCACCGGCCCTACTCTGACGGCCGCACTCCCACCTCCAACGCCAACTTGGGGTGTGCCCACATCCAACTCGGGGTGTGCTTACATCCAACTCGGGGTGTGCCCAACATCCAACTCGGTGATTTCGGCGACGAAAACCGGCCGAAAAGGCCAAGTTGGTAGCAAGCGAGGGTCGAGTTGGAGTGCTGAGCGAATCGGTCGAATCGGGAGATTTATGCTGGGGCCAAACGTGAACTTGCCCACTTGTCAGCGCCGCGATCCACGCGCGCTCGGCCCGTGGCCGTTGACAGGCCAGCAATCGCTCCTTCGTTGATGGTGATGTCCGAGCGACGCTTCCCTGGCTCGATCGGTACCCTGGATCGTGGGCAGCGTGCCATGCCATGACTGGGACTTTGGGGGTCACCTCCGAAACAGTGAAACCCCAAGTCCGGGCAGCTCTCCTGATCTCGTCGACTGCCCGGAATTACGACGATCAACCGCAGCGAGCGATCCGCAAAGTACCGATCGGGGATGCCGCTGACGTACTCGCAGGACGATGCCAACAACACCCGGCAATCAGATCGTGAGGATCCATCGGTGCCCGCGATTTCAGGAACCCGACGGCCCGCACTTCAGTTCTGCGGGACCTGCAGCGAAGGCATACGACCCCGACCACCCCAAAACCACGAGAGAGTGGACGCCCTCCGCCCGCGCCTCATCGAGAGCGGCTCCGGCGACCTCCTGAAGCGAAGCTTCTGTCCAAGTTGGGTTCGGTCGTAGCCCGGTCGCACAGCCGCACGACGCGCAGACCCCGGCGTCGAAAGCTGCGTTGTCGGGCCCGCGGGTCGCGTCCGAGGCAGAACCTTGGAAGTAGACGCCCCCCGGATGTCGGCCGCGCCTTTGCGATCGTGAGCTGATTCTTGCCCAAGAGGGGCCCGCACAGTGTCTCGGATTGCCCGGTTGGCGCTCCAACTCGGGGTGGGTTTACATCCAACTCGGGGTGTGCTTACATCCAACTCGGTGATTTCGGCCACGAAAACCGGCCGAAAAGGCCCAGTTGGTAGCAAACGAAGGCCGAGTTGGTGGCAAGCGCGAAGGCCGAGTTGGTGGCAAGCGCGAGGGCCGAGTTGGTGGCAAGCGCGAGGGTCGAGTTGGTGGCAAGCGAGGGCCAAGTTGGTGGAGTTGGGCCTACTTGCCTTTGCCGGGTGGGGACGGTGGCATGCGCTTCGCGGCCTCGATGAAGTCGGCCGGTTCGAGAACCGAAAGCCTCGACTTTTCTATATTGTCTGCGCGCATAGTGTCCGCCAGACTGCCGCTGGAGCCCGTGAGTCGTAGTGCCTGGCAGCTCAGGGCGTGCTCGAAAAGATTGCGGGCCCATCGTGCGTTGCCGAAGCCTTCGTTGCGGACCGCGTTCATCATGATTGCGATCAGCGTTTCGTGTGCGCCGGGACCAAGTTCGTATTGTGCGTCGTGCGCGATCTTCTCGGTGATGGCTACGAGCTCATCGGTTGAATAGTCGGCGAATGTGATCTCTCGGGAAAACCGCGAACGCAGCCCGGGATTGGAGTTCAAGAACGCGTTCATCAACTTGGGGTACCCGGCCGCAATGACGACGATGCGATCGCGGTGGTCTTCCATCCGCTTGAGGAGCGTCTCGATCGCCTCTGACCCGAAGTCGTGCCCGAGGACGTTGGGTGGAGCAAGCGCGTACGCCTCGTCGATGAACAGCACGCCGTCGAGCGCACTCTTTACGGCACGATCGGTTTTCGACGCAGTGTGCCCCACGTATTGGCCTACGAGACCGGCGCGGTCCACCTCAACCAGGTGTCCCTTCTTGAGGAGACCGATCGAGCCGTAGGTCTCGGCAAGCAGACGTGCGACTGTCGTTTTCCCAGTGCCGGGGTTTCCGAGAAAGACGAGGTGTTGACTGATGGGGACATCGGTCAGACCGTGATCGCGTCGTTGTGCCTGGACCTGGAGGAACGCGATCAGCGTTCGAACCTGCTCCTTCACCGACTCCAAGCCGACAAGCGCATCGAGTTCCGACTGAATTTCGGACAAAGAACGGGGAGCCTTCACCTCGGGCGGCGTGAATCGCACGCGTCCGAGTCGAGTCTCTGCAAGCGGAGTACCAGCGATGCGCTCGTCGAGCAAGCGGTCCGCGTTCCGGCGAGCCGTGTCCCTCGCGTCCGCCAACTTTTTCTTTATGTCACCTGGTCGAAGAATGCCTCGACGTTAGTTCGAGGCGCAACCTGGTGTGTGTCACAACCGCCGATCGGCGTCGGTAGCATGGCTGTCATGCGCCCGAACACCAATTGGTTGCCATGCGAATCGTGATCTTTGGAGCCGGTGCCGTCGGCAGCGTTCTCGGCGGTCGTCTGCACCAGGCCGGTGCCGATGTCGTCCTGGTTGCTCGACGCCCCCACGTCCAGGCGATAGGACAGCACGGTTTGCTGCTCCGAGATGGCGCCAGCGAAGTGCGCCTCAAGGTCCCCGCCGTGGAGTCACTACGTGAACTTATGGTTGGAGCAAACGATGTTGTGGTCATCACGGCGAAGACACAAGACGTGTCGGATATCCACGACGAGATCTTTACGTGGAACCCGGCCGCCGCTGTGGTGTGTGGAACGAACGGCGTCGAACACGAGCGTATGGCGCTGCGCCGATTCGCAAACGTGTACGGGATGGTTATCCAACTACCGGCCACCTTCGAGACACCGGGTGAGGTGACTGCGTTGTGCCATCGCACCAATGCACTTGTCGACGTCGGACGCTATCCCCGAGGGCTCGATGCTGTTGCGTCGGAACTCGCGTCGCTGTTGGATTCGGCACCGAACGTGATGTGCGAACCCGACGCCGACATCATGGTGAAAAAGCACGGCAAGATCTTGCTGAACCTAGGCAACGCAGCAGAAGCAGCATGTGGTGTGGCCGGGCGCGGGCAACCGGTTGTCAGCGTCGCCCAAGATGAAGGGCGCAACGTCTTTCGAGCGGCCGGCATTCAGTGGGAGGTTGCTGATCCGAAAGATCGTGCTCGCTATTCCGAACGGGTCAAGACGATGGCCTTCCTCATCCCCGAGGGCCACACGTTTCTTGGCGGTTCAACATGGCAGGGACTCGCCAAGGGTTCGTCATCGGTCGAGACGGACTATTTCAACGGCGAGATTGTGCTCCTTGGACGCTTGCTCGGCGTACCAACTCCGCACAACGAATTTCTGCAGCATCTTGCCAGGGGCCTTGCCGCGAGCGGCGTCGGTCCGGCGAGTTTGACGACCGACGAACTCGACGCTGCGTGGAAGGCAGCGGTCGGGGCGTAGCTCCGTGGAGCCTTACGCAGCGGGAAAGATGCGGAGAAAGTTTCCGCTGTAGAATTTGTCTTTCGCCGGCACCGTTGACGTTGCAAGTGCTTTTTCAAAACGGGCGATTGGGTCGCGTCCACCTTCGGTGTGAGGGTAGTCGGACGAAAACAGGTAGAGGTCTTCGTTCGACTCGGTTATGAGTCGTCCGACGTCTTCGAACACGAACGGGGTGAAGGCCATCTGCTGGGTGAGTTGCTCGGACGCGGTGCGAGTGAACGCGGCGAGGTTTGGGTCCACGCGGCTGTACATGCCCGTCACGTAGTCGAGGCGACGTAACAGCTCGGGAACCCACCCAGCACCCAGTTCGACGCTTGCGCCTCGAAGGTTGGGGAAGCGCTCGAATACCCCGTCCATCAACATCGCAGTGAGGAAGGTTTCCGGTCCCTGATGCATCGTTGCTGCGTCTTTGCTCCGAACGTTTTCGCCGCCGCCCATCCAGTCCTTTACTGCGGCGCGTCCGGTGTTCGTCCACGCCTTTGCGAGTTGCAGCGGCGCGCCGCCGACGTGCAACACGAACGGCATCCCTGCTTCGGCAAGGCGCGCCCAGAATGGTTCGAGTTCGATATGACCCGGTGATTTGTCGCCGCACGCCCGATGCGGAACCCACACGGCTTCGAAGCCGCCTTCGAGAATCGTCTCCAACTCGGCAATGGCGAGGTCGGGTGAGTCGAGTGGAACGACGGCGACCCCCATGAGGCGTTCGTCGTCGGCACAGAAGTCGAACATGTGACGGTTGTGGGCGCGTGTTGCGCTATAGCGGAGGCCCGGGTCGGTTTTCGAGCTTCCGTGAAAGGGTAGACGCACGCTGTGCGTCGCAAACACGAGCTGACGTGCGAAGCCGAGCATGTCCATTGCCTCGCTTCGATCGGCGGAATCGAAAGCTCCGAGGGCCTGGATCTCTTTCACCTGAGCGATCAGCGTGTCACCCATTTCTCGCATCTCGGCACGATGCGAGTCGCTATGACGGCCACCTTGATTCATGATGACGGCGACCTCTTCGTCGGTCACCAACGACGCGGAATAGCTCACCTCCGGGATCTGGTCGCGGTACTTCGGGTCCGCGTATTTTGTGAGGAAGTCGGGCAACTCCATGATGTGGCTGTCGGCGTCGTAGTACACACGGTCGGCTGGTGCGTAGGTCATCGGTGCTCCTTGTTTCGGTACTTGAGGGTACCGCCCTTTGCGTTCTCGGTCCCCACCCCCAATCGCGCCAACCTGACTACAACCCCTCTACAACGCCAACTCGGGGTCGTGTAACGCCAACTCGGGGGTGCGTTGCAACCAACTGGGCCGTCACTCGCGACCAACTCAGCCGTTTTCGGCGATTTCGACCCCGCATCTTGTCCAGTTGGTCGCGAACGCACGGGGGGTTGGGGGTTGGTCGCGAACGCACGGGGGGTTGGT
>JANOYY010000117.1:0-2648 GCA_031429095.1 Acidimicrobiia bacterium | reverse complement strand
CTCGCCATCGAACTCGCGGCCGCCCGCATCACGGTCATGAACCCCGACGAGTTGTTAGCCGGGCTCGACCACCGCTTCCAACTCCTATCCGGCGGACGGCGACGGAGCCGCCAACGCACCCTCGAAGCGACCCTCGACTGGTCCTACGACCTCCTCGACCCCGAAGAGCAACGCGTATTTCGGGCGTTGGGCGTGTTCGTCGACGGATTCGACCTCGACGCCGTCACCGCCGTCACCGGGCTCGACCGCCGACGAGCGACCGGCCACATCGAAACCCTCCAAGCCAAATCGCTTCTGGTCCGCGCCGACAAACGCAAAGCCACCCGGTTCCGGCTGCTCGAGACGGTGAAGGCCTACGCCGAAGACCGACTCGTCGACGCAGCCGAGGCCGAAACCATCCGGGACCGGCACCTCGCCCACTTCCATGCACTCGCCATGGCCGACGGCCGCAGAGTCCTCGGTTCACTCGACGTCGGACTCCGCCTCCGCCACGACTGCCCCAACATCACCACCGCCTTCGAATGGGCCGCCGACCACAACCGCTGGATCACCGCCGGCGAACTCCTGACCGGCAGCTGGAGCGCCTACTACCTCGACGTGCGGTTCTCGGAGATCCGGGCCGCGCTGGCACGCGTGGCGGTTCAGGTCGCCGAACTCGACCCCGAACTCCACGGCTGCATCAACGCCCAACGGTTTGCGGCCTCCGCGATGCTCACTGATCTGGAAGTTGGGATCGCTGCGGTCTATGAGCTCACACGGTCACCGCTGGCCGTCATCCGTGCCGTCGGGTGGGCGTTCATCGCGTGGCTGAACGCGTTCGTCGCGCCTGAGAACGTTGACGGGCTGCTCGCCAAGTCGGCAAGGGAGCGCAGCGAGGCAACCGAGTCCGGTACGCGTTCGTCCGACGCACACGCCTTCGCCGGTGCCTGGGCCCTGTTCGCAACGGAGGTTCTCGCGTTGATGAGCGGGGATTTCGAGCGGGGCCGGGACCTCTCCCACGAGCTGGCCAGGACCGTCCGGTTCGTTGACATCATCACCTGTGTTGTGGCGGCGGCAGTAGCGGATGTGATGCTGGGACAACCCGAGTCGGCACTCACCACGGTGGCGACGCTCGATGAGCTTGACCTTCCATTCATGGACGGAACCGAAGTACGCGTCCTCGCCCACCTCGCCCTCGGCAACACCGACACCGCGCTGGGCCACCTCCGACGTCTCGCGACGCGAGCCGCCACCGGGGTGTATCGAGGCGAGTCCGACGACGCCATGCTGATGTTCGCGGCACTCGCCCTCCACCACGGCGATGAGAACGCAGCCCGCGAGTTCCTCCTCGTTGCTGTCGAAGGCCGCCAACCCGGCACGATGGCGTACGGCCGCCACCTCGCCAGACAACTCGGAATCACCGACGCCTATGCCAATCAACTCCGAGAAGAGATGGGCGCCCGCCGCTCGATGACCGCCCTGCGCGCCGAACTCACCCGCCGCGGCTGGGACTGACGACTGGACGGTCAAAAAAGGAACGAGCCAATCGATGGTTCGCGATATCATGGTGTCATGACTCGACAGACCACGGTGCGCCTGCCCGACAAACTCGCTGACGAGGCCGAAGCGGTCGCACGTGTTCAGGGCGGGAGCTTGAACCAGTTGATTGTCGACTCACTCGCATCAGAGATCGAGCGAGTCCGCAACGACGAAGACTTCACTGCCCGGGCCAAGAGTCTCCTCGCTCGCGACAAAGAAATCCTTGACCGACTCGCGAAGTGACCCGCTACATCTCGCTCGCCGAGTTCTGGTTCTTGGCCGAACAGGTAACGGGGATCCCTGCGTCGACGCTTCACCGAGCAAGCCGTGCTGACCTCGCCGACTCGGCAATCAACGCGCCGGCGGCCGGAGTCGGTGATACCGATTTCTACCCTGACATGCACGATAAGGCTTCGGTGCTCACATGTCGTATTGCTTGGAATCACCCATTGCCCGATGGAAACAAACGGGCAGCGTGGGCTTGCCTCAGTGTGTTTATCGACCTAAACGGCGGCACCTGGATCACTGATCCACCAGACGTTGATGACTCAGTGAACGCGATGTTGCTCGTCGCCGCCCACGACGTCGACGAAGTCTGGTTCGCGAACTGGCTGCGTCAACGGGTCCACTTCATTCCCGAACTATGACGAGACAAGACAATCAGCGACCTCGGGTCGCAGGCATTTGTGACGCACACGATCACCAACACAATTGGCGAGCTCAGAATCTGGGTGGTTTCGGAAACCCAACGTTGCGGAGAACCGAACCTCGTGCTGAACAACTAGCTCTGGCACGATGGCTGACATGATGGAGCAACGAGACGGGACATCCGTGGCGCGGCCTTCGGGGACGGTGACGTTTCTGTTTACGGATGTGGAGGGCTCGACCCGTTTGTGGGCGGCGGACAAGGACGCCATGTCGGCGTCTTTGTTGGTCCACGACGCCATCCTGCGCGGGGCGATCGAGGGCAATGGCGGGTATGTGTTCACGACGGCCGGGGATTCGTTCGCAGCGTCGTTCGGTCGGGCATCGGATGCGTTGCGGGCGGCGACGGAATCGCAACGCGCGCTTAGTGGTGCGGTGTGGCCCGGCCCTGCGTTGAAGGTGCGCATGGGAATGCATCTCGGTGA
>JANOYY010000116.1:0-2180 GCA_031429095.1 Acidimicrobiia bacterium | reverse complement strand
CTGAACGTATACGACGTCGCTGCGATCGGGTCAGGATTGGCTGCCTCAATAAAACCGTTGCGCCACGGCACCCGAATCGTCGCACTCATCACCCAATATCCTTGCGCAACTCATCGAATAACGAAAGGATCTTCTCAGATCGTTTTGAAAACCTCAGTGGGTCCGCAAGCAGTCTGGTACCAAAGGTCCATCGTGCGCGAGTCGCTGTGGGCATCGCCATCGATCCCAGCCTGTTGGGAGAACCCGGCCACCACCGACGCGACCCAGCGTGGTTGGGTCCAGCAGGCGGTGGCCCGTACCTGGGAGGCGGCGTCGCAGGTCCGCTTCACCGGATGGGGACAGTGCAGTGCGAAATCCGCCGGACTTCGCATACGGATTGCCGACGAGGCGAAGAATCCGCACGTGGTCTCCCTTGGTTCGACCCTAAATGGCGTGACCAACGGCATGTCGCTGAACTTCACGTTCGCCAACTGGAGCAACAAGATCTGTAGTCCACAGGTCCAGTTCTGCATCGAGGCCATCGCCGTCCACGAGTTCGGCCACGTGTTGGGTTTCGCCCATGAGCAAAATCGGAGCGACCGAGTGGTGGAGTGCACAGCGCCCCATCAGGGGACGGATCATGAACTACTGCAACCCGAACTGGAACGGGAATGGAACCCTGAGCGAGCTCGACCGGCTCGGGGTATCTCTCCTCTACGGGCGCAGCGGCAACCCCCCGATCGCCGGCAATGCACCGAGCATGGTGGAGTACGTCACCGGTTCGAATCGGCAGTTCGAGAGCCTCTTCGTGACATCGACCGGCGCGCTGGGACTGACGTGGAAGCTGAACAACTCCGCCTGGAAGGGACCGGTCAATCTGTCCGAACCGAACTTCCTCCCCCAGGGTGGCATCATCTCCACGATCGCTTACCCCTTGGGCAATCAGCTCGAGGCGTTCTATGCCGCCAACGACGGCGCCATCTACGTCAGCTTCAAGGCGAACAACGGTGCGTGGTCGGAGCCGCAGCAGCTGACCGATCCGGGGACGACCCGAGCCGGTGCGTACCTGGCCTCGGCGTTCTACCCGACCAACAACCAGCTCGAGGTCATGTTCTTCGACGCCCAGGGTCGATTGAACGTGCTGTGGAAGGCCCAGAACGGCCGCTGGAACGGCCCGGTGGCGATCAGCGGCCCGATCGCCCCGGCGGGTGGGGGGATCGGCGTCAAGCACTATCCCGTAAACAATCAACTGGAAGCGATGTTCATCGCGAACAACGGAGCCGTCCACATCGCCTGGAAGGCGAACAACGGCGCATGGCAGGGGCCGGTCGGCATATCGGCGCCGGGGCTCGCACCCGCCGGCTCAGGACTGGCCCTGTCGTACCACCCACTCGGTAAGCAGCTCGAGGGGCACTTCGTCGACAACCGCGGCGTCGTCAACGTGATCTGGAAGGTGAACAACGGCAACTGGTATCCGCCAATGGGCATCACGCCCGCCGGGTTCGGCGTGCCCGGGCGACCGATCGTGACGTCGAACTACTCGCTCAATCAGCAACTCGAAGGGGCGACCGTCGGCCCCGACGGCCGGATCAACCTATTCTGGAAGGCGAGGAACGGTCCGTGGAAGACGGTCGGTCTCACCGGGCCCAACGCGGCATCACCGGGGGCACCGCTCGACATCGAGTTCTCCACGCCCAACAACCAGTTGGAGATCATGTTCGCCGATCCCGCCGGGAACATGACCCTGCTCTTCAAGGCGCAGAATCGGGCGTGGAGCCAGGCGATCCGGTTCTGACGGCCGACCTCGGTATCCGAATCGCCCCGGGAGTGGCCAATCGCTGTTGCGCTTCGACTGCGGCATTGATGGCACCGCCAGGTCGGGCGAGCGAGTCGGCAAACGCATCGCCGGCGGTACAGCGATACCGACACCCTTTCCCGATACCGTCGCAACGTATGCGTGTATCGGCTTCGAGCCAAGGTCGTGCTTGTGTCCGATGCGCCGAACCTGACGTCCGCGGTTCACGCAACATCGAGCTTCCAGGATCGCAGAGGACGTACCTTTGCGATGAGGTCGAAGTCGTTGCCGGTGTGGACGACGCCGGCGTCGTGGTGCAGGGCGGTCACGGCGATGAGGAGGTCCGGGATCGGCCGGCGGTGCCAAAGACCACGGTGATGCGCGAGGTCGCGTTGCAGGTGCTGTG
>JANOYY010000115.1:0-41856 GCA_031429095.1 Acidimicrobiia bacterium | reverse complement strand
CTGGCCGTGCTGGGAGAGGAAACGCTGTGGCAAGTGTTCGTCGTGTCGGAAAGTCAATAGCGTTTGGAGCGTACGCGCGGATCTTTGGCCCTTTGGCCGCTCGATATGACCCAAGATTCCTTGACCCTGAAGTGCCGCTCTCTCGTACCGCGAACCACGGAAACTACCTTGAGTACCTGGAAGCGTTCGGAAACGTCCCTGGCAAGCGAATTCTCGAGCGCGGTCTTCGAACACTTCGCGATGCCGTGGCTGGTTGCCGCGGAGATGGTCAAGCTGCTCAAAGTCGGAGGAATCGTCTTTGTCGAAACTCATTTCTCCTTCGGATCGCACGAGCGCCCGTGGCACTTCTTCCAGTTCAGCGACATGGCCCTAAGGGTTCTCTTTTCGTCGGCGATTGGGATCGAATGCATCGAGGCAGGAGCCTCGAACCCAATCGTTGGCCGGTTTTCGGCTCTTGCCGACAGCGACCTGAAGTACCGACGGATCACGGGAATGTATTGCCATTCGGACTTTCTGGGTAAGAAGATCCGGGATGTGCCTGACTTCCAATGGGAGGAAGCGCTGCAGCGGGGGATCCTCGGCGAGACGCAGTACCCGAAGCCGCAAAGGTAGAGGTAGAGCGTTACAGACCGGCCATCGCGATGTACTTCAGCTCAGTCCAATCATCGATACCCCAGGAAGAGCCTTCGCGCCCGAGCCCCGACTCCTTGACGCCGCCGAACGGCGCTTCAGTGGCCGAGAGCAGGCCGGTATTGACGGCCACCATTCCCGACTCCAGCGCTTCTGCCACTCTCCACACCCGGGCGTGATCGCGCGTGTAAAAGTAGGCAGTAAGCCCGTAGGGCGTATCGTTCGCTAAGCGAATGACGTCGTCTTCGTCGGTGAAGGTCGTGATACCGGCGACGGGGCCGAACGTTTCTTCCTGACACATCAGGGCATCGGTTGGCACACCGTCGAGCAGCGTCGGCTGGAAGAAGCGGCCCCCCAACTCATGATCATGGCCACCGACGAGCACGGACGCTCCGCGGTCCAGAGCATCTTTAACATGCGCGCGTACCTTTTGTATAGCCGCGTCGTCGATCAACGGCCCGATGGTGACGGCATCACCCGTGCCTTCCCCGACCTTGTACTTGGCGACTTCCTCCGCATACCGCTTTGCGAATGCGTTCTTGATCCCGGCTTGAATGTAGAAGCGATTTGCTGCCGTGCACGCCTGCCCAGTGTTGCGGTACTTCGCGACGAGTGCGCCAGCCACGGCGGCTTCGACATCAGCGTCGTCGAAAACGATGAACGGGGCATTGCCGCCCAACTCCATCGACACCTTTTTCATCGTGTCGGCGCACTGGCGGGTCAGCACCTTTCCGATTTCCGTCGAACCAGTAAAGGACAGCTTTTTCACAATCGGATTGGATGTGAGCTCGGCGCCGATGATCGGCGCGTCATCGCCATCACACGTAACAATGTTGAAAACGCCTGCCGGGACCCCAGCGCGAACGGCCAGTTCGGCCAGGGCCAGCGCCGAAAGCGGCGTCTGTTCAGCAGGCTTGATTACTATGGTGCAACCGACCGCCAGAGCGGGAGCGCACTTGCGGGTGATCATGGCGCAGGGGAAGTTCCAGGGAGTGATTCCTGCGGTTACACCGATCGGTTGGCGCAGTACCACGAGACGTCGATCCACGAGAGGCGTCGTAATGACCGACCCGTCGACTCGCCGCGCTTCCTCGGCGAACCATTCGAGGAAGCTTGCGCCATAGGTGATCTCGCCCTTCGCCTCGGCGAGTGGCTTGCCGTGCTCTGCTGACATGATTGCCGCAAGGTCATCGGCATTTGCCACCATCAACTCGGCCCACTTGCGAAGAATGGCGCTGCGCTCCTTGGCCGGGCGCTTCGCCCAAGCGGGAAATGCCGCCGCGGCCGCGTTGATCGCGGCCCGAGTCATTTCCGCGTCGCACACGGCGACCCTGGCCAGGGTCGCACCGGTGGCCGGGTTGTCAACGACGAAGGTCCGGTTGTCGACGCCATCGAGGAATACCCCGTTGACGAAGGCCTGGGTGCGGAAAAGCAACGAATCGGTGAGGTTGAGCGGATTCACGTCACCAGTTTGGCCGACTTTACAATGCCCGTGGTCAGCGACACCTACCTTCGGAAAGTCAAACAAACGTGATCTGACCGTGCGGAGAGACCTGGAGCGGAACGTTGCCCTGCTTCCGCGCTACCCAAACCCTCCGCATGAAGAACGGCACGAGGATTGGCACGCTCGTCCCGAGCTGTTCACTGAGTGCCTGGCTCGCACCCTTAATAACGGTTGTGTCTCTTGAAACCGTAAGTGTGCGTATAAGAGCGTCGAGGTTTGCGTCACGCAAATGGGGAGCGTTCCAAGGACCATCTGAACCGAGCGTTGCGGCGACCAAAGCGCCCGGCGTCGCTCGGTGGGAAAACTCGGTGATCCCGATGTCGGAGTTCAGCCAGGTGTCGGCAAGATACGTCTCCGAGGGTGTCGGCTCAAGGTTTATGCCGATCTTGGCGGCTGAAGCGGCGAGCGCGCCAGCGAGGGCTACCGCCTCGGGTGCGGTGGACGAGGCTATCTGTGTAGTGAACCCGCTTCGCCTCTTGGCGTCTCGCATGAGCTGCTTGGCGGCGGGGAGGTTCTGTGGTCGAGCGCCCACTTGGCCGACGAACGGAAGAAACGACGCCAGAGGAGTGTCGTTGGCCACATCAGATAGACCGCCCCGAACTGCCGTTGCCAAGGCGACTCGATCCATTGCGAGCTGCAACGCTTGGCGAACGCGACGGTCCGCAAAGTCTCCATCGTCTGTGCGCATATGAATTTGGAAATGGGCTGTCGATTTCGTGGAATTCACAACATAGAGGGTGCCTTCACCGTAGAGAGCCAGCGCTCGGTTGCTCACCCTTGTCACGACGTCGACGCTGCCTGAGGTGAACAAGCTTGCCCCTTCTTCGTCGGTCGCAAAACCGAAGAGCTGACCGGATTGATACCGAAGCGGCGCCTGAAGTGGTCGCCAATACTTCGCGTTTCGGCGCATTCGCAGCGGGCCGGACTCGGGGGTCCCAGAGTCGGGCCTCAAGGCAACGAATGGGCCTGTACCGCCAAGCCACTCGCCGGCTTTCGCGCTGGCGCGCTTGTTGATAATTGCGCTCGCCGGATTGTCAGAGCTGACGATGTAGGGAAACAGGCCGAAGGGCACCGAGAGCGTGAATCGAACGATGTTTGGCCGGAGCGCTCGGACGCTGTCCGGTGCGACAAGCCCGCCGAGTTGGCCTCCCTGGCCAGCGGCAAGTGCGGTGCGAATTGAAGTTGCCACGGCCTCGGCGGTAACAGGCGAGCCGTTGTGAAAGATGACGCCGGGTCGGACGGTGAAACTCCAAATTGTGCCGATGTCGTTCGATTGCCAGGCGGTCGCTAGCTGCGGAACAAGACGAAACGAACTGTCGACCGCAACGAGATGCTCTGTCACGAGGCCACTCATAGGAAGCATGGCGTCGGAATCGAACGGCTGAGACTCGATGCCCGAGCCCACGAAGCCCGGAGCTGCGACACGCAACAGCGACCCGATCGGCGGGGGCGTCGTCGTTGTTGCCGTTGCTCGGCGCCGACGAGCAGCTTCGGTCGGATCGCCGAATCCCAGAAGCGCCGGAGCAGCAGCGCCAGCGATACCTATGGCCCCGGCTCGCAGGAGCGACCGTCGGCCAAATGTTTGGCGAGTAAGAGGATCGGGCCCATGGGTCCGCGACGTGGGTTCCTCAGCCATTGCTCTAGTCTTGCGCCCGACAGGCGCTCGATCGTGTCAATCCGCTTGCGTTGACGCTCGCCGGACAAATTTGTGGGCGATATCACCGGATAGTAAGACGTTCCAATGAACATTGGCGCCCTTCGAGTTCTGGCCGTGCAGGAGTGTCCGATCTCTGAGGAAGGCCCGATGGGTCTTCGTCACATCGAGATGTACACGACGTCGGGGCTCGTCACCTTGCTGTGGCACGGCAACGCAGAATGTGACAAGGCCGTGCTCTGTGCCGGAGGAGCCATGGGCGGTGTTCTCGGCCCGGGGGACAGTTTCTTCCACGAGCTCGGCATGATCTTGTCGAGCCAACACAACATTGCGACGATTCGAGTCGGATATCGGCGCCCCAACGATCTTCAGGCATGCATCGACGATCTTGGCGCTGCTGCGTTGCTGGCCGAGAACAATGGCACGGAATCCTTTGTCACAGTCGGTCATTCTTTTGGTGGTGCCGTCGCACTCGGAGCAGCGATCGACCCCTCACCCATGGCGTCGCTCACCAAGGGAGTCGTCTTGCTGGCGACGCAGTCGGCCGGGTGCGAAAACGCATCGCTACTCCGCAAGCGCCCGATGCTGTTGGTTCACGGTGATCGCGATGAGATTCTTCCTCATTGGTCAAGTGAGGTCGTCAACGAATTGGCGGGTGGACATGGCCAGCTGGAAATACTTAGCGGTGCGGGTCACCTCCTTCGCGAGAATGGGTCTGGAGCGTGGCTACGCGACAACGTACCCGAATGGATCGTACGTACGCTTCGGGAATAGTGCTATCGAAGGGTGAGACTGCCTCGCGGCGTGGTCAACTCGGCTTCGAGCGAGCGGTCACCCTGGCGAACATCGATTTCCTCACCGATCGCCCGGAGCACGTTCTGAATCGCAGTCGGCTCCGGATCCAATAAACAAAGTGCGCGTAGTATCGTTGTCTCGCCCAATGTCGTGGTTGGATGCGGGGTCGCACCCCAGTTGATGCAGAACGGAATCAATGCGTGCGGCTTTCCCGGGCGGACCGTGAGTTCCCATTCGAGGAGGACCCCGTCGGGACGGCGACGCGACATCTCCATGATCGTGCCCAGGTCGTATCCGGCCGCGCGAACGCGGACTGCGACTTCATCGAGCGGTCGGGACGGTCGCGCACACCAGGTGACCAGTCGAGCCTCGTCGATGTCATCGATCCCGAACGGCCGAGGAACGGTCGGCCTACCCTGATCCGGGTCGGGACCGATGACCTCCAGATACCTACCGTCGCCGAGCCCGGCGAGGTAGTTACGTGTGCCGCGCCCGATATGAGGACCCCCCGCGATGAGATCGATCCCGCAATCGTTGCGAAGAGTCTCGACGGTTTCGTCGAGGTCTGGTGTTGCGTAGACGAGGTGGTCAATCACGCTCGTATCTTGTCATGCGACGGGACAACTTTGCCCAGGGCAAGTCCGTGGCAACAAATTCGAACTCCGGTTGCTCGATTTCGCGCCAAGTGTGGACAACACCTGCGCAACGATGACGTCGGGCCGTCATCGGATCACCGTGGCTGATGTGTACAACAAATACGTACCCATAACATTTGAGTGGAATGCGGTTGCGCCGATCCGCCGTCGTGGTCTCGGGCGCGGGCGGTTCAAACGGTCGGATTGACTTTGGAATCGACGGCATTGCCATCGGGAGCGAAAACGTGTCGGCTGCGGACTGCCACGTTCACGTCCTTCGGGTGGAGCCCGGGGCCGAAGACGTTGACCGCGACGTGGACGTGGTTTGAGGCTGGCGTACCTCGCGAGTTGACGGTTTCCACCCAGATCACGCTCACGTAGCCAACGAAATATCCAACGAAGTATTCAACGAAGTATTCAACGAAGTAGCCAACGACGCAATCATTGCCGGGCGTTGCGGAGCTCCACCCGCCACACCAAGCGCAACCCGGACCAGTCGTCGCTCACGGCGCATACCTTGTTGTCGACCAATCCGAGCGGCAGGGCATGTTTGCGCACGAGGTCCTCGGTCACGTCCACATGGGCGAACTCTGGCTTCTTCCGGGCCGACTTCTTCGGCCAGCAGATCCACAGTCCACCACGAGTAGTGATTGTGTCAGCCCATGCGCCGAGACCGGAAACGAACTCGGTCTCCGTCGTGACAAAGCTGACGAGCACATCACAGCGGTCCTCGGGGGCTGCGGTAGCAACGATCTCCACTTCCGGCGGACGCGTGCCGATAACTCCCACGACGGATTCGGGTGTAATCCCGAGTTTCGTCCACAAGGGCGTTGCTGAGTACTCAGACATCTCGTTCTCTCGATTCCTCCTCATACCGTACAGGCAACGGAAATCTCGCAGCCCGTTCGAGCACCTACGATCGGAAGTCCTATGGCAGTCAAGTTCGTGATCATCGGTGGTGGCCCCGCTGGCCATCAAGCGGCAACCTACGCGGCTCGGCTCGGTGCAGAAGTAACCGTCGTCGAGCGCGACATCATCGGTGGCGCGGCCAACCTCTGGGACTGCATTCCATCCAAAACTATGATCGCAACCGGCGGCGCAATGAGCTTCGCCCGACGACTTGAGGGTATGGGCCTCGAGGACGTCGTTCCCGAGATCGATCGTGACGGCCTTGCCGAGCGCATCGAGCGAATCACCGGACGTTTGGGACTCGGCTACTCCACCCAACTGGAGTCTCAGGGAATCCGAATCATGAAGGGCACAGCGCGATTCACCGGCCCCCACGAGGTAGTCGTGAATACTGTCGATGGTGAGCTCACCCTGCGCGCCGACGCCGCGCTGGTAGCGACCGGGTCGCGTCCGAGGATCCCGAACTGGGTAACGCCCGACGGCGATCGGATATTGACGACACGTGAGTGTTACCCGCCATCGACCATTCCGTCACACATTGTTGTGATTGGCTCGGGCGTGACGGGAGTCGAATTTGTACATATGTTCTCGTCGCTCGGGTCCAAGGTCACGTTGGTGGTCAGTCGCCAGCAGGTGCTTCCGCAGAAAGATCCTGAAGTTGCTGCGGTTCTCGAGGACGATTTCCTCAAACGTGGCGTCAGCCTATTGAAAGGCGCCCGAGCTGAAGTCATCGAACGCGACCAAGAAACCGGTGGCGTCATTGTCCGTTGCGACGACGGCCGTACCGTGCGCGCGTCCCATGCTGTGCTCGCCATAGGGTCGATTCCGAATACCGACGGCCTTGGCCTGGAGCTGACCGGAGTAGAAGTCGACAGGAACGGTTTTGTGCCGATCAATCAACACTGTGTGACGAACGTTTCGCACATCTACGCGGCCGGCGACGTCAGCGGCAAACTGCCACTGGCCTCCGTCGCATCCATGCAGGGCCGCAAGGTTGCTGAACATGTGATGGGTCTTCATACCCGGGAGCATCGTCACCTCGACTACGACAAGGCCGCTTCAGCGATCTTCACCGAGCCAGAGATCGCCGATGTTGGTCTTGCCGAAGCTGACGCATTCGCAGTCGGGCGGAAAATTCGCGTCACGAAGGTGCCGTTCAGCTCGACGCCGAAGGCGCTCATCAACAACGACCCGCGAGGCTTCATCAAAATCGTTTCCGACCCGCTTACCGGCGTAGTGTTGGGCGGTTCGATCGTCGGACGCCATGCCGCGGAGTTGATATCGGTGGTCGCACTTGCTGTGACGGCCGGCCTCAAGGTCAGCGACATTGCCGATTCGATGTTGGTGCACCCGGCGCTCTCCGAAGCGATCGCCGAAGCTGCAGAGTAGGTCCCGTTGCACCTGCAAGGCTGAGCGACAATTCACTGATCCCGAGTAAAGGGGCATTTGGTCGAAAAGGTCTCAAATGAGGCAAATGGCCCATGTGCAAGGGAGCTTTCGAGGCCAGAATTAATGCACGGGTTGTAACGAACATACGAACATCACGCAGCGTCGGGTTGCTGGGTCGTTCACATGACGAAGGGACGCTGAATTGGTAGGCAGCGCCCCTTCGTCGCGTTTGCTACGAATTGGTGCAGGCGTCGGCGCCGATGAGGTCGGCGAGCTTGCGAAACTTCCGGGCGCTGTCTCGGGCTTCGTCAATGCTTTCGGAAGCTACGAAGGAACCGATCTTGGCGATCAGGTCCTTGTTGTTCTCAACTGAGCGACGGAGTCGACCGAGTCTGCCCTCTTCGGCCGACGCCGCATCGTCGACCTTGTCCGCAAGGTCTTTGGCGGCCTCCGAACTTGCCTGCAAAAGTTCGTTGACGCGTGGGTCGTCCATTGCTTCCTGGCCACGCTCGTCGAGCTTCAGCGCTTCGATCTCCGAGTTGACTTGGCGGACCTTGTCGCATACCGCGTTGAGGTTTTCGGTGGCTTGCTGGGGAGACGTGGTTGAGCAAGAACTAAGCGCACCTGTCAGTACGAGCATCGTCGCAAATGCCCGGAGACGGTTCATTGAGGCCAAGCTCCCGTGAGTAAACGGCTTCGGTGACTCACCTCAGATGCGAGGTCCACACAGGTGAGCGCCATCGCAAGTGCACCGTCGAGAACCGCCTTGTCCGCGGATGGGGACGCGCATGCGACGGTGAATTCCGGTTGGTGATTCCCGGCACCCTTCGCCTCAATTCCCAGCATCGGGTGGATCGACGCGATCTTCAGGCTCACGTTGGCCATGTCGGTTGACGCGCTGATGGCGTTCTCGCCGTTGTGTGGTTCCATGGCTGGCCGGCGTCGCTGTGAAGAGGGAAACACTCGCCCAATGGACTCTGCATTCGCACGATAAAGCGCAAGCGTGTCTTCGTCGTCGAGGAACTCCGAATACGCATCGGAGTGTTCAACAATCTCGTGGGTACATCCAGTAGCGAGCGCACCCGCCTCAAAGATTCGATCGATACGTGGACGTAGTTCTTTCAATTCCGCAAGAGTCCTGGAGCGTACGTACGCCTTGTAGATCGTGTGATCGGGGACGATGTTCGGCGCGTCTCCTCCTTTCGAGACGATGCCGTGGAGTCGATCGGTGGGTTTGATGTGTTGACGGATCAGGCCCAGCGCCGTTTGAGCGACGGTAATCGCGTCCGCCGCGTTGATGCCGGCCTGAGGGAACGCGCTCGCGTGGGCCGTTCGACCGTGATAGTGAACGTCGAAGTGACTGACGGCCAAGCAGTGCATACGATCCGATTCGGCGGGGGCTGGATGCACCATCATCGCGGCATGGATACCCTCGAAAAGACCGGCTCCGAGCATGGCGATTTTTCCGCCGCCGCCCTCCTCGGCCGGCGTGCCGAACACGGTGATCGTCAGGCCGAGGTCGTCGGCGACGTCAGCGAGCGCGAGCCCGGCACCGACCGCCGCGGAGGCGATAATGTTGTGGCCACAGGCGTGACCGATTCCGGGAAGGGCGTCGTATTCGGCACAAATTCCGATGTGGAGCGGACCTGATCCGGCGGTGGCGACAAAGGCAGTGTCGAGTCCTGCTGGTCGTTCGGTCATCCGAAATGCTTTGTGACTGCTGAGCGGTTCGGCGACCATCTGGACGCTTTTGTGTTCTTCCCAACTGGTTTCCGGGTTGCTATGCACCAGGTGCGAAAGCGCGATGAGCGAATCACGCTGGGCGTTGCGAATCGAAGTCTCGACGGCTGACTTCGCGGCGTTTCCATTTGCGGCCATTCGGCCACGTTACAGGCGCCAGACCCTTGCGGTCTCGTGCTAAGCGGCCCCGAATGTGACTTACATTCGAAAGTTCGCGGTGATGCCGTTTCCCGCGGTGGCCTTGTCGGCTGCCGAGACCGTCTATTCAGAGCGCATTCTGACCGGTATGCGCCAGGGGTTCTTGGTGCTCCATCGTCTGTGCCCTTATGACGGCGTCTCGACCATGTTTCCTTCGACGTCGTGGCCAACGGACAACTCGACATCTACCCCGACACGCTTCTGGAGGGCGCGCCGATCGGCGTCGATACGACGGGCCAAGAGAAGGCTGGCCCGATGTTCGGGCAGATTTGACTGCTCGGTCGCGGCTATTCGATGACGACGACGATGTCGCCTGCGCCGACCGTGTCGCCCTCTTTGACCTTGATCTCCTTCACAACGCCGCTCTTTTCGGCGTTGATCTGGTTCTCCATTTTCATGGCCTCGAGCACGACAACAGCGGCACCGGCTTCGATGCTCTGACCCACAGTCACGAGCACCTTCACGATCGTGCCCTGCATCGGAACGGTCACCGCACCGGATCCACCACCGGCGCCGGCGCCTCCCGAAGCTGCTCGCTTCGGCTTCGCGGCACCCGCTGCGCCAGAAACAGCACCCACCGCACTAACGATGGTCGGCGCAATATCGGGAACCCATGCGGCAACGCGGAAACGCTTGCCGTTGACCTCAACGTCGAGATCACGGCGTACCTTTGCCGGCTCACCTTCGACCTCCGGCGCCACGGCGGTCTCGTCGCCTTTGCTTGAGGTCATTGTCGAAAGGTCGAGACCGTCTTCGACCCACCTGGTCGAGTGCTTCGCGGCGGCAAAGTCGGGATGTTCAAGGATCGCGATGTCGGCGGGGATCGTCGTATGAATTCCTACGATCTTGGTTTCCTTAAGTGCGCGTATGGTTCGCGCAATGGCGGTTTCGCGATCCTTGCCCCACACCACGAGCTTGCCGACGAGGTTGTCGTAATACTGGCTGATCTGGTCACCGGGTTCGTAGCCGGCGTCGACGCGCACTCCGAAGCCGTCAGGACGCACGAACTCCTTGATCGGCCCGGGGGAGGGAAGGAACTTGCCGCCAGCTGGGTTCTCTGCGTTGAGGCGAACCTCGATGGCATGACCGCGGCGTGACGCATTGACCTCGTCCTGGGTCATCGGGAGCTTCTCACCGCTGGCCACACGAATCATCCACTCCACGAGATCGATTCCGGTGATCATCTCGGTTACGGGATGCTCAACCTGCAAGCGGGTATTCATTTCGAGAAAGAAGAACTCTCCGTCTTGGTAAATGAACTCGACGGTGCCGGCATTGAAGTAGCCGACGGCCTTGGCCAACTGCACCGATGCCTCGCCCATAGCAACGCGGTGTTCGTTTGAGAAGTCGGGGGCGGGGCTCTCCTCGATGAGTTTCTGGTGGCGACGCTGGGCAGAACAATCGCGTTCGCCGATCCACAACACGTTGCCATGCTGATCGCCGATGATCTGCATCTCGACGTGTCGTGGCCACGTGAGGTAGCGCTCCATATAGGCCTCATCGCGACCGAAGGCAGCTTTTGCTTCGCGCTGCGCCGCGGCAAGGAGGGTCTCCACCTCGTCTTCAGATTTCACGACCTTCATGCCGCGTCCGCCGCCGCCGTAGGCTGCCTTGATCGCGATCGGATACCCGAACTCCTTGCCGAAGGCCACGACATCGGCCGGGCCGCTGAGGAACTCCATCGTGCCGGGGACCATCTTGACGCCCGCCGCCAATGCGGCCTTGCGCGAGCTCACCTTGTCGCCCATGATCTCGATCGCTCCGGGAGGCGGCCCGATGAACGCAACACCCTTCTCGGTGATCGCGCGGGCAAAGTCGGTGTTCTCGGAGAAGAAGCCATAGCCGGGATGCACGCTGTCGGCACCCGACTTTTCGATCGCATCGAGAATGGCTGCGGTATTGAGATAGCTCTCGGCGCTGGAGTTTCCACCGAGAGCGTAGGCCTCGTCGGCGAGGCGGACATGGAGTGCATTGCGATCGGCGTCGGAATACACCGCTACCGTTGCGATGCCCATTTCGCGGGCAGTACGGATAACCCGGACGGCGATTTCGCCACGGTTTGCGATGAGGATCTTCTTCAACATGAGGGGCTCATTTTCGTCGGGCAAGGTGACGCGTACCAAACGGGGCTTGTCAGGCCGACTTTCGGGGCGTCGTGAAACGTGTCGGTCGGTCATTCTTGTCGAGAATGCGATGGCTGTGATGCGAATCGCCGGGCGTAGCCTGACGCCATGGCCAACATGACGTGGGACATTCACGAGTTTGTCGAGATCGACTCCACCAATCGGTGGCTCGCCGACCAATCGGCCGAGGGTGCGCCGTCGGGGCTGGTGGCGATCGCTGGGCTGCAGACGGCCGGGCGCGGTCGTCTCGGACGTTCTTGGACGGCGCCGCCGAATTCGGGACTGCTCATGAGCGTATTGGTTCGCCCCGAGATTCCTCGGGAGCAGTGGCACCTGTTGAGCCTGTACCTTGCTGTTGCGGCGGTCGAAACCGTCCGGGCCCTCGGGGTCGTCGTGTCACTGAAGTGGCCCAACGATCTGCTTGCCCCCGGACCGGACGGCGAGGAACGCAAGCTCGCCGGGATCTTGGCCCAGGGTTTGCAGGGTGCAAACCCCGCGGTCGTCGTGGGGATTGGACTGAACGTTGTTCGGCCGTCGGAGCTCCCCGACGATGTCGCAGCACGCGGTGTGTGGCTCGACGAGTTGGTCGACGCGGTCCCTGCGCCGCGACAAATGGCCGATCCGATTCTCGCCCGGTTGGGAGAGCTCCTCCACGAATCGGTGCCGCAGTTACTCGACCGAGCACGACAGCAATGTTCGACGCTGGGGCGCGATGTCCGAGTCGAGATGGCCGATGGCGACGTGCTGGGCAAGGCAGTTGGCATCGCCGACGACGGTGCGCTACTGGTCGATACCGGCCACGATGTGCGGGCGTTTCACGCTGGTGATGTCGTCCACCTTCGCTGACTCATGGCCCGCAAAGCGCCACCGGAGGTCGACCCCCCGCTAGCCTCGCCGCTATGAAAGGGATTGTTCTTGCTGGCGGGAGTGGTACCAGGTTGCACCCGGTGACGAGGTCGGTGTCGAAGCAGCTTCTCCCGATTTACGACAAACCCATGATTTACTATCCGATCTCGGTTCTCATGCTGTCCGGGATCCGCGAGATCCTTGTCATCTCCACGCCACACGACCTTCCCCTGTTCGAACGGCTCCTCGGGGATGGCTCCGATATGGGCGTCTCGTTCTCCTATGCCGAGCAGGAGGCGCCGAACGGACTCGCCGAGGCGTTCGTAATCGGGGCAGAACATGTCGGCTCCTCATCGGCCTGCCTTGTCCTGGGTGACAACGTGTTCTACGGCGAAGGTCTCCCCGCAATGTTGTCGAAGGCGCGCCAGCGCGTCGAGTCGGTCGGCGGATGCCAGCTGTTTGGCTACCGGGTAAGCGATCCGGAGCGATACGGGGTCGCCGAGATCGACGATGAGGGTCGAATCCTCTCCATCGAGGAGAAGCCACGGATTCCCAAGAGCAACCTCGCCGTCACGGGTCTGTACTTCTTCGATAACTCGGTCTTGGAGATCGCGGCAAATCTCAAGCCCAGCGGGCGGGGCGAACTCGAAATCACCGATGTGAATCGCCAGTACGTCACGGCCGGCACCGCGTCGCTGCAACGCCTGGGTCGTGGCATGGCGTGGCTGGACACCGGCACACACGATTCACTGCTGGAGGCGGCTACGTTCGTGCAAGTTCTCGAACATCGCCAAGGTGTCCAAATTGCGTGTCTCGAGGAGATCGCTTTCGAATCGGGTTGGATAGACGCCGATCAACTTTCTCTGCTGGCCGACAAACTTGGTAAGTCCACCTATGGTGAGTACCTGCGGCGAGTGGCGCGCGAAGCGAGTAGATAGTGCGAGTGCTCCTCACCGGCGCGAACGGTCAATTCGGCACCGAATACTGCTCCTACACGGCGGAACACGCCCAGCACGATGATCTTTATTCGTTATCGCATTCCGATCTTGATGTAACCGATCGGGATCAGGTGCTTCAAGTTGTTCACGCGTTGCGTCCCGACGTCATTTTGCATGCTGGCGCAATGACCAACGTCGACGGATGCGAAACCAATCAGGTACGTGCACTTATGGTCAACTCATTCGGGACGCGAAACGTCGCCGAAGCGGCGTGGCGAAGTAACGCACGCGTGGTCTACCTGAGTAGTGACTACGTGTTCGACGGCCGCGGGGGAGGTCCAGATGGCGCGCTGCCCTATACCGAATGGGACACGCCGAATCCGCAAACGGCCTACGGCCGCTCGAAACTGGGCGGTGAGATCGAACTGCAAACGCTTCTCGGTCCCGACGCCACGATCGTTCGGACCAGTTGGGTATGCGGCGCGTTTGGGCACAACTTTTTGAAGACGATGGCACGTCTGGCCAACGACTCGTCGGCCCCCATGCCGACGGTTGTCGACGATCAGGTCGGATGCCCTACCTTCACGCCCGATCTGGTGCGAGCCGTTCGCTTTCTTGCTGTTTCGCAAATCCCGGGGCTATTTCACGTCAGCAACGCCGAATCAGTCAGCTGGTGTGGATTTGCACAGGCAATCTTTGCGGCGTGCGGTCATGACCCACAACGGGTGCGCCCCATAAGTTCCGTTGAGTACCAGGCGACGCGGACGGCCGCCACTGCGCCCCGGCCAGCATTTTCGGTGCTTGACCATGTCGCCATGCGTGGCGTCGGCCATGAAATGCGTGACTGGCGCGAGGCGCTTGGCGAGGTCGCGCCTCATATCGTCAGTTCTTGAACGCCAACGCCGACCGAGCACCGTGAGCGACACTTCAACAGCAGCCCTCGTTTCAGTCGTTGTCGTGACCTACAACTCGGCACGACACATCGCGAGTTGTCTCGAATCCCTCGCCGGCAACGAGCGGCTCATGTCGGTCGTTGTGGTTGACAACGCGTCGACCGACGCAACAGCGGAGATCATCGGTTCGAAAATCCCATCGATGCCGTGGCCAGTCAACTTCATTCAAACCGGGGTCAATCTTGGCTTTGGCCGCGCCGTGAATAGAGGAGTCGCCTCGCTCCCGATCGCAAATCAATATGTATGCATATTAAATCCGGATACGGTCGTCGGAGTTGCGGCGCTCGACAGGCTGGCTTCATACCTTGACGCGCACCAACATGTTGCCCTCGTCGGACCTCGTGTCCAAAACCCTGATGGTTCGACCTACGCCTCGGTGCGATCGTTCCCCAATCCGCTCGTAGCGCTCGGTCACGCCTTCGGAGGGATTTTGTGGCCGAACAATCCTGTGTCGCGGCGCTACCGGTCCACCGACCCCGAGTCGCCGGACTGGGTCTCGGGCACGGTGATGATGGTTCGCCGAGACGCCTTTGAACAGGTGAGTGGATTCGATGAGCGCTACTTCATGTACGTCGAGGACCTTGACCTCTGTTGGCGCTTGCGCGCCGCCGGTTGGCAGATCGGGTTCTGCTCGCTCGCGGAAGTCACCCATGAAATTGGTGGGTCCGGCATCGATTCACGACGTCGACTCGTCATCGAACATCACCGCTCTGCGTGGCAATTCGCAAAGGCCTCGTCCACAGGCACAAAACGGGTGCTTCTCCCGTTCTACGGCCTGGCCCTTCTCGGGCGCCTGACGTTGGTCATGCTCGGGTCGTGGGTTGGTCGCCGATACGGCGGACCGGGACAGCCTTCGTGCAGGGTGAACCGGAACGAAGGGCCCCTCGACTAACCTTTCTGACCCGTGGCATCACCGTCTAAACCCGCAACCGATTCGAAGCAGCCCGTCAATAAGAAGGTGGCCCGAGCGGCGCGCGCCGGTGGCGGGCCCGTGAAGCGGTCTCGTCGGCGTCTTGATTCCTTTACGATCACCGTGGTTGGCATCATCTTCGGTGGCGTGGCGCTCATCGGTGGATCCGTCTACGGACGCCGAATCCTGGAAAGCGCCCCGTTCGTCGGGACGCGGGAGCAGCGTACCGACGGCGGAGAAACGGTTCGTACCGGTCCCTACGTATCCAAAAAACTTCGTGCTGCCGAGGCCGATCTGAAGACGCTGCTCGACGCAAAGAAGCCCGATCAAAAGAAAGTCGCTGCGGCCGAGAAGAAGCTTGAGGAATTGTCGTCGGACACGCACTGGCACTCGGCGTACGGTATCTTCCAGTGCGACAAGTACCTCGAACCGATCGATGGCACCGAGTTCGCCGACCCGGTCGGTCTGCACTCCCATGACGACGGACTCCTCCACATCCACCCGTTCCTTCTGCGGGTGTCGGGGCGCAAGGCACGCCTAGGAATCTGGATGGAGTCCGCGTACCTGACGGCAAGTAGCAAGCAGCTGAAGTTCCCGACGCCGGGAAAGCGGGGAAGTACCGGCCGGGTTTCGGTCCCGTCCGACTTTGTCACGCTGAAAGCGAAGAGCACCTGCCAAGACAAAAAGGGGAAGGCGATCCCTGCGCAGATCTCGCTTTACGTCTGGGATTCAGTGAACGACAAGAGCGCTTCGGTGTATTCCGCTGGGCTTGGTGACGTTCGCGTCGGTGAGAATCAGGTGTACGCGTTCGTGATTGCGCCGAAAGGCACGAAAATTCCCAAGCCGCCATCGATCGCTGCTCTCGACAAACCGAGCGATGTTGTATCGCCACTCGCCTCTACGGCCGAGGCGCCGCTAAGCGCAACCGGGGCCTCCACGACCATTCCCGCTGCGTCGAGCACATCAGCCGGCTCAACCACGGTCGCGGCCAAATCATCCGTGTCAACCACCGTCGTGCCCCCATCTACCCCCACGACGACGAAAGCTCCGTAACCCATGCGGGCAGTGGTTCTTGTTGGCGGCGAAGGAACACGACTCCGGCCGCTCACTGCGACACGACCAAAACCTCTGCTTCCGGTTGCCCATGTGTCAATGCTCGAACGCAAACTCGGTCATCTGGCCGAGTACGGCGTGACCGAAGCTGTTCTCTCGTTGGGCTACAAGCCCGATGCATTTCTTGAGGCATTCGGGGACGGCTTCGCTGCTGGCGTGAAGCTTCATTATGCGGTCGAGCCGAGCCCCCTCGACACCGCTGGGGCGATTCGTTTCGCCGCCGACAAGGCGGGGTTCCTCGACTCCAATGACATCATCATTGCGGTCAACGGCGACACGCTTACGAGTATCGACCTCGGTGCCGTCATTGCGTTCCATCGGGAACGAAAGGCGCAAGCCACCATTTCGCTCACTCAGGTCGAAGACCCGTCTGTATTCGGTGTCGTTCCGATCGACGAAAACGGTGCCGTCGTCGCCTTCGTCGAGAAGCCTCCGCGTGATGAGGCACCGACCGACTGGATCAACGCCGGTTTGTATGTGCTCGAACGATCGGTCTTCGATCTGATCCCGGCCGGTGAGCGAGTTTCGATTGAGCGCTCCACCTTCCCGAAGCTGGTCGAGAGCAAGTGTCTGTTTGCAGTGCAGGACCCCGCGTATTGGCTCGACGCCGGTACGCCAGCCACGCTTCTCCAGGCGAACCTCGACGCAGTGGATCAGGGTGGCACTGCAATTGATGCATCGGCGTCCATCGTTGATTCAACCGTGGAGCGAAGTGTTGTCGGCGCCCGGTCGTTGATTAATGGATCGACGGTCCGGGGCAGCCTGATCATGAACGACGCCAAACTGGAACACGGGTGCGTGGTCGAAGACTCGATCGTCGGCGATGGTGCCACGATTCAGTCCGGCGTCATTCTACGTGCACATACCATTGTTGGAGACGGTGTCGTTGTGCCAGCCGGAACCTACGAAGGCGAACGCCTGAGCTAGCGGCCAGCCGCCAGCCGCCGGCGCAGTGATTCATGTGCGCGAGCGTTCATTCGTCGAGTGCTCGCTGAAGCTCCGCCTTCGACATCCTCGTCGGGTTCGCCGAGCGACGTGCTCCGCACCTTGCTTATGCTCGGGGATCCCCGTGGTGCTTATGCCTGGGGATTCCCGTGGGCAGAAAGCAGGCTCGCCAGGTCGTCGGCATGTTCTTCCTCCACTGCCAAGATGCTCTCGATGAGCACGCGGGTTGTGGTGTCATGGTCTCCGAGCCATCGAACCATCTCGGTGTAGATCTCGATGGCAATTCGCTCCGCGACAAGATCCTCGGTGAGGAGATCAGTCAGGCACTTGCCTCCTGCGAACTCGGAATGAGACCGTTCTGCCAGACCATCCGGACTGAAATTAGGTACTCCCTGGAGCTGCACGATCCGTTCGGCAATCCGGTCGGCGTGCTCCTGTTCTTCGTTTGCGTGTTCGAGGAACTCCTCCGCCACCGATTTCGCCGCCAATCCAGTGGCGAGGAAGTGGTGAGAGCGGTATCGAAGTACACAGACTATTTCCGTTGCGAGAGCGTCGTTCAACGCCTTGACCACCTGCTCCCGATCGCCACCGTAGGCACCAGTTATTGGGCCGTCGGCGATGTTTTCGCGGGCGCGTTTTTGGATGTTGGCAAGGTCGATGGCGAAGTCGTTCATTGTCTGGTGTTACCCGGGGCACGTATCGGCAAACATGTACTTCTCGGTGAACATGTACTTCGCGTACACAGCTTCGGTTTGTACACAGCATCGCAAAACGAACGGTCGCCACGCTGCCTGGCACCGGGGGTCAATGTCAATCTCGTCTTGTGGCAAACCTCAGGCCAGGGGTCGAACACTTGGTTCTCGATCCCAATGCCGGCGCATTGCTGCCTCAACAAATTCGTCGCACCCGGAGTCCAACGACACGACCCCACCGTCCGCCTTCACGCCTGCTCGGTCGAGCAGGCGACGCGAAGCAGAAGTCGCCCCGATGGTTTTGAGATGGCCGAACGCGTCTTGTACGAATTGCACGGCGGCGGCGTCGGCAGTCAACTCAGCGGCTGAGTTCTCGTCGAGCAACAGCGCTACGGCGTCAACGAGACACGACGGAGATCCTGCCAACTGCGCGTCTGCCGTTACGGTGCGACCGTGGAGTGACACGGTCTTGCGTGGCGCGATGGTGATCGCCGTTGCGCCAGCGTCCTCAATTGCGGCGCGAAGTGAGTCCAAAGCTTTCGCGTCGGAACGCTCAGTTATCAAGATTCCAACCTTGCGACCTTCCAGTGTCGCCCGAGCATTTGCCAGTATCGAAAGTGCCGACGAAGGAGGCATCGTCACCGGCGGCGACGCTGGTATGGAAGCGGCTGGCACATCGATGCCCAGTGCTCGTGCGACGCGCGACGCGAGTTCAGCGGAGACGTTGGCGAGGTTGGCAATGATGCGGTCTACAACATGGGGAAGTGTGAGTTTCGAGAGTTCAAACGCGAAAGCTGAGGCGATGTGGGCCTGCTCAGGTTTGGTTTGAGACGCCCAGAAGAGGGTGGCCTGACTGTAGTGATCTGCGAATCGTTGCGCTCGGTCGCGCACCTTGGCTGGATCGGCATCGGTGGTGGAATGGGTGCGCAAACCCTGGCGCGGGCTTTCGCGCGGGCCGATCGCGGACGCGTCGGCGCCGATGCTGTTGGGCTCGTAATTGGCTCGTCCCGTGGGAACCATGGTCTGCATGTGACCGTCGCGTTGGAAGTTGGCAAACGGGCATTTCGGCTGATTGACCGGAATCTGATGGAAATTCGTCGTCCCGAGCCGTGAATGCTGTGTGTCGAGATAGCTGAAAAGTCTTCCCTGCAGAAGCGGATCGTCGGAAAAGTCGATGCCGGGGACGATGTTTGTCGGTAAGAACGCGACCTGTTCGGTTTCGGCGAAGAAGTTGTCGGGATTTCGGTTGAGGGTCATCCGCCCAATGACGCGCAAGGGAATCTCTTCCTCCGGGATCAGCTTGGTGGCGTCGAGAACATCGTATGGCTGCGCATCCGCGAATTCCTCATCGAATACCTGAATGGCCAGATCCCAGGTCGGAAAGTCCCCCGCCTCAATCGCGTCGTGCAGATCGCGTCTATGGAAATCCGGATCCGCTCCGGCAATCTTCACGGCCTCGTCCCAGAGCGTTGATTGCACCCCGAGCGCCGGCCGCCAGTGAAACTTCACGAACGTGCTCCGATCGTCTGCGTCAACGAGCTTGAAGGTATGAACACCGAAACCGTCCATCATCCGCAGCGAACGCGGAAGGGTGCGATCGGACATGACCCAAAGGAGCATGTGCGTCGACTCGGGCATGAGTCCGACGAAATCCCAGAACGTGTCATGGGCGCTGGCGGCCTGGGGGTACCCGCGATCGGCCTCCATCTTCACAGCATGAACGAGATCAGGAAACTTGATGGCGTCTTGAATGAAGAAGATCGGGATGTTGTTGCCGACGAGGTCCCAGTTGCCCTCTTGCGTGTAGAACTTCACCGCGAAGCCGCGCACATCGCGTGGCGTATCTGCGGACCCGGCTCCGCCGGCCACGGTCGAGAAACGGGCGAACACCGGAACTTGCTCGCCCACGTGCTGAAAGAGGGAAGCTGCGCTCAGCTCCGGAATCGCCTCGGTGCATTCGAAGTAGCCGTGGGCACCTGAGCCCCGGGCGTGGACGATTCGCTCGGGGATGCGTTCGTGATCGAAGTGGAACACCTTTTCGCGAAGGACGAAATCCTCGAGCAGGGTCGGTCCCCGATGTCCGAGTCGGAGCGAGTTCTGATTGTCGCTGACGACGACGCCGTGATTCGTGGTGAGGCGAGGTTGCGATTCACTCGCCCGCTGGTGTGTTTCCCCGCCCAGACCGATAACGCTTTGTGGCTCGCTCGTGTGAGTCGCTGGGGTCCTGCTGTTTGGGCTCGTCGAGGCTGTCTTTGCAGATTCAACCTGAGCCGTGGTCTTTGCGGCCCGGGGAGCCCTTTTCGGCTTCGGGTTCTTGGATGCGGACACGTTCTTGGACGCGGACGTCGATGATGTTTGATCTGACATGAGGGACCCTTCGTCGTTGGGAGTCGGGTTGATACCCGACCGGTCGCCCGGCGAAACCGCGAATCTGGAATTCCGGCCGAGTGCCGAATCCCGCTCGGTCCCCTGCAAACAGCTAGCGGAACAAGTCCTCCGACGGGTTGCGCACGATTTCGGCTTTCACGCTGGCTTCGCGCAGCCACGTCGGATCAACGCCGCGGACGATGGCCGCAGCAACATTTGCAGCCTTTCCCATCACCAATTCGGCGGCGCCGGCGAGTTCGTCGGCGACACAGACCTCGGTGACGTGCAATTCGCGGCCCTGGGAGTCGAAGGTTCCGCGGAGATCGATGACTGCAGCAACGCCTGCACATCCAATGGCCACATCGGTCAAACCTTTGCGCCATGCCCTTCCGAACGTGTCGGAGATGATGACCCCGACATTGATGCCGAGTCGGCCACGAATTCCGTCGCGGATCTTGCGAGCAGAGCGGTCGGAGTCGATCGGCAACAGCGCAGCCATGCCCTTGTCGATGTTGGAAAGGTCGATGCCGGCGTTTGCACAAACAAATCCATGGGTCGTCTCCGAAATGATCAGTTCTCCGCGAGGCGTCGGGCGTCGACGAAGAATGCGGACCGACTCTTGGAACACGTAGCGCTTGTGGTCATCTTCGATATCAGGGTTCACCGGCACCAATCGGCCTTCGGCTTTCGACACCACTTTTTGGGTCACGACGATGACGTCGCCGTCGCGCAAGCCTGGACTGGGGGTTGCAGCATCGATGATCTGCTCCGATAGGACATCGCCGGGCTGAACTTGCGGGATGCCAAGAATGGGCAAGAGTTCGATCGAGTTCATGTGGTCTCCCGGGTGGGTCAGCGTACTTTCGGAAAGGTTTGCAGCGCGGCGCGAGCAAGCGCAGGACCAACACCGGGTTCGGCCATGATCGAATCACAAACTACGGCCCGCATGCCCGCCGCTTCAACCTCGGCGCACCGTTGTTCATCCTGGGTGTCGATGATCATGGTGCCGGCGATGTCGGCGTAGAGCGACGCCACACCGACGCACGACGACTCATATCCCAGTGTGCTGAGCATGCGATCGGCGGGGCCTTTGAGTGCGGCACCTCCAATAATCGGTGAAATAGCGACGCAGTCGGAGCGGCGAGCAGCGAGGGCCTCGCGAATCCCGGCGACGCCAAGCACCGGACCGATCGAGACCAAGGGATTCGACGGGGCGATGACGACGCGGGTTGCCTGGGCGATCGCCTCAAGAACTCCCGGTGCCGGTCGGGCCGATTCGATCCCGTCAAGGGTGATCATCGACACGTCGAGGCCATGTTGATGGCGAACGAAGTATTCCTGGAAATCGAGTCGACCGAGGTTGGTCTGCACCTTGGTTGCCACCGGCTCATTGGTCATCGGCAGGAGCGTAAGCCCGAGGTTCCATGCGTTCGCCTGATCGGCGCATACCTCGGTCAGGGTGGCTCCCGCCCGTAGCCGAGACGTTCGCCAGAGATGGGTCGCAAGATCGCGGTCTCCGAGATTGAACCACGTCAGCGCCCCGTACGGCTCGTAGCGGCGCAGATTCTCCATCGCCACCCACGTTTCGCCGCCCAGCCCCCAACCGCGCTCCGCGTCGATAGCCCCCGACAGCGTATATGTGACGGTATCAATGTCGGGACTCACATGCAGCCCATGAAACACGGTGTCATCGCCTGTATTGACGATCGCCGTCACCCGCTCACGCGGATGCACGGTGAGGAGGTGGCGAAGAAAGCGCGCGGCACCAACGCCACCCGCGATCACCACAATGTTTTGATCGTTTCCCATGGTCACTCGACGAATCTATCTGCGACGGTAGGCTCTCTGGCCATGTCCGGCTTCCCCGTTCCCGGATCGCGTTCGCCGATCGACGTTATTACCCTCGAAGGCGGTCACGCCGTTCATGGAGAGATCGCCGTGCGCGGTGCGAAAAACTCCATTTCGAAACAACTTGTCGCGTCGTTGCTTACCGACAAACCAACTTCGCTCCACAGCGTCCCAGCGATCTCTGACACGTTCATCGTGAGCGAAATGCTGCGGGATATGGGGGTGGAGGTAGAGACGGACGAAGACGGTGCCGGATCGGTCCGAGTGCATGCCGCCCGGGTGACGCCGCTCAGCGCAGACCGTATGCACCTGTACACCAATCGAAGTCGAATCCCCATCCTTCTTTGCGGACCGTTGCTCCACCGAACCGGCGAAGCGCTCGTGCCGGCCTTGGGCGGCGACGATATCGGAAAGCGTCAGGTGAACTATCACCTGATGGTTTTGCAACAACTAGGCGCGCATATTGATGAGCGACCCGACGGGTGGCATCTCAAGACGACCGGGTTGATTGGGTGCGAACTACGCCTTCCCTTCCCCAGTGTCGGGGCAACGGAACAAGTGCTGCTTTCGGCGGTCTTGGCCGATGGAGTCACGACGTTGCACAACGCTGCCATCGAACCAGAGATTCAGGATCTCATCGCAGTGCTCCAAAAAATGGGCGCAGCAATCATGTTCGGTGCTGACCGCGAGATCATCATTCACGGTCAATCATCGCTGAACGGCTATGACCACAACGCAATGCCCGACCGACTCGAAGTGGCGAGTTGGGCATGCGCGGCGATTGCAACCGGCGGCGAAGTGTTCATTCGCAATGCCCGTGTGGAGGACATGGTTTCGTTTCTCGGCGCCTTTCGCCTGCTTGGTGGATCCTTCACGGCCTCGCCGCAGGGAATTCATTTCAAACGACAAAACGGCGAACTTCATGCCGTTGATCTCGCGACGGCTGTCCACCCCGGGCTCATGACTGACTGGCAGGCCCCGATCGGCGTGACGCTGACCCAGGCCAACGGGACATCGACAATTCACGAGACCGTGTACGAAAACCGGTTTGGATACACCAAGGCCCTCGTCGAAATGGGAGCCGACATCAGCGTCTCCAAAGGCTGTCCCAAAGGGAACGCGTGTCGCTTCGGCGGACTCGGCCACGAGCACACGGCCATCTTTCGCGGCGTTACCCCGCTTCGCGGAGCCGATGTCGAGATTCCTGACCTTCGTGCCGGCTTTAGCCACGTCATCGCCGGATTGATCGCTGAAGGGCGCACGACCATTCGTGGTGTTCGTATGATTGACCGGGGCTACGAAGGATTTGTCGACAAGCTCGACGCAATTGGAGCCCGGGTGATTTCCACCTCGGTGTGAAAGATTCACGCTTCTGGGTGAGCGCTGGTCACTTCAGGACAATGGACGGAACTGTGAGAATCATCCGATGACGAAGGTTTTTGACCATGCAGAAATTGTCGAGGACGACTTCCTTGGCGACGCGCCGATCGAATCCGGTTTGGCGCAGAAGAAGAAGCGCCACCCATTTCGGAACGCCTTCGGTGGTCTGGGGATTGCGCTTCTGGTCCTCGTCGGTGCCGTAACTGGTTGGGGCTATCTAAAGTTCCGGGCGATCCCCAAGATCAAGATCGACAAAGCGGTACTCGGTCAACAAGAACAGGGGCAGACGACGGTTGCCTACGAAGACCTGTTCTTCGAGACCAGCGAAACGGGATCGACGGTCGCGCAGCCAGAAGCGTCAACGACGGTGCCGCAAACTGCGCCGACCGTGCCCGGTGCGCTGCCCGGGTCGCCAACGCCACCGATTTCGGGGGGAGAGGTCGACGCAACACAGGCTACGAGCACGGCCGTGAACGGTTCTCGCCCCACCGTTGCGCAAACAATTGTTCCCGACGACGTGACGCTGATGACCGTCGACGATGTAACCGAGGAAGCATTGATGCAGGCGGACGCGGCCGACGCAGCCGAAGTGGTCGACCCGAAGACAGGCAAGGCACCGACGACGACGGAACCTCCGGTTGTGTTCAACACCGTTGGACCCGGGCCGATCGTCGATGTTCGTACCGCCGACCCGTTTGGCGGTGCCGCGACCCAGAACTACCTGATGATCGGTGTCGATGATCGAAGTGCCGTGCCCGACGGGCAAGAAGTCGGATTTGGAGTGGGCAAGGTTGGGGGGTCGCGCACCGACACGATTTTGATTTTGCGCATCGACGCGAACGCTCACCAGGCTTGGATCCTCTCGATTCCGCGCGATCTGTGGGTTCCCCTTGCGGGCTCGGGTCGTCCTTCTCGAATTAACGCCGCGTTCGTGAAGGGTCCAACGGTGTTGGTCCAGACGATTCAGCAACGACTTGGAATTCCCATCGACCATGTGGTGCAGATCGACTTTGGCGGTTTTCAAAAAGTCATTTCTACGGTCGGTGGCGTTCAGGTTTGTTTTGCAAAGCCGACCCGCGATTTGCTGTCGGGACTCAATCGGCCGAATCCGGGCTGCCAGATGCTCGATGCTCGCGGTGCCACGGCGTACGTCCGCAGCCGCCACTACCAGCAGCTCATCAAGGGTAAGTGGGTTGAAGATCCCCGGTCCGATCTCGGCCGCATCATTCGTCAGCAACAGTTCATCCGGGCTGTCCTTAGCCGGGCGCTTGATCAGGCTTCCAATCCTTTGACGGTGAATGCGATGCTTGACGACCTGAAATCTGCGATCGCGATCGATTCGACTTTTACCTTCCCGGAGACGACCGCGCTCGCCAACGACCTGCGTTCCTTTGACCCAAATACGCTTCAGGCCTACACGTTGCCTACGAGCGGAGCCCGCGTCAACGGCGCAGCGGTTTTGCGTCTCAACACGAAATCCGCGGCACCGCTTCTGGCCAAGTTCCGAGGAAAGTAAGTCTACATAGGAATCTGATCGGACCGCGTCCGGCGGATGTTCTGGAGCCGTTCACGGATCCAACGCGATGTTTGGGTCGGGTCGATAAGCGCTTGGGCGTCACGCCACGCTTGGCGCGAGCGGGCCCGTACCTCGGCCGAGCCGGAAAGAACTTCCCGGATTGCCGTGGCTGCGGCATCGGTATCCGCCTCGGCCCAGACCAGCCCTTGGGGGTACTGCCCGCTGGTCACCGTTGGAACCAATCGGTACGGGACAGGCCAACTGTTGAGAATGGACATGAAGTCCAAGTTTCCCGAGTAGGCCGTGGCGATAACCGGGACACCGTAGGCCATGGCTTCGAGCAGCGTGAGGCCATACCCCTCGCTTCGATGGAGCGATACATAACAGTTCAGCGATGACAGAAAAGCCGCTGTCTGACGGCCGTCGAACACTCGATCAAGGACGACGATGTCGGAGCGTGCGCCGATCTGTCTGCGTAGAGCACGTTCTTGCTCGGCAAACCCATGTCCGTTTATCGATTTGAGTACCAGCGTCGGTGAACCATCGAGTCCTGTCGGATTCGGCACCGCCCGGCAGTACGCCTCGATGACTGCGGCGGGGTTCTTCCGTTCGATGGCGGATGCGTAGTCGAACATGAATCCAATCAGCGGCCCACTCTGAGGTACACCGAATTCTTGACGCAACGAAGACCCGTCGAATTTTGGCACCTCTGGTGTCGGTGCAGGAAGGTCTGTGCCGAGTGCTATGGCATGCACGCTGATATGGTCCGGTGCGACGCGTGCTATCGCCTGGCGAGCAAATTTACTATAGGTCCATACTTCGTCCACGAACGCGAAACCGGCTTGCTGTTCGACAGGAAACGTCTCCAGCTCCCAGCCCCACAAACCAATCCGGTAGCGACCGGCCGTCGCCCGCTGCCCGAGGGCTCGGCTGAGACGTGGGGTCTCGCTGCCGTTCACACACATGAGAAGGATGTCGAGCGCGGGAGCCGTTGTTCCGCCGTTGTCGGACTCGCGGAAGGGAACGCGAAGCGGAGCGGAAGTGTGATCATAGGTACGCAGATGAGTTGTTTCGCCGCCTGCCTGGAGCAATCGAGCCATTCTTCGTCCTGCCGCGCCCACACCCAGGACGGCGCGATGATACCCAACGCATGTGGTCCCCGCCCGGAGCTGAGAAGCGGCGGTCGGGTCCGGAAGGCTCGAGACGGGCGCCGGAGGCTCCACGGGAGTGAGCTCCGGTGGAATGCCGGACTCGGTCGCCCCGAAATGGTGGACCCATCTTCGGAACTCGGTTCGAGCCTCGGGGTCGAGAAAGATGCCCGGGTACTGTTCCTGCAGGTCCGGCCGTTCCCACCAGAGTCGGGTCAGGTAACGGCCGAGTCCCCAAGCATCGAAGGGCCCGTCCTCTGCCGCCCAACACAGCAATGCCACCTCGTCAGATGGATCAGGAACCGGGTGGCCAGCGTCCACTGCGTGGTTGCGCAGCATGCGGAGTCGCTCATCCATAACCAAAGACGGTACCGTGCGAGTGTGGATTTGAAGGTCACCCGATACGAGAAAAGCCCCGAAGGGGTTGCGACCATCATGTTGAGTCGTCCGAACCGGCGAAACGCGTGGACCGGTCGTATGCACACCGAGTATCGCTGGCTCTGTGCGAGCGCCGAAGATGATCCGAGCGTTCGTGTCGTTCTTATCCACGGTGATCCGGATGGGGGAGCCTTTTGTGTCGGCGCGGATTCAGACGCGCTGGCCGGTCACGTCGAGCGCGGTGGCTATGACTCCGGGTTGACCTCGGAGCTTGCGCAGCCCGGGCGCGGTGCTCACGAGTACCTCGACGCCCACTTTGCCTGGCAGCTGGGCCTGCGAATCCCCTTCGTTGCAGCGATCAACGGCGCATGCGCGGGCGTCGCATTGGCGTTAGTTGCCTTTTGCGATGTTCGATTTGTCGCTGCCGATGCAAACCTGGCGACGGCGGCCCCCAAACTCGGGCTTCCCGCCGAATATGGCCTTTCCTGGATGCTGCCGCGGCTCATCGGGCGAATGCACGCCACCGACCTCCTATTGTCGGGCCGTCGATTCCGCGGTGCGGAGGCGGCTCGATTGGGATTCGCATATGAATCGACCGACCCGGCGCGTGCGGTCGAGGACGCCCGGCAGTACGCGCAAATGCTGGCGACGGAGGTCTCCCCAACGTCGTTGCAACTCACGAAGAAACAACTCGCCGACGATCTGTTGCGCCACGACGTCGGAGCCTCCGTGCGTGAATCCGACGAATTGTTGGCCCAGGCAATGAAGGGACCCGATTTCGTTGAGGGAGTGGCGGCACTGCGCGAAAGGCGCCCTCCGAACTTTCTTGGCGGGCCGGCACCGAAGTAGGGGTGGCCCCGCTTCGGGCGGAGGGACAACTACGTTGTTCCAACGATGACTTCTCCTCCTTCGCCGAACCTGGCCCCGCCTGCGGTCAACGCTTGGGCGACGGCCGTTGTGTTCGTCGACACCAGTCCTGAGCACTTTCATGCATCGGTGCGATCGATCCTTGACCGCACCGACCTCGAAGTGGTGGTGGGCGTTTTGTACCCCATATTTGCGAACGAGTTCACTGCACTGGGCAGTCGTGTCACCGTGCGCCCGGTCGGTTCGGTCGCCCAACTCATCAACGAAACGTATGCGACCCGTCGCAGCCACATCATCGTCGTAAACGACGCGGTGGCTCTGCCTCCGGAGCCGTTCGTTGTCGCTCAGAAGTGGCTTCGCGATGACCTTCGGTACTCCTCGGTGTCATTTCTCTCGAACGCTGCGGAGTTTCTCTCGTTTCCGAACCGCAATGTTCCCGAGGCCCGTTCGCCCGATGGACATGATGAGACCTCAATCACTCGCCGGCTTCGTTCGAAAAAGCCGGTCGCGGGTCCTGCCCCGGTGATGTATGCACCGGGACCCGTGGTGCTCCTCGCCGCCACTGCGCTCAGTGCGGTTGGTGAAGTGGTTGCGCCCGCATCCGCGCGCTTCGACGTCGCGATCGCCGACTTCTGCGCTCGCTGCCGGGCCAAAGGCTTTATCGATGTGGTTGATACGTCGACCTACATAGCGCGCACGGCTGACGCAGCAGTTCGCCCACTCGATGACTCGCTCGCCTTCGACGATCGAGGTTGGCTCCTGCACCGACATCCCTCGCTGATCGATCTTCTCGACTACGAACGACACGCCAAGGAGTCGGCGTTCGGAGTTGCCTTCAGAACTGCAACGGTCAAACTGCGTGGGCTCACCGTTCTGGTCGACGGTTCCTGCTTTGGTCCGAATGAAGTAGGCACTCAGGTGGCGACATTGCACGCGATTCGTGCACTTGCCGACCATGCTGATGTTTCCCATGTTGCGGTTGCGCTTCGCGGCTCGGTTCCTGGCTACGCCGAATCGGTAATCGTCGGTCACCGAAAAGTTTCATCTCTACCCCTGAATGATATTTACACATATGACCATGCAGACATAGCGTTTCGTCCGTATCAGCCCACGCCAGGCTGGGATATCGCTGCGTGGAGAAGTGCCGCCCCGCGTCTGGTGATCAGTGTGCTCGACACGATTGCGTTTCACAACGGTGGCTACTTCGCCTCCACTTCGGAGTGGATGGCGTATCGCAATCACCTTGTTGCCAGCGTGCATGCTGCTGACGCTGTAACCGTCATCTCCGACGATGTGGTCAAGCAGATGCGTCTTCACGGATTTCCGATTGCGGACACTCGATTGCACACCGTGGCGCTCGGCACGGAGCACCTGAACGGCGCGGATGAAATGGTGTTCCCCGCCGAACTTGCGGCGCGCGGGTTCACAACCGGAGCCTTCGCTCTGTGCCTCGGGGTGAACTACACCCACAAGAACCGCGAGCTGGCACGTCGGGCCCACGACATCGTGCGCGAACGAGGCCACGACATTGCGCTGGTGTTCGCTGGTGCGTCTGTTCCCTATGGGTCAACTCGCGTCGCAGAGTCTCGTCTCGGCATCGCAGAGCATTTGTTTGTACTTCCCGAGCTCGCAACGTCGGAGAAGAATTGGCTCCTGCGTCATGCATCCTTCGTCTGGTATCCGACCTCGGCGGAAGGCTTCGGACTTGTTCCGTTCGAAGCGGCTGCATTTGGGACTCCCACCGTAGCGGTCGACTTCGGACCCCTCCACGAGTTGATGATCGAGTCTCTACGCGAGAATACGCAAGCTCGCGAACTTGGTGGCGATGTTCCCGTGCTGGCATCAGATTGGTCCCCGGAATCGATGGCCGACGTGGCGACTCGGTTCCTCTCCGACCCGGACCTGGCGAGGCGTCACACCAACGCAGTGCAGCTGGCGTCGCGCCAGTACACTTGGGAACGTACAGCATCGTCGTTGGTCTCGCTGTTCGGGACGATCCTGGCGATGCCCCGCAGATGAACCCTTCGAGGAACTATGGACACTGAGCAACCCATACCGATCGAGTCGAAGACGCCGATGGAGGGTGACGTTTTGCAAAAGCAAATCGACGCCCTTTCCCTTTCCCAGGCACTCGTCGACTTTGAGATGGCGAACGCTCGAGTACTGGACCTCACGGCGCGGCTGGTGGAGGCGAACGAACGCGTGCGTCGTTTTGGGCGCGACGCCGACACAGCTCGGGGCGCTCTCCAATCGGTGTCCGACGAACGCGATCGTAGGAGCACTGACCTTTCCAGGGCTACGGCCGAGCTCGCCTCGCTTGGTCGCGAGATCGAGCTCCTTCGAGAGGTCATCGCGGCTCGCGACGCGCGGGTCAACGAGTTGGAGGTCGAGGTCGCAGCACGCGATGCCCAAGTCGCGCAGGCGCATACGGAAATGGCGGCACTTCGCAACTCAACCACGTTTCGCCTGAGCTCCAGGCTCGGGGCTATCAAGCGGCTATTACGCTGAGCTCAGGCCCGTTGGCTTATGACTGATGTCAGTGTCTGAGGTGATACCGCGGCAGCGGAGTTCGATGCTCGTCGCTTTGCTTGTCTACAACGGCCGATCCTTCGTGCCCCGGACACTCGAATCGCTCGTTGCCCTTCGCAGCGCGACCTTGGCGGCAAATGTCAACGACGTCGAGATCGTGGTTTTCGACGACGCCAGCCCTGATCCCGGTTGGTCAGATGCGTTGCATTCGCTTTGTGCCGAATATGGCTTCGGCTACTACTGCACGCCTCGTAATCTGGGCATTCCTCGAAACATGAGCTTGGCGATGTTGTACGGCGAAGCGGCGAACCATGACTACGTTCTTTTGCTGAACTCCGATGTCGTTGTGGCTGCCAACCTTGTCGATGCAATGGTTTCGGCAGCACAAGGGCCCCTTCATTTCGAAGCTGGACGGGTCGCCAGCGTCACTGCGTGGTCCAACAACGCATCGATCTTTTCGCTTCCGAATGATGACGCTGACCGCTTTCTCTCCGATCAGTACGTGGTCGACCGAATCGCCGCTTCCCTCGCCGACGAGTTCGTCGACACCCCCGCAGAGCTGCCGGTCGGAATGGGCTTCTGCATTGCCGTATCGGTGGAAGCCATTCGTGCGATCGGGGTGATGGACCCGGTGTTCGGACGCGGTTACTGCGAAGAGGTCGACTGGTGCTGTCGGGCGAGCGCTGCCGGGTGGCGTCACGTGCTTGCTACAAACACGTTCGTGTATCACATGGGTTCCGCGAGCACCCGGCTCGCCGGGTTGCTCGCCCCGGGAGAACAGACGGTCCAGATAAACGAAGCAATCATCGACGAACGCTATCCGGACTATCGCCGACGAGTTGCTTCGTGGGAGGACAACGACGGTGTTGCGGAGGCAGTCCGCCGGGGCCTTCTGCGGTTGGTGACCCAAGCGGCCCGCGAACGTGGATATCGACTCGATGCGACGTGGCTCCCCAAGAACCCGAATCGCTCCGACGATGGTCTCGAAGACCTTGTCCAGATCAGCGTCACCCCGGACGGATCGACTCCGCTCCTGCAGGCCTGTGTCGACGGGTTTCGTGTCGACCTTCCGGTCGGAGCTGACGGCATTCTGGCCGCCGTCGCTCGGTTGGTCGGCATCGCCCCGGTCGAAGTTCGGATCTCCGACCACGGGTCGGTTGCATCGCACTTGCTCGACGCGGCCAACGCGGCCGGCCTGACCGTGACCCGGGTGATTCGCTATCCGGAGCGGGTGTAAGGAAAGCCGAGCTTCGGCCGGGGCGCGGTAGCGTGGCGTGCATGGGGTTTGTTGTCCCGCCGTATCCACACGATCGTCTGACCGAAGCGAAAGCGCTCGCTGGTGCACATCGCGGCGGTGCTGTCGAGATGTCTATCGGAACACCATGCGATGCTCCGCCGCCGGAGGTGGTGGCCGCGTTGGCATCGTCCGATACCGAACGCGGCTATCCGACGTCCCTCGGCTCGCCGCAGTTTCGAGAGTCGACAGCGCAGTGGTTGTATCGCTTGGTTGGCGCACGCGTCGATCCAGGCTCAGAAGTGGCCGGATGCATTGGCACGAAAGAGTTCGTCGCGACAACGCCGCAGTACCTCAGGTTGCGAAGTCCCGAACGCGATACGGTCTTGTATCCGGCGGTCGCCTACCCGACCTATGAGATGGGCGCGTTGCTGGCGCGCTGTCGAGGCGTTGCCGTACCCGTGGATGAGCGCTGGCGGCTCCGCCTCGACGCCATCAGCGAATCTGATGCGGCGCGTGCGCTGTGCCTGTGGGTCAACGCCCCAGGCAATCCGGCGGGCGGTCTCGACGATCTCGGAGAGGCGGCTGCGTGGGGTCGGCGCCACGGTGTACCGGTGCTCTCCGATGAGTGTTACATCAACTTCACATGGAAAGGGCAACCGCGTTCGATCCTGGAGCACGGAACTGACGGCGTGCTTGCCGTTCACTCGCTCTCCAAGCGATCGAACCTTGCCGGCATGCGGGCCGGGTTCTACGCAGGGGATCGCGAGCTCATCCATTTCCTCTCGGAGGTTCGCAAGCACGCCGGGTTCATGATGCCCGGTCCGGTTCAGGTCGCTGCCGCGCTGGCCTTCGACGACGATGAGCACGTGGTGTTTCAGCGCGAGCGATATTGGTCGCGGCTCCAACGATGCTGCGAGATATTCGGCGACGTAGGGTTGCCTTCGGAGATGCCCGGCGGGGGTTTCTACCTCTGGATTCGTGTTCCCGGTGGCGATGATTGGGCGGCGACGAACTGGCTCGCGAAACACGGCGGGGTGTTGGTATCACCAGGAGAGTTTTATGGAGCAGCCGGACGCGGTCACATCCGCGTTGCGGTGGTGCAACCCGATGATCGCATCGAGCTCGTCGGGAAAAGGCTCTCGGAGGCAGCGGTGAAATGGGAACACTAAGTGGACCTACTGATCTGCTCGCGTCGCGGTGACGATCACCATCAATTTCGGATTGCTACATCCGACGCAGCACCGTGACCACGCGCCCAAAGATCGTAATGTCGGTTGCGGGAAACTTCATCTCGCTCATTGAGGCGTTCTGGGGGATCAAGGTAATGGTGTTGCCGTCTTTGCGATACACCTTGACGGTTGCCTCCTCGCCCGGAATGCCCGCAACGATCGTATCGCCGTTGCGCACGTCGCTCTGTTGACGCACGACGACGTAGTCGCCGTTCAATATCCCGGCCTCGATCATCGAGTCGCCGCGGACCTTGAGCATGAACAGGTTGCCATCGCCGGTGAAATCTTCGGGAAGCGGGAGGATCTCCTCCACGCGTTCGTCGGTGAGCACCCCGGTACCGGCTGCAACGGATCCAAGCAGCGGGACGTGACGCACCGGCCGACGCTCGGCCTGTGAACCCGTAGCGGGGTCATATCGAACCTCGATGGCGCGCGGCTTGGTGGGATCGCGGCGGAGGTACCCCAACTTCTGCAGCGTCTCCAAGTGCATATGGACGGTCGACGACGACGACAAGCCGACCTGTTCGCCAATCTCGCGAACTGATGGCGGGTAGCCGCGATCGCGCATGGCCTGCTCGATGCATTCCAGAATTTGCAGTTGACGTTCGGTGAGGTGGTGGTCGCTCATTGGGAAACTCCTCTGCCGGACGACCGGCGGTAGGTGATTGTGTGCCGATGTTGGCAAGAATTTCGACACGAATCGGGGAAGATGCGAACACACTATCGGAGCAACGAGACGAACTCAAACATCTGTTCGATTTTTCTCTTGACGACCGAACGAACGTTCCGTACAGTTTCAACTCATGACGAACAACCGTTCGAACCCATCCGCAACGGCTCCAGTATCAACAACGGCATCAGCAACGGCATCAGCAACGGTATCCAAGCGATCTCTCCGACGTGGCGACATGTGGCCAACGTCGTACGAGGTTGCTCGCGTTGCGCCGAGGCGGGTGGCGCAGCGGCCGTGGATGGCGCAGCGGCTGTGGATGGCGCAGCGGCTGTGGGTTCCCCTGGTCGCCGCGGTTGTAGTTGTGCTCGCGGTCGTGCTCGTTGTCGGTGTGGGTCGCGCCGGTGCCCGCAGTAGCCATGGACCGGCTCCGCGCACCGTAGCCGTTTTACCCGGCGATACGCTCTGGTCAATAGCTCGTGTCGAGCAACCGCGCGGTGATGTTCGGCCGCTGATCGCCACTATCTCCCGACTGAACAAGGTCGGCGGAATCCTTTCGCCCGGGGCCACACTCGTTCTACCGTAAGGCCTCTCGGCGGACTTATTCACTACTATGTGTTCATAGTATATACCTGTGGAGAACAAATCCTGCCGTGCGCAACAGCTATCTTCGTTGCTGTGCGTTGCCCATTTTGTTCGACCGTGGATGACAAAGTCATTGACAGCCGCGCCGCCGACGACGGCGCTTCGATTCGTCGTCGTCGCGAGTGTCTCCAGTGTTCACGACGCTTCACCACTTTTGAGCGCGTCGAGGACATCGCGATCATCGTGGTCAAGCGCAACGGGAGTCGACAACACTTCGATCGCTCCAAAGTCTTGGCCGGACTTCGTTCGGCCACGAAGAACCTGCATGTCGATGCCGCAATCCTCGACGCCGTCGCCGGCGAGGTGGAGGAGCAGTTCCGACTGGAAGGCACGGAGATTTCGACGGGCGACATTGGCGCGGCCGTCCTCCAGCGGTTGCGTTCGATTGACGGGGTTGCCTATGTCCGATTTGCGAGCGTGTACCAGAACTTCACCGACCCGGCCGAGTTCGCACGGGTGGTTGACTTCTTGGCATCGCAAGCGGCGAGTCCCTCGGTTCGACATCTCACCAAGTCGACGCGACCAAAGCCTGTTGTGGGGGAACCTCCCAAACTGGTCGTGGACGAAGGCACCGCGCCGACGCTTGGCCGCGTCGACTGATCCTTTCCCCAGGTCGGTCGGCTTTTCCCCCGGCTATCCACCGGGCTATCCCCTGGGAACTTCTCTATCCATCCACAGCCTGGGGCCGGTACGGTGTGCAAATTCCCCGTCGACGCACCCTTTTAGTCCACTTCGAGGTGATTACCCTGCCCATTCCGCCACGCTCAGAGAACATTGATCACCTTGCTTGACACGAGTGAAATTCCACGCTTGTATTTAGGCTACATGTCGTGGTCCAACTGCTCCGAACCCCTAGATGTTGTGTCATGGGGTTCATTGTTCGAAGTTCGAGCAAGCGGCAGGTGCGGGCCACCTTCATACTGAGTGTTTCAATCTGGCGTCGCCGTGCACCGAGCCTCGGCTCGTGGTGAGGTGACGCCGCTTCGTCCTCCGAAGGCATCGAAGGCATCGCAGGCATCGCAGGCTCCGCGTGCGATGCTCGGCGAAACCCCGGAACGCACACCATCTATAGCTGAGCTGTCTCTGCGGTTGTTCCTAAGCTCTCCCCACCGTCGTCGTTTCGAATCGCTCTCCCAATCTGCCCCGCCGCATCTCCTATCGCTCCTCCAACGAAGTCCAACTTCCCTGCTCGCGGCACTCGTCGCACCTACGAAAGGTCTTTCCACACCATGGCTCTTGCGCCTGAACGCACCGGCATCGGCATCCGCCGCTACTTCACGACCGAGGGAGTGCATCCCTACGACCAAATCGCTTGGGAACGTAGAGACAGCCTCATCTCGAACTGGAAAACGGGCGAGGTCGCCTTTGAGCAGCGAAACGTTGAAGTTCCCGCCTCGTGGAGCGTGAATGCCACCAATATCTTGGCGCAGAAGTATTTTCGGGGAACGGTCGGTACCCCCGAGCGAGAGTGGACACTTCGTCAGGTGGCGGATCGAGTTGTCGACACCGTCACGAACTGGGGTGTTGCTGGTGGATACTTCGTGGATCAGGCGGAAGCCGACGCGTTCAACGCGGAACTGAAACATCTCGTTGTCAACCAGAAGGCCGCATTCAACTCGCCGGTGTGGTTCAACATCGGCGTCAAAGGAGTCCCGCAGCAGGGCAGCGCATGCTTCATTCTCGAAGTCGACGACACCATGGATTCGATTCTGAACTGGTACCGCGAAGAAGGCGTGATCTTCAAAGGGGGCTCGGGAGCGGGTATCAACCTGTCGAAGATCCGTTCATCGAAGGAATTCTTGAACGGCGGCGGCACGGCCAGCGGACCGGTCAGCTTCATGCGCGGCGCCGATGCCAGCGCCGGAACGATCAAGTCGGGCGGGAAAACGCGTCGGGCCGCGAAGATGGTCATTCTCAACGTCGACCATCCCGACATCGAAGACTTCATGTGGTGCAAGGTGATCGAGGAGCGCAAGGCCCGCGTCCTGCGTGACAACGGCTTCGACATGGACCTCGATGGCAAGGACTCGTTCTCGATTCAGTACCAGAACGCTAACAATTCGGTGCGAGTTTCCGACGAGTTCATGGAAGCAGTGGTCGACGACGCCGATTGGCACCTGCGTGCAGTCGGGACCGGTGAAATCGTGCAGACGGTGAAGGCTCGTCGGATTATGCGGCAGTTCGCGGAAGCTGCATGGGAGTGCGCCGATCCCGGTATGCAATACGACACCACCATCAACCGCTGGCACACGTCGTCGAACACTGCCCGGATCAACGGCTCGAACCCGTGCAGCGAGTACATGCACATCGACAATTCAGCGTGCAACCTGGCCAGCCTGAACCTGCTGAAGTTCTTGAACGACGACGACAGCTTTGATATCGAGGGCTACAAGTCGGCGATCGAGTGTGTCTTCACTGCCCAGGAAATCATCGTGGGCAACGCCGACTACCCGACCAAGACGATCGGCGAAAATAGTCGTCGGTTCCGTCAGCTCGGCCTTGGCTACGCCAATCTCGGCGCGCTGCTCATGGCCCTCGGCCATGGCTACGACACCGAAGGTGGTCGTGCATGGGCCGGTGCCCTCACGGCGCTTATGACCGGTCATGCCTACGCGACCAGTGCCCGTGTTGCCATGCGCATGGGTCCATTCGCCGGTTATCTTGAGAACCGCGAACCGATGAACAACGTGCTCAACATGCACCGAGGCGAAGTGGCCAAGATCAACGAAGACCTCGTTCCGCTCGATCTGCTTTCGGCCGCCCAACAGTCATGGGATAGTGCATGTGAGTTGGCGGCAAGCTACGGCGTGCGCAATGCGCAGGCCACGGTTCTCGCACCAACCGGAACGATTGGTCTGCTCATGGACTGCGATACCACCGGTGTCGAACCCGACCTTGGATTGGTGAAGTTCAAGAAGCTCGTCGGTGGCGGCTCCATGACGATCGTGAATCAAACCATTCCGCGCGCGCTTCGCCAACTCGATTACGAGGGACCGGTCGTCGAGCGAATCATCGCCTACATCGACGAAAACAAGTCGCTGATTGGTTGTCCGGACCTGCGGCCGGAGCACCTGTCGATCTTTGCCTGCTCGATGGGTGACAACGTTATTCACTATCTGGGCCACGTCCGCATGATGGCAGCCATCCAGCCGTTCATCTCGGGCGCGATCTCCAAGACCGTCAACATGCCTGAAGACGCAACGGTGGAAGAGATCGAACAGCTCCACATCGACGCGTGGAAGATGGGGATCAAGGCGATCGCGATCTACCGCGATAACTGCAAGGTCGGTCAGCCCCTCCAGACCGCAAAGAAGGACGGCAGCGAGCGTGACGTGTTCGGTGCCGTCGCGCCCAACGCCGAGGCTGAGGAACTTGCGGCGAAGGTCGCCGAACTCGAAAAGGCACTCGCCTCCACCACCACGGTGATCCGCAAGCCACAGCGCGAGCGGATGCCTCGCAAGCGTCGTTCGAACACGTTCCAGTTCCGTGTTGCTGACTGCGAAGGCCACGTCCATGTCGGCGAGTACGAAGATGGCCGGCCCGGCGAGCTGTTCGTCAACGTGTCCAAGCAGGGTTCGACCCTTGCTGGCATCATGGATGCGTTCTCGATCTCGATCAGCCTCGGCCTGCAACACGGCGTACCGTTGGCCACCTACGTCAGCAAGTATTCGAACCAGCGCTTTGAACCGTCGGGCATCACCGATGATCCGGAGTTGCGCATTGCGACGTCGTTGATCGATTACATCTTCCGTCGCCTGGCACTCGACTACCTCCCCCGGGATCTGCGAGAAGAACTCGGTGTCTTGTCGTCGAGTGAGCGAATCCAGCCGACCCTGCCGGGAGTCGAAGAGGCCACCACGACCACCATGGGCTTCGGCGAGCCGACTGTCTCTCCGTCGTCGCAGGCTGCAACGCAAAACGCCATTGACCTGACGCCGAAGCCGTCTCCGATGCCACGTACCGACGCCACATTGTCTCGGCAACGCCCGGCCGATGCACCGTTTTGCTACTCCTGCGGCAACGAGATGAACCGAGCAGGCAGTTGCTATGTGTGCAATGCATGCGGCGCAACGAGTGGCTGTTCCTGAAGTAGCGAACACAGGCGTGACCCTCCACCAAAACAGTAGCGCCATAATGCAGTGCGTCTTCGGACGACCAAGCGACTCGGGCCCCCGCAAGGAGGCCCGAGTCGCTTTCCTGAGGCGGCTCTCTGCGGCGATATAGGTGTACTTATGATCGCGATCGCCTTAGCCCGTCCGATTTCTGTGTTGATGAGGATGTGCTCGTCGTCGGCATCGATTCACATGACATGGCTGTCATGGGGTGACCCTGATTTCGGAGCTCAGCCGTCCCGTTCGCCACCGATCACCGATTCCTGGCCCGTCGAGAGCCGTGCGTTCGGAAGGCCGTGCAGTTCAATAAGGTGTTGGACCTGACGGCCGAGGAACCGAAGAATTCCAAGCTGGCGCGGCGTAATCGCGCGCTGACGCCGGTCGAGGATGCACATGGCCCCAACCCATTCACCCGATACGCGTAAAGGTACACCCGCATAGAATCGAACTTTCGGATAGTCAGACACAAGAGAGATTTTCGAGAAGCGTCGATCCTTCAATGCGTCAGGGACGATAAGTTCGCATCCGCCAGAAATGACGTAGTCGCAAAACGAATCTTCACGTGCGAATTGTGCCTGGGCAATGCCAACTGCCGACGTGAACCAGACTGTTTCTCGGTCGATCAGCGAAACGGCCGCAATCGGGGTCTGGAGGTGCGTCCAGGCGAACGTCACGATTTCGTCGAAGTCAGCCTGCCCTGGCTGGGCCGGTACAGGCACCGATGCAACGTTGGAGACTTGCCGAGGTGTCGAGGGCATCGGCTCGGAGTCGAGCATCATAGTAAGCTCACGTAGGGTGCGCCCCAGGGGCCGTTCGGTGGTCACTGTTCAATTCTGCGGAAAACGAAGTCCCGAGGACAGTTCTCCCTGTACGCATTCATTGTGGTTCGTCTGCGCCCCCCACATAGTGCGAACGCACTACGTAAAGTCGGGCCCCGTGCGGAACGGGCGACGTAGACATGATTATGTCAAAAAAGCCCCGAGCACATCACCAAGCGATTCCACCAGGCGGAGATCCGATGGCGTGAACGGGTCAAGGGTCTTGTCTCGGCAACAAGTAAGTACACCGATCGTTGAAGTCCCAGCCCGAACGGGAGCCAGAATCGCCGAGTGCACGAGGATTGGTCCGTAAGGAGGGGCGTTCCCATCGCCCGGTGACCACCGACCCTTCTGACGGTCAATCAGTACGGGTTCGCCCGTTCGGAACACCAGATGCGCACTCGACGTTTCTCCCGATCGGTCGATGAACAGATGTTCGTTTAGGAACGCCAGCTGATGTTCGTCGTCATGCCAACTTGCGATCTGGAAAAGTTCCTTGCCATTGGAGCTGGCCAGCCTCAGAGCCGTGCCGTCGGCGAGCCACCGGCACAGGTACCTGCATGCGGTGGCGGCTCTTTCGGCCGCTGGAACTGCTCGAAGTTCGGGCCCCAGACCCGAGCTCATGGCAAGGTGTTTCTCAGCCAGGTCGAACGCGCGGGTCGCATTGGCGAGTGAATCGCGAAGGGTGTCTCGTTCGAGAGCAATTGTGGTCCGCTCAAAATCGAGTTCACGGATGGAGTTGGTAAGTTCTGGTGTTCCCGGTCGCTGCGAACCGGTGAGCGGCAGGCTTACACTGACCCTCGTGCCGGTGGGGCCGGTAGCAATTCGAATCGTGCCGCCGATCGCCTCTGCGCGATCACGGATGTTCATGAACCCATAGTGTCCGAGCGGGGCCTCAGTAGAGAAGCCTCCTCCGTCATCGGTGATCTCCATCCCCAGGTTTTCGCCATCGGTCACGATCGAAAGGGTCACCGATGAACAGTGCGCGTGCTTGCGGGCGTTGTTCAGCGCTTCAACTGCGATTCGAAACGCAGTAACCGCAACCTTCTCTGGGACGTGTGCGTCGTCAACACGCTCGACGTGGACCCAGACCCCGGTTCCGGCGAAGATATGGTCTGCCGCCGCCGATAACGCCGTCGCAAGACCGGATTGGACCAACTCCGGTGGGCTCAGATCGAACACGAGGCGTCGGAGGAGTTCCATTGACTGGTGCAATGCCACGTCGACCTCGGCGAGCCAGTCCTCGCGTGGCGCCCGATCTGGCCGGCGCATCTGAGCCACAAGAAGTGCAGCACCGGCAATTTGCTGCAACGGCTCGTCGTGAATCCCAAGCGCGATTTGACGGCGCTCGGCGTCGCCGAGTTCGACGATTCGCTCGAGCAGAGACCGGCGATGAAGATCGTCGTTGACCATTCGCGTGACGTCTTCGACCAAAAGCGCCACGGCGTCGTTGGGCAGCGCAACGATCATCCGTTTGAACACTCGATTGGGTCTCGACGGGGGGCCGATTACCGCGTCGGGCAGATACTCGATTCGGTCGGTGCCGAGAATTGCCAGAATGCGGTTGCGATCTTCTGTCGACTCCGGAATCGGGAAGATCTCGAACAGGGTGTCGCCGATTCGTGCCTGGAGGTCGATCGAGAACGCTTGAGATGCTGCCGGATTGGCGGAGAGGAGCTGAAGGCGGGCGCCGTCTTGCGTCATAATTCGGCGGGCAATCATCGCGCCGGTTGGCATCCGGTCACAAAGTGAGGTGTACCAGCTGATCAATTGATCGCGATCGGCGATGTCTGTCGCGTCGCGAAATGTCAGGACGGTGAACTGGCCGTCATCGATTGGTGTGAAGACGATGTCCACCGGTATCTGTCGGCCGTTGGAGCACAGGACGGTCACTCGCATCGGGGAACTCGGTGTCTCTCCTCTGCGCCGCATTTGCTGATACTGGATCCTCAGGTCTCGTTCGCCTGGCGGAATAAGCATGGAGATGTCGGGAAGCGCCCGTAGTTCTTCCATCGAGTAGCCGAGAAGCGCAACCGTTCGTTGGTCCGCCTCGACGATTGCTCCGCCTCGTCGCACGACGAGGTACGAGAGCCCGAAATCGGCACACTGCTGGAGAATGGTGCGGCAATGAAGTGCGAGCACGTCCTCGATGCGAGGAAACGTTGGGCCGCCTGAGCCCATCGTTGCCGGGTTTGAGGTCATGGAATCATCCAAGTCACGGGGTCATGCTGATCATGCCACGCTGGAGCCCCACGGTGACAGCCTGAAGCTTGGAGTTGACGCCCAGTTTGGAAAGTATCGCCGCGACGTGGTTCCGAACGGTGTCTCGGGAGATGAACAGTTGATCGGCAATCTCCTGGTTCGAACCTCCCGTGGCCATCAGCGCAAGCACTTCCGACTCGCGACGGGTCAGATCAGGGTTCCGTCCTTTTGGCCGAGTGACAAGTCGCGGTAGAAGACGGGCCAGCAGAGCCGGCGATATGACGGCCTCGCCGATGGCCGCCCCGCGGATCGCAGCGAAGACCGTCTCGACCGATTCCGATTTCGTTACGAAGCCAGCGCAGCCCGCCTCAAGGGCCGAAACCAACAGCGCCTCATCGCTCGAGGCGGTGAGCATCACCACTCTAATGTGTGGCCAGTTGGCGACGAGTGTGCGTGTGGTCTCGATTCCGTCGGATCGTCCGAGCCGGAAATCCACCAGCACCACATCGATGTCCGTGGACATCATTTCGAACGCCGCCGCTGCACCGCCGACGGTCGCCGCCACCTTGAAATCGGGTTCGTCGCCGAGCACCCGGGCCAAACTTGCCGCGAACATTTGATGGTCATCGACGATCAAAACGCGAATCAAAATGTTCCTCCCGTATCCGCAGCGAGGTGGCTACCGCCAAGCTAGTACCAATAACTGGAGAATTGCAGTTATGCCGGAGCGCAAGGTCGGTCGTTGTGTTCGCCGAGCCCTGGTGCTCGTCGAACGAGACGCCACGGCGACGCTCCGAATTGGATCGGCGCGCCCGGGTAGACGATATCGCGACCGAACTCTTCGTGATGAAGCGTGGCATGAAAACCTCTATCGGCGAAGTGGGGGTCGTGCATGACATCTTCGGGCGCGTTTATGACGCCGACGGCGAATCCCCG